>NZ_JAKFED010000004.1:0-2028 GCF_036675845.1 Allobosea sp. | reverse complement strand
TGCCGAGCGAGCGCGAATTCGGCCGGCTTGAGTTGCTGCTTCGCCTGCGCCGCAATCCGCTGACGATCTGGCGGCGGCGCCATTTCCGCGAGCCCATCGTCGCCGGCGACGGCATCTTCGGCTATGGCGTCGTGCTGTCCGACCCGATCGCCATCCGCCATGTCCTGGTCGAGAACGCCGGGAACTACCGCAAGGACGACCTGCAGCGGGCCATCCTCGCGCCCGGCCTCGGCGAAGGTCTGCTGACCGCCGAGGGCGACGCCTGGAAACGGGCGCGCCGGACGCTGGCACCGCTGTTCACGCCACGCGCGGTCGCCGCCCTCGCCAGGCGGATGCGAGTCCCGGCCGAGGCGGCAGCCCGGCGCATGGCGCGGCGCCGCAGCGGCCGGATCGTCGACATCGCGCGGGACATGACGCGCGTGACCTTCGACATCCTCGCCGAAACCATGTTCTCGAACGCCATTGCCGGCGGCGCCGACGCCTTCGGCAAGGCGCTGACGCGCTATTTCGAGACGCAAGGCAGGATCGACCCGCTCGACGTCTTCGGCGCGCCGGCTTGGGTGCCGCGCCTCGGGCGCTGGCTGGCGCGCCCGGCGATCTCCTTCTTCGAAGCGCAGGTCGAGGCGATCATCGCGGAGCGGCAGGCGCTGCGCGCAGAAGCGCCCGTCGCCGGCAATGCGCCCGACCTGCTCGACGCGCTGCTCGCCGCCCGCGACCCGGAAACCGGCACCGGCCTGAGCAAGGCCGAGATCGGCGCCAACATCGTCACCTTCATCGGCGCCGGCCACGAGACCACCGCGAACGCACTGACCTGGTCGCTCTATCTGCTGTCGCAGGCGCCCGAGACGCGGGAGGCACTGGAGGCCGAGATCGACGCCGCCGGCGACGACCTGGCGGCGGCCGCCCTTGCCGGCTCAGGCCTCGCGCTGACGCGCGCCGTGATCGAGGAGGCGATGCGGCTCTACCCGCCGGTGCCCTCGCTGTCGCGCACGGCTCTGGCCGACGATGCCGCCGGCGGGCGCTGCTTCATCCCGCGAGGCGCGCTGGTGGTGATCTCGCCCTATCTGCTGCACCGGCACGAGACCTTGTGGCGCGAACCCGACCGCTTCCGGCCGGAGCGCTTCCTGCCCGGCGCGCGCGAAGCGATCGACCGCTATGCCTACCTGCCCTTCGGAGCCGGGCCGCGCGTCTGCATCGGCCAGCAATTTTCCATGGTCGAGGCCGCGATCGTGCTGGCGACCCTGCTGCGGACGCTGCGCTTCGACTATGCCGGCGAGGAGCCGCCCATGCCGGTGCAGCGTGTGACCCTGCGCCCGCGCGACGGCATGCCGATGCGCGTGACGCCGCGCGCAGCAGTGGCATGATCGAGCCGCGGCAAGCCAGCGGGAAACCTAGAGCCGAATCCGCCTCTAAAGCAGTGATAGAGAACGCATGATCCAATCGGATTGCGCAGCAATCCGATTGGCGCGTGATCTGGCATAGGATCGCTTGAGTCGAGTGCGGCGAGTTAACCACGGTACCCAAGAAAAAACACCTCGCCGACAAGATGTCGCCGTGTTCCGCCCTGTCGTGAAGTGTCCGAAACCCCGCGGCAACGCCTTGCGGCGACGGGCTTCTGCTTCGTTCCGGCCGCATCTTCCCGAAGGGCGCGGCCGCTATTGGCACAAGTGTCTGCCATAATTGCGCCACTTGCCCGGAAATGGGCGATATGGGACAGATGGCGCGTGTGGTGCTGCATGTTTTGGGCGGTTCGGCGAAAAGCGCCCAGCCGGTCGCAAAGACAATGACAGCTGCAAGCGCCATGATTCAAAGAAGCAACCTTGCAGTGGGGTGACGTAAATGCATGCCAAGACCTTGAAAGTCGGAACCATCCTCGTCGCCGGCGCCCTCGCGCTGGGCGGCTGCACCGGCTCGCAGGAGCGTGTCGCGACGGGCGGCGCGCTCGGCGCCGGCGCGGGCGCCCTGATCGGCGGCGCGGTCGGCGGCTGGCGCGGCGCGGCGATCGGCGCCGTGGTCGGCGGCCTCACC
>NZ_JAKFED010000087.1:0-44028 GCF_036675845.1 Allobosea sp. | reverse complement strand
TCGAGATTGTCGCCGGATTCGTTGAGCAGCTCGCGCCAGTCCGCGTCTAGCAGGCGGGGCGCGAAGCGCTCGCGGATCAGCCCGCCCTGGCCATAGCGGCCGTTGGAGTTGAAGCCGTAGCCGACGACGCGGCGGCCGTCGCGGACCACATCGGTGATGACGGCGACCAGGCTCGTCGTCATCTTGGAGAAGTCGATATAGGCGTTGCGGATCGGCGAGGCGATCGGCTGCGTGATCTCGCGGACGTCAACGATGCGCATGCTGCTCTGCTCCCTTTTCCCGCGCTTATGCCCCGGCCCGCACCGGCTGGCCACTGCCGCGCCGGGGCGGCGCCATGCGCCCGCGGCGGTTTCGCGAGGGCGGCAGGCTCTGTAGGGTCGCGGCGATCATCCGCAGTCGCAGGGAGCAGCATGACCGTTTCCGAACCGAGCGCCGGCCGTCCGGCGCTCGCCCATTGGCTCTCCACCGGCAACAGCATCACCCAGCAGTTCATGGCGATCGGCGGCCAGGCGGATTTCGTCAGCCTTGCCGGCGGATTGCCGGCAGCCGAGCTCTATCCGGTCGAGGCCATCGCCGCGGCGAGCGAGCGGTCGCTGACGCGCTGGGGCTCCGCCATCTTCGAATACGGACCGATCGAGGGGCTTCCGGCGCTCCGGGCGGCGGTCGCGGCAAGGGTCTCGGCGAGCAGCGGGCGCCGCTTCGGCCCGGAAAACGTGCTGCTGACCACCGGCGCGATGCAGGGGCTCGACCTCGTCGGCAAGGTGCTGGTCGATCCCGGCGAGCTGATCGTCTCGCAATTCCCGACCTATCTCGGCGCGCTCGACGCCTGGCGGCCGCGGGCGCCGCGCTATGAGAAGCTCGACTGGAGCCTGCAGCGGCCCGGCCATGACGCGGCGCTGCGGCAGGCCAAGTTCGTCTATGCCGTGCCGAACTATTCGAACCCGACCGGCGTGCTCGTCTCGCAGGCCGAGCGCGCCGCGCTGCTCGACAAGGTGCTGGCGGCGGGAACCTGGCTGGTCGAGGACGATCCATACCTGCCGCTGCAATTCGACGGGCCGGCCGGTCCGGGTATCCTCGCTCATCACGCCGCGCGCCAGCCGAACGGCGCCTATGCCGGGCCGGTGATCTATCTCGGCACGCTGTCGAAGAGCCTGGCGCCGGGCCTGCGCGTCGGCTGGATCGTCGCCGAGGCCTCGATGATCGCGGCGCTGGCGCTGGCCAAGCAGTCGACCGACATCGCGTCCAGCCTGCTGACGCAGGCGCTGGCGCTGGAGATGATCGAGAGCGATTTCGAGGCGCAGCATACCCCGCAAATCGTCGCGACCTATCGCGAGCGGCGCGATGCGCTCTGCGCGGCGGCGGGCGAGCATCTGGGCGAATGTTTCGAATGGGAGGTGCCGCCCGGCGGCATGTTCGTCTGGATGCGGGCGAGGACGCCGGAGATCGATACCGACGCGCTCTATGCCCATGCCCTGCAGGAGAAGGTCGCCTTCGTGCCGTCGAGCGTCTTCGATCCCGAGGGGGCGCTGAAGAGCGCGATGCGGGTGAACTTCACCCGCTCGGCGCCCGAGGTGCTGACCGAGGGCGTGCGCCGGCTGGCGCAGGCGGTCCGGCGCCAGCTCGCCGCGCGGCCCGGCCGGGCGGCTTGACGAGATCCATTAGGCAACCGTCATTCCGGCCGCAGCCCTCGGGTCCGACCTTCGGTCGGCCCAAGGATAAACTCCGCGAAGCGCCGGAATCCATCGGAAGGCTCCCCGCTCTACGATGGATCCCGGGTCTGCGCTGCGCTTGCCCGGGATGACGCGCGTCTCAACGAACCAGTCCAACGGAAATCAGGGGAACATCGCCATGCCGACCCGTCTCGCCACGCCCGCCAATCCCCGCCTGCCCGACGCGCTGGTCGAGGCCTGGAAGGCGGTGCCGAGCTCGGTGATCGCCGACCAGCTCGGCGGCTCCGGCCATGCCGATCCGCGCATCCGGCCGATCCGGCCCTTCGCACCCGGCAAGCGGCTGGTCGGACAGGCGATCACCGCCTGGTGCGAGCCGGCCGATTACGGCCCGGTGCACCACGCCATCGCGCTGGCGCAGGCCGGCGACGTGGTGGTGGTCGCGGCCGACGGACGGCGCGACGCGGCGATGATCGGCGACCTGCTCGGCGGCGCGGCGCGCCTGAAGGGCATTGCCGGCGTCGTCGTGGACGGCGCGGTGCGCGATGCCGGGCCGGTCTCGCAATGGCCCGATTTCGTCTTCTTCGCGCGCTGGATCATGCCGCGCGGCCCGTCCTCGATGGAGCGCGGCATCGTCAACGGGCCGGTGGTCTTCGGCGGTGTCGCGGTCCAGCCGCATGACCTCGTCGTCGGCGACGATGACGGGCTGGTCTTCGTGCCGCATGCGCTCGCCGAGGCGAAGCTCGCGCCCTGCCTGGCGCGGGTCAAGGCCGAGGGCGAATGGGAGAAGCTGCTCGCCGCCGGCGCCTCGACGGTCGAGACCTTCAAGGTGCCGGCGCTGGAGAAGCTCTGAGCTAGTTGCGGGTGCCCGGCAGCTTCGGCAGCGGCAGGAACTCGACGCCTTCCTCATGCAGCATGCGGGCATCGTCCGGCGTCGCCTCGCCATAGATGGCGCGGTCTTCGCCTTCGCCGTGATGGATCTTCAGCGCCTCCTGCGCGAAGCGCGGCCCGACATGCTCGGCGTTCTTGGCGACATGCTCGTGCAGGGCGGTCAGCATGGCGCGGAAGGCGACTTCCTTCTCGCCCATCAGCGCAACGGGGGCCGGAGCCGGCGCAGCCGGCGCGGATGCAGCAGCGGCAGGGGCGGGCGTTTCGGCCGCCTCGGCCGGGTGCGAGCCGCGGTCGGTGCGTGCGACGGCCGGCGCCATGACGCCGCGCTCGATCCTGGCGCTGTCGCAGAACGGGCAGGAGACCAGGCCGCGCTTCGCCTGCTCGTCGAAGCCGGAGGAACTGGCGAACCAGCTCTCGAAGCCGTGGCCATTGTCGCAGATGAGGGCGTAGCGGATCATGTCGTTTCTTGCTTGGGCGCGATGCACCTGAGATGGGGCCGCGCGCCTGCCGCGCCAAGCCCGCTGTGCCGCGTCATTCGGCGGCGTCGCGCTGCGGGCTCTCGGCGCGCCTGGTCTCGACCGCGAAGGAACGGGTGTGCCGCAGGGTCGGGATGCGGGCCCGGGCATCGGCGACCAGCGCGAGATCGATCTCCGCCATGATCACGCCCGGCTCGTTGCCGGCTTCCGCCAGCACCCGGCCCCAGGGGTCGACGATGATCGAATGGCCATAGCTCTCGCGGCCGTCCTCATGCAGGCCGCCCTGCGCGGCCGAGACCATGAAGGCGCCGTTCTCGATGGCGCGGGCCCGCTGCAGCACCTGCCAATGCGCCTCGCCGGTCTGGCGCGTGAAGCAGGCCGGCGCGGTCAGCATGAAGGCACCGGCCTCGGCCTCGGCGCGGTAGAGATAGGGGAAGCGGACATCGTAGCAGATCGACATCCCGACCAGCCCCCAGGGCGTCTCGACCAGGGTCGCGCGCTCGCCGCCGCTGAAGGTGTTCGACTCGCGCCAGGTCTCGCCATTGGGCAGGTCGACATCGAAGAGATGGACCTTGTCGTAGCGGGCGGCGATGTTGCCCTCGGGGTCGATCATATAGGCGCGGTTGGCGATCTTCTCGCCGGCCTGGACCGAGATCGAGCCGATCTGCAGCCAGATCTTCCGGTCGCGGGCCGCCTCGCGCAGGCCGGCGAGGACGTCATGGGCCTCCTCGCTCTGGCAGGTCTCGCGCAGGCGCTTCGTGTCGCGCTCGCAGAGATTGGTGACCTCGGGCGTCTGGACGAACTGCGCCCCGGCGGCGGCGGCTTCGCCGATCAACCGCACCGCATCGTCGCGGTTGCGCAGCGGGTCGCGCGTCGAGCGCATCTGGACGCAGGCGGCGATGAAGCTCGTGCGGGTCATGGCCGTCTCCTCATGGCAATCTCGTTCATGCAGCCAGCAGGGCGTCGAGCTTGCCGCCGGCGTCGAGGGCGTGAAGATCGTCGGAGCCGCCGACATGGCGCCCGCCGATGAAGACCTGCGGCACCGAGGTGCGTCCGCCGGCCCTGGCCGTCATCGCCCGGCGCAACTCGGGCTTGCCGTCGACGCCGATTTCCTCGAAGGCGACGCCCTTCTTGTTCAGCAGAGCCTTGGCGGCGTGGCAATAGGGGCAGGTGCTGGTGGTGTAGATCGTAACTGGCGGCATCGTCCTGATCCGGTTCGCATCCTCTGCGCTGCTATATAGGGATCGCTCACGCCTCCGTCACGACCCGGGCGAAGGTCAGCACGTCGACGGCGCTGGCGCCGCCGCGCAGCAAGGCGCGGGCCGCGGCATTGGCGGTCGAGCCGGTGGTCAGCACATCGTCGACCAGCAGGACCCGCCTGCCCTCGAGCCGGGCGCGCATGGCGGGCGCGACCTTGAAGGCGCCCTGCAGGTTCTCCGCCCGCTGCGCCCGCGTCAGCCCGATCTGCTGCCGCGTCCGCTTGACGCGGGCCAGCGCCTGGCGCTCGCAGGGCAGGCCGGCCTGCCTGGCCACCACCTCGGCCAGCGCCGCCGCCTGGTTGAAGCGGCGCGTCCACAGGCGGAAGCGATGCAGCGGCACCGGCACGACGAGATCGGCCTCGGCGGCGAGCTCGCGCCCGGCCTGCGCCGTCATCCGCCCCAGCATCAGGGCAAGCTCGAGCCGGTCGCCATATTTCAGCCGGTGCACCAGTTCGCGCGCCGTACCGTCGAAGCGGCAGGCGGCGCGCGCCCTTGCGAAGACCGGCGGGTCGGCTATCGCCGCCGGCGAGAAGAGGCCGGCGCCGAGATCGACCTCGAAAGGCGTGCCGAGGCGTTCGCAATAGGGCCGCTCGATGAAGCTCATCCCGGCCCAGCAGGGCGCGCAGAGCCCCTGCGCCTCGCCGGTGGCGGCGCGGCAGGCGACGCAAGCCGGCGGATAGACCAGTCCGATGACGCCTTTTAGCCCGGCACCGAACCAGCGCCGGCCGGCGTGTAGCGCGCGGCCGGAGAGGATTGCCATCGTCCCTGGCGGCGTTTGCGGAAGGCTCATGCCGCCCGCGCCCGACTGGAGGATGGATCTTCGTTTCTCGCCGGGAGGTCTTGCCAGCCCATAACAATCGGCGAAGCTCGCCCTATCTCAAGCGGGAAGGCGCGCACCCGGCCAGGAGGCCGGCGTGCCGCTCCCGTCCCACCCGGCCGCCCGGCCGCTTCCCGACAAGGATCGCCAAGATGAGTCATTCCGGTGCTTTGCCCAGCCCTTCGCTCCCCGCCCTGTTCACGCCCTTCCGCCTCGGCGATCTCGAACTGAAGAACCGCGTGGTGATGGCGCCGCTGACCCGCAACCGCGCCAACAAGCATGATGATGCGCCGAATGCGCTCAATGTCGAGTATTACCGCCAGCGCGCCGGCGCCGGGTTGATCATCACCGAGGCGACGCAGATCTCGCAGCAGGGCCAGGGCTATATCTGGACACCGGGCATCTATCGCGACGAGCACATCGCCGGCTGGAAGACGGTGACCGACGCGGTGCATGCCGCCGGCGGCGTGATCTTCATGCAGCTCTGGCATGTCGGCCGCGTCAGCCATCTTTCGCTGCAGCCCGGCAACCAGCCGCCGGTCGCGCCCTCGGCGCTGCAGGCGAAGACCAAGACCTATATCGAGAGCGGCTTCGCCGAGGTTTCCGAGCCGCGCGCGCTCCGGCTCGACGAGATTCCCGGCATCGTCGCCGATTTCGTCCGGGGTGCGCAGAACGCCAAGGCGGCCGGCTTCGACGGCGTCGAGCTTCATGGCGCGCATGGCTATCTGCTCGACCAGTTCCTGCGCGACGGCTCGAACAAGCGCGACGACGCCTATGGCGGCTCGATCGCCAACCGCGCCCGGCTGACGCTGGAAGTGGTCGATGCGGTGACCAAGGTCTTTCCGAAGGAGCGCGTCGGCATCCGGATCTCGCCGGTGAGCCCCGCCAATGATGCGCGCGACCGCAATCCGCAGGAGGTGTTCGGCTATCTGGTGCAGGAGCTCGACCGCCGCGGCATCGGCTTCATCCATGTCGTCGAGGGGGCGACGCGCGAGGCGCGCGACTACCTGCCTTTCGACTACCAGGCCCTGCGCAAAGCTTTCCGCGGCGCCTACATCGCCAATAACGGCTTCACCCGCGCGCTCGCCGTCGAGACGGTGGCGAAGGGCGAGGCCGATCTCGTCGCGTTCGGTCGGCTCTTCATCGCCAATCCCGACCTGCCCGAGCGGCTGCGCCTCGACGCTCCGCTGAACGAGCCCGACGCGGCGACCTTCTATGGTGGCGACGCGAAGGGCTATACCGACTATCCGGCGCTGGGCCGGCCGGCGGGCGCGCCAGTGGCGGGGTGAGGCGGCGCGAGCCTTGCCGAAGATGGCGCCGGTGGCGGCGCAGCGATGGCGAAGCCTGCGCGGCGGGCCCCATGCAGCTTTTCTGCCGCAAGCTCACGGAAGGGCTTGCGGCGGGCGCGAGGCGCGATTATACGAACGGCCTTGCCGCGCTGCTCCCATCGTCTAGCGGTCAGGACGTCGCCCTCTCACGGCGAAAACCGGGGTTCGATTCCCCGTGGGAGCGCCATTCGCGCCAACTGAGCCTGTAAGGCTTCTTCCCTCTTCCTGTCCCAGCGCTGCTGCTTGGCCCTGCCTACAGCAAATCTGCCGATCAGCGCGAAGCGCGGCGTACCGTGCGGGTGACGGAGGGGCCGGTGAGCGCGCCGGCGGCTCCGCCGACGACGGCACCGACCGGTCCAGCGACCATTGCGCCTGTGCCGGCACCAACAGCTGCCCCGCCGATGCGCTGCTCGACGGTGTTGCCGCAGGCGCCGAGGATGAGGGTTGTCGCGGCGAGTGCCAGAGCAGTCATGCGCATGTCAGCGTTTTCCAAAAAAGTGAGCCGGTTGCGGTCTGCTCCGGTCCGGTTGCGGTCAGAGCAGGCAAAATCAGGCTTTTGCATGGCCGCGATGCCGGCCTGACATCGCCCGCCGGCTCTTGCCCCCCAGCGCTCAAGCCACCTGGCGTCACTCGACTGTCATCCATGACTTCTACTGCGCATGCATCCTTGAACCGAGAGGCCTATGGATGCACAATATCCCCATGGACGCCAAAATAACCTTGGCCGCCTTCGCTCTTTTTGTGTTCTCGGCGCTAGCCATCATGGCGGAGGTCACGACGTAGCCTGCTTCTCGGTCGCCCACTGCAGGAGAGCCGCCCATGTACGAAGAGCAGATGAAGCAGTTTCGCGCTCGTGCGATCGAAAAGACCCTGCGCGCCGGCTTGCCCGCTTACGTCATGGATGAGGTCTGGGGCGAAGGCGTCATTCGATTCCGTACCGATGGCGTCAAGGAGCGGATTATTATCGTGCGGGGCAAGGCGGTGGTCGAGCCCGTCGAATGCCGCGCCGGCTGGCGCTAAGCTGCCACGCCAACTTCTAAGCCTACCGCATCCGGCCAGAGCACGCGCCGATCAGATTGCTACGCAACCTGGTCAGATCATGCGTTCTCTATCAATAGGTTAGAGACGGATTCACCGATCAGATTGATTCAATCTGATCGGATTCGGCTCCAGCGCTCCACGACCATGGTGGACGCGCCGAACGCACTGGCCACCGCCAGGTTCGAGGATTAGGGATTGGTTAAATGGATCACTGTAATCGTCTGAGTACATTTTGAATCCGCCGTTTGGCGGATGCCTATATTTTTCGCAATCACGAATTGATTTGGCGACTGGTCTCGCCCCCTGACGATCTTGAATAGCATCCGCAAGGAGCGGATTCCCGTTAGGAGAGCCAAATGCCAGATGACAACGTTAACGTTGTTGGCCTGTCGGCCGACATCGTCGCTGCGTATGTTATGAATAACTCTATTCCCACGTCCGAGCTTCCCAGCCTGATCGTGAGCATTCACGCCGCTCTGAGCAGTCTCGGCAAGGAAACGGCGGCGCCCGCTGCAGAGAAGCTGGTTCCTGCTGTGCCCATTAACAAGTCGATCAGGCCTGATGCAATCATCTGCCTGGAAGACGGCAAATCCTTCAAGATTCTGAAAGGTCACATCGCCAGTAAATACGGGCTTTCACCTGACGAATACCGGATCAAATGGGGCCTTCCGCCCGATTATCCGATGACGGCGCCGGCCTATGCCGAAGCCCGCTCGCAGATAGCCAAGGCCGCCAGGTTGGGCAGGAAGGCAGTGAAGACGGTCCCCAAAGGACGCTGGAAGGCCGCGTAGTTTACAGCGCCGGCCCCTGCGGGCCGGCGCTGCCAAACTGAAGGGCTCGACCACCGGCACGGAACCGCCGAGCAAGCCAGCCGTTCAATCGCAAGGGGGGGCACAACAGGAGGCCACCATGCGCGACGGAAGCGGAAACAAGTTGACGCCCGAAGAGCAACGGAAAGTAAAAAAGATTCAGGGCGCGCCGGATAACGATTCGACGAGTTCGGTGTCGATCAATCCGGAATCCGACAAGGACACCGGGTCGGCCGATAAGCCAAATCCGAAACCGGATGAGAAAACTGCGATCGGCGGCGGCGAGTAGGTTAGTCGAAAAAGTCGTTAGCCGGCTTATCCGAGGTATCGCTCGGCCTGAGCCGTCAAACGAGGCCAAAACGCATGACCTGGCCGCCCACTGAACCGGGGCGGCCTTTTCGTCGCCATCGCCGCGCTTTTCCCGCCGCGCGATAACGCAATCTACACTCCGCAGCCCCTACTGATGGCGGCGATGCCGGAGCATCGCATTGCCGCCTTGCACCGGCGCGGCCGGAGCGGCCGTGCGCGCCGGCACGCGGGGGTGGGTTCGATGGACATGTCCGTAAGCGGCAGCCGTGCCGGCGTGCTGCGTGGCGTCGTGGATCCCTCGCTGCTGCGGGACGAGCTGCTTTCCGAGATTTTCGCGGCATCAGCGGCACGGACGCCGCAGCGCATCGCGATCGTCTTCGAGGACCGCCGCGTCAGCTATGCCGAGCTCGACGCGCAGGCCGACCGGGTGGCGCGGGCGCTGCGGGCGCAAGGTGTGAAGCCCGGGCAGTTCGTCGGCCTGTGGATGTCGCGCTCGCTCGACCTGCATATCGGGCTGCTCGGCATCCTGAAGAGCGGCGCGGCCTATATCCCCTTCGATGTCGACGCGCCGCCGGAGCGGATCGGCGAATGCCTGAGCGACTGCGCGGCGAAAATCATCCTGACAGACGCGGTGACCGCCGGAAAGCTCGACCGCGCGCTGCCGGCAACGGCGCGCCACTGCCTCGACCTCATGGCGGAAGGCGGCGAGGGCGGCCCGCTCGACCTGCGCGCCGACGGCGTCACGCCGGAAATGCCGGCCTATGCGATCTACACCTCGGGCTCGACCGGCAAGCCCAAGGGCATCGTCATCGAGCACCGCAACATCTGCCATTATCTGCGCTCGTCCAATTCGATCTACGGGATGACGCAGGACGACGTCTCCTTCCAGGGCGCCTCGGTCGCCTTCGACCTGTCGCTGGAGGAGATCTTCGTCCCCTATCTGGTCGGCGCGACGCTGTGGGTCGCCTCCGCCAAGGTGCTCGGCGAGGTCGAGCGGCTGCCGGCGCTGATGAACGAGGCCGGCATCAGCGTGCTCGATACGGTGCCGACGCTCCTGGCGATGTTGCCGCAGGACGTGCCGAGCCTGCGCATCATCATTCTCGGCGGCGAGGCCTGCCCGCCTTCCGTAAAGCAGCGCTGGTGCCGCCCGGGCCGCAAGATCTTCAACTCCTATGGCCCGACGGAAGCGACCGTGGTGGCGACGGTCGACGAGGTCACGCCCGAGGAGGCGGTGACCATCGGCGTGCCGATCCCGAACTACACCTGCTATGTCGTCGACGAGCAGATGCGGCTGGTCGGCCCCGGCGTCGAGGGCGAGCTGCTGATCGGCGGGCCGGGCGTCGCGCAGGGCTATCTCGGGCGGCCGGAGCTGACGGCCGAGAAATTCATCGCGAATCCGTTCGGGCCGGTGGCCGATGATCCCGTGCTCTATCGCTCCGGCGATGCAGTGAGCGTCGCCGAGAACGGCAAGATTCTGTTCCATGGCCGCATCGACGACCAGGTCAAGCTGCGCGGCTTCCGCCTCGAGCTCGGCGAAATCGAGGCGCGCCTCTCCGATCTGCCCGGCATCGCCCAGGCGACGGTGGTGCTGCGCCGCGACGACGGCATCGACCGGCTGGTCGCCTTCGTGGTGCCGGAAGCCGGAGCCGGGCTCGACCGTTCGCAATTGCGGAGCGCGCTCAAGCAGACCCTGCCGCCTTATATGGTGCCCTCGCATTTCGAGGAGATGGCGGTGCTGCCGCGCCTGACCTCGGGCAAGGCCGACCGCAAGGCGCTGAAGCTGGCCCCGCTCAGCGCGCCGGCCGAGAGCGAGGAGCAGGAGGAGCCGCTTACGCCGACGGAGGCGGCGCTGCTGGCGGCGGCAAAGCCGCTGTTCCCGGGCCAGAACATCGGCTTCGACGCGGATTTCTTCGCCGATCTCGGCGGCCATTCGCTGCTCGCCGCGACCTTCCTGGCGGCGGTGCGCGGCAATCCGGACCTGCCGGCCATCACGCTGGAGGACATCTACAGCCTGCGCAGCCTCAGGGCGATCGCCAGCCGCCTCGACGAGCGCGAGCAGGCTTCCGGGAAGCGCAAGCGGCTCGACCTCAGCTTCACGCCGGCGCCGCTGCTGCGCCGGATGCTCTGTGGCCTGGCGCAGCTCGCCTGCCTGCCGCTGCTGCTGCTGGCGCTGACCGGGCCCTGGCTCACCATCTTCGTGACCTATGAGCTGATCTCGAGCGACGAGAAGATCGAGTTCCACGAAATCCTGATGCTGATGGGCGTCTACATGCTGGTGACGCTGGCGGTGGTCGTCGCCGGCATCGTCGGCAAGCGGCTGGTGCTGTGGCGCACCAGGCCGGGGCGCTATCCGGTCTGGGGCGTGTATTTCTTCCGCTGGTGGCTGGCGCGGCAGCTCACCGCCTTCATCCATCTCAACCGCATGCAGGGCACGCCGCTGGCGCCGTTCGTCCTGCGCCTGCTCGGGGCGAAGGTCGGAAGCCGGGTCTATTTCAGCGGCTTCGACGCCGGCGCCGTCGACCTCGTCGAGATCGGCGACGACGTCACGCTCGGCGGCAAGCTCAGCATCGCCAATGCCGAGGTGATCGGCGATGAGCTCGTCATCGGTACGGTCTCGATCGGCCGGGATGCCTATATCGGCACCTCCTGTGCGCTCGGCCATGACAGCGTCATCGGCGAGGGCGCGGAACTCGCCGACCTCACCGCGCTGCCGCCCGGAACGCGGGTCGGCGCCTTCGAGCACTGGGACGGTTCGCCCGGCCGCCAGGTCGGCACGGTCGACCCCGCTACTTGGCCGCAGCAGGCGCCGGCGCCCTCGGCGCTCACCCAGGCGGGGCAGAGCGCCTATTACGGCCTGATGGTGCTGCTGATGCCGGCGCTCGGCCTGCTGCCGATCTTCCCGGCCTTCTATCTGTTCGACCGCTACGACACGGTGCTGCAGGCGTTGATCGGCGTCGATTATCACTGGTTCCTGCCGGTGCTGACCTGGCCGACGGCGATGATCATGATGCTCGGCACGGTGCTGCTGGTGGCGGCGATCCGCTGGATCGTGCTGCCGAGCGCGCCGGCCGGGACGAAATCGATCCATTCCGGCTTCGCCCTGCGCAAATGGACGGTGGCGCTCGCCTCGGATGTCATGCTGGACAGCCTGAGCTCGCTATTCTCGACCATCTACATGCGGGTCTGGTACCGGCTGATGGGCGCCAGGATCGGCAAGGACACCGAGATCGCCACCAATTTCGCCGGGCGCTACGACACGATCGAGATCGGCGACCACTGCTTTATCGCCGACGAGGTGGTGCTGGGCGACGAGGATGTCCGCCGCGGCTGGATGACATCCGGCCATGTCCGCACCGGCTCGCGGGTGTTCATCGGCAATGATGCCGTGCTGCCGTCCGGCGTCGTCATTCCCGACGGCGCCCTGATCGGCATCAAGTCGAAGCCGCCCGCCGGCCAGCCGATGCTGCCGGGCGAGACGCGCTTCGGCAGCCCGCCGATCCTGCTGCCGGGCCGCCAGCGCTTCGACGATGCCGACATCGCCAAGACCTTCAGGCCGCCGGCCTGGCGGCGCGCGCTGCGGGCGGTATTCGAGCTGTTCAGCGCCTCGATGCCGACGATGATGTTCATCACGCTCGGCACCTTCGCCGCCGAATACGTGCTGTTCCCGGCTCTCGGGAAGGCAGAGAGCTGGGCGCAGTTCGCGCCGCTCTTCATCGCCACCTGCGTCGCCTGCTCCTTCATCCTGGCCGGCGTGGTGCTGGCGGTGAAATGGCTGATGATGGGGGTCTACCGGCCCGGCAATCACGGCCTGTGGTCGTGGTGGGCGCTGCGCACCGAGGCGATGACGACGCTCTACTGGGGCACCGCCGGGGCGCTGCTGCTCAACGCCCTGCGCGGCACGCCGATGCTGCCCTGGGCGATGCGGCTGTTCGGCGCGAAGGTCGGCAAGGGCGTCTTCCTCGACAGCACCGACATCACCGAATTCGACTGCGTCCGCGTCGGCAACCATGCCGCGATCAACGCGACCTCCAATCTCCAGACCCATCTGTTCGAGGACCGGGTGATGAAGGTCGGGCGCATCGAGATCGGCCAGGGCAGCGCGATCTCGGCGCTGACCACGGTGCTCTACGACACGAGCATCGGCGACTATGCGAGGCTCGGCTGCCTCACCATCGTGATGAAGGGCGAGGCGATCCCGCCCCATACCCAATGGGCGGGCGCGCCCGCCCAGCCGGCGGTCGCTACATAGAAGGGCGGCGCCTCGGGGCTCAGCGCACTGGCGGGGCATATTGCAGGCCGCCCTTGGTCCAGAGGTTGTTCAGGCCGCGCGGGATGGCGAGGCGCGATTTCGCACCGAAATTGGCCTCGTAGGACTGACCGTAATTGCCGACCAGCTTGACGATCCGGTAGGCCCAGTCCTTGCTCAGGCCCAGCCCCTCGCCGAGATTGCCGTCGACGCCGAGGAAGCGCTTGATCTCGGGATTGGCCGATTTGAGCTGCTCGTCGACATTCTGCGAGGAGAGGCCGAGCTCCTCGGCGTTGACCATGGCGAAATGCGCCCATTTCACCAGGTCGGACCACTGCTCGTCGCCCTTGCGGGTCGCCGGGCCGAGCGGCTCCTTGGAGATGATCTCCGGCAGCACGACGAAGGCGGCCGGGTCGGCGAGCTTCAGCCGGTAGGCGAACAGCGCCGAGGCGTCGGTCGAGAACACGTCGCAGCGCCCGGCCTCGAAGGCCTTCACCGCCTCGTCGCCGGCATTGAAGGCGACCGGCTCGTATTTGATGCTGTTGGCCCGGAAGAAGTCGGCGAGGTTGAGCTCGCTGGTGCTGCCGGTCTGGACGCAGACCGAGGCGCCGCCCAGATCCTTGGCCGATTTCACGTTCAGCGCCTTGCGGACCAGCAGGCCCTGGCCGTCATAGTAGTTCACCGCGCCGAAATCGAGCGCGACCGTGGTCTCGCGCGACAGCGTCCAGGTCGTCTGGCGCGCCAGGATGTCGATCTGCCTGGAGGAGAGCGCGGCGAAGCGGTCCTTCGGGTTCAGCGGGGTGAAGCTGACCTTGGAGGCGTCGTTGAAGATCGCGGCGGCGACCGCCCGGCAGATATCGACGTCGAGCCCGTTCCATTTGCCCTGCGCGTCCGGCAGCGAGAAGCCGGGCACGCCGGGGCTGACGCCGCAATTGACCGAGCCGCGCGCCTTGGTGTCTTCGAGCGTACCCGCCGAGACGGCGAGCGCCGGCAGCGTCGCCGCGAGTGCCAGCGCGGCGACCTTGAAAGCCGATGTCATGTTGTCCTCCCGTTCTTGTCGTTGAAGGCCTAGTCTTTGGAGATCCCGTTCCCGAAAGTGCCGGCGATCGCGGCCTGCAGCATTCCGATGATCGCCTTGCGCGTCTCGAAGGTGATGCTGGCGTAGTGCGGCTGCAGCACCACGTTGTCGAAGGCGAGCAGGGCCTGGTCGAATTGCGGCTCGACCGCGAAGACGTCGAGGCCGGCGCCGGCGATCCGCCCGTCCTTCAGCGCCGCGATCAGCGCCGCCTCGTCGACGACGGAGCCGCGCGAGATGTTGATCAGGATGCCGTCCGGGCCGAGCGCACCGAGCACGCTGGCGTCGACCAAGTGCTGCGTCGCCGGGCCGCCCGGGCAGGTCAGGACGAGATAGTCGGATTGCCGCGCCAGTTCGGCGATATCGGCGATGAAGGGATAGGGCGCGCCCGGCTTCGGGCGCGGCCCGGAATAGCGCACGGTCAGGCCGATGCCGGCTGCCTGTTTCGCGACCGTCTCGCCGATGCGGCCGAGCCCGACGATGCCGCAGCTCTTGCCGGAGACCCGGCGCGACGGGACCATGCGCTCGCTCGCCCAGCGCCCGGCGCGCATGAAACGGTCGGCGCGGACGATGTTGCGCGAGGTCGCGTAGATCAGCGCGATGGCGAAGTCGGCGGTGTCCTGCGTCAGCACGTCGGGCGTATGCGCGACCGTGATGCCGCGGGCTTTCGCTGCCTCAAGGTCGATCTTGTCGAGGCCGACGCCCTGGCAGGCGATCAGCGCGAGATCGGGCAGGGCGTCCATCAGGGCAGCGTCGGCGCCGGCCATGCTGGTCGTCAGCGCGACGCGGATGCCGGGCGCGGGCGGCCAGACGCCGTCAACGCCGCGGACATGGTCGCGCAACGGGTAGTCGGCGGAAAGCGCGTCGCGCAGATCCTTCGGCACCGGGGTGACGACGAGGACGGTGTCGGCGGCAGAGGTCATGGCTTGTCCGTGCTGGCGGAGGCGGCGCGGGCCGCGCGCAAATCGTCGAGAATCCCCGGCATCGCCTGCTCGGCCTTCGCCTGGAGCGTGTCGTAGAGGCTGTTGCCATGGGCATCGATCGCGACCGTCAGCGGCCCGAGCTGCTCCACGCGCAGCTTCACGATGCGGTAATGCGAGATCATGTCGTTCCAGCTCACCGAGACGACCTCGCGGATCGCTTCGGAGAGCACGGTGCAGCCGCCGCCGAGGAAGGAGAGATAGACGCAGCCGACCTCCTTCATCGCCTGCGCGCAGGCGCTGTCGAGCCCGCCCTTGCCGCCGACGGCGCGCAGGCCGAAGGCGCGGATCAACGTCGGCATATAGGGGTTGAACCGGGTGCTCGTCGTCGGGTTGAGGTAGAGCACGTCGAAGGCGCCGTTCTCCTCGGTGTTGTAGCTGCCGAGATGAAAGAAGCCGGCATTGGTCAGGTCGGTCGGCAGCTCGGTGCCGCCCTCCAGGCATTTCATGATGCGCTGATGCGTCGGCAGCCCGGCGGTCATGACGATCTCGCCGTCGAGATAGACCATGTCGCCGAGCGCGAGCTTGCGGATATCGGCTTCCTCGACCGGGAAGGTCAGCGTGTAGGTCTGTCCCATGACGGCTACTCGTAGAGGCTGACGGAGCCGTCAGCCCCGATGCGCGCGCCCATGCGCCGATTGATCCAGCAGTTGAAGCAGACAGCGACCGGCACGAAGCCGTGGCTCGCCGCGTAGTTGACGTGGACGGCGAGCGCGGTGGTGTCGCCGCCGGTGCCCATCGGCCCAAAGCCGGTGGCGTTGACCGCCTTGGTCAGGCGCTCCTCCATGTCCTTGAGGATCGGCTCGGCATTGAGCGAGCCGAGCGGGCGCAAAGTCGCCTCCTTGGCGAGCTTGGCGGCGTAGTCGAAGGTGCCGCCGATGCCGATGCCGATGACCACCGGCGGGCAATGCTGCGAGCCGGCCTTCATCACGCAATCCATGACATAGGTCTCGATCGTCTCCAGCGAGGGAAAGCTGAAGATCTCGAGCGCCGCCCAGCGGCCGGAGCCGAGCGCCTTGGGCGAGCACATGATGTCGATATGGTCGGCGCCGGCTATCACGTCGAAGGTGGTGATCGGCATCTCCTTGCCCTTGTAGCCGCGCTCCAGGGTCAGGGGGTTGGTGACGTGCTTCAGGATCGGCGGCTGGATCGTCGCGACGAGATGGTCGAAGCCGTCGGAGATCGCCTGCTTGATGTCGAAGCCGAGCCGGGCATTGCTGCCGAGCTTGACGAAATAGACCGGGATGCCGGCATCCGAGCAGACCAGATGGTCCTTCTCCTCGGACTTGATCGCGCTCTTCAGCATGAAGGCCAGGGTCTTCTTCGAGACCTCCTTGGTCTCGGCCTCATAGGCGCGCCGCAGCGCGTCCTTGGTGTCCTCCGGCACCTTCTTCAGCGCCGCCTCGTAGAGCTGCGCCGCGACCGACTTCACGAGATCATAGGTGATGGCCATCGGCGGTCTTTCGGAGATCTTCGACAGGGGAGGCCGGCGGCGCATCGTCGCCGGCCTCGTTCCATCGGCAGCGGAGGCTACCGCCGCAAGCTTGAAAGGTCAATAGACTGACCTTTAAGATTTAGAGCAAGGCGGCGACCCGGGTCAGCGCTTCCTCGGTCGACGCCAAATCGGAGACCAGCGCGATGCGGATATAGCCCTGGCTCGGATTGGGGCCGTCGCCATGCTTGGTCAGATAGGCCCCGGGCAGGACCTTGACGCCGCCCTCGGCCCAGAGCCTGCGGGTCGCGGCCTCGCCATCGCCGACATTGAGCCAGAGGTAGAAGCCACCTTGCGGCCGGTAGAAATCGAAGCGGCCGGCGAGCAGCCGCTCGGCGATGTCGAACTTGGCGCGGTAGAGCGCCCTGGTCTCGTCGACATGGGCCTCGTCGCGCCAGAGCGCGGTCGCCGCCTCCATGGTGGCGAAGGGCGTCGCGGCGCAGGAATAGGTGCGCAGCCGATTCAGGAGGGCGATCGCCTGGGGCGAGCCGGCGCTGAAGCCGGAGCGCAGGCCGGGCGCGCTCGAGCGCTTCGACAAGGTGTGGCAGACCATCAGATTGTCGAGCGAGCCGCCGAGCGCGGCTGCGACCTCGAGCGCCCCGGTCGGCGGGGTGTCGGTCGAATAGATCTCCGAATAGCACTCGTCGGCGACCAGCAGGAAGTCGTGCTTGCGCGCCAGCAGCAAGGCCCGCTCGAGATAGGCGAAGTCGGCGACGGCACCCTGCGGGTTGGCCGGGGTGCAGAGATACATGATCTGCGTCCGGTCGAGCGTCTCGGGCGTCAGCGCATCGAGATCGGGCAGGAAGTTCGAGGCCTTGGTCGCCGCGAGGAAGACCGGCTCGGCGCCGGCGAGGACGGCAGCCCCGACATAGACCTGGTAGAACGGGTTCGGCATCAAAGCGAGCGGCCTGGGGCCGCCTCCGTCCGGATTGATCGCGACCGTCGCGGCCATGTAGAGCGCCTCGCGGGTGCCGGCGCAGGGCGCGATCATCGTCTCGGCGTCGATCATGCCGGCCGGCAGCCTGTAGCGCCGGGTCAGCCAGGCGGCGCAGGCGGCGCGGAATTCCGGCGTGCCGTTGATCGGCGGGTAGCGGTTCCAGCTGTCGCTGCGCGAGGCGATCAACTCGTTGACGAAGCCGGGCGGCTGGTGCCGCGGCTCGCCGACCGAGAGGTCGATCGGCGGGCGGTTGGAGGCGGGCGTCGCGCCGGCGATCAACTCGGCCAGGCGGCGAAAGGGATAGTCGCGCAAACCCTCGATGCGCTGGTTCAGCATGGTCTCAACGTCCCTTGAAGACAGGTTGGCGCTTCTCGATCGCGGCGCGGGAGGCCTCGCGCGCATCCTCGGTGTGCAGGAGGCGGGTGCTGTAGGTCTGCTCCAGCGCATAGCCGTCCTCGACCGGCATGAACTCGACCCGGTTGAGCGCCTCCTTGCCCAGGCGCAGTCCGAGCGGCGCCTTCGAGGCGATGACGTCGGCGAGCGTCCGGGCGGCGTCGCCGAGGTCGGAGAGCGGGAAGACGCTGTCGACGAAGCCGGCGCGCCAGGCCTCCTGGGCGCCGATCGGCTTGCCGGTGAAGAACATCCGCCGCAGCAGGCCCTGCGGAATGTGCCGGCCCATATGCGCGGTGCCGCCGCAGCGCCCGACATTGATCTCGGGCAAGCCGAAGGTGGCGTTCTCGGAAGCCAGGCGGATGTCGCAGACCGAGGCGATGACGCAGCCGGCGCCGAGCGCCGGGCCGTTGACCGCGGCGATCACCGGAATGGCGCAGTGGCGGATGGCGCTGAAGGTGCGGCGGACGACCGCGGCGCGCGCCTCGTCATCCTCGACCTTGGCGGCCATGAACTCGTTGAGGTCCAGCCCGGCGCAGAAGGCCTTGGCGCCGGTTGCACCCAGGATCGCGCAATGCACGTCCATGCGCTGGCCGATCTCCTCGAAGATGTCGGCGATCTCGGCATAGAGCGCGAGGGTCAGCGCGTTGACCGGCGGCCGGTTCAAGGTGACGCGGACGACCTCGCCATGGGTTTCGACCAGGATTTCGCTCACAGAGATGTCCTTTCGAATGCGTGGCGCCGGCGCATCTCAGTCGCGCCCAAAGCCGAACAGGCGCGTGGGATTGTCGACGAGGATGGCCCGCCGCACCCCGTCGTCGCCGAGCCAGTCATCGAGCAGGTCGATGAGATGGCCGACATCGGGGGCGGCATCGCCCATGTTGACATGCGGCCAGTCGGAACCCCAGAGCAGCCGCTCCGGATTGGCCGCGACCAGCGCGTCGTGGAAGGGGCGCAGATCGTCATAGCCCGGCCTTCGCGTCGAGACCCGGCAGAGCGAGAGCTTGACCCAGATTTCGCCGTCGGCGAGCAGGCGCAGCAGGTTCTGGAAGCCGGGATCGGCAACGCCCCGGGCGGTCTGCAGCCGGGCCATGTGGTCGATCACCACGGGAATGCCGAGCCGGCGCAGCATCGGCGCGGCTTTGAGGATCGTCTCGCAATCGGCCCAGAGCTGGGCTTGCCAGCCGAGTGCGCGCAGGCGCGGCGCCATGCGCTCGAGATCGTCGAAGCCGACGCTGCCGGCCCAGCGGCCGCCGGTCCGTGGGTCGGGCACCTCGACGAAGCGCAGGCCGCGAATGCCGGCCCGGTTCCAGCTTTCCAGCGTCGCATCGGGCTGCGCGGCATCGGCGACGCCGATGCCGCGCAGGGCGCCTTCGCTGCGGGCGAGCGCGTCGAGGATCGCGCTGCAATCCTGGCCGTAGACGCCCGGCTGCACGACGATGCCGCGGGCGAGCCCGGCCGTGGCCAGCATGGCGGCGTGCGCTTCATAGGGCGCATGCGGCGGCGGGTAGCTCTGCGTCCCGACCGGTGCGAAGTGCTCGATGGGCCCGAAGATATGGGTATGGGCATCGACCGCGCCGGCCGGCGGCGGATGACGCGGGCCTGAGGGTTGGCGCGGCGGCGGCGGGGCGACGGCGTTCATGCGGCGCAGGGCGACAAGGGCGGCGTCGCTCCCTCGGGCAGCGGGATCTCGTGCACGTTCAGCGTCATCGCCACCATGGTGTAGTAGCCGACCAGCGCGGTGAGCTCGACCACGCCGACCGTGCCCCAGCGCTTGAGGACGCGCTGATAGGCCTCCTCGCCGACCGTGCGCGTTTCCTGCAGCTCGGCGCAATAGTCGTGGATCTCGTATTCCTCCGGCTCGGCCGCCTCCGGCCGCCGGCCTTGCGCGATGGCGGCGATGATCGCGCCGGAAAGCCCGGCCTCGCGCGCCACGCTCTCGTGCAGGTACCATTCGAGCTGGCAGTTCCAGCGCCGCGCCGTGACCAGGATGGCGAGCTCGCTCAGGCGCGGTGGCAGGCTGGTGCGATAGCGCAGCAATTCACCGAACTGCTGCCATTTGTCGGCGAGCTCCGGCCGGTGCAGCGCCGCGAGCAGAGGCCCGCGCAGGACGCCGCGCGGCCCGGAGACGACGGTGTCGTAGACCCGCCTCTGCTCGGGGGTCATGGTCGCCGGCGTCGGAAGCGGGATGCGCGCCAAGGTCAGGCTCCTGCAGGAATTGCGGTGTCGGCCGGGCCGTCCAGCCCGAGTTCGCGGAGGATCTCGTCGGTATGCTGGCCGAGCAGAGGCGGGGCGCGCTCGAAGCTCAGCCCGGCTTCGCGAAAGCGCATCGGGCTCGCGATCTGCGGCACGCTGCCGGCGACCGGATGGGGAATGTCGACGCGCATGCCGCGATGCTTCACCTGCGGGTCGTCGAGCGCCATCGGCACGGTGTTGATCGGCCCGCAGGGCACGCCGGCCGGCTCGAGCAGCGCGATCCACTCGGCCATGTCGCGCGTCGCGAAGATCTCGGCGATCAGCGGGCGCAGCACGGCGATGTTGCGGACGCGGCCGCCATTGCGGGCGAAGCGCTCGTCCGCGATCCATGCAGGTCTCCCGATCGCTTCGCAAAAAGCGCCGAACTGGCCGTCATTGCCGACGACGAGCACGACATGGCCGTCGCGGCAGGCGAAGACGTCCTGCGGCTGGATGTTGGGATGGGCATTGCCGGTGCGGCGCGGCGGCTTGCCGGAGATCAGGTAGTTCATCGCCTGGTTGGCGAGGAAGCCGACCTGGACGTCGAGCATGGCGATGTCGACATAGTCGCCCTTGCCGGTCTGCGAACGGCGGGCGAGCGCGCCGAGCACGGCGATCGCCGCATACATGCCGCTCATGATGTCGACGATCGGCACGCCGACCTTCTCCGGGCCGCCGCCCGGCTTGCCGTCGGGCTCGCCGGTGACGCTCATCAGCCCGCCCATCGCCTGGATCATGAAGTCATAGGCGGCAAGATCGCGCTTCGGCCCGGTCTGGCCGAAGCCGGTGACCGAGCAGTAGATCAGCCGGTCGTTGACCGCCTTCAGGCTGTCGTAGTCCAGGCCGAACTTGGCGAGCGTGCCGACCTTGAAGTTCTCCAGCACGATGTCGCTCTGCGCCGCCAGCGCCCGCACCACCGCCTGGCCCTCGAGCTTGTCGAGATCGAGCGTGATCGAGCGCTTGCCGCGGTTGACGGCGAGGAAATAGCCGGCGTCCCTGGTCTCGTTGCCGTCGCGGTCCTTGAGGAAGGGGGGGCCCCAGCTCCTGGTATCGTCGCCGGCGCCCGGCCGCTCGACCTTGATCACGTCGGCGCCGAGATCGGCCAGGATCTGCCCGGCCCAGGGACCGGCCATGATGCGGCTGAGATCGAGCACGCGGATATGGGAGAGTGGGCCGGCCATGGTCAGGCGCTCCTCGGCATGGTTTGCTCAGCCATCGACGATCGGCGTCGCCAGCACCGAGGCGCGGGCCTCGAAGCCTTCATGCCAGGCGGCGAGCGCAGGGTGCCCGTCACGCCAGTTCTCGTCGGCGAAGCGGAAATCGAGATAGGAGAGGGCGCAGCCCGTCGCGATATGGGCGAGGTCGAAGGGCAGCGCCGCGAAAGTCGGGGTCTCGCGCTCCAGCCGGTCGAGGATCACGCCCTTCTTGAGCCTGAAGGCGTCGAGATGCGGCTGCGAGCGGGCTTCCGCCGGGCGGTCGCGCTCATTGCGCCAGAGCAGCAGCGCGTCGAGGAAACCGTCGGCCAGCGCCTCGCGGCAGAGCACGCGAAGGCGCGCCCCGGCATCCTCGGGGAGCAGGCGGGCCCCGCCATGCTGCGTGTCGAGATATCCGCAGATCACCCGCGAATCGTAGATCACGCTGCCGTCGTCGAGCACCAGGGTCGGGATCTTGCCGAGCGGATTATCGGGCAGGAGATCGCGGTTCGGCGCCGTCATCGCCACCCGGGTCC
Organism: Allobosea sp.; assembly: GCF_036675845.1. Taxonomy (GTDB): domain Bacteria; phylum Pseudomonadota; class Alphaproteobacteria; order Rhizobiales; family Beijerinckiaceae; genus Allobosea. The sequence goes on along the minus strand of NZ_JAKFED010000087.1, from coordinate 22,347 downwards.
GGACGCATTCGATCCGGTCGAAAAGCCCGGTCTCGCGGGCTGCGATCACGACCTTGCGGACGAAGGGCGAGCGCGGCGACCAGTGCAGCTTCATGGCAGGCGATCTCTATTATGCAATGAACTAGGTATATGACCTTTATCGAGCGGCGGCAGGCTTGTCGAGGGGAAAAGCAGCCGGCGCTATTTCAGCTTGATGTCGACCCGGACGACGTCGCCGCGATAGATGCCCTCGCCGACGAAGACGAGGTTGCCGTCGCGGTCCACGGCCGAGCGATGGACGATGGCGACCGGCGCGTTGATCGGCGTCCTGAGCAGTTCGGCGGTCTCCATGTCGGCCGTGCCGATGGTCAGCGTCTGGCGCGCGTCGACGATTTCCAGCCCGGGGATGTCATGGACCAGCCGTAAGGCGGATTTGGTCCGATAGGCCTCGGCCGGGATGCGGCCGGTCAGGCGCTCGTCGATGAAGACGTCGGCCAGCAGATAGGGCGCTTCATGGCGCCAGTGCCGGCGCCGCAGATGGCGATAGGACGGGGCGATGTCGCCGATCGGGTGCATCCGGCTGCGGGGCGAGGCGCCGGTCTCGTCGGAGAGGATCTCGATCAGCGCGCCCGGCGTCGCGGTCAGCAGGCCCGACCAGTCGGTGCCGACCTCGCACCAGAGTTCCTCCTGCGGCCGCCGGATGACGAAGGTGCCCTTGGCGCGGAAGCGCTCGATCAGGCGCTCGCCTTCGAGCACGCCGAGCGCCTGGCGGATGGTGGCGCGCGCCACGCCGCATTCGAGGGCGAGCTCGTCGACGGTGGGAATCTGCTGCCCCACCGGCCATTGCCCGGACTCGATCCGCCGGCGGAACAGGGTGGTGAGCTGGAGATAGCGCGACACGGCGCTGCGGCTGAAATCCACCGCCTTCTTTTGAACGCCGACCGTCTCGCTCATCGGGTGCTCCGTGTTGCGGGGCGCCAGCCCCGAGAATCTCAAAGCCAATAACATATCCTATTGGCCCAGGATGCGCCGCTCGCCGACGCCCCGCCGGAATCCACCGGTTTGACGCCTGACCCGGCTTTCGAGTGCGGCTTGATCGCTAAAGTATATATTGCTAGCCTAATGGATGTTGAGCCCGGCGGTAAGTGGCAGAAGGGGAGGATGTGATGGGATTCAGGAAGTGGACGCTGCTGGCGGCGACCGTCGCCGCCATGGCGGCGGGCATGACGGCGGGCTTGGGCGGCGCGATCGCCCAGAGCTATCCGACCAAGCCGGTCAAGATGATCGTTCCGTTCGCGCCCGGCGGCCGGGTCGAGGCGGTGGCGCGGCTGATCGCCGATGCGCTGAGCAAGGATCTCGGCCAGCCCTTCCTGGTCGAGAGCCGGGCCGGGGCAGGCGGGGCGATCGGCGCCGACTTCGTCGCCAAGGCGGCCCCGGACGGCCATACGCTGCTGCTCTGCTCGGCCGGCGTGCTCGCGATCCTGCCGAATGTCGACAAGAAGCTGCCCTATGACTCGGTCAAGGATTTCACGCCGGTGGCGCGGCTGATCGAGGGCTTCACCTTCATCGGCGCCTATCCCGGCCTGCCGGTGAAGTCGATCGCCGAACTCACCGCGCTCGCCAAGCAGAAGCCCGACACGCTGGGCTATGCCTCCTCCGGCATCGGCACCTACAGCCATCTCGCCGGCGAGCTCCTGAAGATCGCCTCGGGCGCGCCGATCAAGCACATCCCCTATCGCGGCAGCGGCCCGGCGCTGAACGACATCGCCGCCGGCCATGTCGCGCTGATGATCGGCGGCGAGCTCGGCGAACTCGCCAAGGCCGGCAAGATCAGGATCCTCGCCACCACCAACGAGAAGCGCTCGCCGGAATTCCCGGACGTGCCGACGATGAAGGAAAGCGGCTTCCCGCAGTTCGTCGCCCATTCCTGGATCGGCCTCGTCGGCCCGGCGGGGATGGACAAGGCCATCGCCGACAAGCTCAACCAGACGCTGGCCCGCGTCATGGCCGATCCGGCGACGCAGGAGAAACTGCGCGGGCTCGGCGGCGAGCCGGCCTATCTGGCGGCCGACGGCTTCGGCAAGCAGGTCCAGACCGATGTCGGCATCTATGCCGAGATCATCGCCAAGGCGGGGCTGAAGTTCGAGTAGAAACCCATTTGGTCTTGGCTCGGAAACACCTCGTCATCCCGGGCTTGACCCGGGATCCATCGTAGAGCGCCGGCATCTTACGATGGATCCCGGAGCGGCGCGGCTAAAGCCGCTTGTCCGGGATGACGGTGTGTTTCCGAGTATAAGCGGTGCTGTCCTTGCGCTTGCTCGTCAGCCTTCCAGAACCAGCCCGGTGCCGGCTCCGGCCGGCACCGCGACCCTGCCGCCCTCCACGGCGATCCCGGAAAAACGGTCGCCGGTCAGCAGCGCCATCTCCGAGAACTCATGCGGGAAACGCGGGTGCGGCAGGCTCGCTGCGAGGTGGACGGTGTGGGCATGGACGATGCTCGAGCCGAACACGGCACCGAAGCGGAAGCCCATCCCGGCAGCCCGGCAGATCGCGACAGCCTCGCGCGTCTTCGTCGGCCCGCCGAGATTGAGGAGGCGCAGATTGATCGATTCGACGGTGCCGGCCTCGGCGATGCGCAGGATCGACGGCAGGTCCTGGGCGCTCTCATCGGCCTCCACCGGTACGTCGAGCGCGCGGGCGACCGCGATGAAGCTCCTGAAATCCGCTGCTGCAGTCGGCTGCTCGGCCAGGTCGAGCCCGAAGCGGGCCATGGCGTTGATCGTGCTGACCGCGAGCTTCGGGGTGTAGGATTCGTTGGCGTCGATCATCAGCCGGATCTCGGGGCCGACCGCGGCGCGGACCGCGCGCACACGGTCGATGTCGAGCGCGGGCTCGCCGGAAACCTTGACCTTGAGATGCCTGAAGCCGGCGGCGACCAGCGTCTCGGCGACCTCCGCCATCTGCGCCGCGGATTTCAGCGGGATGATGCGGGTATTGGCAAAGCTGTCCTGCCGCTTGCCGCCATAGAGATCGTGCAGCGGCACGCCGAGCGCCCGCGCCCTGAGATCGTAGAGCGCGCATTCGATGCCGCCCTTGACGGTCGGGACGCCATGGAGCCGCCGGTCGAGCCCGTCCATGATCTCGCCGATCGCGGTCTCGTCCTGCCCCGGCAGCGCCTCGGCGAGATGATCGAAGCTCGCCCTCATCGCCGCCAGCGGCTCGGTCCAGGGCGGCATGGCGCGGACATAGCCATGGCCGGACAGGCCCTCGCCACTGGTCAGGACGACGGCGAAGCCCTGGATCCGGGTCAGCGGCCCTTGCGCGAAGCGCCATTCCGGATCGGTCAGGGCCTGGTCAATGGCGACGGTCCGAATCTGGGCGATGGTCATGGCGTGGTCCCGGACTGCCGAAGCCTGGAACTGCCATCGCATTCCTCTTGCGGCCGCGTCAATAGTATATAAAGCTGACCTATAGGGTAATGACCGTGCCGGCCAGCTCCGGCGGTGTAACGACACCCAAAAATGGGACGGGAGGAGGCAGCGTGGCGGCCGGAAGCGAGCGACCAACGAAAACGGAGCCGGATTGCCCGGCCGTGCGGGAGGGCGAGGCGAGCGAGGGCATGTCGCAGCTGCTCTCCGGCATCCTGTTCATGGCGGTCGGCACCTTCGCGCTCTATCTCGGACGCGGCTATCCGGCCGGCAGCGCCGGCGATATGGGGCCGGGCTACCTGCCGCGCCTCGTCGCCATCGGGCTCGTCCTGGTCGGGTCCGCCTGCGCCCTGCGCGGCTGGCTGAGCGGCGAGCGCGGCCTGCCGGGCTTTCCCTTGCGCGCCGGGTTCTGGATCGGCGTGGCGGTGGTGGCGTTCGCGCTGCTGATCGAGCGAGCCGGGCTCTTCGTCACCTGCCTCGTCGCGGTCTTCCTCGCCTCCGGTGCCGAGATGCAGCGCCGCTGGCGCGAGGTGCCGGTGATCGCCCTGCTGCTCGCCGGCTTCTGCGCGCTGCTCTTCGGCTACGCGCTGGGGCTGCCGATGCCGGTCTGGCCGTCATGAGCGAGATGCTGCAGTCGCTCGGGCTGGGTCTGTCGGTGGCGGCGACGCCGGGCAATCTCTGGTACTGCTTTCTCGGCGCGCTGATCGGGACGCTGATCGGCGTGCTGCCCGGGCTCGGGCCGATCGCGACGATGGCGATGCTCTTGCCCTTGACCTATTACCTCGAGCCGACGGCGGCGCTGATCATGCTCGCCGGCATCTATTACGGCGCGCAATATGGCGGCTCGACCACCGCCATCCTGATGCGGGTGCCGGGCGAATCCTCCTCCGTGGTGACCTGCCTCGACGGCTATGAGATGGCGCAGCGCGGCCGGGCCGGCACGGCGCTGGCGACGGCGGCGCTGGCCTCCTTCTTCGCCGGCACGGTGACGACGCTGCTGATCGCCTTCTTCAGCCCGCCGCTCACCGCCGTCGCCCAGAAATTCGGGCCGGCCGAGTATTTCGCCCTGATGGTGCTCGGGCTGATCGCCGCCGTCGTCTTCGCCCAGGGCTCGCTGCTGCGCTCCTTCGGCATGATCCTGCTCGGATTGCTGCTCGGGCTGGTCGGTGCCGACGTCAACACCGGGCTCGACCGCTTCACCTTCGGCTATCCCGAACTGCGCGACGGCATCGGCATCGCAGCGCTGTCGATGGGCGTGTTCGGCATCGCCGAGATCGTGCTCAATCTCGGCAAGCCGCAGGCCGAGGGCGCACAGCGCCAGGCGGTCTCGGCGCTGCGCCTGACGCGGGCGGATTTCCGCGCGGCCTGGCCGGCGGCGCTGCGCGGCACCGGGCTCGGCGCGCTGCTCGGCATCCTGCCCGGCGGCAGCGCGATGATGGGCTCCTTCGCCGCCTATTCGATCGAGAAGAAGATATCGAAGACGCCGGAGCGCTTCGGCGAGGGCGCGATCGAGGGCATCGCCGGGCCGGAGGCGGCGAACAATGCCGGCGCCCAGGCTTCCTTCATCCCGATGCTGGCGCTCGGCATCCCGAGCAATTCGGTGATGGCGATGATGGCCGGCGCCATGCTGATCCACGGCATCGCGCCGAGCCCGAACCTCGCCAGCGCCCAGCCCAAGCTGTTCTGGGGGCTGATCGCCTCGATGTGGATCGGCAACCTAATGCTGCTGGTGATCAACCTGCCGCTGATCGGGCTCTGGGTCCGGCTGCTGGCCGTGCCCTACCGGCTGCTCTTCCCGGCGATCCTGCTGTTCTGCTGCATCGGCATCTACACGGTGAACAGCAGCGTGTTCGAAGTGACGCTGCTCGCTCTGTTCGGGCTCGCGGGCGTCGTCTTCTCGCTGCTGAAATGCCCGCTGGCGCCGCTGGTCCTCGCCTTCATCCTCGGCCCGCTGATGGAGGAGAATCTGCGCCGCGCCATGCTGCTCTCGAACGGCAATGCGGCGATCTTCCTCAGCCCGATCAGCATTACATTGCTCATCGTCGCCGTGGTGCTGCTGGCGCTGATCCTGCTGCCCTCCTTCCGCAAGGTGCGGGCGGTCGCGGCCGAGGAGTGAAACAACGGCTGTCGCGTTTGACCGGTGCGGTACCCTTTCCGTCATTGCGAGCGTAAGCGAAGCAATCCAGAAGGGCTCGCTCGACGTCCCCCTGGATTGCTTCGTCGCTTCGCTCCTCGCAATGACGGCCAGACCCGCGCAAGCGTCAAATCCAAAGGCCGTTGGCATGAATTTTCAGTGGCGTGACCGGACCGGAGGATCCGGCCTGATCGAGACTGGCTCAGGTTTCCGCCGGAGCTTCCAGCAGGGTGGCGGTGTCGAGCAGGCCCTGGCGGCGCGCGGCCTCGGCCGGCGTCAGGCCCTCGGCATTGCGCGCCTGCCGGTCGGCGCCGGCCGTCAGCAGGAATTCGGCGAGGTCGGCGGCGCTCGCATCATCGCCCGGCAGGCAGAACAGGGGCGGCTCGCCGGAGCGCGTCGGTGCATTGGCCAGCGACGGGTCGCCGGCGAACAGCGCTTCCAGCCGCTCGCCTTCGCCGGCGCGGCAGAGCGCGCCGATATCGCGGCTGCGCGCGGCGAGGAGGGCCTGCGCCGCAACTGCTCCCTGGTGATGGGCCCAGCCGAGCGGTGTCGCGCCGAAGCGGCGCTCGACCGGGTCGATCTCGGCGCCGGCCTCGAGCAGCAGGGCGACGATGGCGGCCGCATCGGCGCCTGCCGCCTCGTGCAAGGCGCGCACGCCGTCACGCGCCTCGGCATCCGGCGAGATGCCGAGGCGCAGCCCCAGCGCCGCGATCTTCGGGCGGTCCTGGCGGATCGCGACCTGGAGCGGGCCGGGATCGAGGCGGAACTCCGGATGGGACCGGAGCCGCCGGGCCGCCTCCGCTTCGTCGCCGCGGGCGATCGCGGCGACGAAGGCCTCGCGCTCGCCGAGTTCGACCGGTGTCGCGCCATGGTCGAGCAGCAGGGCGGCAAGGTCGTCGCGGCCGTCGAGCAGGGCCTGCCGGACCAGGCTGCGCTTCGAATGGGCGTTGACCGCGTCGGCGCGGGCGCCATGGGCGAGCAGCCAGGCGGCGCGCCTCGGCTGGCGCGGCACCGCATTGCCGAGCAGGTAGTCGAGCGGCGGCGCCGGCAGTTCACGCAACCGCTCGTGCCAGCGCGCAGCTTGACCGCGCTTCAGCGTCTCGTCCCAGAGCAGATCGAGCCAGAAGGTCTCGTCGGCGCCGAGCGAGCTGTTGTAGAGTGCCTGGCCATCGAGCGGATCGGCGCCGCGGGCGATCAGCAGCTGCGCCAGCGCCTCGGCCTGCGGATGCGCCGGCTGGCCGTTCTCGCCGCCGCCGATCACGCCGGTCAGCGCGGTGAAATGGTTGCTGCCGTCGCTCCAGAAGGCGTTGGCCGCGGCGCCATGGTCGAGCAGGAGCTGCGCGATCGGGACGGCGTTGCCGGGCACGGCATCGCTTGGAAGTCGCGTGAAGGCGAGGCGCAGCAGCGGCGTCCAGCCGTCGAACGCGCTCGGCTTGCCGGCGAGGCTGGAGTCGGCGGCGAGGAGGTCTCGGACGGCGCCAAGGTCATGCGCCGCAACGGCGGTGTCGATGCTGTCGCTGGCGATTTCCGGATGGCGTTCGAGCAGGCGCTGCGCCATTGCGCCGCGGGCGGGCCGGTCGGCCTCGTACTGCCCCCATTCTTCGGTGCCCGGTCTGACGCCATAGCGCAGCGCCGATTTTTCCAGGAAGAGCGCGACGATGGCGGCCTGGCCACGCGCGGCGAGCGCGCGGGTGGCCAGCTCCTGCTTCAGTGCCGCCCAACTGGCGAGACCGTATTCGCGGGCGAGCGCGTGCTGGACTTCGCGGAGCTTCGGCGCGCCGGCATGGTTGGGGATGAGGCTGCGCAAACGGGCGAGCGCCGGGGCGTCGCCGGCCTCGATCTCCTTGAGCCAGCGCTTGGCCTGGCGGCGGGTGGCTTCGAGGCTGGAGCGGGACGTGAGTTCGCGGGTGGGAGCGGACATGGGTCTTCCTTCCGAGATGCGCCTGATGTCCGCTCAGCAGGCCGGAAGAAAGCGATGTCGCGACTTCTTCAGTCGGTATGGGTGGGAGCAGGCTCCCTTGCCGCGGACAGGTGGCGCCCCATGCGCTCTATGGCGATGAAAAGCGCAAGGCGAAGGGGAAGTCAATGCGCCGCTGCTGCGCCGTCATGCTCGGGCTTGACCCGAGCATCTCAGGCCGACCGGAGCACCTGTCGACGCCTTCTCGTCCTGGGATTCCCGGGTCGGCGCTTTGCGCCGCCCGAGAATGACGCCTCGGTTCACTTGGCCCGCTTGGCGCCGACGAGCTCGTCCCATTTGCGGAAGGCGACGACCATCTTGTCGGGCTTCAGCGGCAGCTCGATCGGGTTGTTGGCGATGAGGTCGGCATATTCCGGCCGGCCGAACTCGGCGATGACCTTCTGGCTCGCCTCCGGCGCCAGCGAGAGCGGTACGTTCTTCACCGCCGGGCCCGGATAGAGATAGCCCTCGTCATAGGAATAGGCCTGCATCTTCGGCGTCAGGACATGCGCCATGATGTCGAGCACCACGGCGAGCCGGTCATTGGGCAGACCCTTGGGCACGCACATGAAGAAGGCGTCGGAGACCCAGTGGAAGCCCTTCAGCGTCTGGATCTTCGCCTCCTTCGGGACGATGCCGAGCGCGCGCGGGTTGATGTCCCAGCCGGTGGTCGAGATAATGATGTCGCGCGAGCCTTCGCCGAACTCCTTCATCGTCGCGCCGGTGCCGGCCGGATAGTACTCGATGTACTGGCCGAGCTCCTGGAGATAGGCCCAGGTCTTGTCCCAGCCGCCGACCGGGTCCTGCGGGTCCTTGTCGCCGAGGATATAGGGCAGGCCCATCATGAAGGTGCGGCCGGGTCCGGAATTGGTCGGGCGGGCATACATGAAGCGGTTCGGGTTGGCCTTGGCCCAGGCGAGCAGCTCCTCGGCTGTGGTCGGCGGGGTCTTGACCCGGTCCGGCATGTATTCGAGCAGCGGGCCGGAGGGGTAGTAGTTGACGACGACGCCGAAGCCATCGCCCTGGACCTTGTGCAGGTTGAGCGCGGCCGGCTCGTAGTTCGCCTCGAGGTTCGGGAACTTGTCGGCGAAGTCGGGCAGGATCTTCTGCCAGAGCTTCTGGTCGAGCCCGGCGGCAAGACCGTCGCTGCCCGTCAGGATCAGGTCGAGATCGACCTTGCCGGCATCCTGCTGCGCCTTGAGCTTGCTGGCGAGCTCGGGCGCCGGCGCCTTCACGAAGGCGATGCGCGAGACCAGCTTGGGATTGGCGGCGCGGTAATCCTCGAACGCCTTCTGCATCAAGGCGAGCGCACCGCCGACATCCATGACGCTGATCACGACCGGGCTCGTCGGCAGCGGCGGCGAAGCGGCGAAAGCCGGACCGCCGGCGGCGACAGCCGCGAGGCCGCCGAGCACGGTGCGGCGGCTGATGGCGTTGAGATCGTCGGTCATCGTGTTCCCCTTTATGCTTTGTCGTCTTGTTATGGCGTCGAGGCCGGTTACCGCCCTCGTTCGTAGCGGCGCTCCAGATGCCCGATCCGGACCCGCTCGGCGAAGAGATCATCGGACCACTCCACCTGCGTCTCCGCAAGGGCCAGGCCATGCGCCTGCAGCGCGGGCCGGATTGCGGCGAGCGGATGGCGCGAGGCCATGGCGAGCGCCTCCTCGGCGGTGGCGATGCCCCAGGCGACGACGTTCCGCACCGCCTGGTCGAGGCAGAGCGCCGAGCCGGCGAGCAGGCCCTCGCCTTGCCGGACCGAGCCGTCGGCCATCAGATCGACCGCCATGCCGGCGAAATGATAGCGGCCGATGGGCGCGGCGGCGGCGACCACGGCATCGGTGACCAGGATCGAGCGGCCCAGCCCCTTGGCGCGGATCAGCGCCTTCAATGCCTTGGGATGAAGATGGATGCCGTCGGCGATGAAGCCGGCCATCAGCCGGTCCTCGGCGAGCTGGGCGAAGATCGGGTTGGCGAGCTTGTGCAGGCTCTGCGGGAGGCCGTTGCCGAGATGGGTCGAGAGCGACAGGCCGGCATCGGCGGCGGCCGCGACCTGATCGAAATCGGCCGCCGAATGGCCGATGGCGACGATCTTGCCGGCTGCGGCAAGCGCCTTCGTCAGGGCGAGCGCGCCGTCGCGTTCGGGCGCGAGCGTCACCATCAGGATCGGGCGGGCGAGCCCGCGCTCCAATTCGGTGACGAGGTCCGGCGTTGCCGCCGTCATCGCCTCGGGCGGATGGCAGCCATGATAGCCCGGCGCCCGATTGAGGAAGGGACCTTCGAGATGGTAGCCCGGGCACATCAGGGCGCCGAGGCGGCTTTGCGAAACCGCGGCATCGAGCGCCCGGAAGCGCTCGTGCAGTTGGTGCGGGTGGGCGGTGATCAGGGTCGGCAGGCAGGTGGTGACGCCGGTCGCCAGCATCGCCTCCAGCGCCCGGTCGAGATCGGCGGCGGTGATCGCGGGATCGTTGAAGTCGACGCCGCCGAAGCCGTTGACCTGGAGGTCGACGAGGCCGGGCGAGCGCGGCATGGCCGGCTCAGCCCTTCTTCAGCAGCGAGGCCGCCGGCGGATCGAGGAACATCACCGTATTGGGGTGGCGCTGCAGGATCGAGGCCGGGTGCAGCGGCGAGACCTCGCCTTCCAGCGCGTCGCGGACCGCCTTCGCCTTGCGGGCATCGGGCACCGACAGGATGATCAGCTCGCTCTTCAGGATCTGCTGGACGCTCATCGAGATCGCCCGCTCGGGCACGGCTTCAAGACTCTCGAACCAGCCCTCGCCGAATTGCTGGTTACGGCAGGCCTCGTCGAGCGTGACGACGATATAGGGCTTCTTCGTCTCGAAATCGGCTGGCGGGTCGTTGAAGGCGAGATGGCAGTTCTCGCCGATGCCGGCGAAGCAGAGATCGATGCGCCGCCCGCCGATCAGCGCGTTCAGGCGCTCGACTTCAGCCTGCGGATCGCCCTCGCCATCGACCGGGACGAAAGTCACCTTGCCGTCGAGCGGCGCGACGAAGCGCTCACGCAGATAGCGCCGGAAGCTCGCCGGATGCGCTTCGCTCAGCCCGACATATTCGTCGAGATGGAAGGCGGTGACCTTCGACCAGTCGATATCCTTGGCGGTAACGAGGTTCTGCAGCATCTCGAACTGGCTGGCGCCGGTGGCGACGATGATCGTCGCCTCGCCATGGCGGGCGATGGCGGCGCGGATCGCGTCCGCGCCGAGCGCGGCGGCCTGGCGGCCGAGCTCCTGCTTGTCGGACAGGATACGGATATCTTTCATGCTGCGTGCCCCTGAAGCTTCGGCGCCTCGCGCGCCGCGAATGGCCCGGCGAGGTCTAGCACATCCGCCGGCGAAGGCATCCGGCAGCATCGGCATGCCGGTCCCGCTCACCGGCATAGCAGTGCGAGGCGGATCGAACGCAGGCGGTGGCCGCGGCGCCTGTCGCTATGGTTCTTCCCCGCCTTAATCGTGACGATACCGCCGGGCATTTCGGGCGCCTCCATGAACGGGCCGTCCGTCATCGAGATATTGCCATCGCGCGTCCGCACCATCATCGCCGTGTCCGGCATCTCCAGCGCCTCGCCGGAGACGAAACCGCCGGACTCGGTCGGCCCGGCGCGCGGCGAACGCACCAGGCTCGCGTCACCGCTCGGTGATCTTGAACTCGATGCGGCGGTTGCGGCGCCAGGCCTCGTCGTTGTTGGCGACGTCGAGCGGCTGGAACTCGCCGAAGCCGGTGGCGGCGATGCGGTCGGCGGGGATGCCCTTGCTGACCAGGTATTCGACCACGGCGACGGCGCGGGCGGTCGAGAGGTGCCAGTTCGAGGGGAACTGGGCCGAGCGGATCGGCCGGTTGTCGGTGTGGCCGTCGACGCGCAGGATCCAGGGGATGTCCGGCGGCATCTCGCGGCCGAGATCGGCGATGATCGCTCCCAGCTTGTCGAGCTCGCCGCGGCCTTCCGGCTTCAGCACCGCCTGGCCGGCATCGAAGAAGACCTCGGACTGGAAGACGAAGCGATCGCCGACGACGCGGATGTCGGGCCTGGTGCCGAGCACCTGGCGCAGCCGGCCGAAGAAGTCGGAGCGATAGCGCGCCAGCTCCTGCACGCGCTGGGCCAGCGCGACATTGAGGCGCGAGCCGAGATCGGAGATGCGCGCCTGCGATTCCTTGTCCTTGGCCTCGGCGGCGCCGATCGCCTCCTCCAGGGCCGCAAGCTGGCGGCGCATGGCGAGGATCTGCTGGTTGACCATCTCGATCGTCGCCTGCGCCCGGGCGGAGAGCTGTTTCTCGGCCTCGAGCGCCTTCTGGCTCTCGGCGAGCTGGGCGGGAGCGCTGCCGTTGACACTGTCGAGCATGCCCTGGACGCGGCTGCGCTCGGCCTGCTCGGTGGTGAGGGTCGATTGCAGCAAGGCGAGCGAATCCTTGGCCTCCTTGCCGGCGGCCCGTTCGAGCGCCAGCAGGTCGGTCAGCTCGGAGAGCTGGCGGTTCAGCCGGTCGAGCACCGTGTCCTTGCCGGAGATCTCCTGGGACAGGAAGAACTGGCCGAGGACGAAGACCGAAAGCAGGAAGACGATGCCGATCAGCATCGTCGAGAGGGCATCGACGAAGCCCGGCCAGAAATTGACGTCTTCGCGGCGATGGGCGCGGGACAGGGCCATGCTCAGCGCTCCTTGGGATCAGTTCTCGTCGATGCCGGACGTCTGCGGCGCGCTCATGGCTCCATCACCTTGTCGGCGGTGAGGCGCTCGATCAGGCGCTTCAGGTCCTTCTCGCGCGCCGCCTGCGCCTCGACCCAGTCGCGGATCAGTTGCTGCTCGGAGCGCATATGCTGGACCAGGCCTTGGACGCCCTCGGCAAGATTGGCCATGGCCTGGGCCGCGGCGCGGCTGTTGGCGCCATCCTGCATCGCGGCGTGGAGCTTGTCGAAGCGCTCGCCGAGGCCGTCGAGGTTGGCCGCCTGGCTCGCGGCGGTGCTGGTGCCGAGATAGCTCTCGAGCTCGTTGCGGAAGCGACGCTGCGCCTGCGCCACCTGAAGCTCGAGGAAACCGAGGACAAGCGAGCCGGCGATGCCGAAGAGCGAGGACGAGAAGGACAGGCCCATGCCGGCGAGCGGGGCGGCGAGGCCGGCCTTGAGCTCGTCGAACAGCACGCCGGCCTCGGCCCCGGTGCGCAGGGTCTTGATGACGTTGCCGACCGAGGAAACCGTGTCGAGCAGGCCCCAGAAGGTGCCGAGCAGGCCGAGGAAGACGAGCAGGCCGGCGAGGTAGCGCAGGACCTCGCGGCCGTCGTCGAGCCTGACCGCGATCGATTCGAGCAGGGTCGCCGCCTGGTCGGAGGCGAGGCTGCGCCGCTCCAGCGCCGGCAGCACCGCGGCGAGCGGGCTGATCACCTGGGAGCGGCGGATGACGGCGTCGGCCGGGCTGACGACAAGCCGCGTTGCGGCCCGCGCCTCGCTGTCGACGCGCCAGAGCTCGCGCAGCGCGATCAGGATGCCGACCGCAAGCGCCCCGACGATCAGGCCGTTCAGGCCCGGATTAGTCATGAAGGCGCTGCGCAGGCCGCCCTGGAGGATGAAGATCAGGAAGCCGATCAGCGCCAGGAAGACCAGCGCGCGAATGAAATAGCGCAAGGGCCGCGAGAAGCGGAGCGCTTCGGAATTCGTCGCCGACATCGGCGGCGCCGCCGGATTCTCCCGCGCCGCGGCCTCCCGGGCCGCTTCGTCATTGGCCATGCGTGGTATTCCGTTCCGATTTCTCCGCGCCGGGCAATGTCGCCTCCCGCCACGCCGGGATCAAGCGCGAAAGCGGCATGGCCCGCTTCAGGCCACCGTTTTCAAGGCGGCGCGCAGCGCAGGCTCGCCGGCCTCGTTGCCGCAGATGATGTCCTTGGCAGCCGTCGGCTGCTTGCCGTCGAGCGTGCCGAAGGTGCCGCCGGCCTCGCGGACCATCACCGCGGCGGCACCGAAATCCCAGGTGTTGAGGCCGCGCTCCCAATAGGCGTCCATGCGCCCGGCCGCGACATAGGCGATGTCGAGCGCGGCCGAGCCCATGCGCCGGACATTGGCGAAGCGCGGCATCACCGACGCCAGCTCCCTCAGGAAGAGCGGGTGGCCGCCCTTGCCGATATGCGGAACGCCCATGCCGATCAGCATGTCGGCCGGCTCGCGACGGCCCGAGACGCGCATGCGGCGGTTGTTGACATAGGCGCCCTTGCCCTTCTCGGCGACGAAGAGCTCGTCCTTGGCCGCGTCGTAGACCACGCCGGCGATGAACTGGTTGTCGCGCTCCAGCGCGACCGAGATGTTCCAGTGCGGAATGCCGCGCAGGAAGTTGTGGGTGCCGTCGAGCGGATCGATATGCCAGCGGTTGCTCTCGTCGGTGCCGGCGACGACGCCGCTCTCCTCCATGACGAAACCGTAGCCGGGGCGGGCCTTCTCCAGCGCCTCGCGCAGGATCTGCTCGGCCTTGTGGTCGGCCTTGGAGACGAAGTCGCCCGGTCCCTTGGCGAGGACCTGCAGGTTCTCGACCTCGCCGAAATCACGCTTCAGCGAGCGCGACGCCTTCATCACGGCGTCGGTCATCACGGTCATCAGGGGGGAGCGGATCATCTTGAAACCTCATGGCGACGGGCTCGGGCGGCGAGCCGCGCAGTGCCGGCTGCCTGCGGCGCCGGTCGAAATTCAGTCCGTCACTTGCTCGGTTGGCTCGGCGTCGTCAAGGCCGTGGCCTCGATCCGGTCGGCGGCGAGGCGGGCGGCGCGGGCAAGCTGCTCCGGCGAGAGCCGCTCCAGCATCTCGTCCAGCGTCGCGTCGGCGAGGCCCTGGCTGCGTGCCGCCAGATGCCAGGCAGCGGCCTCGGCGAGGTCGGGCGGGACGGTGCGGCCGAACTGGTAGAGCTTGGCCAGCCGGTTCTGGGCGATGGCGTTGCCCTTGTTGGCGGCGCGGATGAAGAGCTGCGAGGCGGCACGCTCGTCCCTGGCGACGCCGTCGCCGTTGAACAGCATGATGGCGTATTCGACCTGGCCGGCGAGGTTGCCGCTGGCGGCGGCCTTCGCCATCCACTGTGCCGCCTTCTGCGCATCGTCGGGAACGCCGCGGCCGATCTTGTGGAGGACCGCGAGGGCGTGCATCGCGTCGCCGAGCCCGGCGCCGGCCGCGATCTCGAGGCTGGCGAGCGCGCGCTTGTCGTCCTGGGGCTTGCCGGTGGCGAGCAGAGCGAGGGCGAGATTGTAGTTCGCGGCCGGATGGCCGGCGGCGGCGGCCTTCTCCAGCAGAGTGCCCGCCTTGGCCGGGTCGCGCGGCACGCCCTGTCCCTCCAGGGTCGCCATGCCGAGGGCGAAGACGGCGTTGATGTCGCCCTTCTCGGCGGCGAGCCGGTACCAGTCGGCGGCGGCTGCGGGGTCGCCGCGCACGCCGAGGCCCTGGCGGTAGATCTCGCCGAGCAGGGTCATCGCGGCCGCGTCGTTCGGATCGGCCTCGAGCCGCTTCAGCGCTTCCGACTGGGCACGGCGATAGTGCCCGGCCTGATAGGCGCCATAGGCGAGGTCCGGCTCCGCGGCGTGGGCCGGCAGGGCCCAGGCAAAGCCCAGCAGCGCCAACGCGGCGACGCGCAGCCTCATCGTGCGCCCTTGCGCGCCGCGTGTTCGGCGATTGCGGCGTCGGCGGCGGCGACCTCGGCGCGGATGTCGATGTCCTCGGCGAAGAGCCATTCGCCCAGAGCGAGGAATTCGGCACCGGTCTCGACCAGCGCCGGCACCGATGCACTGTCCGGCGCATAGGCGATGCAGGGCGTCTCGAAGATCTCGGCCCACCATGAGGCGCGCTCGATCACGGCCGGCAAAGGCGGCAGCGAGCCGTCGGGGCGCGGTTCGCCGAACATGACATAGTCGATGCCGGCCTCGCCAGCGTCCATGGCGTCGTGGCGCGAGCGCAGGCCGCCGACGCCGATGATCCGTTCCTGGCGCAGGCTGGAGCGCGCCTCGGCGATCGCCTCGGGCCCTTGCGTCAGATGGACGCCGTCGGCGCCGCCGCGGCTGGCGACCAGGGCCGAGGCCTCGACCACGAGCGCGACATTCTGCGCCTGCACCGGCGCGGCCAGCGCCTTGACGCGCTCGGTCAGGCTGCGTTCGTCGCCCGGGGCGAGCCGCAGCAGCACGGCTGCGACATCGCCGCCGGCGAAGGCCTGCATCAGGCGAAAGGAGATCGCGCCGGGATCGAGGATCGGCGGCGTGACCAGCATCAGGCGGGTGCGGGGCGGGTGCGTGCTCATGATCGGCTGCGCAAACGGCCCGTGGCGTGGTCCAATGTCAAGACCGCAAGCCCGGCGACCAGGCTCCAGAAGGCCGAGCCGATGCCGAACAGCGACAGGCTGGAGGCGGCGACGGCGAAGGTGACGACCGCGGCGAAGCGGTCGCGGTCGGAGCTCATCGCCTGGCCGAGCGCGCCGGTGAGCGAGCCGACGAGGCCGAGCCCTGCGACCGCGACGATCAGCGCCTTCGGCATCGCGACGATCAGCGCCAGCAGCATGCCGGCGGTGGCGGCGATGGCGAAGTAGAACAGCGCATACCAGATCCCGGCCTTCCAGCGCTGGGCGGGGTCGGGATGGGTGTCGGCGCCGGTGCAGATCGAGGCGCTGATCGCCGCCATGTTGACCATGTGGGCGCCGGTCGGCGCGGTGAGGAACGACATCAGCCCGGTGACGAACAGGCAGGACGCCGTCGGCGGCTGGTAGCCGGAGGCGCGCAGCACGGCGAAGCCCGGCAGGTTCTGCGCCGCCATGGTGACGAGGTAGAGCGGGATGCCGACGCCGACGATGGTCGTCAGGTCGATGCGCGGCCAGATCAGGGTCAGCTCGGTCAGCGCCATCGCACCGGCCGGCAAGGTCGCGACGCCCGTGCCGAAGGCGAGCGCGAGGCCGGCGGCCAGGGCCGCGATGACGCCGAGGAACGGGTTCCACAGCCGCGCCAGCAGGAAGGCCGCGAGCAGGGTCAGCACCATTACGGGCTGCACGCGCATCTCGTCGAAGACCGCGACGACGAAGCGGAAGATCACGCCGGCGAGCATGGCCGAGGCGATGCTCATCGGGATGCGCTCGACCAGCGCGCCGAGCGGGCGGAAGGCGGCGGTCGCCATCATCAGCGCCGCGGCGGCGAGGAACGCACCGACCGCCGCAGCGATGTCGATGCCGCTTGTCGCGGCGATCAGCGCCGCGCCCGGCGTGGACCAGGCGCAGATGATCGGCATGCGATGGCGCCAGGACAGGAACAGGCCGGCGACCGCCTGGGCGATGGCGAGGCCCGCCACCCAGGAGACGGCCTGCCCGGGGGTGGCGCCCATCGCCTGCGCCGCCGCCAGCACCACCGCGACCGAGGCTGCAAAGCCGACGAAAGCCGCAACGAGCGCCGAGAACAGCTGCGACATCGGCGGGCCCTCACGAATCCCAGGCGGTCGGCCAGGCCTGATCGAGATCGGGGCCGATCCGCACCGCCCAGACCGCCTTGGCGAGGCCGCTGACATCGTCGGTCTCGACGGCGACGCCGGAGAGCGTGCCCTGGCCGAGGGCGGCTTCCAGCCGCGAGCCCGGCGTCTTCTGCAGGAAGCGGCGGATCGATTCGTCCTTCTGCATGCCGAGGATCGAATCATAGTCGCCGCACATGCCGGCATCGGATTGGTAGGCGGTGCCGGCCGGCAGGCGGCGCGTGTCGGCGGTCGGGACATGGGTGTGGGTGCCGACGACGAGGCTCGCCCGGCCGTCGAGGAAATAGCCCATGGCGAGCTTTTCGCTGGTCGCCTCGGCGTGGAAGTCGACCACGACGGCATCGGCGACGTCGCGCAGCGGGCAGGCGGAAAGCTCGCGCTCGACCGCGGCGAAGGGATCGTCGAGCGGGTCCATGAACAGGCGGCCCATGACGTTGACGACGAGGACGCGGGCGCCGTTCCTGGCCTCGACCACGGCGGCGCCGCGCCCGGGCGTGCCCGGCGGGTAGTTGGCGGGGCGGATCAGGCGGGGCTGGCGCTCGATGAAGACCAGCGCCTCGCGCTGGTCCCAGGAATGGTTGCCGAGCGTGATGACATCGGCGCCGGCGGCCAGAATCTCGTCGCAGATCGCCTCGGTGATGCCGAAGCCGCCGGCGGCGTTCTCGCCGTTGATGACGACGCAGTCGAGATTCCAGCGCTGGCGCAGGCCCGGCAGGCGATCCTGCACGGCGAGGCGGCCGGCGCGCCCGACGATGTCGCCGAGGAAGAGTAGACGCATTGTCGGGGTCTCTGTAGCAGCAGCAATCGCCTTCAGTGGCGCGATTGCGCCGCCAAATCAACCGCAGCGCCGATCAACCGCAGCGGATGGTTTCCTTCTCGGTGACGATCCAGTCGAGGCTGCGGTCATGCGGCTCGTCGGGCACGGCCGCGATCTCCTGGGCGCCATAGCCGATGCCGACCGTGGCGAGCGGCTGCAATTCGGTGAGCGCCCGGTCGTAATAGCCCTTGCCGTAGCCGATGCGGTAGCCGCGCCGGTCGAAGGCGGCGAGCGGGACGATCAGCACGGCGGGGCGGACCTCGGGCTCGTCCACGCGCGGCACCAGCGTGCCGAAGCCGCCCGGGACGATCGGCTCCCAGGGCGCCCAGCGCCGGAACAGCATGCGCCCGGCGACGATCGCCGGCAGGCAGAGCGGCAGGCCGCGCGCATGCAGCGCTTCGAGGATCGGGCGCGGATCGGCCTCCGAGCGCATCGGCCAATAGGCCGAGACCGGGCCCTGCGGGAAGGCGGGCAGTGCCAGCGCCCGCTCGGTGATGGCTTCGTCCCAGAGCAGCCGGTCGTCGAGATCGAGGGCGTCGCGGCGGGCCAGCGCCTGCGCGCGCAGCGCGGCCTTGCGGGGGGAGGGGGCGGGGAAGGCGGCGTCGGTCATGATGAGAGTGCGGAGCCACCTTGGCCGTGGAGATTTCGATCCCGGGACACCTACAAAGTAGGTGGGCGCCGTGTGTCCGGGTCCAGGGACCCGGTCAGGGACAGCTCCCTAGGGAGTCGTATGGGCCCGGGAATACATAACTCGCACGCACCAGGCAGCCCCGCCTGGACAATGTAGGGCCGGCGCCGGCAAAGCGCCAGCGGGTTCGCGCGAACGCACGACGATTTCGTGCGCGCCTCGCTCTCACACGCCCCGCGCCAGGCCGTGGCGGATCACCCGGTCGATCAGGTCCGGATAGGGGATGCCGCTGGCCGCCAGCGCCTTCGGATACATGCTGATGTCGGTGAAGCCCGGGATCGTGTTGATCTCGTTGACCAGCGCGCTCATGTCCGGCCGCAGGAAGAAGTCGACGCGGGCCATCGCATCGCAGCCCATGGCGTCGAAGGCGCGCCTGGCCAGCGCCTGGAGCTGCGCGGTGACCTCGGCAGGCAGATCGGCCGGCACAACCACGGTGGCGCCGTCCTCGTCGAGATACTTGGCCTCGTAGGTGTAGAAGCCGTGGCTTGCCGCCGTGACGATCTCGCCGGGCAGCGAGACGATGGTTTCGCCCCCGGCCTGTTCGAGCACGCTGAATTCGATCTCGCGGCCCTGGACGAATTCCTCGACGAGCAGCTTGCGGTCATGGGCGAAGCCCGTAGCCAGGGCAGCGGCGAACTGGTCCTGCGTCGCCGCCTTGCTGACGCCGACCGACGAGCCCTGCCGCGCCGGCTTGACGAAGAGCGGCAGGCCGAGCGCCGCGCTCGCCTCCTCGAAGGACAGGGACTGGCCCTGCCGCAGGGTGATCGAGCGCGCGACCGGCACGCCGGCCTCGCGCAGCAGGCGCTTGGCGATGTCCTTGTCGAGAGCATTGGCCGAGCCGAGGATGCCGCAGCCGGCGAGCGGGACGCCCGCGACCGCCGCGAGCCCCTGGACCGAGCCGTCCTCGCCGTTCAGCCCGTGCAGGACCGGGAAGAGCACGTCGATCTTCGCAAGCGGCTGGGGCGCGGCCCCGTCCTGCAGCCGCAGGAGGCGCCCGCCGCCGCCGGGCAGCAGGCAGATCTCGGCGCCGTCCTGCGGCACGGGATCGGGCAGGACACCGTTCTGCAATTCGAGTTCGCGCCATTGCCCGGCCTTGGTGATCAGGATCGGGACGACGTCGTACTTCGCCTTGTCGATCGCCTTCACCACATTGGCGGCGGACATCAGCGAAACCTCGTGCTCGGCGGATTTGCCGCCGAGGAGAACCGCCACCCGCACTCTGTCGCTCATCGTCGCCGCCTTCATCGATTCGGTTCAGCTGCGAGCGTCAGTCGGCCATGATTGAGGAATTGCAAAGGCGGGCGGGAGAAGACGCGATGCGGAGCGATGGCAGCGGCGACGCCGCGTTCCAATGATCAGCGGCGGTCCCTCACCCCTGCCCCTCTCCCATTCGGGAGAGGGTTCCCCGCGCTTGTCCTTATCCCGTCGCTGTCGGCAGCAGGCTCTTCGCCACGCCCTCGATGCGCTCGGCCGCAGCTTCGAGGGCGGCGGCGGCGCGCTGTTCGAGCTCGCCGGCGCGCTGGCCGGCGGAACCGGCATCGCCCTGCAGCGATTCGAGCCGGCCCTCCAGCTTCTCGATCTGCCGTTTCAGCTCGGAGACCTCGTCGGCCACCATCAGCGCGGCCATGACGTGGAGGCGCATGTCGCCGATCTCGCCGAAGGCCTGGCGCATCTCCTCGATCTTGCCGTCATAGAGGCGGGCGAGACCCTCGAGATGGGGCTCCTCGCCCTCGCCGCAGGCCATCCGGTAGGCCTTGCCGGCAATGGTGACGTTCACCTGCGGCATCTCTTCTCTTTCTCAGCTTTCGGCTTCCGTCGGCGTCTCGGCGCGCGCGATCATCTCGTTCAGCGCCGCCATCGCCTTGTCGAGCCGCTTGTCGACCTCCTCGGCGGCGCCCTGGACGTGGCCGAGCTGCGCCATGGTGCCGTCGAGCTCGACGGCGAGGCGGGCGCGGTCGTCCTGCATCAGCGTCAGCTCGGTCTCGAGATTGGCGCGGCCGCGCTCGGCTTCGAGCCGCCGGCGGGCGGCCGCTTCGAGCTGGCCGAGCGCGCCTTCGAGGCGCGACAAGGCGTGATCCAGTACCGGAGACGCCACGTTTCTTCCTTCTCAGGCCGGGCAAGCCGGCTCAATCGATTCGCAAGCCTAGAGCATGTCGCCGCACCCCGAAAGATCGGCTCTCGCAGGTAATCCTCCCTAAGGTCCTGAACGGTTGGGCGATTCACAGGAATCGTCCGGCGCCCGGCCCGCGCAAGCCAGGCCGGCGGCGGCGGATGGCACCGAGGAGCTCCGGCCGGGTCGAATTGACTCCGCTCGCGGCGGCGGCCTATCGAACGCGCGCCTTTTTCTGCAACCGATCCCGTTCGCCGGCCAGCTTCCGCGCATGAGCGAACATCCCGTCCGCCGGAGTGAACCTACCCATGACGACGCAAGCGATCGACCGCGCCCAGCACGAGCGACTGGCCAACGCCATCCGCTCGCTCGCCATGGACGGCGTCGAGCAGGCCAAGTCCGGCCATCCCGGCCTGCCGATGGGCGCGGCCGACATCGCCGCCGTGCTGTTCTCGCGCATCATGAAATACGACGCGGCCGAGCCGCGCTGGCCCGACCGCGACCGCTTCGTGCTCTCGGCCGGCCATGGCTCGATGCTGATCTACGCGCTGCTCTATCTCACCGGTGCGCCCGGCATGGCGCTCGACGACCTGAAGAAGTTCCGCCAGCTCGAATCGAAGACGCCGGGCCACCCCGAGAACTTCATGACCCTCGGCGTCGAGACCACCACCGGCCCGCTCGGCCAGGGACTCGCCACCGCGGTCGGCATGGCGATGGCCGAGCGCATGCTCGCCGCCGAGTTCGGCAGGAAGCTGGTCGACCACAGGACCTATGTGCTCGCCTCCGATGGCGACCTGATGGAAGGCATCAGCCAGGAGGCGATCGCGCTCGCCGGCCATCACAAGCTCAGCAAGCTGATCGTGCTCTGGGACGATAACGGCATCTCGATCGACGGGCCGCTCTCGATCTCCGATTCGGTCGACCAGGTCGCCCGCTTCAAGGCCTGCGGCTGGAAGGCCGAGCGCGTCGACGGGCATGACCCCGACGCGATCGAGGCCGCGATCCGCCGGGCCCAGAAGTCGAACAAGCCGACCATGATCGCCTGCAAGACGGTGATCGGCTTCGGCGCGCCGAAGAAGGCCGGCACCTCCAAGGCGCATGGCGAGCCGCTCGGCGCCGAGGAGCTTGCCGCTGCCAAGAAGGCGCTCGGCATCACCGGCGGCCCGTTCGAGGTCGCGCCCGAGGTGCTCAAGGCCTGGCGCGGCTTCGGCGCTGCCGGCGCGGCAGCGCGCAAGGACTGGCAGGGCCTGCTCGCCAGCCTATCGGAGCGCAAGCGCGGCGAATTCGAGCGCCGTCTCGGCCTGACCCCGCCGGCCAGGCTCGGCAAGGCGATCGCCGCGCACAAGAAGGCGCTCGCCGCCAATCCGCAGGCGGTCGCGACCCGCAAGGCCTCGGAGCTCGCGCTCGACGCGATCGTGCCGGTGATGCCGGAGCTGGTCTCCGGCTCGGCCGACCTGACGCCCTCGAACAACACCAAGGCGAAGGGCCTCGAGGACTTCACGCCGAAGACGCCGAAGGGGCGCTATGTCCGCTACGGCATCCGCGAGCACGCCATGGCGGCGGCGATGAACGGCATCACCCTGCATGGCGGCTTCCGCACCGCCGGCGGCACCTTCCTGGTCTTCGCCGACTATGCCCGGCCGGCGATGCGGCTCGCGGCGCTGATGGGCGTGCCGGTCGTCTATGTCATGACCCATGATTCGATCGGCCTCGGCGAGGACGGGCCGACGCACCAGCCGGTCGAGCATCTCGCCTCGCT
>NZ_JAKFED010000042.1:0-10470 GCF_036675845.1 Allobosea sp. | reverse complement strand
AGATCTTCGACGGCGAGGCCGGCATCTATGGGCACTGGTTTCCGGATGCGAGCTGCAACACCTGCTTCAACGCGCTCGACCGGCATGTCCGCGACGGCAGGGGCGAGCAGGCGGCACTGATCTATGACAGCCCCGTCACCGGCACCAAGGCGAGCTACAGCTACGCCGAGATGCTCGACGAGGTCGCGACGCTTGCCGCCGTGCTGCAGGAACTCGGCGTCGGCAAGGGCGACCGCGTCATCCTCTACATGCCGATGATCCCGGAAGCCGCCTTCGCCATGCTGGCCTGCGCCCGCATCGGCGCGGTCCACTCGGTGGTGTTCGGCGGCTTTGCCGCCAAGGAACTGGCGACGCGCATCGACGACGCCAGGCCGAAGGTCGTGCTGACTGCCTCATGCGGCATCGAGCCGACGCGCGTCGTCGAATACAAGCCGCTGCTCGACGGCGCGATCGAGCTTGCCGCCCACAAGCCGGACGCCTGCCTCGTCCTGCAGCGCCCGCAGGCCGATGCCTCGATGCAGGTGACGCGTGACCGGAACTGGCGCGCTATGGTCGCCGCCGCCAAGGCCAATGGCCGCAAGGCGGACTGCGTCGAGGTCGCCGCGACCGACCCGCTCTACGTGCTCTACACCTCGGGGACGACGGGAAAGCCCAAGGGCGTGGTCCGCGACAATGGCGGCCACATGGTGGCGCTGCTGATGACGATGAGCGTCCTCTACGATGTCCGGCCGGGCGAGGTGATGTTCACCGCCTCCGATGTCGGCTGGGTCGTCGGCCACAGCTACATCGTCTACGGCCCGCTGCTGCAGGGCGCGACCTCGGTGCTCTATGAGGGCAAGCCGGTCGGCACGCCCGATCCCGGCGCCTATTGGCGGGTGATCTCGGAATACAAGGCGGTGGCGATGTTCACCGCGCCGACCGCCTTCCGCGCCATCCGCAAGGAGGACCCGGAAGCCAAGCACCTGGCGCCTTACGACCTCTCGCAGTTCCGCACGCTCTTCCTCGCCGGCGAGCGGGCCGATCCGGACACGCTGAAATGGGCGGAAGCCGTGCTCAAGGTGCCGGTCGTCGACCATTGGTGGCAGACCGAGACCGGCTCCTGCATCGTCGGCAATCCGGTGGGCTTAGGGCTGCTGCCGATCAAGCACGGCTCGCCGAGCGTGCCGCTGCCGGGCTATGACGTGCAATGCCTCGACGAGGGCGGCCGGCCGGTCGCTGCAGGGACGATGGGCGCGATCGTGCTCAAGCTGCCGCTGCCGCCCGGCGCGCTGCCGACGCTCTGGCAGGACGATGCCCGCTTCCGCAGCGCCTATCTCGAGACCTATCCCGGCTACTACAACACCTCGGATGCCGGTTTCATCGACGAGGACGGCTATGTCTTCATCATGGGCCGCACCGACGACATCATCAACGTCGCCGGCCACCGGCTCTCGACCGGCGGCATGGAGGAGGTGCTGGCCTCCCATCCGGCCGTCGCCGAATGCGCCGTGGTCGGCATCCGCGATGCGCTGAAAGGCGAGCAGCCCTGCGGCTTCGTCGTCCTCAAGGCCGGCGTGACGCAGGCGCCCGCCGAAATCGAGAAGGAGCTGGTCGCGCTGGTGCGCGACAAGATCGGCCCGGTCGCCGCCTTCAAGATCGCCATCACCGTCGGGCGTCTGCCGAAGACGCGCTCCGGCAAGATCCTGCGGGCGACGATGAAGAAGATCGCCGACGGCGAGGACTACACGGTGCCGGCGACGATCGAGGACCTCGCGGTACTGGGCGAGATCGGCGTCGCGCTGAAGGGCAGGGGGCTGGGATAGCCCCCGCTGCATTCACTCGGGACCGCGCCGTCTTTCCGGGGCTCAGGCCTTTCGGCCTGCCCCGGATAGACGCAGCGGTTCCGTCTAAAATCAGCAGGCGTCGGCGACGAGCGCCTTCCGGTCCGCTCAGTGCTCGTCTTCGTCCTCGCCGGCGGGGCGCTTGATCTGCTTCAGCTTGGCGAAGACGGAATCGACGTCGATCGCCGCCTCCTCCTCGCGCTTCGGCTTGCTCATGTCGGCGAAGGGCTGGGAGGCCGGCGTGGCCTCGGGCGCGGTCGTCTCCTCGGCCGGGAGCAGGGTCGAGCCGACCTCGGCCGCGACGGCGGCGGGGCGGTCCTTGGCGGCGCGGGCCACTTCGAAATCGAGGTCGATCTGCGAGGACAGGCCGAGGCTGACCGGATCGACCGGGCTCAGGGTCTGGGCGTTCCAGTGGGTGCGGTCGCGGATCTGGGCGATGGTCGACTTGGTGGTGCCGACCAGGCGGATGATCTGCGCGTCCTTGAGCTCGGGATGGTTGCGCAGCAGCCAGAGGATGGCGTTGGGCCGGTCCTGGCGCTTCGACACCGGGGTGTAGCGCGGCCCCTTGGCGCGCTTGATCTCGGGCACCTTGACCTTGCGCTCGGCGAGCTTGAGGTGATGGCTCGGGTTCTTGGCGGCGCGCTCCAGCTCCTCGCGGGTGAGCTGGCCCGAGGTGATCGGGTCGAGGCCCTTGATGCCGGCGGCGACCTCGCCATCGGCGATGCCGCGCACCTCGAGCGGGTGGAGTTTGCAGAACTCGGCGATCTGCTCGAAGGTCAGCGAGGTGTTCTCGACCAGCCAGACCGCGGTGGCTTTCGGCATCAGCGGCGATGTTGACACGGGCTCGTCTCCTCAGATGTCGCGGGCAAAAGCTCTCATGCGCCGACCGGCCGCCCCGGCCGGTCATCCAAATCATCGACGATGAGCAGGATGGCGGGCGTTATATGCAAACTGCGCCAAGCTGTCCACGGAAACCATGCGGCGAAATCCGGCTCCTTGCCGGCGAATCGTCAGAACGTCAGCACGATCTTGCCGATATGGGCGTTGCTCTCCATCAGCCGGTGCGCCTCGGCCGCCTGCGCCAGCGGGAAGCGGGCATGGATCACCGGCTTGCAGCGCGCCTCTGCCAGCAGCGGCCAGACCTTGGCCTCGAGCTCGGCCGCGATCGCCGCCTTCTCGGGAATCGTGCGCGGGCGCAGCGTCGAGCCGGTATGGATCAGGCGCTTCATCATCAGGCGGCGGAAGTCGACCTGGGCCTTCGGGCCGTTGAGGAAGGCGATCTGGACGATGCGCCCGCTCTCGGCGGCCGCCTCGTAATTGCGCGAGATGTAGTCGCCGCCGACCATGTCCAGGATGACGTCGACGCCGCGCCCATTGGTCGCCGCCTTCGCCGCCGCGACGAAATCCTCATTCCGATAATTGATGGCGTGGTCGGCGCCGAGATCGCGGCAGGCCCGGCATTTCTCGTCCGAGCCGGCGGTCGCCAGCACGGTCGCGCCAAAGGCCTTGGCGAGCTGGATCGCGGTGGTGCCGATGCCCGAGGTGCCGCCATGGACCATGAAGCTCTCGCCGGTCTTGAGGCCGCCGCGCTGGAAGACATTCGTCCAGACGGTGAAATAGGTCTCGGGGATGGCGCCGGCTTCCTCGAGCGACAGGCCGGCGGGGATCGGCAAGGCGTTGCTCTCATGGACGACGACATATTGCGCGTAGCCGCCGCCGGCGACGAGACCGCAGAGCTGCTCGCCGACCCGGTAGCGCGAGACGCCCTCGCCGAGCGCCACGACCGTGCCGGCGAATTCCAGCCCGGGAATGTCGGAGGCGCCGGGCGGCGGGGCATAGCCGCCCTGGCGCTGCAGCACGTCGGGCCGGTTGATGCCGGCGGCGGCAATCGCGACCAGCACCTCGCCCGGGCCGGGCTTCGGCAGCGGCCGCTGCTGCGGCTTCAGGACCTCGGGCCCGCCCGGGGCTTCGAAGCCGATCGCGGTCATGGTCTGGGGCAGGGCGGTCATGGCGCTCTCCTGAGGTACGTGCCCAGTGGTCGTGTGGAGTGGTCTTGGGGCTCGCCTCCGATTAGTCTCTTCCCCGCAACCGATGCAAGGCGAGGCTGCGATGGCTGGATTTCTCGACGACGACCGCCCGGCGCCGAAGCGCGCCCATGAGATCGGGCAGGATCTCTCGCAGCTTTCCGTGGCCGAGATCGACGAGCGCATCGCCCTGCTCGAAGCCGAGATCGTCCGGCTGGGCGAGGCACGGACGAAGAAGAACGCCTCGCGCTCGGCCGCCGACTCCTTCTTCCAGAAGCGGGATTGAGGCCGCAGGGCGGCAGTCAAGCGCTTGCGGGCCGGCGCGGGCGATTGGGCGGCGGGTGATTCCTTTCGGCCACGCGACAAGATGCGCCAGCCGATGAACGGATATTCATCTTCGCGCCCGGGGCCGCCGCAGCTATCCTGCCGAGCGTGGGAAAGCGGCGCTTCGAAAGTGCCTTCCGGCCCGAGGTGCAAGGCATCGCCCCGGAATCCCGTTCGAAGACGAGCGACGCGATCGCAGCGAATCCCGCCGGCTGTGCCGTTGCTCGCCGGGACGCCTGCGCGTCGAGGCTGCCGGAGATGAGACATGCGGTTTCGATGCCTGACGATCCTGTGCGGCGCCGGCCTGATGCTGGCCGCGGTGCCGGCCTCGGCCGCCGACGGCCTGGCAAGCCTCGGCCTGCGCGAGGATGGCGGCAAGCCGCTGGCGGCGCTGCGGCTGACGCTGCCGGAAACCACGATCATCATGCAGATGCCGGTCGACGTTCTCGGCGGGCACAGCATCGAGATCCGGCGCCAGCTCGCCCCGAGCGTCAGCCTCGGCAGCACCTATCGCTACTCGGTCGGGGAGAGGTTCGTCAGCGAGCGTTTCGGGCTGATGCTGACGGTGACGCGCTGAAACCGGAAGGCGCCGTCAAATCGGTGCTGCGGCCTGTCGCGTTAACCGGTCCTTAACGATTCCAAAGTATGAATCGCATCATCCAGTTTGTCTGGATGTCGAGTGGCTCCTGCCCACTCTGTTTGACGCCTCCCTGTTGACCTTCGAGCCGCCTTCGGGGCGGCTCTTTTTTTGGTCCGGCGGGCTGGCGAAGCGGTCCATTCTCCGTTTGCGGCCGCGAACCTGCCATCATTAAGGTTAACGACGTCTTACCGCAGCGGCGACAAGGCGATGGCGCTATCCTTGCGGAGCTTCTGGTACGAAACGGCGCTGCGTCCCTTCCTCGCACGCCCCTGTGCCGATTGGAGACGCCGCGATGACCGATTTTCCAATGCTGAAGCTGGCGCCTGAGGACGGCGCGATCTCGTTCGCGCGCAGCTTCGTCAAATCGGACGCCTTCATGCAGCTTTTCCGCGAGGGCATGGGCCTGGTCGAGCTGACGGCGGGTTATCTCGACGGCGACGGCCGGGCCGAATCGGCGGCGCTGGCCCGCGAAGTCTCGCTGACCTATGCGACCGAGAGCATGCGTCTGACCACCCGGCTGATGCAGATCGCTTCCTGGCTCCTGGTGCAGCGCGCCGTCGCCGAAGGCGAGATGACGGCGGAGCAGGCGCGCACCGAGAAGAACAAGGTCCGCATCGCCGAGCCGATGCTGAAGCCGAGCAGCGCCGAGGCGGCCCGCCTGCCGGAACGCCTGCGCGATCTCATCGCCCATTCGATCCGCCTGCAGGAACGCATCCGCCATCTCGAGGACCAGATGTCGGAGGCTGCCGCCCCGGCCGCGCCGGCAAACCCTGTGCGCGGCCAGCTCGAAAGCCTGCAGGCCCGGCTCGGCCTGATCCGGTAGAGGCAGCGCGTCATGCTCGGGCTCGACCCGAGCATCTCTTTCAGGAGATTCCCGGGTCTACGGGGAGATTATCCTTGGGCCGACCGAAGGTCGGACCCGAGGGCTTCGCCCGAGAATGACGAGCGAGCCCGCGGCCATTCGTCGCCACAACGCAAAAGCCCGGCCGCGAGGCCGGGCTTTTCGATTTCAGGCGACCGGCGCCCGAAGGCGCCGGAAAGCCGGGAATTACTTCTTGCCGAGGGCGCCGAGCGCGCCGAAGCGCGAATTGAAGCGCGAGACGCGGCCGCCACGGTCCAGCATATGCTGGGTGCCGCCGGTCCAGGCCGGATGCGTCTTCGGGTCGATGTCGAGGTTCAGCGTGTCGCCCTCCTTGCCGAGGGTCGAACGCGTGAAGTATTCGGTGCCATCGGTCATGACGACCTTGATGGTGTGGTAATCGGGATGAATGCCGGTCTTCATGGCGAATTCCTCAATTTTCGAAAAGCGGGCGGCCGGAACACGGCGCGCATCGCCGGCTCTTCGAACAATTCGTGCGAGCCTGTCGTGAAGTCGCGTGCCCATAGCGCAGCCCCGGCTGCGGCGCAAGCATTTCGGGATATTTGAACGTGGCGAAAGACGAAGTGGAAGACCGCAAGCAGCGGCCGGATTTCAGCACGCTGCGCTCATTCTGGCCCTATGCGCGGGCGCAGAAGCGGCGGATCGCCTTCGCGCTGCTGGCGCTGGTCGTCGCCTCGGGTGCGACCTTGGCGCTGCCGCTCGCGGTGCGGCGGGTGATCGATGCCGGCTTCTCCGGCGGCGAGCAGCAGCTCGCCAACTCCTATTTCGCCCTGCTGATCGGCGTCGTCGCCGTGCTGGCGCTGGCGAGCTCGGCGCGATTCTATCTGGTCATGACGGTCGGCGAGCGCATCGTCTCGAATTTGCGTGCCGATGTGTTCCGGCATCTGACCCGGCTGGAGCCGGCCTTCTTCGACGCCAGCCGCGCCGGCGACCTGGTCTCGCGGCTGACCGCCGACACCACCCAGATCAAGTCGACCTTCGCCTCGACCGCCTCGATCGCGCTGCGCAACGCCATCATGTTCCTCGGCGCGCTGGCGCTGATGATCGCCACCAGCCCGCGGCTCTCGGCGATCGTGATCGGCGCGATCCCGCTGATCGTGCTGCCGCTGGTCTTCTCCGGCCGCACGGTGCGCAAGCGGGCGCGGGCGGCGCAGGACCGGCTGGCCGACGCCTCGGCCTTCGCCTCGGAGGCGATCGGCGCGATTCGCACCATGCAGTCCTTCGGCGCCGAGCGCGACACGTCGCGACGCTTCCATGACGCCTCGGAGGAGGCCTATGGCGCCTCGCGCGACGCCACCCGTTCGCGCGCCTGGCTCTCGGGCTTCGCCATCTTCCTGGTCAGCGCCAGCGTCGTGATGGTGCTGTGGACCGGCGCGACGGAGGTCTTCGCTGGCCGGATGACCGGCGGCAGGCTGTCGCAATTCGTGCTCTACGCCGTGCTGGCGGCAAGCTCGCTCGGCCAGCTCTCCGAGGTCTATGGCGACATCTCCGCCGCGGCAGGCGCCGCCGGGCGCCTCGGCGAGATCCTGGCGACGAAGCCGGCGATCGCGGCGCCGGCCCATCCCAAGCCGCTGCCGCAGCCGGCGGTCGGCGCGCTCGCCTTCGAGAACGTCTCCTTCCGCTATCCCGGCCGCAGCAACCTGGCGCTGGCCGATCTCGACCTCACCATCCGCCCGGGAGAGCGCGTCGCGCTGGTCGGTCCTTCGGGCGCCGGCAAGAGCACCGTGCTGCAACTGGCGCTGCGCTTCTACGATCCCTTCGCCGGGCGGGTCGTCGTCGATGGCGTCGCCGGTCCGGAGGCGGACCCGACCGACTGGCGCAGCCGCTTTGCGCTGGTGCCGCAGGAGCCGACCGTGTTCGGCGTCTCGGTGGCGCAGAACATCGCCTATGGCCGCCCCGGTGCGAGCAGAGCCGAGATCGAGGAGGCGGCAAGGCTCGCTGCCGCCGATGACTTCATCAGGGCGCTGCCGCAGGGCTACGACACGGTGATCGGCGAGCGCGGCGTGACCTTGTCCGGCGGCCAGCGCCAGCGCCTCGCCATCGCAAGGGCGGTGCTGAAGGACGCGCCGATCCTGCTGCTCGACGAGGCGACCTCCGCCCTCGATTCCGAAAGCGAGCGGGCGGTGCAGGACGCGCTCGACCGGCTGATGCAGGGCCGCACCACGCTGGTCGTCGCCCATCGGCTCGCCACCATCCTCTCGGCCGACCGTATCCTGGTGATGGAGGAAGGCCGCGTGGTCGAGGAGGGCACCCATGCCGCCCTCGTCGCCAAGGGCGGGCTCTATGCCAGGCTGGCGGCGCTGCAGTTCGGGCGCGAGGCGGCGTAGGGCTGCCGAACCGGCAGATCGTCATTCCGGACAAGCCGCATGGCGGCGCAGCTCCGGAATCCATCGTAAGGCTCCGGCCCTCTACGATGGATCCCGGGACAAGCCCGGGATGACGGCGCGGTTACGAGAGAATGCAGCGCGCTCTGGCACCATTTGGCCGGGGATCTTACCCCGCCTTCTGCACAAAACTATCCAGCACCATCTTCCGTCCCGCCTTGTCGAAATCGACGGTGAGCTTGTTGCCGTCGACGCTGGCGACCGAGCCGGGGCCGAACTTGATGTGGAAGACGCGGGCGCCGGGGTCGTAGGCCGAGCCGCCGGTCGATTTCGCCGTGAGTTCGCCCTCGATCATCAGCGGGCCGCGCTTGCCGCCGCCGAAGCCGCGCTGGCCGGCATCCGAGAAGCCTGAGCCGCCGCCCGAGTTGAACTTGGCCTTGTTCTCCTGGGCGCGTTGCCAGCCCGGCGTCTGGTAGGAGGAGCCGAAGCTCTCCATGCGCTCGAAGCGCGAGGCGCCATAGCCGCCCTGGCTGTAGGTCGAGGCCGCCTGGACGACCTCGACATGGTCCTCCGGCAATTCGTCGATGAAGCGGGAGGGCAGACTCGATTGCCAGAGGCCGTGAATGCGCCGGTTCGAGGCGAAATAGAGCTTCAGCCGCTTGCGGGCTCGCGTCAGGCCGACATGGGCGAGGCGGCGCTCCTCCTCCAGGCCCGCGCGGCCGCTCTCGTCGAGGGCGCGCTGGTTGGGGAAGAGGCCTTCCTCCCAGCCGGGCAGGAAGACGGTGTCGAATTCCAGCCCCTTGGCGCCGTGCAGGGTCATGATCGAGACGCGCTCGGCGCTTTCGCCGCTGTCGGCGTCCATCACCAGCGAGACATGCTCGAGGAAGGCCGGCAAATCGGGGAACTCGTCGAGCGAGCGCACCAGCTCCTTCAGGTTCTCCAGCCGCCCGGCGGCGTCGGCCGAGCGGTCCTTCTGCCACATCTCGGTATAGCCCGACTCCTCCAGCACCAGCTCGGCGAGCTCGCCCTGCGGCATGTGCTCGGCCCTTGCCGACCAGCGGGCGAAGGCCTCGACCAGCTCGCGCAGGGTGGTGCGCGCCTTGGGCTTGAGCTCGTCGCTCTCGACGACGACGCGCGCCGCCTGCAGCAGCGAGAGCTGCGAGGCGCGGGCATGGTTGTGCAGGATCTGGACGGTGGCGTCGCCGAGGCCGCGCTTGGGCACGTTGACGATGCGCTCGAAGGCGAGGTCGTCGCTGGCCGAGACGACGCAGCGCAGATAGGCCATGGCGTCGCGGATCTCGGCGCGCTCGTAGAAGCGCGGGCCGCCGATGACGCGATAGGGCACGCCGACATGGACGAATCGTTCCTCGATCTCGCGCATCTGCGCCGAGATGCGGACGAGGATCGCGATCTCGCCGAGATTCTCGCCCTTGCTCTGCATCGCCTCGATCTCGTCGGAGATCAGGCGGGCCTCCTCCTGGCTGTCCCAGGCGCCGGTGATGGTGACCTTCTCGCCGGGCTCGTCCTCGGTACGCAGCGTCTTGCCGAGCCGGCCCTCATTGCGGGCGATCAGCTTCGAGGCGGTGGCGAGGATATGGCCGGTCGAGCGGTAATTGCGTTCGAGCCGAACCACGGTGGCGCCCGGAAAATCGTGCTCGAAGCGCAGGATGTTGTCGACCTCGGCACCGCGCCAGCCATAGATCGACTGGTCGTCGTCGCCGACGCAGGCGATGTTGCGGCGGCCCTGGGCGAGCAGGCGCAGCCAGAGATACTGGGCGACGTTGGTGTCCTGGTACTCGTCGACCAGGATGTAGCGGAAGCGCTCGTGATAGGTCGCGAGCACGTCGGGATGCTCGCGGAACAGCGTCAGGCAGTGCAGCAGAAGGTCGCCGAAATCGACGGCGTTCAGCGTCTTCAGCCGGTCCTGATAGGCGGCGTAGAGCTTGCCGCCCTTGCCGTTGGCGAAGACGGCGGCCTCGCCCGGGGCTACGTCCTTGGGGCTAAGGCCGCGATTCTTCCATGAATCGATGAAGCCGGCGAGCAT
This sequence comes from Allobosea sp., assembly GCF_036675845.1. Lineage (GTDB taxonomy): Bacteria > Pseudomonadota > Alphaproteobacteria > Rhizobiales > Beijerinckiaceae > Allobosea. Next base: position 414 of record NZ_JAKFED010000042.1, on the reverse strand, counting down.
GCGGCCGGGCCAGCGCTTCTCGTCGATCCCTTCCGCCTGGATCACCTGCTTCATCAGGCGGATCTGGTCGTCGGTGTCGAGGATGGTGAAGTCCGAGCGCAGATCGAGCAGCTCGGCATGGCGGCGCAAAAGCTTGGCCGAGATCGAGTGGAAGGTGCCGAGCCAGGGCATGCCCTCGGCGACCGGGCCGACGAGGTTCGCGACGCGCTCCTTCATCTCGCGCGCCGCCTTGTTGGTGAAGGTCACCGACAGGATCTGCGAGGGGTAGGCGCGGTTCGTCGCGATCAGATGGGCGATGCGGGTGGTGAGCACGCGGGTCTTGCCGGTGCCGGCGCCGGCAAGGACCAGCACCGGCCCGTCGGTCGCCTCGACCGCCAGGCGCTGCTCCGGATTGAGGCCCTGAAGATAGCCGGC
>NZ_JAKFED010000012.1:0-10561 GCF_036675845.1 Allobosea sp. | reverse complement strand
TGCCGCCGACGATCGCCTATGGCACCGAGGGGCGAGCGCCCTGGTTCGACCAGCTCTGCCGGCTGGAGGGTAGCCGCACCGAGGACGACATCGCGGCCGAGGAACTGCCGGCCTATCGCTCGCGCCAACATCCCGATCACGACGTTTGAGGGACTGCCGCTCTCAGGCGGCGCGCTCTTCCAGCGAACGAAGATAGTGCTCGGCTTGCTGAAAGTGACGCTCGGCTTCGACCCGGTCGCCCGCCAGAGCCTTGGCATTGGCCAGCGCCAGCGAGCGCTCATAGCCTTGACGGAGGGCTGTCTGGGTGAGTGGGTCACGCGATGCCCGCCGCTCGAAGCGGCCGGCAGGGGTGGGATTCCGGGGGTGGCGCATGTTCATCTCAGCCTCCCTTATCCGAGGATTTCCTCGACGATCTTGCGGAGTTCCTCCCGGGTCAGGCCGCAAGGTTGCGGCTTCCAGTCGGGATGAGATTTCCGCGGCGATATCGCCGTCGGGGTGGCATGCTGCGCTTGTGCGCTGTTTTTCTTTTGTTCTGAGTGGTTTTGCATTGAGTTCCATTTACCGCTCGGCGTGACCGTGCGGCCTTCGGGGTGGGGATGTCGATCGCGAAGGGCGCGGATGCGCTGCGCTGCTCAGAGCCCGTTCCGATCAGCTTGCACTGCAAGCTGATCGGAAAAACGGTTTCTCATCTCAAGTTTAGAGACGGATTCACCGATCCGATTGATTCAATCCGATCGAATCCGGCTCTAGGCAGCGGTCAAACTTCGTTTGGTGCGGCGATTGGGCTCATCGCTCGATCTCGAGGAAATGGAGCCAGCCGAACTTCTCTCGATCGACAGATGATTCCTAGCCGCGCAATGTGGCGAATTGAGGTTGCCGGCATCGCTGCGCTCGCATGACGGGCGCGCACTTCCCGCACGCCCGGCGGCTCACTCCACGACGATCTCCCGCCGGGCGAGCACGCGCGGCCCGGTGAGCGGCGCGTTCATGACATAGCGCAGTTCGTAGATGCCCGGTTCGGCCGGGGCGTCGAGCGTGCTCTCGACATTCTCGGCCGGATAGAAGGAAGGCCCTTCCGCTTCGGCCGGCTCATCGGGCCTGACCAGGACGACGCGGTCGCGATCGCCATTGGGGCCGATGCCGCGGACTGGCAGCGCCTGCGCGCGCCCGACCCGGCCGGGCGCGGCGAGCGTGGCACCCGGCGGCGTCGTCGCCAGCACCTGGCGCAGCAGGATCACCGGCTTGCCTTCGGCCTCGCCCAGCAGGCGCAGCTCGAAACTGCCGACCTCGCCGGGGGCGGGCAGGGCCAGCACCGAGGCCGCGCCGAGCGGGGCCGCGACGATGGCGGCTTCCGGCGGGTCGGTCGGCCGCGCGATGGCGAGGCGGGCGCCGGCGGGAGCGCGGCTGACGAAGGCGCTCGCCATCGCCCCCGCCATCAGCGTCCGCGGCGCCGAAAGGCTCGGGCCCTGGACCGGCCGGGCCGGCCTTGCCTGCTGCGCCAGGGCGGCCGGGGCCGTAAGGCAGAGCAGCAGCAGGAGGTGGCGGCGTCGAAATCTCATGTGCCGGCGAGCCGGTGCAGATGCGCCGCGAGCTCGGGATAGCGGCTGGTCAGGGCGCGGAAATCGATCGGATCGAGCACCAGCAGCTTGCTCGCCACGGTGGCACGCGCCGCCAGCCCGATGCGGTCGCCGGCCGAACCGAGCGGCAGCTCGCCGAAATAGCAGCCTTCCTCCAATTTCTCGCAAGCCTCCTCGCGCATGATCTCGACCTCGCCGCTGGCGACGAAATACAGCGCCTGCGCCGGTTCTTCCGGGCGCAGGATGACGGCACCGCCGCGCACGCTCTGCGCCCGCAGGACACGCATGATCTCGGCGATCTCGGCGGCATTGAGGCCGCTGAACAGCGGCACCCGGGCGATCATGCTCCAGGTCACGACGAATTCGCGCCGATGGATCTCCTGGGCGAAGGCCGTCGCGACGATGCCGACGGGCAAGGCGAGCATCACCAGCCCCATCACGGCGGTGACCGAGGCGACGAGCTTGCCGATCGGGCTCGTCGGAAAGACGTCGCCATAGCCGACCGTGGTCAGGGTGATGATCGCCCACCACATCGCATCGGGGATGGTGGCGAATTTCTCGGGCTGGACGTCGTGCTCGGCGAAATGCATCGCGGTCGCCGCCAGCAGCATCACCCCGATCAGGATGACGACGCAGGCGAACAGCGCCTTGCGCTCGGCCACCAGCGCCGCGGCGAGCGAGGCCATGCCCGGCGAATAGCGGCCGAGCTTGAAGAAGCGCAGCAGCCGGAAGAGCAAGAGGATCTTCAGGTCGCCATAGCCGAGCAGGGCGGTGTAGAGCGGCACCGTCGCCAGGAAATCGAGCACGGCCGGCGGGGAGAGCGCATAGGCGCGGCGCGCCGCCTCGTCACTGAGGCCGCGATAGCGCGCATGCTCGGGCGCGGTCCACAGCCGCACCGCATACTCGATGGTGAACAGCACGGCCGAGACCAGCTCGATCCAGTGGAACAGCCGGCTGTAGCTCGCCGCCAGGCTCGGTACCGATTCCAGCACCAGCGCCGTGATGTTGACGACGATGAGCAGGACGAGCCCGCCATGCACGAGCCGGACGGAGAGATCGTCGCCGGCGCCGCGATCGATGATCAGATGGGCTTGCCGCCGCCAGCTCGCCATCGGCTGCGGGGCGGCGGCCATCGTCGCCTCAGCCCATCGCGGCTGCGACGGCCTCGAGCGCTTCCTGCGCCCGGTTGCCGTCCGGCCCACCGGCCTGGGCCATGTCGCGCCGGCCGCCGCCGCCCTTGCCGCCGAGCGCCTCGGAAGCCGAGCGCACCAAAGCGACCGCATCGAAGCGCTCGGTCAGATCGGGCGTGACGCCGACGACGACGCCGGCCTTGCCGTCGCCGGCGACGCCGACGATGGCGACGACGCCGGAACCGAGGCGGGCCTTGGCCTCGTCGACCAGGCTCTTCAGGTCCTTCATCTCGACGCCGCTGATCGCGCGCGCCAGCAGCTTCGTGCCGGCGACGTCGCGGACGGGCTCCTGCGCCTCGCCGCCGCCACCCATGGCGAGCTTCTTGCGGGCCTCGGTCAGTTCGCGCTCGAGCTTGCGGCGCTCGTCGATCAGGGCCGACAGCCGGGCTTCCGCCTCGCTCGCCGGCACCTTCAGCAGGCCGGCGAGCTCGCGCAGGCGGCGGGAATCGGCGTTGAGCTGGCGGCGCGCGCCGGCCCCGGTGATCGCCTCGAGCCGGCGCACGCCGGCTGCGACCGCGCTCTCGCCGGTGACGCTGACGAGGCCGATATCGCCGGTGCGCTGCGCGTGGGTGCCGCCGCAGAGCTCGACCGAATAGGCCTTGCCGGCCTCGTTCGTGCCCATCGAGACGACGCGGACCTCGTCGCCATATTTCTCGCCGAAGAGGGCGCGTGCGCCGGAGGCGATCGCCTCGTCGACGCTCATCAGCCGCGTCGTCACCGGCTCGTTGCGCAGCACGATGGCGTTGGCGATCTCCTCGACCTTCGCCAGTTCCTCGTCCGAGATCGGCTTGGGGTGCGAGAAGTCGAAGCGCAGGCGGTCGGCCGAGACCAAAGAGCCCTTCTGCGCGACATGGTCGCCGAGCACGAGGCGCAGCGCCTCGTGCAGCAGATGCGTCGCCGAATGGTTGGCGCGGATGGCGCTGCGCCGGGCATGGTCGACCGTGAGTTCGGCCGGCTGGCCGACCCGGATCTCGCCCGAGACGACCTTGACCGCATGAGCGAAGACATCGCCGAGCTTCTTCTGCACGTCCGAGACCTCGGCGCTGAAACCGGCGCCCGAGATCGTGCCGGTATCGCCGATCTGGCCACCGGATTCGCCGTAGAACGGCGTCTGGTTCAGCATGACGAGCCCGCTCTCGCCGGCCTTCAGAACCCCGACCTCGGTATTGTCGCGGACCAGCGCCGTGACGACGCCCTCGGCCGTCTCGGTGTCGTAGCCGAGGAATTCGGTGGCGCCGACGCGCTCGCGCAGCGGGAACCAGAGCTTCTCGGTGGCGGCTTCGCCAGTGCCGGCCCAGGCGGCGCGGGCCTTGGCCTTCTGCTGCTGCATCGCCGCGTCGAAGCCCTCGACATCGACGCCGACGCCGCGGGCGCGCAGCGCGTCCTGCGTCAGGTCGAGCGGGAAGCCATAGGTGTCGTAGAGTGTGAAGGCGACGTCGCCCTTGAGCTTGTCGCCGCTGGAAAGATCGCGGGCCTCGTCGTCGAGGATCGAGAGGCCGCGCGCCAGGGTGGTGCGGAAGCGGCTCTCCTCGAGCTTCAGCGTCTCGCCGATCAGCGCCTCGGCGCGCACCAGCTCGGGATAGGCCCGGCCCATCTCGCGGATCAGCACCGGAACGAGCTTGTGCAGCAGGGGCTCCTTGGCACCGAGCAACTGCGCATGGCGCATGCCGCGGCGCATGATCCGGCGCAGCACATAGCCACGGCCCTCATTGGAGGGCAGCACGCCGTCGGCGATCAGGAAGGCCGAGCAGCGCAGATGGTCGGCGATGACGCGGTGGCTCGCCTTCATCGGCCCGTCGGAGGCGACCGAGGTCAGTTCGGCGATGGCGCGGATCAGCGCCGCGAAGAGGTCGATGGCATAATTGTCATGCGTGCCCTGGAGCACGGCGGCGACGCGCTCCAGCCCCATGCCGGTGTCAATCGAGGGGCGGGGCAGGTCGGTGCGTATGCCACCCGCAGCCTCTTCATACTGCATGAACACGAGGTTCCAGATCTCGATGAAGCGGTCGCCGTCCTCGTCCGGCGAACCCGGAGGGCCGCCGGGGATATGGTCGCCATGGTCGTAGAAGATCTCGGAGCAGGGGCCGCAGGGGCCGGTATCGCCCATGCGCCAGAAATTATCCGAGGTGGCGATGCGGATGATCCGGGAATCCGGCAGGCCGGCGATCTTCTTCCAGAGGCCGTGCGCCTCGTCGTCCTCGGAATAGACGGTGACCGTCAGCTTGTCCCTGGGCAGGCCGAACTCGCGGGTGACCAGCGTCCAGGCATGGGTGATCGCCTGTTCCTTGAAGTAGTCGCCGAAGGAGAAATTGCCCAGCATCTCGAAGAAGGTGTGGTGGCGGGCGGTGTAGCCGACATTGTCGAGGTCGTTGTGCTTGCCGCCGGCGCGGACGCATTTCTGCGCCGTGGTGGCGCGGGCATAGGGGCGCTTCTCCTGGCCGGTGAAGACGTTCTTGAACTGCACCATGCCGGAATTGGCGAACATCAAGGTCGGGTCGTTGCGCGGCACGAGCGGGCTCGACGGCACGACTTCATGGCCCTGGCCCTTGAAGTAGTCGAGGAAGGTGGACCGGATCTCGTTGACGCCGCTCATTGCAATCTTGGCTCTGGTTCTCTGGCAAGGGTCCGGCGCAGCCGGCAGGGTGAAAGGTTCTAGTCAGCGCTTTTGCGCCTGTCCAGAAACGCCGGTGCCGGCAACGCCCCCGGCAAGGCGTCGGGGCCAAAAAGAAACGGGCGGCTTTCGCCGCCCGTGCCATCCAGTCCTGCCGGGAGTGCCGGAAGATGGCCTGCTCAGGCCTCGCCCTCGTCGAGATCGTCGGCCGTCGGATCGGCATCGTCGAGGATGCGCTCGGCGACGAGGCCGGAATTCTGCCGGATGGTCGCCTCGATCCTGGCAGCCGTGTCGGGGTTGGCCTTGAGGAAGGCCTTGGCATTCTCGCGGCCCTGGCCGAGGCGCTGGCTGTCGAAGGAGAACCAGGAACCCGATTTCTCGACCATGCCGGCCTTGACGCCGAGATCGATCAACTCGCCGGATTTCGAGATGCCTTCGCCGAACATGATGTCGAACTCGACCTGCTTGAAGGGCGGCGCGACCTTGTTCTTGACGACCTTGACGCGGACCTGGTTGCCGGTCGCCTCGTCGCGCTCCTTCAGCGTCGAGACGCGGCGGATGTCGAGGCGCACGGAGGCATAGAACTTGAGGGCGTTGCCGCCGGTGGTCGTCTCGGGCGAGCCGTACATCACGCCGATCTTCATGCGGATCTGGTTGATGAAGATGACCATGCAGTTGGAGCGCGAGATCGAGGCGGTGAGCTTGCGCAGCGCCTGGCTCATCAGGCGCGCCTGCAGGCCGGGCTGGACGTCGCCCATCTCGCCCTCGATCTCGGCGCGCGGCGTCAGCGCGGCGACCGAGTCGATCACGAGCACGTCGATCGCGCCCGAGCGCACCAGCGTGTCGGTGATCTCGAGCGCCTGCTCGCCGGTGTCCGGCTGCGAGATCAGGAGGTCGTCGAGATTGACGCCGAGCTTGCGGGCATAGACCGGGTCGAGCGCATGCTCGGCGTCGACGAAGGCGCAGACGCCACCCTTCTTCTGCGCCTCGGCGATGGTGTGCAGCGCGAGCGTGGTCTTGCCGGAGGATTCCGGCCCGTAGATCTCGATGACGCGGCCCTTGGGCAGGCCGCCGACGCCGAGCGCGATGTCGAGCCCGAGCGAGCCGGTCGAGATCGTCTCGATCTCGATCGCCTGCTGGTTCTTGCCCAGGCGCATGATCGAGCCCTTGCCGAAGGCACGTTCGATCTGCGAGAGCGCGGCGTCGAGCGCCTTGGCCTTGTCCATCGAAGAGCCTTCCACGAGCTTGAGATTCGCCTGATTCACGACGTGCGCTCCTTATGGCAGGGGCGCGAAGACATCTCAATGCGCGCCGGTTCGCAACTATGGTCACTGTTTGTTCTCACGCGCAAGTTCTTTTTTTGTTCTCTTGATCGCACGCCTCGCGGGTGATCGGGCCAGCGGGGCCAGTGTAGCATCCTTGCGGAAACCGGTTCCCGGTTTTCGCGTCCTGCTTTACGAGACCGGGACCCGGCCAAAGGGCCCGCCCGCTCATGCGCAGTCGCCTCGTTCGCCTTCTTCTCGTTCCCGTCGATCTCGTCGTCGGCCTCGTCATTCTGCTCGATGAACTCGTGTGGCCGCTTTATCGGCCGCTGCTGGCCTGGCTCGGTTCGCTCGGGGCCGTGGCGCGGATCGAGGCCGCGATCGCGCGCCTGCCACCCTATGGCGTGCTGGCGATGCTGGCGGTGCCCTTCGTCGTGGCCGAGCCGATGAAGCTGGTCGCGCTGGTCCTGCTGGCGCGCGGCTCTCTCGCCGCCGGCATCGCCCTGATGGCGCTGGGCCATCTGACCAGCTTCGTGCTGGTCGAGCGAATCTATCATGCCGGGCGCGGGCAGCTGCTGACGATCGGCTGGTTCGCACGCTGCATGGCCTGGCTCGACCGCATCCGGCAGGTGGTCGTCGAGCGGATCAAGACGACGGGCGCCTGGCGCCGGGCCATGACGCTGGCGCGCGCGGCCCGGGAGAGGGTGTATTCCTGGCTGGCGCGCTTTCGGGGAAGGCATCGGTCGGACGACCGGAATTTGCGCTGACGGGATATCCGAAAGAGGCCCTAGCCGGCCCGCGTACCGGGTGCCGCTCCGGTCGGCCCCGGGGGCGTCTGCCAGGCCGTGCCGAGCCGTTCCAGCTCCAGCGTGTAGCAATAGATCGCGAACAGAACCGCGAAGACCAGGCCGCAGCGCCAGAGCAGCCCGGCGCCGAGGCTCAGCCCTTCGAGCAAGGGCAGCTGGCGCAGGAAGTAGATCGAGAACAGGGCGCCGCCGAAGATCGAGGCGAGACGGCCGGCAAAGGCCAGAACATGGCCGAGTACCGGGCTGTGGATGCCCGTCGGCAGCGGCACGCGGCGCAGGCGTGTCCAGTAGCAGGCCTGGCCGAGGACGATCGCCGCGACGACCTGCGCCAGAATGGCGGAGGGCAGCGACTGCAGCTCGCCGGGTCTCTCGGTCACGATCCGAAAGATCGCGTGGATGTAATAGAGCAGCGGCGCAGCGCAGAGGGTCTGGAGCAGCAGCAGGATACCATAGGCGAGGTGCGGCCTTCTCATCATCGCCGCAGGGTAATCGCTGGCCGAGGGGCGATCAAACCGGCTGGCGGGAGTGCGGCGCGCGCCTCATCAACGAATTAGTCGGCATTCGGCGCGATAAGGCATCGGGCAAGCGAGCAGCCCGAGGGTCAGTCATGAAGATCGCGATCGTCGGCACCGGTTTCGTCGCCGACTACTATATGACGACCCTGGGCAACCATCCCGGGCTCGCGCTGGCCGGCGTCTGGGACCGGGATGAGGCGCGGCTGCAAGCCTTCCGCGCCTTCCACGGCGTTTGCGCCTATCCCGATCTGGAAGCGCTGCTCGGCGATCCCGCGGTCGGCATCGTCGTTAATCTGACGACCCCGGAGAGCCATTACGAGATCTCGCGCCGGGCCCTCGCCGCCGGCAAGCATGTCTATTGCGAGAAGCCGCTGGCGATGAGCTTCGAGCAGGCGCAGGAGCTGACCTTGCTGGCGCGCCAGGCCGGCCTGACGCTCGCTGCCGCGCCCGCCAACGGGCTGAGCGATGCCCATGACCTGGTGGTGCAGGCGCTGCGCGACGAGCGGATCGGCACGCCGCGGCTGGTCTATGCGGCGATGGAGGACGGGCCGGTCTTCCGCGACAAATGGGCGAGCTGGCGCTCGCGCTCGGGCGCGCTTTGGCCGGGGCTGCACGAGTTCGAGGTCGGCTGCACGCTGGAGCATGCGGGCTACGCCTTGTCCTGGCTGGTCTCGCTGTTCGGCCCGGTCGAGAGCGTCACCGCCTTCGCGGCGCTGACCTTCCCCGACAAGGGGCCGGGGACGGAGGCGCTCGCCATGGCGCCGGATTTCTCGGTGGGCTGCCTGCAGTTCCGCTCCGGGCTGGTGGCGCGGCTGAGCTCGGGGCTGGCGGCACCGAAGGACCGTTCGCTGCAGGTCTTCGGCGATCGCGGGTCGATCACGGTGCGCGATCTCTGGGACAACCGCTCGGCCGTGCATCTCGAGCAGGTCGAGGCGCCGCGCCCGCTGCTCGGCCGGGTGCTGAACCGGGTCGAGGCCAGGCTCGGTGCGGCCTTGCTCTGGAAGCCGGCGCCGGGCAGGCGCCTGAAGTATCCGGCCGGCGCCAGGCCGTCGCTGCCGGCCTTCCCGTCGCAGATCGATTTCGCGCGCGGCATCGCGGCGCAGGTAGCGGCGATCGCCGAGGGCCGCGAGCCGGTCTTTTCCGGCGAACTCGCGCTGCACATCACGGAGCTGGCGCTGGCGCTGAATGGCGCGCGCGAGCTGCCGCAGCCCTATCGGATGCGGAGCTCGTTCTAGCGGGCAGGGGGCTCCGGAGGCTGCGCCCGCACGGTCTCGATGATGCGCAGAACCGCCGCGCTTTCGGCGAGCGGCATCGTCTCGCAACTCAGGGCGCCGGCCCGGACCGCCTCCATCACGGCCTGCGCCTGGAATTGCAGGCCGTTGCCGGGGAAGCCGAAAGCCTCGCGCCGCGTTCCCGGCAGCGGCAACCGGTCCAGGACCTTGCGGAGAAGCGAGGCGCCGCCCCGGTCGCGCCATGGCGCGGCGAGGGCGCCCGGTGCGTAATGCGTCAGGCGCTGGGCCTTGAGGAAGGGCGCATCGATCCGGATTTCGCCCTTGCTGCCCTCGACGCGCAGCAGATTGGCGCCGTCGCGGTCGAAACCGCAGGAGAGCTCGGCGGTGGCCTCGGGATAGTGCAGGGCAAATTCGCAGCGCAGGTCGACGCCGCCCGCAGCCGCGATCCAGCGCCCCTCCACGCGCTCGGGCCTGCCGAGCAGATGGAGCGCCAGCGAAACCGGGTAGACGCCGAGATCCAGGGCTGCGCCACCGCCCAGCCTGGGGTCGAAGAAGCGGCTGCCGGGATCCTGCGCGCGGAAATAGGAAAGGTCGGCGCGCAACCGCCGGAGCGTACCGATGTGTCCTGAGGCGAGATGGCGGCGCAGCGCCGCGACCGCCGGCAGGAAGCGCGTCCACATCGCCTCCATGGCGAAGACGCCGCGTTCGCGCGCGGCGTCGGCGATCGCCTCGGCATCGGTGGACGAGAGCGCGATCGGCTTCTCGATCAGGACCGGCTTGCCGGCGGCGATGGCGGCGAGCGCCTGCGGCGCATGCAGATGGTTCGGCGTGGCGATGTAGACGGCCTCGATCGCCGGATCGGCGAGGAAGGCGCCGAGATCGTCATAGGCTGTTGCGGCGCCGAAGCGGCCGGCGAAGTCTTCTGCCTTGTCGAGCCGGCGTGAATGCACCGCGCCGAGCCGCGCCCCGGCGACGAGGCCGAGATCGGCGGCGAAGAATTCGGCGATCGCGCCGGTGCCGATGATCCCCCAGGCGAAGGGGGCGGGGTCCGCCGCTGGCCGAACCATGCTGGCCTCTTGCTCTCTTCGGGGCATGCCAGGCCGGAAGTCCATGGTCCCGCCGCGCTGCGCGCCCTTCGGGCGCGGCGATTCATCAGTCTTCGGCTACAGGCTCTTAAGGTTGCGTGTCCATATTCTGCCCGATGGCGCGGCGCAGCCTGCGGAACGAGGCGAGCTTGTCGGGAACAGCATGACGGTCGGCATGAGCGAGACAGGGAGCGGCGCGGCCGCCGGGGTGCCGGGCGCCCCGGTCGACAGCGCACGGCTCACCGCCGCGCTGTTCAGCGGTTTCGGCCTGTTCATCATGATC
>NZ_JAKFED010000206.1:0-45354 GCF_036675845.1 Allobosea sp. | reverse complement strand
AGCCCGCCTCCCCGGCCGGCCGCTGGCTGCTCGAATACATCCGCGGCGCCGGCGTGATCGACCGCCTGCAGACCGTCCTGGAGATCGCGCCCGACGGCTCGGTGACGGGATCGGGCGGCTGCAGCCGGATGCATGGCAAGGCGAAGATCGCGGGAGCACGGATCAGCTTCGGCCCGCTGGCCTCGACCAACATGGCCTGCGTTCCGGCCGCGATGAATCAGGAGCAGCGCTTCTTCACCGGGCTGCGCGATGTCCGGCGCTGGGAGATCAATCCGGCGCAGCGCAAGCTGGCCCTGCTCGATGCGGCGGGCCAGCCGGTGATGACGCTCGCCGCCATGTAACCGGCGGCCCGGCAACCCGCCGGCGTGCAGGCGGCGGCCTCAGTCGAGCTTCTCGTTGGGGTAGACGCCCCAGAGCCGGTCCTGGCGGAGATAGCCGCTGAGCTTGTTGACCGTGACATAGCACCAGGCACCGCCGGAGCAGGAATGCACGTTGGCGATGACGCCGGGCTCGAGGCTGGCGACGATCGAGGCTGCATCGCTCGCCGATTCGCGGAGTGCGAAGGTCTCGCCCTTGTCCTTGGACCAGGGCGAGACGAGCACCGTGCGCCGCCCGGACAGGAGACTGTGCAGCACCCAGCCTTCCGTGCCGTCGGCATCGCGCACGCGCCGCCAGGTCTCGAACTCGGCGGTGACCTCGACCGGCAGGCCGGCCCGCTGGAAGACCCAGCTCGTGCGATGCTCCTTGGACGGCCCCTCGCGCAGGTTCACCCGGTCCGATTTCAGGCTGACATAGCGCGGCACCGGCAGGCCGCTGACCTGTCCCGCGGCGAGTTGCTGCGCCGCGGCGCCGGCCGGAGCGAGCGCAAGCCCCGCCATCAGCGCCAGGCCGGCGAGACCGCCCTTCATGCTAGCCGCCATCCAATTCTCCTTCGCCCTGCCGCCGGCGCCGCCTAAGCGCGCCGAAGGGCCGGGCCCTGTCCCAACTCGAGGCCGCCCGAGGCCGGATTCGCGCGAAAAACCGGTTTCCACTTTTTCGCATCCTGCTCTAGAGCCGGATGATGTCAGATGGAATCATGGAATGATCCCATCCGACATCTGAATCCGTCTCTCACCAAAGGATTAGAGCAGGATTCTTGCGAAAAACCGGTTTCCACTTTTTCGCATCCTGCTCTAGACAACAGATCGGCTGCGGGCCGTCGAAACTTCACCCGACCCATTCCTGAAGCGCCTCGGTTAATGGCGGGTTGAGGCGGAAACGAGACGGGCCGGCCGGAAGCGCTGGAAGCGAGCGGCGATCAGGCGCGGAGCCTGGGCCGATCGCGCGAAGGAGCCGCGAATGTCGAAGAAGAAGCCCCTGGTCGTCGTCACGCGCAAGCTGCCGGCCGTCGTCGAGACCCGGATGCGCGAGCTGTTCGACGCAAGGCTCAATCTCGACGACACGCCGATGAGCCAGGCCGCCCTGGTCGAGGCGCTGAAGACCGCCGACGTGCTGGTCCCAACCGTGACCGACAAGCTCGATGCCGGGCTGATCGCCCAGGCCGGCGAGCAGCTCCGGCTGATCGCCAATTTCGGCAATGGCGTCGACAATATCGACGTCGCCAGCGCCGTGCAGCGCGGCATCACCGTGACCAATACGCCGGGCGTGCTGACCGACGACACCGCCGACATGACGATGGCGCTGATCCTCGCCGTGGCAAGGCGCATCGCCGAGGGCGCGCGCGTCATCACCGACGATGAATGGGGCGGCTGGTCGCCGACCTGGATGCTCGGGCGGCGCATCACCGGCAAGCGCCTCGGCATCGTCGGCATGGGGCGCATCGGCCAGGCACTGGCCAGGCGCGCCGCCGCCTTCGGCCTCTCGATCCACTACCATAACCGCCGCCGGGTCAACGCCCGCACCGAGGAGGCGCTCAACGCCACCTATTGGGATTCGCTCGACCAGATGCTGGCCCGGATGGACGTCGTCTCGGTCAACTGCCCGCACACGCCGGCGACCTATCACCTGCTCTCGGCCCGCCGGCTCAAGCTGATGAAGCCCGACGCCATCCTGGTGAACACGGCACGCGGCGAGATCGTCGACGAGACGGCGCTGTCCCGCATGCTCGAGGCCGGCGAACTCGCCGGGGCCGGGCTCGACGTGTTCGAGCACGAACCTGCGGTCAATCCGCGCCTGCTCAAGCTCGCCCGCAACCACCGCGTCGTCGTGCTGCCGCATATGGGCTCGGCCACGCATGAGGGCCGCGCCGACATGGGCGAGAAGGTCATCGTCAACATCAAGACCTTCATGGACGGCCACAAGCCGCCGGACCGGGTGCTGCCGAGCATGCTCTGAGCTGCTCTGCGGGGCCTGGAATCATTCGCAGAACCACGCCGTCATTCCGGGCAAGCGCAGCGCAGACCCGGAATCCATCGTAGAGCGCCGCGCCCTCCGATGGATCCCGGATCAGCGCGGCTTCGCCGCTTGTCCGGGATGACGAGATAGCTGGAAGTCGAGCGGCGGTTTGTTCAGGCGGCCTCGGAACGCTCCTCCGGCCGAAACCGGCATTCCGAGAGCCTGTCCAGCTCTTCCTGGTCCGCGGCATGGCGGCGGCCCCATTCGCAGAGTGCGCCGATGACCGGAGCGAGGCTGAGGCCGAGCGCGGTCGCGTGATAGTCGACGCGCGGCGGCACCTGGCGGAAGATCGCGCGGTTGACGAGGCCATGCTCCTCCATCTCGCGCAATTGCTGGATCAGCACCTTCTGCGTGATCGCCGGCACGAGCTTCTTCAACTCGGTCAGCCGTTTCGGCCCGTCGAAGAGCTGGTAGAGGATGATCGCCTTCCAGCGGCCGGAGATCACCTTCAAGGCGCGTTCGACCGGCTGCGCCGGCAGGCGCTTCATCGGGTCCGCCATGGTCACCTCCTGGTCTGTATGGCACAAATCGGTGTGTAGCTGCTGGCTGGAAACATAGGACAGAACCGGCGCCACGTTGACCCCTTCGTCACGAGGCGCCCCCATGAAAGCCATCCAGTTCGACCGCTTCGGCGGCCCGGAAGTCCTTGAACTCGTCGAGATCGAAAGGCCCTCGCCCGGTCCCGGCGAGGTGCTGATCAGGGTCGGCGCGGCCGGCGTCAACTTCTTCGAGGTGCTGATGCGGCAGGACCGCTATGCGGTGACGCCGGCGCTGCCCTTCCGTCCCGGCGTCGAGGTCGCCGGCACGGTCGAGGCGCTGGGCGACGGCGTCGACGAATTCCGGATCGACCAGAGGGTCGCGGCGGCGCTGTTCATCGGCAGCACGTCGGGCGGCGGCTACGCCGAATACGTCGTCGCCAGCCAGGAGATTGTCGCGCCCCTTCCCGACGCCGTCTCCTTCGCCGAGGCGACCGCGCTGCTCGTCCAGGGCCTGACGGCATTGCATCTGCTGAGGCAGAACCCGCCGGCGGGCAAGACGGTGCTGGTCAACGCCGCGGCCGGCGGCGTCGGCAGCCTGCTCATGCAACTGGCGAGGCGGTCCGGCGCAGCCCGTGTCATCGCCGCCGCAAGCTCGGCGGAGAAGCTCGAGCTGGCGCGCCGGCTCGGCGCCGATGCCGGCGTCGACTATACGCAGGCCGACTGGCCCGAACGCGTCCGTGCGGCCAATGGCGCGGCGGGGCCGGACCTGGTCTTCGAAGCCTCGGGCGGCGAGATCACCGCAGCCAGCCTCGTCTTGCTCGCTCCGTTCGGGCGGCTGGTGCTCTATGGCCCGCTGGCGATCCAGGATTTCCGGCCCGGCGCGGCGGAGGTGCAGGCGCTGATCTTCGGCAACCTGTCGCTTCGCGGCTTCGCGCTACTGCCGCTGCTGCGGGCCGACCGGATCAAGGCCGAACTGGGCGAACTGTTCGAGCTTGCGGCGCGCGGTGCCCTGCGGCCGCTCGTGGGCGGCAGCTACCCGCTGCAGCGCGCCAACGAGGCCCATGCGGCGCTGGAGAGCCGGCGCTCGACCGGCAAGGTCGTGCTCGCGCCCTGAAGGCCAGAGCCCGGCTTCAGCCGGTGCCGCGCGAGGTGGCGAACTGGCCCGATTTGCGGAAGCGCCAGAGATAGGACGGCACCTCCGCCTCGACGGCGACCGGCGCGATGCCGAGCCCCTCCAGGGTGCGGCCTTCCTTGCGGGCCGCCTCGGAGACGACATTGTCGCTCTGCAGCAGGGCGACCTGGTCGCGGGTCAGCAGCAATTCATCCGGCAGCAGGCCGAGCGTCAGGGTGTTGGCGATCTCGAGGATCTGCGCCTGGACGCGCGCCAGCGGAAACGGCAGCGAGGCCAGCAGCGGCTTGCGGCCGGTGACCTCGCAGACATATTCGATCAGTTCCCGGAAGCTCTTCACCTCGGGGCCGCCGAGCTCGTAGATCCTGCCGCCCTCGACCTTGCCGTCGATGGCGAGCGCGACCGCCTTGGCGACGTCGCCGACGAAGACCGGCTGGAACTTCGTCTCGCCGCCGCCGACCAGCGGCAGCACCGGCAGCATGCGGGCGAGCGAGGCGAAGCGGTTGAAGAAAGTGTCCTCGGGGCCGAACATGATCGAGGGACGCAGCACGACGGCGTCCTTGACCAGCGCCAGCGCCGCGGCTTCCCCTTCCGCCTTGGTGCGCGCATAGCGCGACTTCGAATCGGCATCGGCGCCCAGCGCCGAGATCTGCACGAGGCGCTCGACGCCGAGGCTGGCGCAGGCCTGTGCGACGGTGCGTACACCCTGTGCCTGGATGCTGGAGAAGTTCTGTCGCCCGCTCTCCTGCAGGATGCCGACGAGATTGACCACCGCATCGGCGCCCCGCACCGCCGCCGCGACCGAATCGGGGTAGCGCAGATTGGCTTGGACGGCATGGATCTGGCCGACAATGCCGAGCGGCTGCAGGAAACCGGCGAGATCGGGCCGGCGCACGGCGACGCGGACCCGGTAACCGCGCCGGGCCAACGCCCGCACGACGTGGCGCCCGGCGAAGCCGGAGCCGCCGAAGACCGTGACGAGTTGCTGGGCGGGAGGCTGGGTCGCCATGACGCGAAGCTCCGATTGGAAGCGCTGGTAGCGGTTTCTGTCGCGCCTGTCCTAGTTCATCGCATGGCGGCTGTGAAGGCGGCGAGACACCCCGGCGCCGCGTTCATAGCGGGCTTCGCAGCCGCTTGCACAGCCGCTTCCGAATTTAGCCGGATGGGCCGTTGACAGTCCCGCTCCACCCCCGTAAACGAACCGCCGTTGCCCAGGTGGCGGAATTGGTAGACGCACCAGCTTCAGGTGCTGGCGCTCGCAAGGGCGTGGAGGTTCGAGTCCTCTCCTGGGCACCACTCTTTCTCGCTTTCGCGTCAAAGAGCTGAGCATTGATAACGAGTTAGGTGGCATCCGCTTTGACATTGCGGTTTGACGCCACGGCTCTTGCAATGCCCCGACCCTTCGCTACCAAGCAGGGTTCCGAATACCTCAACGTGAAGGTGCCACTGGCCCTTCGCCCGCTCGCCAAGGGTCAGCGGGCGCGCCTGCCCGTGGACGGCGAGCACCTTAACGGGCTCGCGGGCGAGAGATCGGCGTTGGGATAGAGGTAGCGGGCGATGCGGACCGCCTGGCCCGGGATGGCAGCCTCAGCGTCGCCATCAAGATCGACGTAGACGCCCGGACGAGCTGGACAGCTCTCTCGCCTGCGCGCCCTGCTGCGCCCGCTTCTGACCGGTGCGTTGCCAAATTGGGCGTCAACCCCTCGGCCATTGTCGGATGGGCGAGAATGGCGTCGTGCAAGGCGCTATAGGGCAGTCGCCCGGGCATCGCAGCCTGCACCACGGCCATCATTTCACCGGCCTCTGAGCCGATCATCGTGAAGCCGACGATCTGGTCTTCGGCATCGACCAGCGCCTCCAGCTGTCTCCGATGTCCCTCCTCCAAAACAAACCGGCCATCCCATCGAGCTTGGTGGCGTTGGCAGACACTCGTGACGGCCGGCCCGGCCCAATCTCTGGCTGTGGCGGAAAATTCGACGCAGGGCGCGCTACGTGATATGAAAACGCCGAGGCTGATCAGCTAGTGGTGGTTGTGATGCGCGAAGAGTTTTCAACTCATTCGCACCCGCATCGTAGGCTCGCGGCTATTCTCGCAGCAGATATCGCTGGTTACAGCCAGATGATGGGCCACGACGAGGAAGGAACGGTTCGCCGGCTGAAGCACGTTCGCCGCGAGATCGTCGACCCAACACTTGGGGAGCACTACGGCAAGCTCATAAAGAACACTGGCGATGGCTTCCTCGCCCTGTTCGATAGTCCGCTCGAAGCCGTGCGGTGCGCGATTGTCATTCAGCAGTCCATGGCGGCAAGAAACACCGGTCTGCCGCGTGATTACTGGCTGCAATATCGGATCGGGGTGAATTTAGGCGACGTTATCGTTGAGCCGGACGATGTCTTTGGCGAGGGCGTCAACGTCGCCGCCCGCCTGGAGGCTCTGGCAACGCCCGGCGGGGTCTATATCTCAGGCGGTGTTTATGAACAAATCAAGAACAAACTCGTCTGCGGATATCAGTCGCTCGGTGACGAGAAGCTGAAGAACATCACTGATCCTGTTCGCATCTATCGGGTGCTTCCCGACCCGGCCGCGATCACTCAGGCGACAAAAAAAAGACAGCCCTTTCTGATTCTTGGCCTTGGGGGAATCGCCGCAGCTTTTGCGCTGGTCATCGCCGGCCTTTACTCCACCGGCTTCCTGCCGATCGTCGGAAAGCCAAGTCTGGCGTCTGTCGAACAGTTCCCCCAATTTGTGCCGGTCCCGTTTACCTCCGTGACAAGCCCGCCTGCACGTGCCCCGCAGGTCGAGCCGCCAGCAGGCGCCAATGCGGATCAGGCCAAGCCTGTGGCACCGTCGGCCGCACCCACACCCGGCGCCCCGGCTTCCGATCCGCAACTCGCGATTTTAGCCCCGAACCCTCCTGCCGCGCGGATGATCCAGACCGCCTCCGGCTTCCGCGACTGCGAAACCTGCCCCGAAATGATCCGCATACCCGGCGGGGCTTTTCGGATGGGCAGCGACGAAGACCCCTCGGAACAACCGATCCGGACCGTGACGATAGCGCCGTTCGCAATCGGCCTGTCTCCCATCACCGTCGCTGAATGGAACCGATGCGCGGCGGCAAAGGGCTGCAACTTCGCACTCGACGGAAGCGACACGGTGCCGGCCCACAATCTGAGCTGGCTCGATGCCAAGCAATATGTCGAATGGCTCGCGGAATTGACCGGCAGACCTTACCGTTTGCCGAGCGAAGCGGAGTGGGAATACGCCGCCAGGGCGGGCACCACGACCCGCTTCTGGTGGGGGCGTGACCTCGAGCCGGGCAAGGCCAATTGCAAGGACTGCGGCGCGCACCAGGATCCGAAGGCTCCGATGCCGGTCGGCAGTTTTGCACGCAATGCCTTCGGCGGCGCCGATTTTGGCGGCGGGGTCGCGCAATGGGTCGCCGATTGCTGGCTGCCCAACTACCGGGAGGCCCCGTTGGATGGCTCCGCCCGAACGGTTCAGAATTGTCGCGAGAACGTCTTGAGAGGCGGTTCCTGGCGCAGCAACGCTGCCTCCGTGAGGCCAGCGAGCCGGACGCATTACGATACGGGAGTTCGTTACCCTGCACACGGATTCAGGATAGCTCGCCCGCTTTGACAGGAGGGTTCCATGGGTCGCCCAGCCAGCGGCATTCTGCTCGCTCTTGCTGTAATGAGCCTTTCCCCTCTGGGCGCCCTAGCCCAGACGGCGCCCGCCCCAAAGCCCTCGACGCCGCAACGAGCGCCTGCTCCGGATGCGCGCCTGTACATCATCTATCCCTGGGACGGAGCGCAGATCCGCGGCGAATTCTGGGTCCGGTTCGGCCTGCGAAATATGGGCGTGACGCAGGCCGGCAGCTCCGCGCCGAATGCCGGACATCACCATCTCCTGGTCGATGTCACCGACGAGATCGATCCGGACGAGCCGATTCCGACAGACAACAAGCATCTTCACTTCGGCGCGGGCCAGACGGAGACGAAGCTTGATCTGCCGCCTGGAAAACATACCCTCCAACTGGTGCTTGGCGACCCGGAACACAGGCCATTCAAGCCGATGCTCATCTCGAAGAAGGTGACCATAACCGTAGTGCCGGCGGCACCGGCGAAAACGTCGAAGAAAGTCCGCGGGAAAGGAGCTTTCGGCAAAGCAGGCCCGCGCATGATCGCCGACCTGGGCGAGACGTCAGAATACCAGATAATCGGAGGCGCCTCGTTTTAGAATGCGACTGCGTGGCCGCAATCATGTCAGGGGTCGGTGGACGAAGCTCCGCGGACAAACAGCTTCCATAGCGAGGCCAGGCTCTCCTCCTGCGGTGCGAGGGCGCTTGGCGAGGTGGGGCTCTCCCGGGTCCCACGCAGGGCATGCTGACGTCTGGAGTTGATAGCCAACATCAGAGGTGGCGGTTTTTTTGAAGGCACCGAAACAAAAAAAATTATCTCGCTAGTTTCATATTCGAAGAAATGACAGGCATGATCGGGATTTTCGATTATATCTGGCGCAATAGTCGGCGTGAGCAGATCAAGATACTCTGCGTCGTTGCTCTATCTTTTCCATTCTATTATTTCTCGCTGGAACTTCCAAAATACATTATCTCGGACGCGCTACAGGGGCGAGCGTTCGCAGCGGGACATGAGACTGCCCGCCTGTTCCATATCGCGCTGGATCTGCCGAGAGTATTTGGCGGCCCGCACACGGTCTTCGAGGGGGTCTGGCTGGATCGCCTATCCTATCTGTTCGCGCTTTCGGGAATTTTCCTGCTGCTCGTCCTGATCAATGGCCTGTTCAAATACGTCATCAACATGCGCAAGGGTGCGCTCGGCGAAAGGCTGCTGCAGCGCCTGCGCCTGGACCTCTTCTCGGCACTGCTGAACCTCAAGTCCGAGGCGCTCCAGCGCATCAAGCCCTCCGAAGCGGCGACGATCATCAAGGACGAGGTCGAGCCGGTCGGGGGGTTCGTCGGCGATGCCTTCGTGCAACCCGTCTTTCTCGGCGGCCAGGTGCTGACGGCGCTGACCTTCATCCTGGTGCAGAACCTGGCGCTCGGCCTCATCGCGGTGGCGATGGTGCTGGTCCAGGGCGCCGTCATTCCCCGATTGCGGCGCGAGCAGATCCGCCTGGGCAAACACCGCCAGACGGCGTCGCGGGCCTTTGCCGGCAAGATCGGCGAGGTCGTCGAGATGCTCGGCGAAGTCTCGAACCACGGGACATCCGCTGTCGAGAAGAACCAGGTCGCCCAGCGGCTGGAGCTGCTCTTCGGCATTCGCTATCGGCTCTATGGTCGCAAATTCGCGATCAAGACGCTGAATAACCTTTTGGCCCAGATCACGCCGTTCTTGTACTATGCGGTCGGCGGCTATTTTGCTCTCACCGGGCGTCTTGATCTCGGCCAGCTCGTTGCCGTCATCGCGGCGTATCGCGATCTGCCGCCGCCGGTGAAGGACCTGATCGACTGGGACCAGCAGCGGCTGGATGTCGAGGCCAAGTTCCAGCAAGTGGTCGAGAATTTCGCGTTGAATGGCGAGCCCCCAGCCCCAAGCACCGCCAGCGGAGACGACGATTCTGCCGGGCTGCCCGCCAACGGCCTGATCGTCGCGCAGGGGCTTACGGTCGTGAACCCGGCGGGCGATACCGTACTGGACAGGGTCTCGCTGTCGCTGCCGCTGCAAGGGCACATCGTCTTGTCGGGCGGCCTGAGCGAAGGCGCAGGAATTCTGGCGCAAGTGCTGGGCGGCAATCTGAACCCGAGCGAGGGCTCGCTGACAATCGCCGGAATTCCGTTGCCGGCATTGTCGCCCAAGCTGCGCGGGCAGGCGATCTCCTATGCCGGCCCGGAGCCCATCATCCTCGACGGCAGCTTTCGCGACAACATTCTCTACGGCCTACGCCAGGTGGAGCCCGATCCCGCAAATCCGGCCGGCTGGTCCATCGACCATCGCCGGGCGAGTGCCGTCGACGACGCCGAGTTGGCGATCAAGCTGGTCGAGGTCCTGCGGGTCGTGGGACTTGCCGATTCCGTGTTCAGGTTTGGCCTGGCCCGCAAACTCGATCCCGGCACCCCGGCCGAAGTGGTCCGCCGAATCTCGGACATCCGCGCGCGCATCCAGGCCAGGCTCGCCGAACGCGGGAGCGAGGTTGCGATCGAGCCCTATGATCCGGTCCGCTATGCCCGCCATGCGACGATCAGCGAGAACATCCTGTTCGGCGTGCCGGTCGAGCCGGCGCTGGTCGGCGCGAACCTGGCCCGCCACGCCTTGACGCGACAGGTTCTCGCCGATCTGGCCCTGGCGGAGCCGCTTGCGGAGATCGGACGGCGCATTATCGCGACAATGCTGGAAATCTTCCGCGATCTTCCCCCCGGGCATGTGCTGTTCGAGCAATTTTCCTTCATCACGGCAGAAGAGTTCCAGGAATACCGCGAGGTACTCGGCCGGATGGCGGCCGGCACGAGCACCGAGACCGACCGCACAAGGCTGATCGGGCTGAGCTTTCTCTATGTCGAGCCGCGTCACCGTCTCGGCCTGCTGGACAAGGTCATCGAGACGCGGCTCCTGGCGGCCCGGGCCGCCTTTCGGGAGCGCGCCTCGTCGGATCCCACGAATTCGATCGCGTTCTATCATCCTGAACGCTACTGTCCGGCAGCGCCCCTGCGCGACAATATCCTGTTCGGATTTGTCGCGCATGATGCAGCCGACGAGGTCATCCGCGACACCCTGACCGAGCTCGGGCTGGAAGGGGACATCTATGGCTGGGGCCTCGACCAGCCCACCGGCTATGCGGGCCGGCTGCTGTTCCCGGCCATGAAAGCGCAGATCGCCCTCGCCCGCTGCATCATCAAGCAGCCGCAGCTGCTCATTCTCAACAACGCGTTTGGAGCCTTCGGTCAGACCGAGGCGCAGCAGATTCTGGATCGCATTCGCTCCGCGATGGCGGGAAGGACGCTGATCGTGGCTGGGCGCGATATCGGTCCCGACCAGGGCTACGATCTGCATATCGCCTTCGATGGCGCCAGGCTGGCCACCTCGCAGGCGGCCGGGGACGCCGCATCGGGCCGGCAACGACCTGCGCTCGCCGGGGCCGAGCGAGACCGCGCGACGCCGCTCGACAATGACGAAATCCGAGTCCTGCGGTCCGTACCCATTTTCAGCGAACTCGATACGGCTCGCCTGAAGCTCCTTGCCTTCACCAGCGAGCGCACCGTCTTTGCTGCCGGCGATGTGCTGTTTCGGCAGGGAGATGAATCGGATGCGGCCTATGTGCTGCTCTCGGGCACGGCCGATGTGATGATCGAGACCGATGACGGTCCCGTTCGGCTGTCGAGCGTCGCCCAGAATGCGATCTGTGGCGAGATGGGGCTCGTCACCGGCGATCTCCGCTCGGCGACGGTCGTCGCAACCGCCACAGTCGACGCGCTCAAGCTGCGCAAGGACGTCTTCCTGACACTTCTCGCCGAGTTCCCGCAGATGGCTCTGTCGGTCATGCGGCTGATGGTCAAGCGCCTCCAGGGCAATGCCGCCGCTGTCAGCCCGCGTGGGCGACGCGGTGACGAACCGGATTCGTAACGGGCGGTCGGATCGTGGCGCGGCCGATGTCCGGCGAACCTTCGCTCGGCTGCAGCCGATCCCGGCTGCAGCCGAGCGAAGGTGGAAATCCACTTCGCAACCGCCTCGAAAGCATTCGCGCCAACCAGGCCGGTGCGGTCGTGACTACCGGGGGGCCCAATCGGCCGCGTCCACACGCGTCAAACCAATGTCATTCAGTGTGTGGTCGTCGAGAGGCTCAAACGTCGGGCGGGTTCGCCGCCTGCCCATCCTTTGCGCAAGCCGGAAGGCCATTTTTCCGATCCTGTGCCCGAACCGGCCGAGGAATGGGCTGCGCTTGGCCCGATGGGGCGGCATGGGCTCGCTCTGCGGTTCGAGTGCCGTCATTTTCAAGGACGAGTGATGAGCGTCGAGAACGTTTTGCATCGTGAAATCCCCATTTATCCAGGCTCTGCCCGCGCGTGGCGATCGTAATCGCGGCGGCCTGTCTGACGGGATTTCTGTGCCGTTCTCGCTCTGTGTTCTGTGTGCTAGGTCACATAGTCCCAACGGCCTTGGCGGTTGCCCGGTGCCGTACGCTCTTCCGTCACTGCGAGCGTAAGCGAAGCAATCCAGAAGGGCTCGCTCGACGTCCCCCTGGATTGCTTCGTCGCTTCGCTCCTCGCAATGACGGCCAGCGCCTCGCAAAGGTCGAATTCAAAGGCGTTGGTATAAGCTCGGACGTACGCCTCATAGACCCTGGTGTCTTGGCATGAGCGAGCTCGCCCCTGATCGCATTGCGCGCCTGTTGTCGGCGAATCCGTTTTTTGCGGGTCTTGCACAGGATGCGCTCGAGAGGATCGCGGGCATCTGCCGGCATCAGCGCCTCGCAGCGCGAGCGGTCCTGTTCTTGAAGGGAGACCCCAGTGACGGACTTTACGCGATCCGGAGCGGCCAGATCCGCATTGGAACGACGGACGATCTCGGCCAGCAGATGACGATGAACTTTCTGGGAAGTGGCGATATCTTCGGCGAAATCGCACTGCTTGACGGGCGGTCGCGGACAGCCGACGCCGTCGCGATGGAGGACACCGAGATGTTCTTCCTGCCGCGGCGCGACTTCCTGAAGCTACTGCATCGGGAGCCGACGATCGCGCTTCAGCTCATCGAACTGCTTTGCGCCCGGCTGCGCGACGTGATCGAGCGGATGGAGGAGGTTGCGTTCCTGCCCGCCGAGACGCGGCTGGCGCGGCGGGTTCTCATGCTGGCGACCGACTACGGGACCGAGATCCACGTTTCGCAGGACGAATTGGCATCGCTGACCGGCGTTACTCGCGAAACCGTGAACCGCCAGCTTCAGTGTTGGAAACGAGCCGGACTTCTGTCGCTTGGGCGAAGCCGCCTGACGGTCCATCACCTCGACGACTTTCGCCACCTGGCGAAGATTGGCGCCATCTGAGCAGAGCGTTTGCGAGGCATGGCGTGATGAACTTCGCGGTTGGCAGTTCGCATCCTGAACCCGCGTTTCCGTTGCCCCGAAAACGGGGGCGGTTCACGCCATGGATTCAAGCGGATGGTGGCAGCGGAACATGCTGTCGGCGCCCCGGGTAGGCTCCGGCATCGCCGAGCGACAGATATCGCTCGCACGCGGACAGCGTGGGTGGAACGGGCATCCGGATGGCGGATCGACTGGATTCGGCGGTTCCGCGATCGCTTCGGACCATGTCGGGCGTCGCCCTGGCGTCGGCGGCAGCACAGCATCGAGCAGCGAGCGCGTATAGGGATGACGGGGGTTCGCGAAAAGCTGTTCCGTCGGCGCGGTCTCGACCACCATGCCGAGATACATGACCGCGACCCGCTCGGCCATGTGGTAGACAACCGCGAGGTTGTGGCTGATCAACAGGACCGTCAGCCTGAACTTCTTTTGCAGCGCGCCGATCAGGTTGATGATCTGCGACTGGACCGAGACGTCGAGCGCCGAGGTCGGCTCGTCGCAGATCAGGATGCGCGGCTGCACGATCAGCGCGCGGGCGATGGCGACGCGCTGGCGCTGGCCGCCCGAGATCTGGCTGGGATAGGCGTTGACGAGATGCGGCGGCAGGCCGACGGCCTGCATCATCTCTTCGGCGGCGGCCTGCCGGCTGCGGGCATTGCCCTCTCCGCGCACGGCCAGCGGCGCCGCGATGATCGTGCCGAGCGTCTGGCGCGGATTGAGCGATGAGTACGGATCCTGAAAGACCGGCTGGATCAGCCCGGCCCGCTCGATGCGATGATAGGACGAGATCGGCTTTCCGGCGACGGTGACGGTGCCGCTCGTCGGCGCTTCGATGCCGAGCATGAGCCGCGACAGCGTGGTCTTGCCGCAGCCGGATTCGCCGACGATCGCCACGACCTCGCCATGCCCGACTTCCAGGTCGATGCCGCGGAGCGCCCGCAGCGTGCGCCGTTCGCCGTGGAGCGAGACGGCATAGTCGCGCGTCGCGCCGACGATGCTCAAGGCGGCCTGCGCGCTCACGACATCACCTCGCTCAACGCCGCATAGCCCGGCTCCCCCGCCCGCTCGTCGAGAGGGCGCATGCAGCGCATCGCCCGCTCGCCCGGCAACGGCACAAGTGGCACCGGGACAGCGCAGACCGGGCGGGCATAAGGACAGCGCTCCGTGAACAGGCAGGCCTCCACGGCCCCCGTCGGTGGCGGCACGATCCCCGGGATCGAGCCCAGCAGCGCGCCGCGCGCGGTGCGCCCCGGCGTCGGGATCGCCTGCAGCAGGCCCTCGGTATAGGGGTGCGCCGGCGCGGTCAGCACGGCTGCCGTGTCCCCGGTCTCGACCACCTGGCCGGCATACATCACGGCGACGCGATGGGCCATCGTCGCGACGACGCCGAGATCATGCGTGATCAGGATAATGCCGATGCCGGTCTCGTCCTGCAGGCGGGCCAGCAGCCCGAGGATCTGCGCCTGCGTCGTGACGTCGAGCGCCGTCGTCGGCTCGTCGGCAATGATCAGGTCGGGATCGCAGGACAGCGCCATGGCGATCATCACGCGCTGGCGCAGGCCGCCGGAGAGCTGATGCGGATACTGCTCGAGCCGCGCGGCCGGCGAGGGAATGCCGACCCGTGCGAGCAGCGACACGGCGCGCTCCCGCGCCTCCTGGCGGCCGATGCGCAGATGGGTGCGCATCACCTCGGTCATCTGGCTGCCGATCGTGTAGCAGGGGTCGAGCGAGGTCATCGGGTCCTGGAAGATCATCGCGAGGCGCGGCCCGCGCAGCTCGCGCCACTCCGCCTCCCGCAGGTCGATCAGCGACTGCCCCGAGAAGGTCAGCCGCTTGGCGCTGACGCGTCCCGGGCTCGGCACGAGGCCCATCAGCGAGAGCGCGGTCAGGCTCTTGCCGCAGCCGGATTCGCCGACGATCGCCAGCGTCTCGCCGCGCGCGACCGAGAGATCGATGCCGCGAACCGGTTGCAGCACCCGCCCCTGCGCGGTCGGGATCGTGATCCTGAGATCCTCGAGCGCGATCAGCGCGGTCATGCCCGGCCCTCCGGAGCGACGACGTCGCGCAGCGCATCGCCGAGCAGGTTGATCGCCAGCACCAGCGTCACCAGGGCGACGCCCGGGATCGCGATCAGCCAGGGGCGGAACAGCAGCTGGTTCTTCGATTCCGCCACCATCAGCCCCCAGGAGGCCAGCGGCGGCTTGACGCCCAGGCCGAGGAAGGAGAGCGCCGCCTCGAGCAGCACGGCATGCGCGACCTCGACGGTGGCGACGACGATCAGCGGCCCAATGATGTTGGGCAGAATCTCGATCAGCAGGATCCGCGGCGTCGAGGACCCGATCGCACGCGCCGCGATGACGAAATCGCTATGCGCCAGCCGCTGCGTCGCGCTGCGGGTGACGACCGCGAACCTGTCCCAGAGCAATAGCCCGATCACGACGACCAGCACCGTCAGCGACGAGCCGACCACCGCGACCACGACGAGCGCCACGAGAACGACCGGCAGCGTCAGCCGGATCGTGATCAGGAAGTTGATGAAGAGGTCGACCCGGCCGCCGAAATAGCCGGCCGCCATGCCCATCGCCGTACCGATCAGGCCGGAGACGAGGACCGTCGCAATGCCGATGAACAGCGAGACGCGGGCCCCGTCGACGAGGCGCGCCAGCAGGTCACGCCCGAGCTGGTCGGTGCCGAGCGGGTGAGCCCAGCCGCCGCGAACGTCCCACACCGGCGGCACGAGCCTGCCGCCGAGATTCTGCGCGACCGGATCATGCGTGAACAACGGCCCGACCAAAGCGAGCAGCAGGATCAGCAGGATGGCGCCGCCGCCGAACCAGAAGCTGCCATGCCGCAGCAGGCGGTGCAAGGCGAGCCGGCGGGGACTCGCGGAGATGAGCGCGGCCGCCGTCATGAGATGCGGATCCTGGGTTCGATCAGGGCGTTGAGCAGGTCCGCCAGCAGCGTCAGCAGCGCATAGATCAGCGCGATCAGCAGCAGGATGGACTGGATCACCTCGATGTCGGAGCGCTGGATCGACTGCCAGGCGAGCAGCCCGAGCCCCTTCAGCGAGAACACCGTCTCGACGACGATCGAGCCGCCGAGCATGAAGCCGAGTTGCACCGCCGCCAGCGAGACCACCGGAATGATGGCGCTGCGCAGCGCATGCAGCAGCACGACGCGCCAGGCGGGAAGGCCATAGGCGCGCGCCGTGCGCACATGGTCGGACTGCAGGACGTCGATCATGCCCGAGCGCGTCAGCCGCATCAGGGCCGGAGCGGCATAGTATCCGAGCGTCACCGCCGGCAGCACGAAGTGCAGCCATGTCGCCGAGCCGGAGATCGGCAACCAGCGCAGTTGCACACCGAAGATGTAGACCAGCAGCAGCGCGAACAGGAAGGAGGGCAGCGCCTGCCCGGCCACCGCAAGCCCCAGCGCGAAGCGGTCGATTGCCGTGTCGCGGTAGAGCCCGGCGAGGATGCCGAGCGGGAGCGAGAGCAGAAGCGCGAAGACGAGCGCGGAAAGACCCAGCTTGGCGGTGACCGGCGCGTGTTCCGCCAGCACGGCCACGACCGGCTGGCGCAGGTAGAAGGACCGGCCGAACTCACCGGACAGGATCTTGCCGAGCCAGGCGAAGTATTGGGTGTAGAGCGGCTGGTCGAAGCCGTAGAGCCGCCGGATCGATTCCACATCGGCCGGCGAGGCCCCCTCGCCCGCCATCGCCGCGGCAGGGTCGCCGGAGAGATGGACGAGCGAGAAGGCGAGCACCGAGGTGCAGGCGATCACCAGCAGGGTGACGAGCAGTCGCCGCGCGAGAAAGCGTAACATCGTCTTCGATCAGGCCGCGGCGGCTGCGTTCATCGTCACTTCTTCCAGCGTGCCAGATAGAAATGCGCGAGCTCGTCCGGCGTCACCGGCAGGTCGAGTTCGCTGTTGAAGGCATAGGTCCGGCCATAGCTGAACAGCGGCACCATATAGGCCTGCTCGTTGATGCGGGCGAGCGCCTTGCCGTAGAGCTCCTTGCGCTTGTCCGGATCGACCGTGGTGTCGGCCTGCTGCAGCCAGTCGCGCACCTGCGCGTCGCGGGCGTAGTCGTCGATGCTGAACTTGAAGTAGTTGCTGACCGAGGCCGAGGCGTCGAGCACGCCCTGCGAGCCCCAGGTCAGATGCGCCACCTCCGCCTTGCCCTCCTGCAGGATAGGGCGCAGCGCGCGCCACTGCAGATAGTGCAGGTCGGTCTTGATCCCGACGGCGCGCAGATAGTTCATCACCGCCTCGGTGTAGGGCCGGTCGCGATAGGCGTAGATCGGGATGCTGAAGCCGTCGGGGAAGCCGGCCTCCTTCAGCAGGGCCTTGGCCTTGGCCGGATCGTAGGCGTATTCCTCGATCTTCGCGTCGCAGCCGAACTGGCGCGCATCGCACATGAAGCGCAGCACCTCGGAGCCCTCCCCGACCAGTTCGCGGGAAAGGGCGGCGCGGTCGATGGCGTGGAACATCGCGCGGCGGACACGCACATCCTTCATCGGGTTATCGCCGGAGCGGCCGACGGCGTCGAGCGACAGGAAGGACATGCGCGTCGTCGGCGCACCCTTCACCGTCACGTTCGGCATCGTCGCGAGCTGCTTGGCGTTCTCGGACGGCACGCCCCAGATCCAGTCGATGCCGCCGGTCACCAGCTCGGCGAGCTGCGTGTCGGTGTCGGAGATCGTCTTGAAGACCAGCGTCCCGATCGAGGGCTTGCCCTTCGGGCTGTCCGGGAAATAGGCGTCGTTCTTCACCAGCGTGACGGACGAGCCGGACTTGAAGTCCTTGAGGTTGTAGGGACCGATGCAGACCGGCTGGACCGCGCCCCAGTCGCGCCGCGACTTGCCGCCGGTATCGACCGTCGGCGCCTTGTCGTAATGCCCCTCGGGATAGATCGGCGTGATGCCCGAGAAATATTCGATCGCGGCCGGCGTCGGCGCCTTCGCCTTGAAGATCACGGTGCCGGCGTCCGGCGCCTCGACATTCTCGATCCAGTCGACCAGCAGGCGCGTCACGACGCCGCTGTCGGGCTGGCGCGCATGGTTGAAGGTATAGGCGACGTCAGCCGCCGTCAGCTCCTTGCCGTTGCTGAACTTCAGGCCCTTGCGGAGCTTGAACTCCAGCGTCTTGTCGTCGATCCAGCGATAGCCCGTGCTTAGCAGCGGCTTGTATTCGCCCTTGATCGGATCGCGATACATCAGCGTGTCGCACATCTGCTGTGCGATGATCACGACCTCGCGCAGGTTCTGGTAGTAGAGGTCGACGGTGTCGACCTCGCTGGCCGTTGCGAAGACCAGCGTGTCGTCGGCCTTGCCGGCATGCGCAGCGCCGGCACCGAGGCCGAGCGTCGCCGCGACGGTCAGAGCCGCCGCGATACCCCGAGATTTGACCATGTTCCCCTCCGTTGTTGTTCGGCGCCGGCCGTCGTTTGCGTGCCTGATGCCGTCTTCGTCGCTCCACTGTCCCCGGTTCAGCCGAAGCTCTTCACTCCCCGGCCTGCACCGGCAGCCTGATCATGGAGGCAAGACTACCACCGCGATGCAGGCTGAGCACGGGGGGCCGCCCATGCGGCACCTGCCCGCAATGGTCGGCATCCGCCCCGGCGATCGCGATGCGGATGCGGCTGCCCGCCCTGAAGGTCCATGACGTCGGCAGCAGCGCGAAATGCAGCCGCTGCGGCTCGCCCACCGGCATCGGCGCGGCGTCGGCCCGCGTGAAGCTCCGGAACGGCCATGTCGTGCGGTGCTCGGGCGGGCAGGCGCTCTCCTTGCGGTGCAGCGCCCGGAGCAGGCCCTCGGTCACGTAACGGACGGTGCCGTCGGCCTCGACCTCCGACAGATAGACGAAGACGGCGGCATCGGGCTCGCTCGACGCGACCTGCAGGTCGGCAACGACGTGGCCGGACACCTGCCAGTCGCGGCTCAGCGGCGCCGAGTCGTAGCGCAGCATCGCCTCGTCGCGGCCCTGCCAGTCAATGTAGTAGTCGCGGCTGTCGATCGCCGCGATCCGCTCGTAGCGCGTCTGGCCGCCGGTGCCCTTGCTGAAATCGACCTGGTAGTCGTCCGCACCCGCCGCTCCCGCCTGCGGCGAAAGCTGCGACCCGGCGTCGAGATAGAGGGTCTCGCCTGTCGCGACCGGCGGCCAGGATGCGGCCGCCTGCCAGGTCTCTTCGTGCAGGGTGTAGTAATGGACCGGCGCCTCCCGGCGCAGCCCGGTGTCGAGGCCCATCAGGTACTCGTCGAAGAAGCGCAGCACCTCGCCGACGATCGGGAAGTCGGGCTCCTGCTTTGGCCGCCAGGGCGAGCAGTCGATGCGGGCGCCGTGATCCCACGGTCCGAGCAGGAGATGGCGCTTGCGGTTCGGCAGCGTCAGGAACCGGCTGATCGAGCCGTTGGCATAGCCGGCGCCGTCCATCCAGCCGGAGACGGAGTAGACCGCGACCTCCGGATCGATGCCTTCGTAATAGCCGTAGGGGCTGAAATTCGCGGAGGTGAAGCCCGGATCGTAGGGCAGCGTGTCGCCCTTGAATTTGAACTCGGTGATGAAGTCCGGCATGTGGAAATTGCCGATATGCTCGGTGATCGCCTGCCGGCACAGCGCGCCATCTTGATCCTCGTCCACCGGCTGCGGGCCGGCATAGTTCGGGTTGGCGTAGTAGGAGATGTTCTTCAGCAGGTCGCGCCGGTCATGGTCCATCGCGATCATCAGGTCGTCATAGACCCGCGCCAGTTCCTTCAGCAGGATTCCGCCGGGATAGTAATGGTCCGAATAGGTGTCCCAGACGGCAAACAGCGGCGCGATCGCTTTGACCGCCTTGTGTCCGGTGCTCGCGAGGAAGTCCGCCGCAGCTCCGAGATAGGAGACGCCGGTCGCCCCGATGGTGCCGTCCGACCAGGGCTGGGCGACGATCCAGTCGGCCATGGCGTGACAATCCTCACGCTCGCGCGGCGAGCGGAAGCTGTCGCGGGTGCCGAAACTCGCCCCCGTCCCACGCACGTCGACCACCACCAGGGCATAGCCGGCGGGCACGAAAAGGTCGCGATAGCGGAAGGAGCCGGGCGTCACCTCGTCCGGCCGGGTCGCATCGGCCAGCGCGAAGCGGCGATAATACGGGGTGAAGATCGTGATCGCCGGGAACGGACCCTCGGCCGCTTTCCCCTCGGGCGTCTGCGGCAGATAGACATCGACCGCGAGCCGGCAGCCATCCGGCATCGCGACATAGTGCGAGAACGGCTTCTTCGAGACAGCGAAGGCGCGCGGCCGGTCCTTGAGATATGCTTGCGGCGACACGCGCCAGGCCGAGTTCTCCATC
This sequence comes from Allobosea sp., assembly GCF_036675845.1. Lineage (GTDB taxonomy): Bacteria > Pseudomonadota > Alphaproteobacteria > Rhizobiales > Beijerinckiaceae > Allobosea. The sequence goes on along the minus strand of NZ_JAKFED010000206.1, from coordinate 24,988 downwards.
GTCATCAAGATCGCCCGCCTCGCAGTCATTTTTATCCACCGCGCGAGCGTCGCAACCCTCGACATATGCGTCAAATGCGTAATACTGAGAAAATCATGCTCTTTTCGCATATGAAATAGTACGAATGCAGACGCTGCGGGGATTGGAGGCGCTGCGCGCCTTCGTCGAGACCGGCACCGTGTCGCAGGCCGCGACGAGGCTCGGCCGGACCCAGCCGCAGATCGGCCGCCTGCTCAGCGCTCTCGAAACCGAGCTCGGCTTCCTGCTCTTCGACCGGCGCAACAAGCGCCTGACACTGACCGCCGAGGGGCGCGAGTTCTACCAGCACGCGGAACGGCTTCTGCAGGGGCATGACGGGCTCGAGCGCTTCGCGGCCCAACTGCGCCGGGGCGGGCGCCATCACATCCGCGTCCTTGCCGCTCCGCATGTGACGCACGCTATCGTCATCGATGCCGTGGCGGCGCTCTCGCGGCGCGATCCGCGCTTCACCGCCAGCGTCGATTCCCGCGTCAGGATCGACATCGACAGCTGGCTCGGGCAGGAGCATTTCGACCTCTGCGTCACCGTCCTGCCCGTGAACCATGCCGGTTTCGAGACCGAGGAGTTCCTGCGGATCGAGGCCATCGCTGCGATGGCGGAGGGGCACCCGCTGGCCGAGCGCGAGGTGGTGACGGTAGAGGACCTCGCCAACAACAGCTTCATCGCGACGCACAGGCGCTCGCTCGTGCAGCAGCAGATCGAAAGGCAGGCGAACGAGGCCGGCGTCGTGCCGAATTCGCGCTTCGAGACGCAGAGCGGCATGATCGCCTGCCAGCTCGCCGAACGCGGCCTCGGCTGCTGCGTCGCGGACCCCTTCGTCGCCTATTCGAGCGGAACGCCGGGCCTCGTCCTTCGCCCGTTCCGCCCGGCGATCGAGCTGCGCTACGGCTTCGTCTTCCCGGCTTGGCAGAGCCGCTCGCGGCTGTCGCGGGAGCTCTCCGCAGAAATCACCGAGCGCGCGAAAGCGCTCTGGGGGTCGATCGGCGTGGCGTCGATCGAGAAGTGATCCGTGGACGGAAAGCTGCTTCACCTTGGGCTGGGCCAGCACCGCGCCTAGCGCCTGCTACTTTTACTCGGAACCACCGCCGTCATCCTGGACAAGCCGCGAAGCGGCGTAGATCCGGGATCCATCGTAGGGCTCCGGCGCCCTACGATGGATCCCGGGCCGAGCTTTGCTCGCCCAGGATAACGGCAGTGTTTCCGAGTGAAAACAACAGACTCTAAGAGCTTCGCCGCGAGATCGCCTGCGAGCAGCCGGTATGGTCGACGCCGCCCGGCAGAACGGCCGGCTCGCCAAAGAGATCGTGGCGCTCAACAGGCGGCCGTCGGCGGCTGATCGGCCGCCTGTTCCTTGATGAAGTCCCGGATTGCCTGCGACAGCACCTCGGCGGTGGCGGACCGACGCTCGAGGCAGCGGGATGTAGGGCCTGCGACCACGATGGACAGCCGGCGCGATCCGACCGGCAGGGGAAAGGAGACGCCCGCCAGGTCCGGGATGTATTCCGACGAGCTCTGATGGTAGCCGCGCTCGGCGGCCTCCGTCAGTTCGGCTTCGATGCGCTCGCCCGACATCGGGGTGGTGTCGGAGAAGCGTTCGAACTGGATCTTGCGGTAGATCGCACGGCGCTCTTCCGGGGAATATTGCGCCAGGATGGCGCGGCCAACGGAACTCGCATGGACGGGAACCCGATCGCCGACCGCAGCGAAGTAACGCACCGGCTGAAACGACTCGACGACGTCGATGAACAGCGCGGAACTGCCGGCAAGCGCGGCGATCGCCGTCGTCTCGCCCGTCTTTTCCGCAATCAGTGCCGTCAGGCGATGCACGCTTTCCGGCAGGGGCTCGGAATCGGCGACGATGCGCGCCAATGCCAGCCAGCGCGGGCTCGGATAGAAGCCGCCCCGCTGACGCGGCTCGTAGAGCCAGCCCCTCTCGGCGATGGTCCCGACGAGATTGAAGGTGCTCGAGCGCGGCCAGCCGAGATCGTCGGAGATCTCGGCCATCGTCGCCGGGCGCTTGCGGCGGGAAAAATACTCCAGCAACTCCAGTACATTGGCTGCCTGCCTGACCAACATGTCGCCCCGCTTTTGCTTTCGCCCGGTTCGCCAGCGGTCGCTGCCGTCGGCCGGATTTGCCCTCGCGCCAGATCAAGCCGAAGCCGCGCCCGCAGGCAAGTCCGAGGTCGGTTGCTTGACATATAATTCATGATCATGTTTTTTTTATTCATAAGCCAGAATTGACGCGGCCGACCACCCGGCGAGCGCGCGTCGTGAGCCAGCCGGCTCCGGGGAGGAAAACGATGTCTGCACCCAAGCACCCGCTATTCTGCGCCTTCGCCTTTTCGGCAGCCCTCATGGCGACGACAGCCGCTGCACAGGAGATTCCGGTCAAGCTCGGTGTCCTTGCCGACATGTCCGGGATCTTTTCAGACATCGGTGGTCCCGGAGCGACCGAAGCCACCAAGATGGCCGTGGAGGACTTCCTGAAGCGGCCCGGTTCGGAGCGTTTCAAGATCGAGGTCGTCTCGGCCGATGCCCAGAACAAGCCGGACGTGTCCAGCGCCATCGCGCGCAAATGGTTCGATACCGAGGGCATCGATGCGCTCGTCGACCTGCCGACCAGCGCGATCTCGCTGGCGGTCGCGCCGATCGCCCAGGAGAAGAACAAGGTCGCGCTCTTCACGGCCTCCGGAACCTCGGACCTGACCGGAAAGGCCTGCACGCCCAACTCCGTGCATTGGACCTACGATACCTGGGCCCTGTCGCACGGGACGGCCGATGCCATCACCAAGGGCGGCGGCAAGTCCTGGTTCTTCCTGACAGTCGATTTCGCGCTCGGCCATTCGCTGGAGCGCGACGCGAGCGCCGTCGTCAAGGAGAATGGCGGGCAGGTCGCCGGCAGCGTCCGCCATCCTACGAATTCGAAGGATTTCTCCTCCTATCTGCTGCAGGCCCAGGCCTCGAAGGCCCAGGTCATCGCGCTCGCCAATGCCGGCGGCGACACGATCAATTCGATCAAGCAGGCATCGGAATTCGGCATCGTGCAGAGCGGGCAGAAACTCGCCGGCATGCTGCTGTTCATCTCCGACATCCATTCGCTCGGGCTCCAGGCGGCCCAGGGCCTCCAGCTGACCACGGCCTTCTACTGGGACCTCAACGACAAGACGCGCGCCTTCGGCGAGCGCTTCGCCAAGCGCAACAACGGCCGCTTCCCCTCGATGAACCAGGCTGGCGCCTATTCGGCGACGCTCGCTTATCTCGATGCGGTGGCGAAGGTCGGCTCCGCCAAGGACGGGGCGGCGGTCGTGAAGGCCATGCGCGACGCCGGCACCTTCGACGACCCGCTCTTCGGCAAGACCTCGCTGCGCCCGGACGGGCGCGTGCTGCACGACATGATGCTGGTCGAGGTCAAGAAGCCGTCGGAATCGAAGAAGGCGTTCGACTACTACAATATCCTCTCCACGATCCCGGCCGAGCGCGCTTTCCGCCCGCTCAAGGACGGCGGCTGCCCGCTGGTGAAGTGACGCCCTTCGGCCGCCGCGCCCCGGCGGCCGTCCCCTTCCCGATAGCGATACCGCTCCGGAGCCGCCATGACCGCTGCCGCGAAAGCCATTCCGCTCGCCCGCTACGAGCACCTCTTCATCGGAGGGGCGTGGGTCGCCCCGGAGGATGGCGGCTTCATCGAAAGCGTCGATCCTTCGACCGGGCGGCCCTGGGCCGTCGCGGCCTTCGGCGGCCCGCGCGACATCGACAAGGCGGTCGCGGCGGCTCGGGCCGCGCTCGAGGGGCCCTGGGGGCGGATGCCGGGCCATGAGCGGGCGGTATTGCTGCGCCGCTTCGCCGATCTCTATCGCGATCGGGCGGCCGAGCTCGCAATGCTGGAAACGCGCGACAACGGCCGGGCGCTGCGCGAGACGCGCGTCGATGCCGGCGGCCATCATCTCGGCTATCACTGGTGGGCTTCGCTCGCCGACAAGGCTTCGGGCCGCACCATCCCCTTCGACGACAGCGTCCACGCCTTCACCACGCGCGTGCCGGTCGGCGTCGTCGGCGCGATCACGCCCTGGAACGTGCCGCTGATGGCGGCCGCCTGGAAGCTCGGACCTGCGCTCGCCGCCGGCTGCACCGTGGTGCTCAAGCCTGCCGAGCAGACGCCGGTGACCTCGCTCGCGCTCGGCCGGCTGTTCGAGGAAGCGGGCTTCCCGCCCGGCGTCGTCAACATCGTGCCGGGCTACGGCAAGGGCGGTGCGGGCGAGCGGCTGACGGCCCATCCCCATGTCGACAAGATCACCTTCACCGGCGAGGGCGCGACGGCAAAGGCAATCCTCCGCGTCGGGGCGGAGTCGATGAAGCGCTTCACCTTCGAGCTCGGCGGCAAGTCGCCCCATATCATCTTCGCCGACGCCGATATCGAGCAGGCGCTCAACGCCGCGACGAACTCGGCCTGGACATTGTGCGGGCAGAGCTGCGCGCTGGGCTCGCGCGTGCTGGTGCAGCGGCCGGTCTATGACCGTGTCGTCGCGGCTTTCCGCAGCCGCGCCGCCAAGGTCCGCGTCGGGCCGCCGCTGGACGAGGCGACGCATATGGGGCCGCAAGCCCACGCCGAGCAGCTCGCCAAGACCCTGTCCTATATCGAACTGGGCAAGCAGGCGGGAGCAGAGCTCGTCGCCGGCGGCGGGCGCCTCAGCGGCGGCGTCCATGGCGAGGGCTATTTCGTCGAGCCGACCGTCTTCGCCAATGTCGCCAATGACATGCGCATCGCACGCGAGGAGATTTTCGGCCCCGTTGCCGCACTCATCCCCTTCGATGACGAGGAGGAGGCGGTCGCGCTCGCCAACGACTCAAATTTCGGCCTGACCGCCGGCCTCTGGACCGGCGACGTCGGCAGGGCGCACCGCGTCTCCAGCCGCATCAAGGCCGGCATGGTCTGGGTCAACACCTACCGCTTCATTCGCTGGTCGACGCCCTATGGCGGCTTCAAGGGCAGCGGCTGGGGTCGGGAGAACGGGGTCGAGGCACTCGACGCCTATCTCGAAACCCGCACCACCGTGATCAGCACGACCGGGCGCTTTCCCGACGCCTATGCCAACTGACCCTCGACGCAGAAAGACCGAGAATCCGTCATGCGCCTCGCCAACAAGCTTGCCATCGTTACCGCCGCCGCCTCCGGCATGGGCCGCGCCGGCGTCGAACTCTTCCTGCGCGAAGGAGCAAAGGTCGCCGCCATCGACATCGACGCCGAGGCGCTCGCCGCGCTCAAGGCCCAGGCCAGGGCGAAGGGGCACGAGATCGCGACGATCCAGGCCGATCTTTCGCAGCCGGAGCAGATGAGGAGCTCGATCAACGACGCGGCCAAGGCGCTCGGCGGGGTCGACATCCTCTGGGCGCATGCCGGCATCCCCGGGCCCGGAGGCATCGAGAACCTCGATCTTGCCGCCTATGACCAGGCGCTCGCGCTCAACGTCACCTCCGCCGCGCTCGCCTCAGGCGAGGTCATCGGCCATATGCGCAAGCGCGGCGGCGGCTCGATCGTCTTCACGGCCTCCGTCTCGGGCCTCGTCGGCTCGATGTTCAGCCCCGTCTATTCGGCGGCGAAATTCGCGGTCGTGGGACTGACCAAATCCCTTGCGCAGCGCTTCGCGCCGGACAATGTCCGCGTCAACGTCGTCTGCCCGGGGCTCGCCGACACGCCGATGAAGCTCGGTTTCACCGGACGCTCGGGCGATCCGAAGGAGGCCGAGGAGAACCAGGCGCGGATGATGGCGGCGGTGCCGATGGGGCGGCTCTGCAAGGCCGAGGAAGCGGCACATGCCGTGCTCTGGCTCGCCTCCGACGATGCCTCCTTCGTCACCGGCGTTGCCTTGCCGGTCGACGGCGGCTTCACTGCGCGCTGAACGGAGAACAGCTGCGCCATGCCGGGCCCTCTTCACGGGATCAAGATCGTCGACCTGACCACGGTCATCGCCGGGCCCTATGCGACGCAGACGCTGGGCGACATGGGAGCGGATGTCCTGAAGGTGGAGCCGCCGGGCGGCGATATCATGCGCGCGCCCGGCCCGGCCCGCTCCCCCGGCATGGGAGCGGCCTTTCTCAACTGCAATCGCAACAAGCGCAGCATCACGCTCGACCTGAAGGCACCCGGCGATCTCGCCAGGCTGAACGACCTCGTGGCGGATGCCGACATCTTCATCCACAACATGCGGATGGAAGCGGCGCGAAGGATCGGCCTCGATCCGGACACGCTGCTCGCCCGCCATCCGCGCCTTATCTACTGCGCCATCGTCGGCTTCGGGCAGGATGGCCCCTACCGCGACAGGCCGGCCTATGACGACATCATCCAGGCGGCGTCGGGCTGGGCCGCGCTCACGCAACTCGCCGGCGACGAGCCGCGCTATGCACCGACGATCGTCGCCGACAAGACGACGGCGCTTTTCGCCGTCGGTGCGATCAATGCCGCGCTCTATCATCGGCAGGTTTCCGGAGAGGGCCAGGCCATCGAGGTCCCGATGTTCGAGGCGATGGTCTCCTTCCTCGCCGTCGAGCAACTCGGCGGCCGCAGCTTCGACCCGCCAATCGGTCCCAGCGGCTATGCGCGCGCCCTGTCCCGGCATCGCCGACCCTACCGGACCGCCGACGGCTTCATCGGCGTCATGCCCTATACCGGCTCGCACTGGCGCGCGTTCTTCCGCGCCGCCGGCCGCGATGACTGGGCCGCCGAGGCGGCGCTGGATGAGGCGGCCGCCCGCGCCGCGATGATCGACACGCTCTATGAGCGCCTCGCGAACTGTCTCGCCGGGCGCCGCACGGGAGAATGGCTTGCGATCCTGAACGAGGTGGACGTGCCTTGCTCGCCGATCAACGGCATCGACGATCTGCTGGAGGATCCGCATCTCAAGGCAACGGGCCTCTTCGAGATCGTCGAGCATCCCGGCGAGGGCAGATTGGTCAATGTCAGGCCGCCGGTGCGCTTCAGCAGAACGCCGTGCTCCATAGCGAGGCAGGCGCCCGGTCGCCATATGCCTGAAGCCTGAAGACGAGCTGAGATGGCTACCTTCACCTAGCCTTCCGACCCCGGGAAGCAGCTCGGCACGCCTTCGATGAAGTGAGTTTGAGGCTCGAGAACTGGCCTGCTTCCGGTTTCATGGACACCTCGCTCAGCGAGCGGCGGGCCAACGCTCCCAATACACTGCCAATGCCGCCGAACCTGAACGACCGCGAGATTCCCTGCGAACGCTACAGGCCCTAGCGAAACAGGTGCGGGCGCTGCTTCGCCGCCAGGAGGCCCGGCAGTTCCCTGACATCGCTCCACCTCTCCAGACCGGCGAGACGGTCGAGCAGGTTCTCGGTGCTGTCATCGTCCAGCGTCATGCTCATCAGGCCGGCCGCCTTGGCGCGAAGCTGGGCGGCAGAAAGCGGGTTGCCGGGCGCGCCGAGCGGCGGGTCGACGCTCAGCGCGAAGCTCGCGCCCGAGCGGCAGCGCAGCGTCACGGTCGGCTCGGCCAGGCTGGCAAGCGTGGCGTCGGCCTGCAGATGCACCAGCTTCATCCGCTCGTGAACCGTCGCGGCGGCGCGATTGCCTTCGGAAAAAGCGGCGATCCCGAGTTCGCCATGCTCCAGGAAGGAGGCGACGGCAAAGGGCAGGCTCATCTGGGCCGAGGCAAGGTTGGAGACGTCGCGCCCGCCGCACATCTCGTGAAGCCCGGTCGGCAGCGCGACATCGACTGTAGCGATCTCCGCAGGCCGGATGGCATGGTCGCGCATCAGCGCGGCGATCGCGTCCATCGTCGAATGCGTGCCGCGGCAGGAGGCATAGGGCTTGATCGCGGCATACTCGAATTCCCACTCCTCGCCGAGGCCGCGCAGCAGCCGGGCGGCATCGTGCCCGCCGGGCGCGAAGGCCTTGAGGAAGGAACCCCAGACGTCCTCGAAGACGTATTTCGGGCCGCTGACGCCGGCCTGCGCCAGCAGGGCCGCGGTCAGGCCGCCTTCGGCAGCGCGGCCGGCATGAATGCGCTTGGTCTGGCTGGCGTCGTGGATGAAAGCCCAGAGCCCGCCGCTGAAGCTGGCGGCATGGCCGAGCGCCGAGGCGGTCTCGTCCTGCGTCAGCCGCAGGATCCGGCTGGCGGCGACAGCCGCGCCGAAGGTGCCGCAGGTCGCCGTCGAATGCCAGCCGGCCTGGTTGTGCGGCCAGTAGCCGCCGAGCGCTTCCATGACGCGCTTGGCCACCTCGTAGCCGAGGACCACGGCGGCGATGAACTCGGCGCCGGCGACCGGATGCGGCGCCCGCGCCAGGGCCGCCAGCGCCGCCGGCAGGACGACCGCGCCGGAATGGTCGCAGCCCATCGTGTCGTCGAGTTCGAAGGAATGGCTGGCGACGCCGTTGCAGAAGGCGGCCGAGCGGGCGGACAGGCCGACGGGTGTGCCCCAGGCCGGCGCCCCTCCCCCTTCACCCAGGGTCTCCAGCATGGCCAGCACCGCCTGCGCCTCGGCCGAGCAGGCGCCGCCGACGCCGCAGGCCAGCGTGTCGGTGATATGGGCCTTGGCCTTCTCGACGAAGCCGGCCGGCAATTCCGCCGCGGCGTAGCCGCTGCAGAAGCCGGCGAGGGTCAAGGCGAGCGTCGGGGAAGCGATCGGTTTCGTCATCTGGCTTCGTCCTGAAATCCGGCAGGCGGCCGGCAGGAACCGGCCCGGAGATCCGGAGGCGCATGAGGCGCCTCCGGGAACGGCCCCTTGCTCAGGCCGGGCTGAGCTCGCCCGCACGGGAGAGCAGCGCCGCGATCGCGTTGTCGGCTGATGCCCGCCATTCGGCGAAGGCGGCCTGCTGCGCCGCGACCTCGTTGCGCAGGGTGGCGACGTGGCGCCGCACCTCGGCGGGCGAGACCGAGCCCTCCGAGACCCGAGTCTCGATGAAGTTACGGCCGTCGAGGATGCGGCGGAGCGCGGCGTCGTCGAGCGTGATCTCGACGCCGGCGACCTCGCGCCCGGCCGAGGCCAGCAGGCGCGCCTCGACCGTGTGCGGCGTCTGCGCCTGCTCGAGCGCCTGCCGGACGAAGACCGCGACGATGTTATGGGCGCTGCGGAAGCTGATGTCGTGCTGGCGCACCAGCTCGTCGGCCAGATGGCTGGTCGTGCTCCAATAGGCGTCCGAGTTCGCCGCCATCCGCTCCTTGTGGACGCTGATCGTACGCACAACCTCGTCCATCAGGCGGATCGAGCCATAGGTCACCTCGGCGAAGCGGCCGAAAACGTCGTCGGCGAAGGTGAAGTCGAGATCGGTCGAGAAGGCCGGGCGCTGGCAGGCCATCACGGTCGCGAGCCAGCCGGCCGCCTGGCCGCCGACCGATTTGACCCGCTCCAGCGCATGCGGGTTCTTCTTCTGCGGCATGATCGAGCTGGTGCCGGCGAGGCCGTCGGCGACCTCGACATAGCCGAACTCGAACGAGCTCCAGAGATAGAGGTCGGTGGCGAAACGGCCGAGATTGGCCGCCAGGATGGCCAGCGCCGCCGTCACCTCCTCGATATGGTCGCGGGCGAACTCGCCGGCATCGCAGGAATTGACCACGATGCCGCCATGGCCGAGCAGCGCGGCGGTGCGGCGGCGGTCGATCGGCCAGGAGGTGCCGGCATTGGCGGCGCCGCCCAGCGCCGACAGGTTGACGCGCGGATAGACGTCGCGCAGCCGCTGGAGATCGCGGGCGAGGATCGAGGCATGCCGCAGCAGGTAATGCCCAAAGGTCCAGGGCTGGGCGTGCTGGAGATGGGTATAGCCCGGCATCAGCGTATCGGCATGGCTCTCGGCCTGGCCGATGATCGAGGAGACCAGGCCGAGCAGCGGCTCCGCCAGGTTCAGGATGAGATCGCGCTGGAACAGCCGCTCGGCGGCGGCGTCCTGATCGTTGCGGCTGCGCCCGGTCTGCAGGAACCCGGCAATGTCCTCGCCGACCTCCTGGCCGAGCCAATGCTCGACATGGACGAGGAAGGAGTTCGAATTGTCGAGCCAGGGGAACTCGTCGACGCTCATCGCGTGGATCGTCCGCAGCCCGGCGAGCAGCTTGGCGCCGCGTTCGCGCGACAGGATCCCGGTCTCGACCAGCATCACGGCATGGGCGAGATCGACCCGCGTATAGCTGCGGTAGAGCCGCCTCAGCCGCGGGAACTGGGTCTTCTCGTCGAACTCGACGAGAACGTCGTTCCTCGCGCCCAGCCGGGCGATCTCCAGGAACACATCGTTATTCTGCGGTGCCGTCATCGCGGTCTCCTCGTTTCGCCGTTCCTCGTCTTGCGGGCTGGGCCGTTTCTTGCTGTGGCTGGCGGCGGCGAGCCCTGCCGGAAACCGCGCGAGATCGCCGGCGCCGGGATGGCGGGCCGTCGCCAAAGCCTCGATCGGGAGCCGGCGCGACCGCCTCCATCTACCCTACAAAGAGTATCCTGTATACAGGATTCTAAAAATGTGATTGGCTAATTGACACGGTTTAAAAGTATCCTGTATCCAAGAATGACGAGCAATCGGAGACCGGAAGCATGTCGATCACGATGCCGAACGAGGTCGCCACCGAAGACCTCGTGGCCGCCATGAAGCGCCTGCTCAAGGTCAGCGCGCGGATGTACATGCACCTGGCGAAGACGACGATCACGCGCTTCGGCCGCGAGGGCGAGATGACGATCCGGCTGGGCTTGCGGGCCTATGGCGCCTGGCGCGGCTCGGAGATGCGCCAGGCCCATCACGCGATGGGCCTCGAGATCAACATGAAGAACCTGATCGGCTGCTGGGACAATGCCAGCACCTACATCGTCAAGGATGCGATGGAGGAAGGCGGCACCTACCTGCCCTACGACACCCGCTTCGACGTGCATTATTGCCCCGCCGCCGAAGCCTGGCAGGACGCCGAGTTCTTCCAGTGGGGCCACATGTATTGCGACGAGTTCCACCAGGCCTGCGCCGCCGCCTACCATCCGGACGGCAACGTGGTCATTCCGCAGAACCTGATGAAGGGCGACGATCATTGCCACTTCCAATGGATCATGCCGCCTAACGCCGCCCCCCTGCCCGAGAGCGACCCGACTTCGCTGGGCAAGCGGCTGGCGCGCGACTACGAGGCCTATTCGCCGGTCGAGGCGGCCTGGCTCTCGCTCAAGCGCAGCAATCGGCTCGTCGGCGGGCGCTTCTATGTGCATGCGCGGGCGATCATCGAGCGCCATGGCGAAGCCGGGCGCGAGGTCATCCTCGAGGCCCTGAAGAGCTGGGGCACCGAGCGCGGGAAATTCCTGGCGAAGGAGCATGCCGAAAACGGCATCGCCCCGAGCATCGAGAGCTTCATCCGCGATCACGACCTGCCGGCGCGCTTCGTCTGGAACCACAAGGCCAGCGCCGACGCCGCCAGCGCCGTGATCGAGATCGTCGACACGCCGCAGGACCAGGCCTGGGCCGATCTCGATGCCGAGGACTTCGCCCAGCTTTGGTATTCGGGCGCCTATCCCGCCATGGCGGAAGCCTATCTGGAAGGCCTGACGGCGAACTGGGTACCGCCGCGTCCCGCCGAGGGAGCGGCCGGGCGCATCGAACTCAAGCTTTCATAAAACCAAAAGGGGACGGCAATGATCACTCGCAAGGACTTTCTGGCGCTGCTCGGCGGCGGCGCAGCGGCGGCAGTCGGCGGTCTTCCGATCGGCGGGGCCTCGGCGCAAGGCGCCGGCATCCTCAAGGTCAGCTTCCGCTCGGCGCTGGTGCGCCTCGACCCCGCCTTCACCGTGTCGAGCGACGAATATGTCGCCACCCAGACGATCTACGACAACCTGACGCGGCTCGACGAGGGCCTGAAGCCGATCCCCGGCGTCGCCACCTCCTGGGAGAGCCCGGACGGCGGCACGACCTGGATCTTCAAGCTGCGCTCCGACGTGCGCTTCCACCATGGCCGCGCACTCGACGCCGAGGACGTGGTGTTCAGCATCAAGCGCGTGCTCGATCCCAAGGCCGGCTCGCCCGGGCGCCGCGCCATCGGCCCGATCAAGGACGTGACGGCGGAAGACGCCGCCACGGTCAAATTCGTGCTGGAAGGGCCATTCGCCGACTTCCCGGCGATCATGACCGGGACCTTCTCGCGCATCGTCCCCCGCGACGCCAGCGACAACCTCAACCAGAAGCCGGTCGGCTCCGGGCCTTTCAAGTACAAGGAATGGATCCCCGGCCAGCACCTGAAGCTGGTGCGCAACGAAGAATACTGGATGCAGGGCCTGCCGAAGCTCAACGAGGTCTGGCTCGTCAGCTATCCCGCCCAGGCCGCCGAGCAGTCGGCGCTGTCCTCCGGCGAAACCCAGATGATGTGGGACGTGCCGACCAGCCTGATCCCGGTGGTCAGCAAGCTGGCGAACGTGCAGCTCACCGAGATCCCGAGCACCTCCTTCCAGCCGCTCGTGATGCGCAGCGACCGCCCGCCCTTCAACGATCCGCGCGTCCGGCGCGCCGTGAAGCACGCGATCAACCGCGAGGCGGTGATGCGCTTCGTGCTGCAGGGCCGCGGCGTCGTCGCCCAGGACACGCCGGTGCCGCCGTCGAGCGCCATGCGCTCGGACGCCAAGGCCCCGGCCTATGACGTCGCCAAGGCCAAGGCCCTGATGAAGGAGGCCGGCCATGCCAACGGCTTCCAGGTGAAGCTGTTCGCCTCCAATGAGCGCTCCGGCTGCATCGAGACGGCGCAGGTCGTGAAGCCCATGCTGGAAGCCATCGGCATCAAGGTCGAGATCCAGCAGGTGCCGTGGGATCGCTTCAACGCCGAGGTCTGGAAGAAGGAGACCTTCTTCGTCAGCAACTGGGTCGGCCGACCGACCATCGACGAGCAGCTCTATCCCTATTTCCACAGCACGGGTTCGTGGAACGAGTACAATTACTCGAACCCCGAGCTCGACAAGCTGCTCGACCAGGCCCGCCGCGACCTCAACATGGAGTCGCGCAAGCTCACCTACGCGAAGATCCAGGAAATCCTGGCCTTCGACGGGCCTGCCGTGATCCCCTATTTCTCGAACTACGCCACGGCGCGCGCCAAGAACCTCAAGGATCTGCCGGTCAGCCCGCTGAAATGGGTCGACTTCCGCGAAGCCCGGCTGTCCTGACCATGGCTGTCCCGGGCGCCCGTTCCGCCGGAGGCCATGTGTTCCTGCACATGGCCGCGACGCGCATCCTCTGGGCGCTCGCGACGCTGGTCTTCACCTCGGTGCTGGTCTTTGCGGCGACGCAGCTGATGCCGGGCAATGTCGCGCATCTGATCCTCGGCCAGTTCGCCTCCGAGGAAGCGATCAGCGCGCTCCAGACCAAGCTCGGCCTGGACCGCCCCGCCATCGCCCAGTTCTTCAGCTGGGCCGGCGGCATCCTGCAGGGCGATTTCGGCGAATCCCCGCGGATGAACCTGCCGATCGGGCCGATCCTGCTCGAGCGGCTGAAATTGTCGCTGACGCTTGCGGCGATGTCGCTGGTGCTGGTCTTCGTGATCGGTGTCGGCCTTGGGACGCTGGCGGCGCTGAAGCGCGGCCGGCCGACCGATCGGCTGCTCTCCAGCCTGTCGCTGATCGGCATCTCGATGCCGGAATTCGTCACCGGCAGCGTGCTCATCCTGGTCTTCGCCGGCATCCTGCCGGTTTCGGGCTACGCCTCGCCCAGCGATGGGATCGGGCGCTGGCTCGCCCATATGATCCTGCCGGTGCTGAGCCTGACCTTCATCATGCTGGCGCATGTCATGCGCACGGCCCGGGTCTCGATGATCGAGGCGCTGTCGGCTCCTTATGTGCGGACCGCGGTGCTGAAGGGCATGCCGCGGCGGACCGTGGTGTTCAAGCACGCGCTGCGCAACGCCCTGCTGCCGACGCTCACCGTGCTCGGCATCAATGTCGGCTACCTGATCGGCGGCGTCGTCGTGGTCGAGCTGGTGTTCTCCTATCCGGGCCTCGGGCGCCTGACGATCTTCGCCGTCCAGAACCGCGACATCCCGCTGATCCAGGCCTGCACGCTGACCATGGCGGCGGTCTACATCACTGCGAGCTTCCTGACCGACATGGCCTACCTCATCCTCAATCCCAGGCTGCGGACGGCGCGATGACAAAGCGCTCCTTTCTCCTGCACGGCACCGATCTCGGCCTGCTGATCGGCGGCGGCCTGATCATCCTCCTGGCGGCCACCGTCTTCCTGGCCCCGAGCGTGCTCGGCATCGACGGCGAAGCGATGTCGATCGACGCCATCCTCTCGCCACCGACCGCCGATCACTGGCTCGGCACCGACCAGCTCGGCCGCGACATTCTCGCCCGGACGCTGATCGGCGGCCGCTCGACGCTGACGCTCGCCGCAACCGCCACCCTGCTCGGCGTCGGCCTCGGCGCGCTGATCGGCATGCTGGCCGGCTACAAGGGCGGCCTGCTCGACGAGCTGCTGATGCGGCTGGGCGATGCGGTGATGGCCCTGCCCTCGCTGATCCTGGCCATGCTCGTCATGGTCGCGGTCGGCAGCGGGCCGGCGGCGATCCTGATGGCGATCATCCTGATCTTCGCCCCGCGCGCCGCCCGGATCACGCGCAGCGTCGTGCTCAACGTGGTCAACCTCGAATTCGTCTCGGCTGCGAGCGTGATCGGCGAGAGCCAGGCTTCGGTGATCTTCCGCGAGATCCTGCCGAATATCTGGCCGAACCTGCTGGTCGAGGCCTGCCTGCGCTTCTCCTATGCGATCCTGATCATCAGCGCGCTCGGCTATCTCGGCATCGGCCTGCAGCCGCCGACGCCCGATTGGGGCCTGATGATCTCGGAAGCCGCGTCCTATGTCACCGCCGCGCCGTGGATGCTGTTCGGCCCGGCCGGGGCCATCGTGCTCTCCGTCGTCAGCGTCAACCTGGTCGGCGACTTCCTGCAGGAATGGATCGGGCTGCGCATGCGCCGGGCGGTGTCCCATGTCTGAGGCCGCAACGACCGAAACCGTGCTGAGCGTCGACGGGCTGGGCATCACCTACGATCTCGGCGCGCTCAAGATCAAAGCCGTGCAGGACCTGTCGCTGAGCCTGCGTGCGGGCGAAATCCTCGGCCTGGTCGGCGAGTCGGGCTCCGGCAAGAGCAGCCTCGGCTATGCCGTGCTCGGCCATCTCGGCAGCGCCGGCAAGGTCTCGGGCGGTCTGCGCTTTCGCGGCGAGGACCTGCTTTCCCTCTCCGCCGCGCAATGGTCGCGCCTGCGCGGGCGGCGGATCGGCATGGTCTACCAGGAGCCGCAGACGGCGCTGAACCCGGCCTATAGCGTCGGCGAGCAGATCGCCGAGGGGCTGCGGCACCATTTCGGCCTGTCGCGCGCCGCGGCGAGAGAGCGCGCCGTGGACTGGCTCAGGCAGGTGCACCTGCCCGAGCCGGAGCGAATCTACGAACGCTATCCGCACCAGCTTTCCGGCGGGCAGCTGCAGCGGGCGGTGATCGCCATGGCGTTCGCGCTCGAGCCCGAATTGCTGATCATGGACGAGCCGACCACCGGGCTCGACGTCACCACCCAAGCGGTGATCCTCGACCTGGTGCGCGATCTGCGGGCGAAGACCGGGGTCGCGATGCTCTATGTCAGCCACGATCTCGGCGTGGTCGCCGACATCTGCGACCGCGTGCTGGTGATGTATCGCGGCCGGATGGTCGAGGAGGGCGAGGCGGCCGAAGTGCTGCGGCAGCCGCGCGAGCCCTATACGCAGCGTCTGGTCGCGGCGATCCCCGATCTCTACCGGCGGCACAGTTTCGAGCCGATCCGCCCCGAGGCCGAGGCGGGCGGCGCCGAAATCCTGGTCGAGCCGCCTTCCGAGCGACGCTATCTGCCGCCGGCAGCGACCGAGCGCCCCGCTTCCGCGCCGATCCTCGACATCCGCGAATTGCAGCGGGTCTACCGCACCCGCGGCAGCGCCACCGTCGCCTGCAAGGACGTCTCCTTCGATGTCCGCCGCGGCGAATGCGTCGCCCTGATCGGCGAAAGCGGCTCGGGCAAGAGCACGGTCGCCAAATGCGTGCTCGGGCTGGAGAAGCCGGATGGCGGCGCCGTCCTCTTCGACGGCACGCCCTGCCCGAAGGGCGTCCACGACCGGCCGCTCTCGCTGCGCCGGCGGCTGCAGATCGTCTTCCAGAACCCGGACGGGTCGCTCAATGGCCGCCGGACGGTGGGGGAGACCCTGTGCCGGCCGCTGCTGATCCATGGGCGGGCGCGATCCGCGGCCGAGGCCGGCGTTCTGGCGCGCGAGCTGCTCGCCAGCGTCGACCTGCCCCACGCCTTTTTCGAGCGCTATCCGCATGAGTTGAGCGGCGGACAGAAGCAGCGGGTGGCGATCGCCCGGGCACTCGCCACCGAGCCGGACCTGATCGTCTGCGACGAGGCCGTCTCGGCACTCGATGTCTCGGTGCAGGGCACGATCCTCGACCTCTGCCGCAGGCTGCAGGCCGAGCGCGGCCTGGCCTTTCTCTTCATCACCCATGATCTCGGCGTCGTCCGGCAGATCGCCGACCGGGCCGTCGTGATGCTGAAGGGCGAAATCTGCCATGCCGGCGGCGTCGAGTCGCTGTTCGAGGACGACGCGCACCCTTATGTGAAGGCGCTGCTAGCCGCGGTCCCCGGCAAAACGCTGGACGCTCCGCCGCAAGGCGGGACCACCGCCCAGTTCGTCCTGAGCGAGTGAGCGGCGACCATGCCACAGCCCACGCTCGCGCCGCAGACCCTGCCCGAATGCCGGTTCGACTTCTCCGGCCGCAGCGTGCTCGTCACCGGCGCGAGCCGCGGCATCGGCTATGCGATCGCCGAGGCCTTCGCGTGGGCCGGCGCGGCGGTCATGGTGCTGGCGGAGGACGAGGCGATCCATGACGCGGCCGGGCGCCTCGGCCGCGACACCGGCGCCGAAGTGCGCGGTGCGGTCGCCGACATTACCGACCGGACCCAGCTCGCGCAGGCCCTGCGCGGGCTCGCCGGGCTCGACGTGCTGATCAACAATGCCGGCCTCGAACTGCTGACCCCGGTCGAGCAGGAGGTCGCCGGTGCCTTCCAGCGCATCGTCGACATCAATATCTGCGGCACCTTCGCCGCGACGCAGGCCTGCCTGCCGCTGTTCGGAGCGAATGGCGGGGCGATCGTCAACACCGCCTCGATCTGGGGCCGGACCGCCGAGGCGGGGTTCTCAGCCTATGTCGCGTCGAAACATGCCTGCATCGGCCTGACCCGCACGCTCGCCAAGGAGCTGGCGCCACGCCGCATCCGGGTGAACGCCGTCTGCCCCGGCTGGGTCCGCACCGGCGCCGCGATGCGCTCGCTCGCCCGCATGTCGCAGGAGAGCGGGCGGCCGGAGGACGAACTGCTGGCCGAGATCATCGCCAAGCAGGTCCTGCCGGGGCTGATGGAGCCGGACGATGTCGCCGAGCCCTATCTGTTCCTGGCCTCGCGGGCGGCCCGCAACATGACCGGCCAGGCCCTGATGGTCGATCGCGGAGAGGTCATGTGCTGAACCGGATCGGAACGCCCCGCTCGAACGGCCGGCCTGGAGGACGATGACGATGAGCAGCGACGCGAACGCCACGCCGCGCAACAGCTACGAGACCGGCCGTCTCAACCTGCCCTTCGTCGGCATCTGCACCTTCGGCAAATGGCCCTATCACGCCGATTGGGCGACCATCGACGCCGATGTCGCCGTGCTCGGCGCGCCCTTCGATTTCGGTACGCAATGGCGCGCCGGCGCGCGGCTGGGGCCGCGCTCGATCCGCGAGGCCTCGACGCTGTTCGCCTTCGGCCATGGCGGCGCCTACGACCATGAGGACGACGAGGTCTACCTGCCGGCGGGCCTGAAGCTGGTCGATCTCGGCGACGCCGACATCATCCACACCGACACGCTGAACAGCCACGCCAACATCGAATACGGCGTGCGCAAATGCCTCGAGGCCGGGGCGCTGCCGGTCGTGCTCGGCGGCGACCATTCGATCAACATCCCCTGCATCAACGCCTTCGAAGGCTATGGCGACCTCCACCTCGTCCAGATCGACGCGCATCTCGACTTCGTCGACGAACGCCATGGCGTGCGCTACGGCCATGGCAACCCGATGCGGCGCGCGGCTGAGAAACCCTATGTCACCGGGCTGACCCAGATCGGCATCCGCAACGTCTCGTCGACCGCCAAGGAAGGCTATGACGACGCCCGCCGGATGGGCTCCGACATCCTCTCGGTGCGCCATCTGCGCAAGATCGGCGTCGAGGGCGTGCTGGCGCGCATCCCGGCCGGCAAGCGCTATTACGTCACCATCGACATCGACGGCTTCGATCCCTCGATCGCACCCGGCACCGGCACGCCGTCGCATGGCGGCTTCCAGTATTACGAAATGCTCGAACTGCTCGCCGGCCTGGCCAGGCGCGGCACCGTGGTCGGAGTCGACCTGGTCGAGGTCGCGCCCGATTACGACCATTCCGGCTGCACCGCGATCCTGGCCGCGCAGATCCTGATGAACTTCATCGGCCGGATCCTGCATGCCCGTGACGGGGGCGGCCGGTGAACCTGGAGCTTTCAGGCAAGCGGGTCCTCGTCACGGGGGCGGCGAGCGGCATCGGCCGCGCCTCGGCGCAGGCGCTGCTGGCCGCCGGCGCAACGGTGGTCGGCCTCGACCGGATCGTGCCCGACCTGCCCTTCGCAATCGAGCAGGCGGACCTGCGCGAGGAGGAAGAGATCGTCGCCGCCATGGCGCACGCGGCGGAACGGCTGGGCGGCCTCGACATCCTGATCAACGCCGCCGGCATCATGCGCGAAGCCCCGCTGGCGGAGGTCTCGGCGGCCGATATCGACCTGCATCTCTCGGTCAATCTCCGCGGCCTCATCCTGGTGACGCGGGAGGCGCTGAAATGGCTCGGGAGCGGCGGGCGGATCGTCAACCTCTCCTCCGAGCTCGCGACGCTCGGCCGCCAGAACGCCTCCGTCTATGTCGCGACCAAGGCCGCCGTCATCGGCCTGACCCGCTCCTGGGCCCGCGAACTCGCTCCCGGCATCCTGGTCAACGCCGTCGCGCCAGGCCCGACCGACACGCCGCTGCTCGGCTTCGACACGATGACGCCGGAGCAGCAGGCGCTGGAACTGGCCCACCCCCTCGCCCGCCTCGGCCGGCCGGAGGAGATCGCCGCCGCGGTCGTCTTCCTCTGCGGTCCCGGCGCCGGCTTCATCACCGGGCACTGCCTGTCCGTGAATGGCGGGGCGGCGATGACATGAGGAGCCCGGCGCGATGATCAGGAACCCGATCCCCTGGCCGAACGGCGCGAAATGCGCGGCGTGCCTGACCTTCGACATGGACGCCGACAGCCTGATCCATGTCGACCATCCCAATGACGGCCATCGCCGCGTCTCGGCGATCTCGATGCTGCGCTACGGGCCGACGGTGGCGATCCCGCGCATCGTCGAGACCTATCGCCAGCTCGGCCTGCGCCAGACCTTCTTCATCCCGGCCTGGTGCATGGAGCAGTATCCCGAAGCGGTCGAGGCGATCCTTTCCGGCGGCCACGAGATCGCCCATCACAGCTATATCCATGAGAACCCGGTGTCCCAGACGCGGGCCGACGAGGCGCATTGGCTCGATGCCGGGCTGGAGGTGCATCGGCGGATGACCGGGCGGCAGCCGCGCGGCTGGCGCGCGCCGCTCTACAATTTCTCCGCCGACTCGCTCGACCTGCTGCTCGAGCGCGGCTTCCAGTACGACGCCTCGCTGATGGGCGACGACATCCCCTATATCATCGAGAGCCGCGCCAATGGCGGCCGGCTGGTCGAGATGCCGAGCCATTGGGGCATGGATGACTGGCCGCAATATGTGCAGTCGATGGATCTCGACTACATGATGCCTATCCGGGCACCGCGGCACGGTTTCGAGATCTTCCGGCAGGAATTCGAGACGGCCAAGCTCTATGGCGCGCTCTGGGTGCCGGTGATTCACCCATTCGCCACCGGCCGGCTGTCGCGCTGGCATGTCTTCGCCGAATTCCTCGAGGCGGAAATCAAGGCGGGCGAGGTCTGGTTTGCGCCGCTGGAGGAGATCGCCGCCTATGTGAAGGGCCTGGTCGATGACGGCCGCTATGTGCCGCGCGTCGAGAAGCTGCCGCAATATACCGAGCCGATCGGCCGAGCGCTGCCACGAGCCAGGTCGCATTAGGCCTCGCCTACCCGGCCTGCGCTTCCCTTGGCGGGCCCTGCAACCCCCTATATATGCGCCTTCGCATACGCCCCAGATCGAGCTGTTGAACCGCCAATGCCCGCAGACGCATTTCAGTTGCCGACGGTCCAAATGGAGGTTCCGCAGATCTATGCGCGCAGCGTCGCGCCGATCATCGAGGAGGCGATCATCTATGGCGATCTCCAGGACGGCGCCCGGCTGACCGAGGAGGAAATCTGCCAGAAGATGGGCGTCAGCCGCTCGCCGGTCCGCGAGGCGCTGCGCCTTCTCGAGCGCGACGGGCTGCTCGTGCGCGAGCCGCGCCGTGGCGTCCGCGTCTCGGAGCTCACCGTGGCCGAGCTGGACCAGCTCTATGTCTGCCGGAACTCGCTGGAATCGTTGGCGGCGCGCCTCGCCGTCCAGAACGCAACGAACAAGGAAATCAAGGCGATCAGCGCCGCGCACCAGGTCTGCATCAAGGCCCTCGACCATGACGACATCCGCGAGCATTTCCGGGCCAATGTCGAGATGAGCCAGAAGCTGTTCGCAGCCTCGCATAACCGGCCGCTGATCCGGCTTCTCGGCACCATCCACAAGCAGGCACTACGCTATCGCTTCCTGGCCTATAAGCGCTCGCGTGTCGCCCGCGAGAACTCGGTCAGGGCGAACGAGAACCTGGTCAGCGCGCTCGTCGACCGCAACGAGGAAAAAGCCGCGCTGATGGCGCGCGCCAGCATCGAGGGCACGCATGAGGTCATCAAGCAGTGCCTGCTGGAGCGCAATCTCGGCTGAGGCAGCTTCCGCAGCGCCGTCCCGGCCTTCCGCCTCCCGGGCAGCCTTGACGAATCCCGCCGCCCGCCGACTTCATCCGGCCAGAAGCGCCCAGCTTCGCAGGTGGGCATCATGCTTTCGGCCGCGGCGCGTCACGGTCTGACATAGGCCCAGCCCCGCTCCTGCAGCTCCATGACACGGACAACGCCGGACTTCACGACTGACGCCTCGGGAATCAGGGCAATTTCCTTGTTCTCGGTCTTACCCATGTTCTCCTGGGTATTGCCGCAGGCCTTGAAGGAGATCGCCGGAGTGCTCGCCGTGATCGCCTTGATCCGCGCCTTGACCGGCGAGGTATCGTCGCGCAGCATATGCAGGCCGGGACCGAAGGTAACGATCTCGATCTCCACTTTCTCGCCAAGATCCTTGTAGTACTGCGCGACATTCGCTGCATTGTTGAGTGCGAGATTCATCGTCGCAGGCTCGTTGGTATTCACCTGCAGGACAAGATGATGCGGCTTCTTCTGGCTAACGGCAGGTTTCTTTGATGTCTGCACCGCTGCCTGGCTCTTTTGCTGTGCCAGCGCGGGCGGTACGACGATGAGCAGAGCCGCCACGCCCGCCAGCACTGCTTTTGCAATTTCTCCGGATCCCGTCATCGTCGTGCCTCCCATGTGAGTTCGAGGACTACTGGTTGCGTGGTCTGGCAACGGCGCCTGGCCATTTGCACGCTGCTGCGACCTTGGCTCGCACCGCCTTCAGCCCGCTGAGGGAAAAATGGCCGACCTGGGCGGCACCGGTCCGGTCGGAGAGACGGATGGCGATACCCCCCTCCTCGGGGAGCGACAGCAACAAGGGCACGACATCGCCTCTGAATGCAGTGCCGGTTCCAAAGGATGGCGAGCCTGCCCCGACCTGCACGGGCTGACTGTCATTGATGCGGTAGGACAGAGTGTGATCGGCGCCGCCGCTGGAGAGGGCCGGCCCTGAAACCACCAACTCGGTGCGGCCGCTGCGGCAGCGAATGGTGAGTTGCATCCGGGACCCATCGGG
Source organism: Allobosea sp. (assembly GCF_036675845.1). Taxonomy (GTDB): domain Bacteria; phylum Pseudomonadota; class Alphaproteobacteria; order Rhizobiales; family Beijerinckiaceae; genus Allobosea. The sequence continues at coordinate 2,974 of NZ_JAKFED010000206.1, read as the reverse complement.
ACCGTCGCGAGACAAGGTGGTGGCGGTGACGATCGGCGTATAGTTTACCGGCGAAGTGGTCTCGCTGATGACCCAGTTGTCACCGCCCTGCACCAGGCGATCCGCGGGCTCGATGCTGCGCGGCAGCTTGTCCAGGCAGTCCTGCTGTTCTGCATGCTGCATCGAGGAGCACGTGCGAAGGTGCGCCATCGGATCGACCGCGCCATGCGCGAGAGCGATCCTGCTTGCGACCTCGAACGCGACGGACAGGGCGATCATCTTCATCGCAACGCCCGTGGCGCGCGCCCCTGGCGATCCAGCCATTCCTGCGCCGGCGCAAAGCGGTCGAGGCCGGGGACCGTCGCGGCAAGATTGATCGACTTCCATTTCTCGTCGAAGCCCGGCCCCTGCAGCTTGTCGATACGGGAAAACAGGAGATCGACGAAGCGGGCGACGCGGTGGTAGCGGTTGGTTTGCTCGTGCCAATTGAACGCCACCAGCGCAGTCGGCACCGCAATCGTCGACACCCGCTCGCCTTGCTTGATCAGGCCGGGATATTCGGCGGCCTCCAGCACCGCTGGAAGATAATAATCCTCGAACTTGCTGTCGTATTTGACCGGAAGGAACTTGAAGCCGGGCTCCCAGCGTCCGCGTACGAAAGCGGCCACCGGCTTCGAGGTGATGAAAACCACCGCCGCCATCTCGCCCTTGCGCATCTGCTCCAGCGCGATCTGATGGGGAATGAAGGTCTTTTCCGCCTCGATACCGAGACGGCTGAAGATCAGCGGCCCCGAATAGGCGGCGGCCGTGCCCTGAGTGTTGAAATTCACTTTCTTGCCGGCGAGATCCTGCAGGCTCTCGATCTCGGGCCGAACGAAGATATGCAGTTCCGACGGGAAGAGATTGAGCAGGTAGGCGATCTGACGCCGGATCCGCGGCACCTGAACCTTGTATTCGTCCAAGGCGTCGGAATTGATGATCGCCATGTCGATGCCGCGCAGATGGAGCAGCGAGTTCAGGTTTTCCGTGGCGCCCCGGGTGACGATCGGCAGGACGTGCAAATTCGGCCCGTCATCGACGACGCGGGCCATCTCCGCCGCAAGACGAAGCGGCGCACCCTCGAGCAAGCCACCGGCGAGGCCGACGGTCCAGGCGTTCATCCTCTCCTTTTCCGCTGACTGCTGCGCACGCGCGCGTCGCGGCGGGGAAGCACTGTGAGATTCCACGCTGGCCGTCTGCGCGAGCAGAGCGGTTGGCTGGAACGCCGGAACAAGCGCAGCCAGCGCGGCCAGCAGAAGCAGGTGCCGTCCTTGGAATATGCTCATTCCTGAACTCCCTGTTGGGCGTCAAATTCAGCCCTTCGGCCGGCCCCACCGCCCGTCAGCCGTCCTCACTGACGCAACGTATCGAACCGGTCCTTCGCCTCCTGAATGCCGCCGGCATGCGCCTTGGCATAAAGCTCTCGCGCCCTCGTCGCGTCGCCGCGCGTCCCATATGTCCCCCAGGCGGAGAGAATGCCGGGGTCGAACGTCTCCGCGAGCATGAAGCTCGCCCGAGCGCTGCCGGTTTCGGCAGCGCGCTCGAGCACGATCCGTGCAGCACCGATATCGCCCTGGCCGAGCAGCGTGCTGGCGCGCGCGATCAACCTCGCCGCTTCCGGACTGCCCTGCGCTTCAGAGGCTGTCGGCGGCGCCATCGCGACCACCTCCGGCGCCGGTGGGGTCTCGGGACTCTGGCTGCCCGTCACCGGCTCGGGTGTGGCGCGCTCGCCGATCGCGCGCCGCGCCGAAACGAGATCCCGTGCCATGGCCGCGATCTTGTCGCGCTCCTGCTGCAGGGCTTGTCGCAGCTCCGCCATTGCACCTTCCGTTGCCTGCCTGAGTTGCCCGGCTTCGTCGCTCGCCTTGTGCAACAGCGCGGCCTGCCTCTCGATCTCGCCCTGCGCCAGCGCCAGTTCGCTCGCCAGTACCGTGCTGCGCGCGCGTTCCTCGGTGAGGTCCTGACGGAGTTGCGCCGCGCTTGCCGTCAGTTCGTTTCGCGCGGCCGCGGCTTTCGCGAGCGCAGCCGCTTGCTGCCGCTCCTGTTCCTGCGCTTGGGCGCTCCTTGCAGCTTCCGCCTGGCTGAATCGCCCGGCTTCATCGCTCGCCTTGCGCAAATGCGCGGCCTGCCTCTCGACCTCGCCCTGCGCGCTCGCCAATTCGCTCGCCAGCGCCGTGCTGCGTGCGCGTTCCTCGGCGAGCGCCTGACGATGTTGCGCCGCGCTTGCGGTCAGCTCGTTTCGCGCGGCCGCGGCTTTCGCGAGCGCAGCCGCTTGCTGCCGCTCCTGCTCCTGCGCTTGGGCATCCCTCGCCGTGTCCGCCTGGTTGAGCTTCCCCGCCTCGTCGCTCGCCTTGCGCAACTGCGCGGCCTGCGTCTCGATCTCGCCTTGCGCCAGCGCCAGTTCGCTCGCCAGCGCGGCATGGCGTGCGCGTTCCTCGTCGAGGGCCTGACGGAGTTGCGCCGTGCTTGCGGTCAGCTCGTTGCGCGCAGCCGCCGCCTCCGCGAGCGCAGCCGCTTGCTGCCGCTCCTGTTCCTGCGCTTGGACATGCCTCGCCGCGCCCGCCTGCCTGAGTTGCCCGGCTTCGTCGCTCGCCTTGCGCAACTGCGCGGCCTGCGTCTCGATCTCGCCTTGCGCCAGCGCCAGTTCGCTCGCCAACGCAGCATGGCGTGCGCGTTCCTCGTCCAGCGCCTGGCGATGTTGCGCCGCGCCTGCGGTCAGCTCGTTGCGCGCAGTCGCCGCCTCCGCGAGCGCAGCCGTTTTCTGCCGCTCCAGTTCCTGCGCTTGGGCATGCCTCGCGGCCTCCGCCTGCGTGAGTTGCCCGGCTTCGTCGCTCGCCTTGCGCAACTGCGCGGCCTGCGCCTCGATCTCGCGCTGCGCCAGCGCCAGGTCGCTCGCCAGCGCAGCATGGCGTGCGCGTTCCTCGTCCAGCGCCTGGCGATGTTGCGCCGCGCCTGC
>NZ_JAKFED010000113.1:0-10724 GCF_036675845.1 Allobosea sp. | reverse complement strand
CGGCTGTCCAAGGCCGCGTCGAGCGCAGCGGCAATGCCGGGAAGCCTGCCGCGATCATAGCACTCCACCATCAGCGCTGCGCCGTCGGCATGGGAAGGCCCGCCGCCCGGCACGGCGAAGGGTACCGGCGCGACCGCCCTGTCCTTCTCCAGGACATGGACCGCGATCGCCCTGGTCTCACGCAGCGCGAGGGCGGCGATCTCCTGCCAGCCTCCGGCGGGCGCGGCGAGGCTGTCGAAGGTCGTCGCCATCAGCGCGCCGCCGCTGCCGCCGCCGCGGCTGAGCACGACGCGGTGGCCGACGCGGAAGAAGTCCTGGAAGGAGGGCCGCATGCGCTGCGACCATGGCGTCGGCGTCTCGAGCAGGCGGCGATAGGGCGGGCTCGCTAGAACCGCACTCGACTCCAGCTCATAGAGCGTCAGGAAGGGCGGCAGCGGCCCCTGCCCGCGATGGAAGCGACGGGCGCGCAGCATGCCGGGAATGGCGAGCCGCTCCGGCACGTGCTCGCGCGTGTGCCAGAGGTCGTATTCGTCGAGGCGCTCCGGATCGAAGCCGTTCCAGAGCGAGAGCAGCGCCTGTCCCTTGAGCATGTCATCCTTTCGGCCGAGTGCGCCGGCACCGCCATTGCGAGGAGCGAAAGCGACGAAGCAATCCAGGGGGCTTACTCGACGGCCCCTGGATTGCTTCGCTTACGCTCGCAATGACGGCGCGTCGTCCGCCAGCTCGACCCATTGGCCCGAGCGCGCGCTCGTGGCGATGGCGTCGAGCGTTGCCATGATGTCGATCGATTCCGCCTCGCTGGCGCCGGTCCAGCGGTCCGGGCCGTGCGCCAGCATGTCGGCGAAGGATTCGGCCTCGCGCAGGAAGCCGTTGCCGGCGGGGACCTCCAGCGGCTCGAAGGCGGCATCGAAGGCGATGCCGCGCTTGACCTGCAGCACCGCCGGGCCGCTGCGCGGCGGGTGGTTGAGGAAATTGGTCTCGATCACGCCGCCCGTGCCGGTGATCAGCGCGTGGCGATGATAGCCGGTCTCGAAGGAGCAGGACATCTGGGCCAGCAGGCCGCTGGCGAATTCGAGCGTCGCGACCGTGGTCAGGTCGACGCCATTGCCGGCGAAGCGGGCCGTGGCATGGACCCGCGACGGCCGCGCGCCGGCGACGATCCGGATCAGGCTGGTGGCATAGCTGCCGGCGTCGAGCAGCGCGCCGCCGCCGAGCACCGGGCTCAGCCGGATATTGGCCGGATCGGCCGAGGTGATGCCGAAGGCGGACTGGATCGTGCGGACCTTGCCGATCGCGCCCGCGGCGATGAGTTCGCGCAGCTTCGCCGTCTGGACCTGAGCGAGATAGGGGAAAGCCTCGACGAGCGCGACGCCATGGCGCCGCGCCGCCGAGAACATCGCCTGCGCCTCGGCGGCGTTCAGCGCCAGCGGCTTCTCGCACAGCACCGGCTTGCCGTGCTCGACGGCGCGGATCGCCCACTCGGCATGCAGGCTGTTGGGCAGCGGCACATAGACGGCGTCGATCTCCGGATCGGCGAGCAGCGCCTCATAGGAACCGTGGAAGCGCGGAACGCCGGTCTCGCGCGCGAAGGCCTCCGCCTTGGCGGGATCCCGGCTCGCCACCGCCGCGACCGCAACCCGCGTCGACGGCGCGACGCCGGCGATGAAGTTGCGGGCGATGTTGGCGGCACCGAGGACGCCGAGCCGCAGAGGCCGATCTGTCATGAAGCTGATTCCATTCCGATGAGGCGCCGCGAGCAAAGCGCAGTGGTCGTGGATTGGCCAGTCGCTGCCCTGCGCCAGCCGCTCAGCCCGATTGTCGCTTCAGCCGGAAATCGTAGTGCAGGCTGGACCAGGGCTTCGTCATGGCGCGTCCGTCAGGCGCCTCGCCCGGCTGATTGAGGACGAAATCGCGGATCAGGGAGTCCTTCACGCCGAAGACGACATCGGAATCGAGATATTTGTCGCCGGCGACGAAGACATGGGTGACGAGCGTATCGTGGCCGCCGGCATGGATCATGAAATGGACATGCGCCGGACGATAGGGATGGCGGTCCTGCGCGCCCAGCATGTCGCCGACCGGCCCGTCATGCGGGATCGGATAGGCGGCGGGCTTGATCGTCCAGAAATGGAAGCGGCCGTCGGCGTCGGCGATCAGGCGCGCCCGCATCGAGAGGCCGCCGAGCGCCTCCATCTGCTGGACGTCGTAATAGCCGTCCTCGTCGGAATGCCAGACATCGACCGCGGCGCCGGCCAGCGGCGTGCCGTCGCCGGAGGCGACCGAGCCGGAGACGAAGAGCGGCTCGCCCTTCATGCCGTCGGAGATGTTCGAGCCGAGCGGGAACTCGCTCGGCCCCTGGACGTAGAAGGGCCCGAGCACGGTGGTGTCGGTCGCGCCGGCAGCATCGCGATGGTTGATCGCGTCGACCAGCATCGAGACGCCGAGCGTGTCGGAGAGGAGGATGAACTCCTGGCGCTTGTCGTCGCACATCTGGCCGGTGCGGGTGAGGAAGCCGATCGCCGCCTCCCATTCCGGCATGGTCGGCTCGATCTCCTTCACGAAGGCATGGAGATGGCGGATCAGCGCCTGGCCGATCTGGCGCTGGCGGGCATCCTTCGCCTGCGAAACGCGGTCCAGAACCGCCTGGGTGATCGAGTTCTCGTCGAAATTGCGCATGGCGCCCTCCCAGACAGGCAGTGACGAACTAAAGGTCGGCGCGCGGCGGCTCACCGGCATAGGCACGGCGGATCACCTCGCGCAGGGGCGCGCGCTCGACGACGCGCGGATTCCAGTAGGGATTGGCGATGGCGAGGTCGGCAGCCCGGTCGATGCCGTCGGCCGGCATGCCGACCTGCTTCAGCCCGCGCTTGACCTGCAGGCGCTCGAGCAGGTCGTCGAGTCCGGCAAGGGCATCGTCGCTGCCGAGCGCGGCGGCGATGCGCGCCATCGCCTGCGGCGCCGCCGGGGCGTTGTAGGCGAGCGCATGCGGCAGCACGATGGTGTGGGTCTCGGCATGGGGCAGATCGAAGCTGCCGCCGAGGGTGTGGCAGAGCTTATGGTGCAGCGCCATGCCGACAGCGCCCAGGCACATGCCGCAAAGCCAGGCGCCATAGAGCGCATCCGAACGGGCCGACCGATCCTGCGGCGCCTCGACGATCTGCGGCAAGGCGCGGCCCAGCGCGCGAATGCCCTCCTCCGCCATCAGCGCCACGATCGGGTTGCCGTCGCGGGCATAGAGCGCCTCGGCGGCATGGGCGATGGCGTTGACCCCGGAGACGGCGGAGATCGCCGGCGGCAGGCTCAGCGTCAGCTCGACATCGTAGATCACCGTCCCCGGCAGGATCTTCGCGCTCGACTGCGTCTTCTTCACGCCGTCGGCCGTCTCGCCGAGGATCGGCGTCATCTCCGAGCCGGCATAGGTCGTCGGCAGCACGATCTGCGGCAGGCCGGTGCGCAGCGCGATCGCCTTGCCGAGCCCGGTGGTCGAACCGCCGCCGATGGCGACGAGGCCGTCCGCCTCCAGTTCCCCGGCAATGGCGAGCGCCTTCCGCGTGACGGAGACCGGCGTGTGCATGACGGCACCGGCGAAGACGCCGGCTGCGGCCGGCCCGAGCAGTTCCGCGACCGCCCGGCCCTGCCCCGCCTGCCCCGGCGTCGTGAGCACCAGGAGCCGGCGAAGGCCGAGCTTTTCGGCCTCGGCCGGCAGGCGTTTCAGCGTGCCGCTGCCGAAGACGATGCGGGCCGGCGAAGCCTGATAGACGAACCCGTGCATGGCGGATGCTCCCCGGCAGGGACAAGGTTCAGGCGGCGCGGGGCGCCAGTTCGAGCGGCTTGCCGTCGAGCCAGCCCTGGCCGCGCCGGTAGAGATCGGCGACCAGCGGACCGGTCAGGCCCGGCATGTCGGGCTTGACCTTGAAGCCGAGCCCGGCCTGCAGATAGGCAAGATGCCGGTAGCCGATCGGGAAGCTCTCCAGAAGCGCCCTGTCGAGCTTCGGGAAGGCAGACGGATCGACCGGGTCGAGCCGATCCTTCTCATAGATCGGCTGGCGCAGCACCATGCCCCAGCGGCCGTCGCGCTTCTCCAGGAAATCGTAGAAGCGGCCGGTGCAGAGCACGTCGCAGACGACACCGTCGACGCTGGCGCGCTGGTTGATCGTCATCTTGGTCTGGGCGATGGCGCGCTCGCCCGAAAGGTCGATCGCCGTGCCGCCGAGGAAATGTAGGATGCTGACGCCCTTCTCGAAGCCCTCGCGGCTGACCGCGATGAACTCGTCGGCCGTGCCCTGGAACCAGGTCGCCATCATCCGCCCGTCATCGTGCCAGACGGTGCGGAAGCGCGCCCAGTCGCCGGCATCTCGCCAGACCGCCCAGTTCTCCACGAGATCGCGGATCAGCAGACGTTCCCTCCAATCCTCGCTCATCGCCGGCTCCCCTTGCAAAACAATCCCGTAAGTTCTCATATGAAAACTTGTTCGTAATGTAAAGCTGCCTCGATGCGCGCCCCTCAAGCTACTCCAGAATGGAATATTGAAACCGCCCGGCCGAGCGTTCACTATCGCGCAGCGCTCCCACGGGCCGACCGCCGCATTTGAATAGAACCGGATCTGCAATGCCACCGGCCGAGTTGGGATCAGTGAAATCCGCGATGCGCGTGCTCGACCTGTTCGAGTATCTGCGCCGCTGGAACGCCGCCCAGACCCATACCCAGATCGCGGCCCAGCTCTCGATCCCGAAGAGCAGCCTGACGCAACTGCTCAAGACCCTGGTGAACCGCGGCTATCTCGAATACGACCCGGCCAGCAAAGGCTATTTCCTCGGCCCGGCCGTGGTCTCGCTCGGCCAGCGCAGCGCCGAGACGCGCGATCTCGTCAGCGTCGCCGAAGGCGTGCTGGCCGATGCGGCGCGCGCGACCAGCGAAACCTGCGCCCTCAACGTGCTGAAGGGCGACGTCTCCGAGGTGATGGCGACCGCCAGCGGCACCCACCGGCTGCACTACACGATGCGGATCGGCGACGTCGCGCCGCTCTACGCCACCTCGGGCGGCAAGGCGCTGCTGGCACACCTGCCCGAGGAAATGCGCCGGGACTATCTCGCGCGCGTCACGTTCGAAAAGGTGACGCCGGGCACGATCGACAATGTCGCGGCGCTGGAGACCGAACTTGCAGAGGTGGCTCGGACCGGCATCGCCTTCGTCGTCGAGGAATTCACGCCGGGCATCGCCGGCATGGCGCGCCCGATCCTCAGCCGCTCCGGCTTCCCGCTCGCGGCGGTCAACATCGCCCTGCCGGTGGCGCGCTACGACGCGGCGCTGAAGCGGCGCTGCCTGAACGCGCTCGAGGACGCCGTCGCGATGATCCGCGAACGGGCCCATCTCGGCTGAAGGCGCCTGAGGATCGGTAACCGATCCGCCAAACGCGACCGTCATTCCGGACAAGCTGCGAAGCGGCGCCGTTCCGGAATCCATCGGAGAGCGTCGAACTCTACGATGGATTCCGGCGCTCCGCTTCGCTGCGGCCGGAATGACGGCGTGGCTCCGTCGAGCGGCGCCTCAGACCGGCTTGCCCTCGAGGAAGTCGAGGATCAGCTCGCGCTGCGCCAGGAACATGTTGATGCCGGTCTGGGTCTTGCAGCCGAGGCGGCGGGCGGCCTCGAGCAGCGGCGAGACCTCCGGGACGGTGATGACGTCGCCGACGAACATGTCCCCCGCCAGCCTTTCGACCTCGACCGGCAGCGGGTCGCCCGCACGCATGCCCACCGGGGTCGCGTTGGCGATGACGCCGAAGCCGGCCGGATCGGTCGAGCCCGCCCGCACGCGGCCGGGATGGGCGCTGGAAAGCCGCTCGATCAGCGCGTCGCGCCGGCCGGCATCCATGTCATGCACCGCGAGCTCCGCCACGCCCGAATCGAGGAGTTGCAGGCCGATGGCGCTGCCGGCGCCGCCGGCCCCGATCAGCAAAGCGCGCTTGCCCTCCGGCTCGCCGCCGGCCTGGCCCATGGCGCTGACGAAGCCGAGCCCGTCGAGCATATCGCCGTGCCAGGCGCCGCCGGGGCCGCGGCGGACGACATTGGCCGAGGCCAGCAGCCGGGCCCGGTCGGACAGGGTGGCGCAATGGCGCTGGACGGCGAATTTGTGCGGGATCGTCGCGACGATGCCGTCGACATTCTGCAGCGGCCCGAGCGCCGCGACGAAGCTGTCGACGTCCTCGGGCAGGACATGGATCGGGATCAGCGCCGCGTTGAGACCGCGCTCGGCGAACCCCCTGGTCACGCCGGCCGGCGATTTCACCTGCGCGATCGGGTGACCGATGATCACGAAGATCCGAGTCTCACCGCTCAGCATCTCAAGCATCGCCTTCTCCATCGACCTCGGGGTAAAGGCGGAGCACCCTCGCCTCACTTGATGATTGATCCTGTATATGAACTTGTTCAACTCTGTAAATTATTGAACGGTCGGCGCCGTGCTCTGTCCATCGTTTAGAGCCAGCCGAGCTCCACCGCCATCCCGGGGTCGCCATCGTGCTGTCGCTCGCGCATCTCACCTTCATGCATGCCGGCCCGCTCGAGCTGATCGCGCTCGCCAAGGCCGGCGGTTTCGACGCCGTCGGCATCCGCCTCGTCGATCCGGCCCCGCAGGCCGCGTTCTTCCCGCTCGTCCACGACGCCAAGCTGCGCCGCCAGGTCAAGGCCGAACTCGCCGCCACCGGCATCGCGCTGATGGATGTCGAGGCGATCTGGCTCTGGCCGGAAACGAAGGCGCCGGCCTTGCGGCCGGCGCTGGAGGCCGGGGCGGAGCTCGGCGCCCGCAATGTGCTGATCGCCGGCAACGATCCGGACCGGCAGCGCATGACCGAGCGCCTGATCGAGCTCTGCGGCATGGCGCGCGAATACGAGATGGGCGTCGGCTTCGAATTCATCCCCTACACCGCGCTGAACTCGCTCGCCTATTCGCACGAGATCCTGAAGGCCGCGGCGCAGCCCAATGCCGGCCTGCTGATCGACGCGCTGCACCTCAACCGCTCCGGCGGCTCGCCGGCCGACATCGCGGCGATCGACCCGGCGCTGATCGCCTATGGCCATCTCTGCGACGCGCCGGCGGCCTCGCCCGGGCCGGAGGAAATCCGCAGCGAGGCGCGCTCAGCCAGGCTCTATCCCGGTGATGGCGGCCTGCCCTTGAAGGCGTTCCTGCAAGCCCTGCCGGAAGGCAAGCCGATCGCGATGGAGGCGCCGAGCACGGCCTATGGCGGCGACGACATGGAGAAGGCGCGGCGCGCCGGCGCCGCCTGCCGCAAGCTGCTCGCCGAAGCCAGCCGCGGCTGAGACAGGGGGGACCGCAACAGCGCCGAACGTCTCAGCCACGCGCCGCGAGGCGCGCCTTGCGGGCGGCGGCGAAGCGGGCGGCATGTTCGGCGGCGCTCGCGACCTTTTCCTTCAGCGTCAGCGCCGCCTCGGCTGCGACCGGCGTCTCGATCGCCAGCTGCGGCCCGGCCGGCAGGACATCGAGGATCGCGTCGAGCGCGATGACGCCCTCGCCGGGATGCAGCCTTCCGCCACGCGCCTCGAGCGGCAGCCCCTCCAACGGCGGCACCGTCGCACCGGCATCGCAGAGCTGGATATAGGCGATGCGCGCGGCCGGGACGGCGGCCGCCTGCGCCGGCGTGCCATTGGTGCGGTGGAAATGGAGCACGTCGAAGATCACGCCGGCATTGGCACGCCCGGCCGCCTCGATCAGGGCGAGCGCCGCCGCCATATCGGGCACGTCGCGATAGCGCATGAATTCGAAGCCGACATGCAGGCCGAAGGCGGCCGCCTCGTCGCAGAGCCCGCCGAACAGGTCGATGCGCTGCTGATCCGACAGGAAGCTGTCATTGCCGATCAGCTCGGTGCCGATCGAGGAGATATGGCTCGCGCCGAGCTCGGCGCCGGTCTCGAGCGCCGGGCGATAGCTCGCCGGATCGGCGCCGGGCCGCAGCACGAAGGCCTCGACATCGAAGACCCTGACGCCCGTCGCGGCGCAAGCCGCCTTGATCGCGCGGACGACCTCCGGCCGGCCGACCACCTCATGGCTCAGCGGCCTGGCCATGGCGGTGCGCAGCACCAGGCCGGCGGCGCCGAAGCCGCTCGCCCCGGCAGCCTCGACCAGTGCCACCGGGTCGCCGCCGCCGACGGTCAGGTTGGCGATGGAGAGGTCCTTCAGGTCGAAATCCTTGATCATCGCAGCGCTCGTTCCTGGTCGGGAATGGGTTGGCGGCGGCAGCGCCGCGTTCTCGGTGTTCGCTTGGTCGTTCGCTGCCGGGGGCGCGGACCGGCGGCAATCGCTATGGCGGCCCTTCCGCCGGCGGGCCGGTGCGGTCGCGCCAATGATATTTCAGCGCTTCGACTTCGGCGTAGCCGAGGGCGTAGCTCAGCCCGTAATGGCCGGCACCGCGGACCGCGGCGACGGCGGCGCCTCCGCCGATCAGCCGGGCGATCGCGTCGAAGCCGCGGACCAGCGCCGGGCGGGAATAGCTCTCGACGACGACGACGCCGAGACGCTCGTCGCCCGGCGGGCAGGCTGCCGGAACGCCGCCGGCACGGACCGGCACGCTCCAGTCGACCGCGCCGAGATGGGCGGCGGTGACCGGCGCAAGCCGCGTCAACCGGTCGGCGAGATCGGCCGCACGCCCGGAGGCGCCATCGGCGAGCTCGACCAGGAAGGTCGCGACCGCGCTGCCGGTGCCGGCGCTGGCGCTACCGAGCACGCGGCAGTGATGCGGGATGCGGTCGCGATAATGCTCGCGCACGGCCTTGAAGAGTTCGGTCTCATGGACCTGATGCGCGGCGGCGCCGGGCGCGGTCAGCCGCTCAAGGCTGCCCATGGCGTAGAAGGCGAAGAAGGGCGGCAGCGTGCCTTGCCCCTCACCATGGCGCCGGGCCCAGAGGATGCCGCCTTCGCCGAGATAGGACAGATGCTCGCCGAGATGATCGCGGGCATGCATTAATTGGAATTGTTCTAAAAAAGCTGGTGCGATACCGTTCCACATCGCGAAGAAGCTGCTGCCCGGGCTCAGCATGATGCGCGCTCCCTCTCAAGCGTCTTCTCCAGCGCCGGCTCGGGCTGGGCAGCCGCTGCCGGCCGGATAAGGAAAGACCATATGCGCGAACTCATTTCAATATGAAAACTGGTATGGTATTCCAATTTTGACGAACGAGAATTCCGGCGGTGCCTTCCATTTTCCATCGGGCTCCCCGCATCCCTGCTGAAAGGACCGGAGCCCACCATGCCGCTCACGCCGACAACCGATGCGATGCTCTGCATCTGGCACGACGTCGAAGCCGACCATGTCGAGGAATATCTGCGCTGGCATACTTTCGAGCACCTGCCCGAGCGCCTTGCCCTGCCGGGCTTTTGCCTCGCCCGGCGCTATGAACTGCTGGACGGGCCGGGGCAGCGCTTCTTCTGCGTGCTCGACGTGCGCGCGCTCGCTGATTTCGAGACGCCCGAATACCTGGCCAGGCTCGATGCGCCGACCATATGGACCCGCCGGCTGATGCCGCGCTATGGCCGCGTCCATCGCAGCCTGTGCCGGAAGCTCTGGGAGCTGGGCGAGGGATTGACCGGGCTTACCGCCTGCGTGCGGATCGCAGGCGGCGGCGATCCCGCCATTGCCGAGACGCTCGCCGGGCTCTGCGCGCGCCAGCTTGCCCTCCAATACCTTGCCTTCGCGCAGCTCGGCGGCTTCGACGCGGCAGTCGCGGATCGCGACAGCGAGGAGAAGCGGCTGCGGCGAAGCGAGGACAGCGGCGGCTACGATCTCGTCCTGCTCCTTGGCGGGCTTTCGCGGGAAGCCCTGCGCTCCGCCCTCGACGACGTCGAGACCCTGCTCGAACGGCACCGGCTCAAGTCCGAGACTTCGCTCTATGGGCTCTCCTGCGCCGTCGCGCGCGACGCCTGAAGCCGCTCAACCGTCCGGCAATGCGGTATTGCGGCGAACGCTCATCTGCGGATCGAACTCGGTGATCTCGAGCTGGATGCCGGCCGGGCCGCGCGCGAACAGCCCGCCGGCCTGCGCCTCGGCCGCGGCTAGCAGGTCGCGCGCCAGCTTCTGCCTGACCTCGAGGCTGCGGCCGGGCGCGATCCGGACACTGATCTGGAGGAAGCCGTTCTCGGGCGCACCGTCGAAGACGCGCGAACAGGGGCTGATCCGGGCAAACGTGCGCACGCCGCCGACGGGAAAGACGCCGCTCTCCAGCGCCGTGCGATGGACCGCGTCGACGATGGCGGGGACATCGACGACCTGGTCGGCCCCCTGGCTGAATTCGAGCGTGATATGGGGCATGGCTGGGCTCCGGACTGGAAAAAGAGGAACTGCGGCGGACTTTCAGTAAGTGGCGCGCCCGCCCGAGACGTCGAAGGTGAAGCCGGTGGTGAAGCTGCATTCGCGGCTGGCCGCGAAAGCGGCGGTCGCGGCGATCTCCTCGACCCGAAGGAAGCGGTTCATCGGGATCTTGGCGCGCGCCGCGGCGATGTGCTCCGGTGTCTGCTGCTTGAGCAGATCGGTCTCGGTGATCACCGGCGCGATGCAGTTGGCGAGCACCCCGCTCTCGACCAGTTCGCGGGCCAGCGCCTTGGTGAAGCCGATCACGCCCGCCTTGGCGGCCGAATAGGCCGGCAGCCCCGCTCCGCCCTCCTTGCCGGCGATGGAGGCGATATTGACGATGCGGCCATAGCCGCGCTCGCGCATATG
>NZ_JAKFED010000052.1:0-149540 GCF_036675845.1 Allobosea sp. | reverse complement strand
CGGCCGCCATCTCTACCCGGCCTTCCCCTATCCGAGCTTCGCCAAGGCGAGCGAGGCCGACCTGCAGGCGCTCTATGCCTTCCTGATGTCGCAGCCTGCGGTGCGCCAGGAGAACCTGGCGAACCGGCTGACCTTCCCCTTCAATTTGCGCCCGCTGATGGCCGGCTGGAACCTGCTCTTCAACCGCCAGACCGGACTCGCGCCGGCTCCGGAGCGTTCAGCCGAATGGAATCGCGGCCGCTATCTCGTCGACGGGCTCGGCCATTGCGGCGCCTGCCATACGCCGCGCAACGCGCTCGGCGCCGAACGTAGCGGCAGCGCCTACCTTGCCGGCGGCGAGGCGGAGGGCTGGGAAGCTCCCGCCCTGTCCAGGGCCGCGGCCGGGCCGATCCCATGGAGCGAGGCGCAGCTCTACGCCTATCTGCGCACCGGCACCGCCGCCCATCACGGCGCGGCCTCGGGCCCGATGGCGCCGGTGATCGAAGAGCTGAAGGCCCTGCCCGATAGCGATATCCGCGCCATGGCGACCTATCTCGCCTCGCTCAGCGAGCCGCTGCCTGAAGCTGAGGCGAAAGCCCGCATCGAGCAGATCGAACGCGCCACAGCTTCCGCCGCCAACCCCGCAACCTCCCCGGCAGCGCGCCTCTACCAGGGCGCCTGCGCCGCCTGCCACGAGACCGGCCGCGCCGCGCCGCTGGTCAATGCCGGTCCGGCGCTGGGGCTCTCGTCAAAGCTCCATGCCGCGACGCCGGCTAATTTGCTGCGCCTGCTGATCGAGGGCGGCCAGCACGGCATCGGCTCGATGCCCGCCTTCGCGACCGCGCTGGACGACCGCCAGATCGTCGATCTCGCCCGCTATATGCGCACCCGGTTCGCGCCCGACAAACCAGGCTGGAACGGTATTGAGGAGGCGCTCGCTACCGCGCGCAAAACGGGGCACTGAGGCGCCTCGTCAGGCGCGCCGGATTGGACAGGCGGGCGCGGGGAACCCTCTCCTGTAAGGAGAGGGCAGGGTGAGGTGTAGGCTGTTTGACCAGTGTCGCGAGCGCTCACCGCGCGGTTGGGTTCAGGCCAACGTTTCCAGTCCGAACACCTCACCCCTGCCCCTCTCCTTCCAGGAGAGGGGTTCCCCGCGGCTCGCGAGCCTCACAGCCCATGTGAAAAGCCCCGCCGGCGCAGCGCCGCGAGGGTTTGACAGGGAGCGCCTCCCGCAGGGTGCGCGGGGTCCGGTGGCGGCGGCGTGTCGCCGCCTGCCGAATGTCGATGGCGAGATGTCGAAAGCGGCTGGGTCGCCGCCGGACCGAACCCCGCGCGCGGTTCTCTTATGGTGCGCTCGTCGTGCTTTGATGTCCGGGCACTGGACCGGGTCTTGCGACCCGGACGACGAGGCCCCTCCGCCATCCCGCCCCGCAACGGCCGTTCATAGCGAAAACCGCAATCCCGCCCGGCCGCACGATGCCTCGCGACAGCCCCCTTGGTCGGGCAGGACGAGCGGAGGATAAGCGAGGTTTTGGAGGCGGGGAGCGATTGCCAGGTTATCCCCGCCAATCGGTTGCGGCCATGAAATATCAGGCGCGAGGAACCCTCTCCTGGAAGGAGAGGGCAGGGTGAGGTGTAGGACGTTTACCCAGTTCCGCGAGTGCCGACCGCGCGGTTGGGTTCAGGTCAACGTTTCCAGTCCGAACACCTCACCCCTGCCCCTCTCCTTCCAGGAGAGGGGTTCCCCGCGGCGCCCGCACCTTTCAACAACAGCGGGGTTATCCCCACCTGCCAGACCTTACCGCAGCCCGTCCTCGCCCTTGACCTCGGCATGGGTCAGGCCGCCGACGCGCGGCAGAGGGCGGCCGCCGCTGGTCAGCGCCACCGCGACGACGATCTCGCCGGCGCGCGGCGCGTCCGGAATGCGGACTTCCATGCCGTCGAAATGGCTGCGGACATAGGCGCCCGCCTTGTGGCCGAGCGGAATGTCGAGCACGACGCCGAGCGAGCCGCGCTTCTTCGAGGACGGAATCAGCGCCGGCGCCTTGCCCAAAAGCTTGCGCAGGGGCGCGCCGAGCTTGGGATGCAGGATTGCGGCGGCATGCTCGAACTCGCCATCCTCGCCGACCGCGGCCGCCTTGCCATAGCCCTCGACCGCCTCGCCCTCGATGCCGAGCGCCGCCAAAGCATGGCGGCCGAGCAGGTCGCCGAGCTCCTCGCCGATCTCGATCAGCTCGGAAAGGTCGTCCTGGTAGCGGCCTGCGAGGGGATTGGCGATCACGGCGACCGCCGCGGCCCGGCGGATCGCCGGCTCGACCGGCCGGCCCATTTCGGAGTGGGTCTCGTCGAGGATGGTGACGATCTTGCGGATGGCAGCCTTCATCTCAGCCCGTCCTCGCCCTTGATCTCGCTGGCCTTGAGGCCGCCGACGCGGGCATGGATGCGCGAGCCCGTCGTCATCACCAGCGCCAGCAGCATCTCGTCGGCCCTCGGCGCATCGGTGATGCCGACCTCGAAGGAGTCGAAATGGCTGCGGACATAGGAGGCGTTGACATGGGTGACGGGGATGTCGAGCCGCGTCCCCGGCCCGCCGACCTTCTTGGTCGAGGGCACGATCGCCCTGGCGTCGCCGAGGATCTCGCGCATCGCATAGCCGCCCGGCACATGCCAGAGCGCGCCGTGCTCGAGCTCGCCGGCGGCGCCGACGATGGCGCCCTTGCCATAGCCCTGGATCGCCTTCGGATCGCCACCGAGCGTGCCCAGCAGGCGCTTGGCCAGCGACAGCCCGAGCGGCTTGAGATCGTCCATGAAGCCCTGGATGTCCTGGACGAAGCGCCCGGCGAAGGGATTGGCGATCACCACCAGCGCCGCGCCGCGCAAAAGCGGCGTGGTCGCGGCCGGGCCGCCCTCGTGGAAGATCTCCTCCACGGTCACGGCATATTTTCGCACGGCGATCTCAGGCACGGGCAGGTCTCCTCTTGGGTTCTTCTTGAACGATCATAGGCGTGGCCAGCGTCCGGCTCACGCCCTGAAGATGCATGGCGGCCGCGACGATCAGGCCTGCGCCCTGCAGGGCTTGCGCCCGGCGCAGCCCGGCCGCCAGCGCCGTCTCGATCTCGGCCTCGCTCAGCCGGCCGACATGGCGGGTGACGAGCAGCGCGCCGAGGTCGCTATCGGCCTGGATCGCATTGGCCGGCAGGCGCTCGATGGCCGGATGCCCCGGCAGGTCGACCGCATTGGCGATCACGGTCGCGGCGGCATCCGCCATGGCGGCGGTCGCGGCGAGCACGGTCACGGCTTCGGCGATCCCGCGCGAGAAACTGCGGCCGGGATAGCCGCTGGTGGCGATGCCGCGCACCGGATCGGACGCGGCGATGCTGGCGGTGGCGAACAGGCTCGGACGGTCCGGCCGCTCGACCAGACCGATCCGGAACTGCTCGCCGGGCGCAAGATGCAAGGCGATGTCGCCGCCATTGTTGACATAGGCGCGGCTGAGCGGGGCAGCCGCGACCATCACGCCGAGGATCTCCTGCGCGACCGCGCCGGCGACCGCCGCCATCGGCGTGATGAAGATCTCGGCCGCGAAGGGTGCGACCGCTTCATGCATGCGCCGGGCGACCGGGCCGGCCGGCACCGGGCTGATCGCCCGCACCGGCGAGCGCAGCAGGGCAAGCTCGTCGCAGAGTTCGGCGAGCAGGCCGTCGAAGCGCGCCATCGCCGCCCGATAGGCCGCCTCGACCGCATCGGCCGGGCCGGTCGCCTCGACGACGAGGTCGATCGGCCCCTGCTGGAGATGCAGGCGCCTGCCGTCCGGCAGCAGGCGCGCGGCGGGCGGCTCGAACATTCGCCTACCCGTGCGAGCGGCGCATCCGCTCCGGTGCCAGCGGCCAGGGATTGTCGAGCCGCTGCGGCAGCTTCAGCCGGCCGTCCCGCGCCAGCTCGGAAAGCGGCTGGACATAATCCATATGCCCGCCCAGCTCCTTGTAGTCGGAGAGCCGCAGGGTGAACTCCAGCGGCGCCACCAGCGCCGGCGTCGGCACATAGCCGAAGGCGTTCTCCGGCAGGCGGGTGACGTCGACCATGAAGGTGATGCCGCCGCCCGGCCAGATATAGACCGGCGCGCCGCCGCAGGTGACATAGGTCAGCGCATCCTTGACCGAGCGCGTCAGCCGGACCGGGTTCTCGGTGACGCCGGCGCGCAGCGAGCCGCCGGCGCCGCCGATGAACAGCACGGTCGAGAGCGCCGGCTCGCAATTCTCGGCGATGCGCTCGACCGGTTCGAGCAGCCGCTCCGGCATCGCCATCTCGACCGGCTGGAGGCCTGCGTCGAGCTCGTAATAGGCGGCGTGCTCGCCGGTGGTCGAGACCATCAGCAGGCGCAGGCCCGGATAAGCGACCTTGGGATCGAAAGGCCCGAGGATGGTCAGCGGGTCGCTGATATTGGTGCCGCCCCAGCCGGTGCCGGGCTGCGCCACCTGGAAATAGCGGCCGGGCGTCGAGCGCCGGCCCTTCATCTTCAGGCCGGTCGGCGGCATGCCGAGCAGCTTGCCGGCCTGGTGCTCGGAGAGCACGCCGGTGATGTGGTCGTCGACCACGACGACCTCGTCGACCTTGCCATGCCATTGCTTGGCGAAAATGCCGATCGTCGCCGAGCCGCAGCCGACGCGCATCCGGGTCTCCGTCACGCCGTTGACGATCGGCGGCTTGCCGGCCTGGACGACCACGCTCTCGCCGCCGTCAATGGTGAGTTCCACCGCCTTGCCGTTGCAGAGCTGGAGCAGCGCGTCGCAGGTGACGCGGCCCTCCTTCTTCGAGCCGCCGGTGAGATGGTGGACGCCGCCGAGCGAGAGCATCTGCGAACCGTATTCGCCGCTGGTGACATGCCCGACCGCCTCGCCCTCGACCCTGACCGTCGCGGTCTCGGGCCCGAGGAAGCGGTCGGTGTCGATCTTCACCTTGACGCCGCAATAGCTGAAGATGCCCTCGGTCACGACCGTGACCATGTCGACGCCGTCGACCTCGGAAGAGACGATGAAGGGGGCGGGCTTGTAGTCGGGATAGGTCGTGCCGGCGCCGATCGCGGTCACGAAGGTGCCTGGCGGATGCAGGATGTCGCCATCCCATTCGCGCGGACCGGCGAAGGAAACCAGCTCGCCGCCATGGCTGATCGTGCGGTCGAGCACGACATGCGGGTCGACCCGGACGAGGTTGCCGTCGACATTGCCGTAGCGGTCGCAGGCG
Source organism: Allobosea sp. (assembly GCF_036675845.1). Lineage (GTDB taxonomy): Bacteria > Pseudomonadota > Alphaproteobacteria > Rhizobiales > Beijerinckiaceae > Allobosea. The sequence goes on along the minus strand of NZ_JAKFED010000052.1, from coordinate 144,320 downwards.
CCGACGGCGCCCGGCTTGATGAAGCACATCACCGGACAGGCATCGCAGCGGATCTTGTCGTCGGTGGGCGCGCTCGCTTCCTCCAGGCTCATCGTCAACCCTCGCCGTCAGATCGCGGCTAAATCATTTGTATACAAATGATGGTGGCGCATGGTCGCCAGACTGTCAAGATAGCGCTCCACGGATCGGCCGACCAGCAGATCAGCTTATCGCAGGAATAGCCGTCGCCAACTGCGGGTCATCCCGGGCGACCGCGGGGAGACCCGCGATCCATGCCTGAACCTTACCAGGAGAGGCTCCGGCATGGCTCCCGCATTGGCGCGGCTTCGCCGCTTGTCCGGGATGACAGGTTCGCCGATTCTGTCTTCCCGCGAAGGGCTCGGGCCGAACGCGCATCGATGGCGCAGGTATCGGCGGCAATCTTTGCCAGGCAAGGCGACGACGGCGGCATTTCGACCGGGGCGCCTGCGGAAATGGCAGGCGGAGCGGCGCGTTGACAGCCGGAAAATTCGATTGCTATTATTCGTATACAAATAAAATTGAGCCAGAATGAGCTTGCCGGATTCAGCAGGACATGGCTTCAAGGCGATCAGCGCCCGAGGAGGGATTTTCCATGTACGACAGCTTTGTGACGGATCGCCTGATCGATATCTGGCTGGCCGAGGATATCGGCGCCTGCGACCTGACCGTGCAGGTCATGATCGAGCCCGACGAGGTCGGCAAGTTCCACATGAACGCGCGCGAGCCGATGATCGTCGCCGGCGTCGAGGTCGCCGCCCGCATCTTCAAGCGCTACGACCCGACGCTGGCCGTGAAGCTGCTCGTCAAGGACGGCGACAAGGTCGAGAAGGGCGCGATCCTGATCGAGGTCGAGGGCGCCGCCCGCAGCGTGCTGACCGCCGAGCGCACTGCGCTCAACATCGCCCAGCGCCTCTCCGGCATCGCCGTCGAGACCGCCCGCTACGTCACCGCCATCGCCGGCACCAAAGCGCGGCTGATCGACACCCGCAAGACCACGCCCGGCCTGCGCATGATGGAAAAGCATGCGGTCAGCTGCGGCGGCGGCCTCAACCATCGCCTCGGCCTCGATAACGGCGTGATGATCAAGGACAACCACATCGCCGTCTGCGGCAGCATCTCGGCGGCGGTCGAGCGCGCCCGCAGGAAGCTGCCGGTGCTGACCAAGCTCGAGGTCGAATGCGACCGGCTCGAGCAGGTCGAGGAGGCCGTCAAGGCCGGTGCCGACGTGATCATGTTCGACAACATGTCGGTCGCCGACATGAAGACCGCCGTAGGCCTGATCGCCGGGCGGGCCAAGACCGAGGCCTCGGGCGGCATCCGCTTCGAGACCATCCGGCCGATCGCCGAGACCGGCGTCGACTATATCTCGACCAGCAAGATCACCCAGTCGGCGCCGGCGGTCGATATCGGCCTCGACGAAGCCTGATCTTCCGATGCGCGCCGGCACGTTCTTCTTCGTCGTCGGCCCCAGCGGCGGCGGCAAGGACACCTTGATCGACGGCGCCAGGCAGGTCCTGGAGCCGACGGGGCGCTATGTCTTCGCCAGGCGCGTCGTCACCCGCCCCGCCGGCTCGCCCGGCGAGGCGCATGAGGCGGCGACCGAGGCGCAGTTCGAGGCGCGCGAGGCCGCCGGCGATTTCCTGATCACCTGGGGCGCCCATGGCCTGCGCTATGGCCTGCCCCGGGCCCTGATGAGCGCGATCGAGAACGGCCGCCACGTCATCGCCAATGGCTCGCGCGCCGTCATCGCCGAGCTGGCGACGCGGCTGCCCCGCCTCGTCGTCGTCGACGTCAGCGCGCCGCCCGAGATCCTCGCGGCCCGCATCGCCGGGCGCGGCCGCGAGCAGGGCAGCGCCATCGAGAACCGGCTCGCCCGCAAGGTCGAGCCCTGGCCGGCCGGCATCCGCTCGCTCAGCGTCTGCAACGACCAGAGCCCGGAAACCGGCGTCGAACGCTTCCTCGCCGCGGTCGAATCGGCGGCCAACAGCTTGCGCCTGCGGCGGCTGCCGGTCTTCGCCGGCCGGGCCCATTGCGCCTGGCTGCCGGCCAAGGGCGAGCTCGTCAACGGCTTCGACTATCTCGGGCCGGGCCGGATCGAGATCTCCGGCGCCGGTGCCAGCATCCGCTCCGACGTCCAGGTCATGGACCTGCCGGCGGCGCTCGCTCCCGACGAGATCGGCCTCTCCAGCGAGGCCTTCGCCGAGCTCGGCCTGCCCGAAGGCGCCGAGGTCGCGATCAGGCGCACGCCCTCGCCGGAGAGCCGTGCGGCGCTGACCAGCAAGATCCAGGGCGGGACGCTGTCGGAAGCGCAATACCACACGCTGATCCGCGACATCGTCGAGCAGCGCTATCCCGATGGCGAGGTCGCGGCCTTCCTCGTCGCCGCGACGCAGAAGCTGAGCGACGACGAGGTCGTCTCGCTCGCCCGCGTCCGCACCCGCTTCGCGCAGAAGATCGCCTGGCCCGACAGGATCGTCGTCGACAAGCATTCGATGGGCGGCATTCCCGGCAGCCGCATCACCCTGATCGTCGTGCCGATCGTCGCGGCGCATGGCGCCTTCCTGATGCCAAAGACCTCGTCGCGCGCCATCACCTCGGCCGCCGGTACCGCCGATGCGATGGAGGCGCTGGCCGATGTCGAGCTCACCCCCACCGAGCTGCGGGCCTGCGTCGAGAAGGCGCGCGCCTGCATCGCCTGGAACGGCCGCCTGAACCATTCGGTCGTCGACGACGTGATGAACGCGATCACAAGGCCGCTCGGCATCGACTCGAACCGCTGGTCGGTGGCCTCGATCCTCTCGAAGAAGCTCACCGCGGGCTCGACCCATGTGATCGTTGACCTGCCCTATGGCCCGCGCGCCAAGCTGAAGACGCTGAGCGAGGCGGCCGAGCTCGCGGCGCTGTTCGAGACGGTGGGGCGCGGGCTCGGCCTCGTCGTCAGCGCCTTCCCGACCGATGGCAGCCGGCCGATCGGGCGCGGCATCGGCCCGGCGCTGGAATGCCGCGATGTCGCCTGGGCGCTCGACAACGACCCGCAGGCGCCGGCCGATCTCGTCGCCAAGGCGCTGTTCTTCGCCGGCCGCATCCTCGCCTGGGATCCGGCGCTCGGCTCGGCCGAGGCCGGGCAGGAGCGCGCCGAAGCCCTGCTGCGCTCGGGCGCCGCGCGCGCCGCCTTCGAGCGCATCGTCGAGGCGCAGGGGCGTCGCCTCCCGCCGGTCGCGCCAGGGCTGCTGGTCCATACCGTGCGCGCCGAGAGGGCCGGCACCGTCGCCGGGATCGACGGCTGGGCCGTCGCCGGCATCGCCCGGCGCGCCGGTGCGCCCTTCGACAAGGCCGCCGGCATCGATCTGCGCCGCGGCGTCGGCGACAAGGTCGCGATCGGCGATCCGCTCTTCGCCATCCACGCCAGCGCCTCGAGCGATCTCGACGAGGCCCGCGCGCTCGCAGCGGAGAGCGACTGCTTCGTTATTCGCTAGCGCAATTATTCGCTAGCGCATGCAATTTTTCAGCGGAACCGCGCCGTCATCCCGGACAAGCGGCGAAGCCGCGCCGCTCCGGGATCCATCATAGGGCTCCGGAGCACTACGATGGATCCCGGGTCTGCGCTACGCTTGCCCGGGATGACGGCGTGGTTGTCGGCAAGGGCGGCCCACTGCGCCCCGCCCCTCAGCGCAACTGCTTCAGCAACGCCACCAGCGTCGCCCGCTGGCTCGTCGCCAGCGGCGCCAGCGTCACCTTGGTCACGGTCTCGGCCTTCGGCATCAGCTCGCGGGTGTAGGCCCGGCCCGCCTCGGTCAATTGCACGATGACGCGGCGGCCGTCATCGGGATCGGCATTCGTCTGCACCAGCTTGCGCTTGAGCAGCCGGTCGACGACACCCTTGATCGTGGCGGCGTCCATCGCCGTCTGGCGCCCGAGCAGGTTCTGCGAGCTGCCGCCTTCCAGATAGAGCCGCGACAGCACCGCCCATTGCGTCGGCGTCAGCTCGGATCCCATGATCTCGTTGAACAGCGAGACATGGCGCTGGATCGCCTGCCGCAGGATGAAGCCGACCTGTTCGGAGAGGTCGTAGACCTCCTCGGCCGGTTCGGCCGGGCCGGCATGGGAATGATCCGGCAGCGACATTCAGCGATCCCCTCGTCCTATCCGGACGCGGTGTAGCGACCGCCGGGAGAGCGGTCGCAGCGCCGCGCGCAAAGCCATCCTGCTATCTGGCCTCCGGCCGTGGGGTTTTCAATCGAATCTTGGCGCGGCCACTCCGGTTCGGCTTCACCGGCCCGTGACATAGCCGAAGGCGATGTCACGCTCGGCGGCCGTCTTCTCGCGCTGCTCCGGCGCGCCATAGCCGCCGCCGCCGGGAAGCTGCAGCACGAGCCGCCGGCCGGCCGGCACATGCTGGCGCCCCTTGGCCTGAAGCCTGGTGCCGTCGTCGAGCATGACCGAGCCGGGCGCGCCGTCCTTGCCGCCTTCGCGGCCCCGCGCCGGATGGACGACCCGGTCGAACATCGCGTTGAAGTGGAACTCATGGCCCTTGGTCGCACTGATCTCGACGATTTGGCCGAGCCCGCCGCGCAGCCTTCCGGCGCCGCCGGAGCCTTCGCGCAATTCCTTGCGCCAGAAGATCACCGGGCCGACATGCTCGGTCGCCTCGATCGACATGGTGTGGATGCCGCTCGGGAAGGCGGTGGCGCTGAGCCCGTCGACGCCCGGCCTGGCGCCGCCGCCGCCGCTGTTGAACAGCAGCACCTCGGCGCGCTGGCCGCCACCCTCGGGGGCGGCGTCGCCCGGCAGCGGCCTCGCGCTGAGATGCAGGTTCCAGAGCGCGCCGGCCCCTTCCGCCGGAATCCTTCCGGGCAGCATCTTGTGGACCGCGCCCAGCACCGCGTCGGGGACGAAATGGCCGAGCACATGGCGCACCGCGACCGGCGCCGGATGCTTCACGTTGAGGATGCAGCCCTCGGGCGCGGTGATCTGGAACGGCGCCAGCGAGCCGGCATTGTTCGGGATTTCCGGCGCGATCGAACATTTCAGCCCGTAGCAGGCATAGGCGACGGTGTAGATCAGCGGGACGTTGATGCCCTTCGGGCTCGGCGGCGAGGTGCCGGAAAAGTCGGTGGAGATGCCGTCGCCATCGACGGTGATCGTCACCGCGATGTCGATCGGGCTGCCATAGCCGTCGACCCGCATGACATTGTCGTAGACGCCGTGCGGCAGCGCCGCGATCCTCTCCATGGTCGCGGCATGGCTGCGCTCGATCACGAAATCGGCGAGGCCCTCCAGATCGTCGATCCGGAACTCCTCCATCATGTCCATCAGCCGCTTGTGGCCGGTGTCGTTGCAGGCGGCGAGCGAATAGACGTCGCCGACGACCTGATGCGCCTCGCGGACATTGTTGCGCAGGATGTTGACCAGGTCGCGATTGACCTTGCCGCGCTCGGCGAACTTCATGATCGGGATGAAGATGCCCTCTTCGTAGACCTCGTTGGCATCGGGCCCGAAACCGCGCCCGCCGACATCGACGACATGCGCCGTGCAGGCGAAGTAGCCGACCAGCGCACCCTTGCGGAAGGACGGCGTCACCACCGTGAAGTCGTGGAGATGGCCGGTGCCCTTCCACGGATCGTTGGTGATGTAGACATCGCCCTCGAAGATGTTCTGCGGGCCGATATCGCGGATGAAATGCGCCACGGCCTCCGCCATGGCGTTGACATGGCCGGGCGTGCCGGTGACCGCCTGGGCGATCATCTTGCCGGCACGGTTGAAGACGCCGGCCGAAAGGTCGCCGGATTCGCGCACCGAGGTGCTGAAGGCGGTGCGGATCAGCGTCACCGCCTGTTCCTCGACGACGGAGATCAGGCGGTTCCACATGATCTGCATGCGGACGTCGGACAGGGCATGGTTGGCCATGGTTTTTCTCCTCTCGTCTCGGTCAGGCGGTCTTGAGGCTGAGCAGCAGGCAGCCATCGGCCTGCATCACCGCCTCGCGCCCGGCCGTGACGATGGTCGTAGTCTCGCGCTCGGTGACGATGGCGGGGCCCGGCACCTTGTCGCCGGGGCGCAGCCCGTCGCGCGCCACGATCGCGGCCGAAACGAAGCCGTCCGCCGCGGCGTCGAAGAGCTGCCGCGTGCCGTTGCCGGCGACGCTGCGACCCGAGGGGACGCCCGCGATCGCCGGCACCGGCGGCGTCGGCGAGCTGGCGCGCAGCGACCAGCTGACGATCTCGATGTCGAGCCCGTCGATCAGCCGGTCGAACAGGTCCTGATAGGCCTCGTCGAACAGCTTCCTGAAATGGGCGCCGTCGCCCGCCCCATAGTCGCGGATCGCGACCGTGACGGGGATCTCCCAGCCCTGGCCGACATAGCGCATATAGGCGACGCATTCGAGCTCGGGCTCGATGCCCGGCGCCCCGGCATGGACGAAGGCGGTCGCCTCCTCCGCCAGCTCCTTCAGCACCTGGTTGACGCGCTCCGCATCGAAGCGGCTGAGCCGGAGATAGGCGCTGCGCACCGATTCGAAGCCGAAGGGCGCGCGCAGGAAGCCGATCGCCGAGCCGACGCCGGCGCCGGGCGGCACCAGGAGCTTGTCGATGCCGAGCTTGTCGCAGAGCCGCGCGGCGTGCAGCGGGGCGGCGCCGCCGAAGGCGATCATGGTGAAGCCGGAGAGTTCCTTGCCGCTTTCGACGGCATGCATGCGGGCGGCATTGGTCATGTTCTCGTCGACGATCTCGCAGAGGCCGAAGGAGGCGGTCGCCTCGTCGACGCCGAGCTTCTCGCCGATGTCGCGGCGTAGCGCCTGCCGGGAGGCGTCGGCCGAGAGCCTGATGCTGCCGCCGGCGAAATCGTCGGCGTCGAGCTTGCCGAGCACGAGGTCGGCATCGGTCACGGTGGGCTTGTCGCCGCCGCGCTGATAGCAGGCCGGGCCGGGCTCGGAGCCGGCGCTGTGCGGGCCGACGCGGATCTGGCGCATCGAATCGACGGTGGCGATCGAGCCGCCGCCGGCGCCGATCTCGACCATCTCGATCACCGGGATCGAGATCGGCATGCCGCTGCCCTTCTTGAAGCGATAGGTGCGGGCGACCTCGAAGGTCTTGGCGGTCTTCGGCACCTGCTTCTCGATCAGGCAGATCTTCGCCGTGGTGCCGCCCATGTCATAGGACAGGACCTGGTCGAGCCCGTGCCCGGCGGCGATATGGGCGGCGAAGATCGCCCCGCCGGCCGGCCCGGATTCGAGCAGCCGCACCGGGAACTCGGCGGCGCTCTCGATGCTGATGATGCCGCCGCCGGAATGCATCATGAAGACCGGGCAGGAGGCGCCCGCCTGCCGCAGCCGGTCGACCAACCGGTTGAGATAGGAGGCCATCAGCGGCTTCACATAGGCGTTGGCGCAGACCGTGTTGAAGCGCTGGAATTCGCGCATCTGCGGCGAGACCTCGGACGAGATCGAGATCGCCAGGCCCGGCGCGCGGGCGAGCAGGGCGTCGCGCATCGCCTGCTCATGCGCGCCGTTGAGATAGGAATGGATGAAGCCGATCGCGACGCTGTCATAGCCGCCGGCGACGATTCCATCGGCCAGCGCCTCGATCTCGGCCCGGTCCGGCGCCTTGTGGACGCTGCCATCGGCGCCGATGCGCTCGTCGAGCACATGGCGATGGCTGCGCTCGACCAGCGGCGGCGGCAGCACGATGTCGAGATCGTATTGCTCGAAGCGGCTCTCGGTGCGCATCTCGATGACGTCGCGGAAGCCCTTGGTGGTGATGAAGGCGGTGCGCGCGCCCTTGCGCTCGATCAGCGCATTGGTCGCCAGCGTCGTGCCATGGATGACGATGTCGATCTCGCCCAGGCCGATTCCGGCGAGCTTCGCCGCCTGCAGGGTACCGTCGATGATCGCCTGCTCGGGATTGGCGTAGTTGGTCAGCACCTTGGTCGAATGCAGGCTGGCGCCGACCTCCACCACGATGTCGGTGAAGGTCCCGCCGATGTCGACGCCGACCCGGACCTGCTGTCCGCCATGACTCATGATCTTGCTCTCCGGAATGTCGATGGGCGTGTCAGGCGGTGGCCGGGCGCGCGGGGTCGAGGGCGCGGAAACGGGCGGCCAGCGCATCGCCATGCTTGGTCAGCAGGCCGAGATCGCTGCCGACGGCGACGAAGCGGGCGCCCCAGTCGATATAGCGCCGGGCGTCGTCGTCGAGCGGCGCCAGCACGCCGGTGACGGCGCGCCCGTCGCGGCCGAGTTCCAGCACCGAGCGGATCGTCGCCTGGACGTGGTCGCTGTGCGGATTGCCCATCGAGCCGAGATCGGCCGAAAGATCGCTCGGGCCGATGAACACCGCATCGACGCCTTCGACCGCGGCGATCTCCGCGGCCGCCTTCGCCGCCTCGCCGGATTCGATCTGGACTGCGATGAAGCATTCCTGATGGGCGGCCGGGTGGTAGTCCTTGACCCGGCCATAGCGGTTGGCGCGCTGCGACACCGAATAGCCGCGAATGCCATGCGGCGGGTAGCGCGTCGCCCGGACCAGCTCCCGCGCCTGCTCGGGCGTCTGCACGAAGGGGAACAGGAAGGAGCGGATGCCGGAATCCATGAACTGCTTCACGGCGTCCGGGTCATGGCTGCGCATCCGGACCACGATCTCGGTCTCGTAGGCGGAAGCCGCGCGATGCTGGGCGAGGATCGTCAGCAGGTCGTTGGGGCTGTGCTCGCCATCGACCAGCAGCCAGTCATAGCCGGCGCCGGCCAGCACCTCGGTGACCATGGCGCTGCCGAGCGAGCACCACAGGCCGGTCTGCAGCCTGCCTTCCGCCAGGTTCGCCTTCAGGGGATTGCGAAGAGCCGTCATCTCAGTTTCCCACCATTCCTCTGCGCCGGCATGGCGACGCGCGCAGCCCGCGAAGCGCTTAGTTGTATGACAACATATGACGGCGCGCGACGGCCCGTCAATCGCGTGGCGGGCAGGTCGGCGGCGTTGGAATATCGCGCCGGCCTGCCGCGTGCTCTAGCCCTGCATCATCTTCGGCAGCACGGTGACGATCTGCGGGAAGATCGTGAGCAGCACCAGAAGCAGCATCAGGATGAAGAAATACGGGATCGCCGCGCGCGTCACCGTCAGGATGTCCTTGCCGGTGATGCTTTGCAGGACGAACAGGTTGAAGCCGACCGGCGGCGTGATCTGCGCCGCCTCGATCAGCACCACGACGAAGATGCCGAACCAGAGCAGGTCGACGCCGGCGGCCTGGACCATCGGCAGCATCACCGACGAGGTCAGCACGATGATCGAGATGCCCTCCAGGAAGCAGCCCAGGATCAGCATGAAGATCGCCAGCACCGCGAGCAGCGCATAGGGCGAGAGCTGCATCGCATCGACCCAGCCCGCCAGCGAACGCGGGATGTCGACGAAGGCGACGGCGATGGTCAGGCAGGCGGCGCAGGCGATGATGAAGGAGATCATGCACGAGGTGCGCATCGCCGACATCACACCTTCCATGAAGCTCTGCCGGCTGAGGCCGCCGCCGAGAGCCGCCAGGATCAGGGCGCCGATCACGCCGATCGTCGCCGCTTCCGTCGGCGTCGCGATGCCGCCATAGATCGAGCCGACGACCACGCCGATCAGCAGCGCCACCGGGATCAGCCGCCGCGACAGGTAGATCTTCTCGAGGAAGGGCACCGCCGGCTCGGCCGGCGGCATCTTGCCCGGATTGAGCAGGCTCCAGATCGCGGTGTAGCCCATGAACAGGGCCATCAGCAGCAGGCCGGGCAGCACGCCGGCGATGAACAGCCTGGCGATCGAGACCTCGGCGGTGACGCCGTAGACGATCATGATGATCGAGGGCGGGATCAGCAGGCCGAGCGTGCCCGAGCCCGCCAGCGTGCCGATCGTCATGTTGAGCGGGTAGTTCCGGCGCTGCAGCTCCGGCACGCTCATCCGCCCGATGGTGGCGCAGGTGACGGCCGAGGAGCCTGCGACGGCGGCCATGATGCCGCAGCCCAGCACGTTGACGTGCAGGAGCCGCCCCGGCAGGCGCGACACCCAGGGCGCCAACCCCTGGAACATGTCGGCGGACAGGTTCGAGCGGAACAGGATCTCGCCCATCCAGATGAACAGCGGCAGCGAGGTCAGGGCCCAGCCCCAGCTCGAATCCCACAGCGTCGAGGCGATCAGCGAGCCCATCGGCGCCGAGGTGAACAGGCCCATCATGACCATGCCGACGGTCAGCAGCGACAGCGCGATCCAGACGCCGCTGGCGAGCAGCAGCAGCAAGAGGCCGGCAAGGACCAGGGAGGCAAGGACGATCGGATCCATCATGCCCTCCTCAGGCGACCGGCTTGTCGAGGGCGATCTCGTCCGGCGCCTCGTATCGCGGCAGGCCGCCCTGCAGCAGCCACACCAGCTCGTCGACGAAGGCGATGGCCAGCACCGCGATGCCGACGGTGACGCCGGCCTGCGGAATCCAGAACGGCATGGCGAGCAGGCCGGGGCTGACATCGTTGAACGCGTGCGATTGCAGCGCGAGCTCGCCGACATGCCAGGCGAGATAGCCGACCACGACCGTGCCGAGCAGGCAGTTGAACAGCTCGACCGGCCGCCGCAGGCCCTGCGGCAGCCGGTCGACGATCAGGTTGATGCGGACATGCGAGCCGGCGCGGAAGGTATGCGCCAGCCCGAAGAAGGTGGAGGCCGCCAGGCACATGCCGGCGGCTTCCGTCGCATCGAGCGTGACGCCGCGCAGCCGCGCCACCATCTGGGCGATGATCGTCAGCGCGATGCCGAGCATGAAGGCTGCGGCGATGTAGCCGCAGCTGAGATAGAGCTTGTCGAGAAACGCTCTGAGCACGGAAAACCCCGATCCTGTGAAAATGCCGGCGGGTTCCGCGGCTTACTTCATGCTCTTCTGATAGGCCTCGTAGACCGCCTTCTCGGCGGCGTTGGCGGAGGCGAGCCACTCGGCGACCATCTCCTTGCCGATCACCTCGATCCGGTCGAGCACCTCCTTGGGCGCCTGGGCGATGGTGACGCCATGGTCCTTCAGCACCTGCTCGCGCTCGGCGCTCGCCTTCTTGCTGAGCTCCCAGCCGCGTTCGGTGGCGCGCGCGCCGGCCTCGATCACGACCTTCTGCGTCGCCGGATCGAGCGCGCGGAACGCCTTCTCGTTGACGATGATCGCGTTCTTGTTGTGCATCGTGCCGGTATAGGTGAAGTGCTTGACATAGTCCCAGATCTGCACGTCGGTACCGGTCTGGGCGCTGGTCCAGAGCGCCTGGATCATGCCGGTGGAGAAGGCCTGCGGCACTTCGGCGAAGGGCATGATCAGCGCCTCCATGCCGAGCTTCTCGCCGAGGATCTGGGTCTGCTTCGAATAGATGCGGAGCTTCTGGCCCTTCAGATCGGCCAGCGAGGTCACCGGCTCCTTGGTGTAGAAGCCCTGCCCCGGCCAGGCGACATAGCTCAGCACGCGCATGCCGTTCTTCTTGAACATCTCCTCGAAGAACGGGCGCTGCGCGTTGGTGAGCAGCGTCGCCTTGTCGTAGTCGGTCGCGACGCCGGGGATGTTGTCGAGATTATACATCGCCGCTTCGTTGCCGTAGACGCCGAGGCGGATCTCGCCGATCTGCACCTGGCCCGACTGCACCGCGCGCTTGACCGCGTCGAGCTTGATCAGGCTGTCGCTGGAGCGCAGGTCGATCTTCAGCTTGCCGCCGCTCTTTTCCTCGACCTCCTTGATGAGCTGCCGGATGTTCTGGGTGAAGAAGCTGCTCTCCGGATAGCCGGAGGCCATCGTCCAGCTCGTCTGCGCCTGCGCGAGGCCGGCGGCGGCGGTAAAGGCGGCGGTGGCGAAAAGCGTCTTGATGAACGACATGAGAATCCCCTCGTCTGCTTCGTGACCGGCAAAAGCCCGCCACGCTCCAGGGTGGCGCGCGACGCGGCGGCGATGCATTTCGATCGCCCGATTTGACCTAGTCTGTCGTCGGTTGTCATACATGTCAACGGACCGCGAAGGCGCGCTCCATCGACTTTCTGCCAGCTTTGCAAGCCGTCCGCCGCTCGCTTATTGATAGGATGTCATACGAATGGTGCGGGGCCGTTGCTCTGGCTGCACGCCATTCTGCCGGGATGCGGCTGACTACAGATCGGGGCCTGTCCATGTTGGGCAAGAGGGAACGCCTGTCGACGCAGCTCGCCCGGCAACTGGCGCGCAAGATCACCACCCATGCCTATCCGCCGGGCGAGAAGATCCCGACCGAGGCCGAGTTGTGCAGCGAATACGGCGTCAGCCGCACCGTGGTGCGCGAAGCCATCGCCTCGATGCGGGCCGAGGGCCTGCTCGAATCGCGCCAGGGCGTCGGCGTCTTCGTCAGCAGCGGGATGCGGCGCTTGCCCTTCGCGCTGGTCTCGGACGCCGACGGCAGGCTGACCGACATCCTCCAGATCCTCGAATTGCGCCTGAGCGTCGAGGTCGAGGGGGCCGGCCTGGCAGCGGAGCGGCATTCGGCCGCGGCGCTGCGGACGATCAAGGCGCGGCTGCGCGATATCGACAAGGAGTTGCGCACCGCGACCGGCGACCGCGGCCGGGCCGATTTCGAACTCCACGTCGCCATCGCGCGCGCCACGAGCAACCCCTATTTCGAGAAGTTCCTCGCCTTCATCGGCCCGGTGATCATCCCGCGCGAGCGCTTCGGGGCCTTGCGCGACGACCGCCTTTCCGACCAGCAATATCACGCCGAGCTTCAGGCCGAGCATGGACGCGTGGTCGATGCGATCGCCAGCCGCGACGTCGCGGCCGCGCGCGATGCCATGCGCAGCCATCTGTCAGCGGCCCTGATGCGCTATCGCGCGCATTATTAGGGCATCGGACCGAAAAGTGGAATCCGGTTTTCGGTTGAATCCGATGCTACAACAAGGCGCTGCGCGGTTGAATTTGCCGCCTGCGAGGGCTTGGCCGTCATTGCGAGGAGCGAAGCGACGAAGCAATCCAGGACGTCGAGCGAGCCCTGGATTGCTTCGCTCCGCTCGCAATGACGGAGAGGGTACCGCACCGGTCAACCCGGAAGGCCGTTGGTATCAGACGATCAGCTCGCCGACCGGGAGCCGCGCCCGCTGTCCGGCGGCTGCCGAGATCGGGATGCCGAGACGGAAGACGTTGACCAGCCGCCGGCCGGCGGGCAGCGGGTGCGCGCCGACCAGCGCCCGATTGCTTTCCGGCCAGTCCGCCAGCACCGAGATCGGGCAGGCCGCGAGCCCCGCCGCCGCGATCGCGAGCCAGGCGCGGTAGAAGGCCCGGCCGGTGATCAGCGCGTCCTCCCCGGCAGGCCGGTGGAACAGGCCGATCGCGCCCGAGCCGGTCTTGCCGCGCTCGGCCGTCAACGCCGCCGCCAGGCCCAGCCGGTCGAGCAGCGGGAAGAGCCGGCCCAGCACCAGCCCGGCGGCGAGCGCCTCGACCCGCCCGAGCGCCATCGCCTGCGCATTCAGCCCGTCGCGGCCGTAGTCGGGATGCGAGCGCGAGAGCCGCAGCCAATGCAGCAGCTCGCGCCGGTGATCGTCCTCGCGCAGGAAGTGGAAGCCGGCCCGGTCGGCGAGCGCCGCGATGGGCGCAACCGCTTCCGGCTCGCGGATGAGGAGCAGGTCGTCGGTCGACTCGCTCAACCGGGCAAGTGCCTCCTGCGCTGCCGCGTCGATGGGCCGGAACCGGCCGCGCCAACTGCTGCGCGGCTCGACCGCCGCGGCCAGAGGGTCGCCTGAGGCACCGGCCGCAACGGTCAACCGCGCCACCGGGCGCAGGCCCGCTTCCTCCGGCAATCCGTCCAGCATCGCCACCGCGGCGATGCGCAGGCCACGGCCGGCCAGCGCCAGCCCAAATCCCTCGATGGCGGCGCCATGCGAGAGCCGCACGTCATGGCCGTTAGGATCGGCCGCCGGCAGACGGCGCGCCATGTCCTCCAGCACCAGCAGGCCGGCGCCGTCAGGCCGCCAGCGCGTCGGCTGGATATTGTGGACGCTCGGCGCCAGCCGGGCTTCGGCAACGAGGCTTTCGAGCAAGGTGCGGTCAAGCATGGCGCCTTCAGTCCCGCAGCGATTTTGCGAACAGGTGCAGCCGGTGCAGCGGCTTCGCCCCGGCCTTCTGCGCCTGCCGCAGGCTCGGCCCGTTGACGTCGGCGATCCAGGTGCCGCCGAGCGTCGTGTAGCCGGCTGCCTTCAGCGCGCTCGCGACCTTGTGGAGCATGGCGCCGTTGAGGCCGCGATTATGGAAGGCGCGGGCGACCGACTGGTAGACGATGACGGCGCGGCGGTTGCTCCAGCGGTGCCAGAGGAAGCGGAAGGGGAAGCTCGGCCCGATCCGCCCGCCGACTGCCTTGACCAGCGGGTTGAGGTCGGGGATCGCGATGATCGCGCCGACGGGCTCGCCCTTGTGATGCACCACGGTCGAGATGCGGCTGTCGATCACCCACATCATGTCGCCGGCCTGGAAGCGGTATTCCTCCGCCGTCGGCGGAACGAACATCGGATTGCCGTCGAAGCCGTCATTGAGGATCAGCCGCGATTCCTCCAGACGCTGGGGAAAATGCCGGCGGTCGATCGGCATCCAGCGATAATCGGGATCGGCGAGGATCGCCTGCTGCTTTTCGCCCAGCAGCAGCGCCGGGTCGATCTCCGACAGCGCGATCTCGAAGGTCGTCATCGGGAAGGTCGGGGCGTAGCCACTGGCCTCGAGCAGGCGCGCGATATGCGGCGGGCTCCAGACCATGTCGGTATAGGGCGCGCCCTCGAAGCCGCCGGTGACGACGCCGACCTGCTGCATGGCGGTGAGATTGAAGTTGCCCGCGATCTCTCCCATGCCGCGCTCACGCGCCCAGCCTTCGGCCGCGGCCAGGAGAGCCGCGGCGATCTCCGGATCGTCGGCGCAATCGAAATAGCCGAACTGTGCGCGGGCCGTGCCATGGCGGGCGTTCGAGGCATCGTGGATCGCGGCGACGATGCGCCCGAGCGGCCTGCCGTCCCTGAGCGCCGTGAACAATTCAAAGCGGCCATGCCCGTTCCTGACCAGCGGGTTCTTCGCCGGATCGAGCATGCGGTCGAAATCCGACCACATCGGCAGCACGTATCGGCTGTCGCCTGGATAGGCGTTGGCGGTGACGGCGAAGGCGCTCCTGCGGTCGTTGCTGACGATCTCGATCATGCCGTCTCCATCGGCGCGCTCGCCAGCAAGCGGCGGACCAGCGCCAGCGCCGTCTCGGTCGCCGGGTCGGCCGAGACCAGCGGCACGGTGACCAGCAGCAGGTCGAGCGGCTCATGCGCCACGACCAGCAAATGGCTGGCGGAGTTCGCTGCGAGCAGCGCCTGCAACCGCTCGGTCCCGCCATCCTCCAGCGGGCGCTGCCAGGGCCGGTCGGCGGCCCGCAGCACCGCGACGTCACGCAGCGCCTCGCGCAGGATAAGCGGGTCGTAATCGCCGAGCTCCGCCTCGCGCAGGCGTTTGGCGCCCTGGAACAGCGGATGCGCCGAGAGCTTCGCGATCAGCGCCTCGCGGCTGCCGGCCTCCGAATGCGCGAGCGATGCGAGCACGCCGGGCGAGCGCGCATCGAAGGCGGCGCCGAGCGCGTCCGCCATCAGGCCGATCGCCAGCACGCCCGCCAGCGCGACGGCACACATCCGCACGCCACGGGCAAAGCCGGCATCGGGGTCGAGCTGGGCCGCGCCCCAGCCGAGCGCCAGCGCCGCGGCGATGCGCAACCCCATCAGCCAGAAGCCCTGCCGGCGCGTCTGCGCGCCGCCGCCGGTGACGAGCACGACATGGACCAGCAGCAGCGCCCCGAGCCCGCCGAGCCTGACCGGCATCTGCGGCACCAGGCTGCGGAAATCGCTGAGCATGAAGGGCAGGACCAGGAAGGCGCAGAGCCCGAGCCGCCAGACGCCGGCATTCTCGGCGGCGGTCAGCGAGGCCGGATCGCGGCTGAACAGGAGCAAGCCGCAAAGCGCGAAGGTCGCGAGCTGGAAACCGGCCAAGGCGAGATCATAGGTGTCCCCCTGTTCGGCGAGGCCGAACAGGGCGGCCAGCGCCAGCAGGCCCGAACCGCCGAGCACGGCGAGCTTGGCCCGGCGCGGCGCATGCCGGCGCAGCATGCCTTCGGTGACGATCAGCGCGCCGAGCGGGAACATCGCGGCGCAGGCGAGCGCCAGGCGCTCCAGCGGCACGCTGCCGGTCCACCAGCCCAGGCCGCGCAATAGCAGCACGGCCGCAACCAGCCCGAGCGCGGCAAGGAAGCGCGTCGTCAGCGCACCATGCGGATCGCGCCGGCACAGGGTCAGCATCGCGACGCCGAGGCCGAGCGCCCCGCAGAGATCGACGATCGAATCGGCGACGAGGGCCGGGTTCATGAGCCGGCTACCATCCGGCGCAGGGCCCGGCGCACGAAAGGCCGCAGCAGCAGCGTCAGCGGCGCCGGCAGGGGCTTTTCGATCGCCGGCCGGTGCGGGTTGAAGAACCAGCCGCGGCAATCGGTGCCGGTGCGCTTGCCGAGCGTCAGCGCGATCGCCTCATAGGCCATCATCATGCCGGTGGTGATCACCATCGGCGCGAAGGACATCCGGCTGCGCCTTCCGGCCGCGACCTCGCCGGCAATGGCGAGGTCGACATGATGGCGCGAGCCCGAATGCAGCATGACATGCTCGACCTCGCAGAGCATGGCGGCGCGCCTGTCCTCCTCGGTGATCGTCCGCCAGTCCTTGCCCAACGTCGGGAAGCGCAGCCGCTCCTCGGGGCGCGGATCCTCCGGCCTGACCACGATCACCGAGGGCAGCGGCGACATATAGGCGTCGATCACGGTCGCCCCTGCCGCCTGAGCCGTCCGATAGAGGTGCAGGCCGGCGGCGATGTCGTCCATGCCGTTGACCAGGACCTTGCAGCGCGCCGCGATCTCCGGCAGCCGCTCGGCCCATTCGGCGCCGAGCACCTCGATCTCGATCCCGGGGTTGATGGCGCGGGCGGCCTCGGCCGCCGCTTCGGCTTTCGGCTGGCCGATCGTCCCGGCATTGGCGAAGACCTGCCGGTTCAGGTTCGAGACCTCGAAGACGTCGATATCGGCGATGACGAAGCGGCCGATGCCGGCCCGGACCAGCGCCATGAACGCCGCCCCGCCCATGCCGCCGACGCCGCAGACGAAGACACATCCGGCGCGCAGGGCCGCCTGCTCGGCCTCGCTGACGAAGCCGATATTGCGGGTGGTGAAGCTCTCATAGCCGAAGCCCGCGATCATGGTTCCGCCTTTGCATTGCGCGGCCGCAAGGCGCCGAAGCGGCGGCCATCGTCGAGCCAATGGACCAGCGGCAGCACCAGGCGCTGCAGCAGCAGAAAGAGCGACGCGCCGAGCAGCGCCGGCAGCGAGGCACGCGGCACCTGGCCGAGCAGGTAGCGCCGCGCCGCGGCCAGATCCATCCGGCCGATCTGGAGCGCGTCGTCGCCGCGGCCATAGTCCAGTTGCTCGCGGCAGAAATCGTTGTAGCGCGGCTCGCGATGCTGGGTCGCGGCGTCAAAACTCTTCTTCAGATCGTCGGAGCCGCCGGTATAGGCGTCGGTGATGATGAAGCGCGCCTCGTCGAAGCCGGCCTCGGGGCCGACGCCGAAGACATGGCGATGGCCGCGCATGATCTGCCGCGCCAGCGAGAGGTGCGAGAAGCTCTGGCGCGAGCCCGGATCGGGCGAGGGATAGACGTCGGAAAAGGTCTGGCAGACCATGCCGACCACGCCCGGCACCTGGGTGACGTTCGAGATCCAGCGCGGTCGCAGGCCGCCGCGGACGAACAGCACCAGCACGGTCAGGCCGTAGAGCACCCAGGACAGGCCCTGCCCGCGCACTTCGGGATCGACCATCACCAGGCCGAGATGCGTCACCGGCTCGGGCTCGCCGTTCAGCACGGTCTCCATCTGCACCAGCGCGTTGAAGGCAACCGGCCTGCCGGTCGCCTTCTCGGTGATCAGGGTGACGATGGTCTGGGCCAGGCGCTCGCGCTCGCCGGAGAACACGCCATAGCTCAATTCGCCCTCGCCCAGCGTGCGCCGCGCCACGGCGCGGAGCTGCTCGACCAAGGCGGCGAGCGCCGCATCGTCCAGCACGGCGCCCGGCCGCTCGACGATCCGCGTCGTCAGCCCGGCATGGGTCGCCAGCGTCAGGTCGAGCTTCGGGCGCGTCAGGGCGCTGAGCCAGAAGCCGATCATGCCGCGGCGACCTTGGCTGCCCGCTCCTGGACGAGGCGCGTCACCCCGGCGAAGTCGAGCTTGCCGGAGCCGAGCACCGGCACCGCCGGCACCACCATCACTTCGGCCGGCACCATCAGCTCGGCGGCTCCCTTGGCCTTGGCGAAGGCCTGGAACTCGGCGCGGGTGGCGCCTTGCTTTTGCGTCACCAGCACGAGCCGCTCGCCCTTGCGGGCATCGGGCAGGCTGGCGACGGCCGAGAGCGCATCCGGCCAGAGCTCGGCGGCCATCGTCTCGATCGCGGCGAGCGAGACCATCTCGCCGGCGATCTTGGCGAAGCGCTTGGCCCGGCCCTTGATCGCGATGAAGCCTTCCTTGTCGATGGTGACGATGTCGCCGGTGTCGTGCCAGCCCTCGGCCGGGGGCTCGAGCACGCCCGGATTCTCGGCCCGCAGATAGCCGAGCATGATATTGGGGCCGCGCACATGCAGCCGCCCGCCTTCCTCGACGCCGGGCACGGCTTCGAGCCTTGCCTCCATGCCGGGCATGATCCGCCCGACCGTGCCGAAGCGGTTGAACATCGGCGTGTTGATCGCCAGCACCGGCGCCGTCTCCGTGACGCCATAGCCCTCGAGGATGCGCAGGCCGAACTTCTCCATATAGCTCCGGCGCGTCGCCTCCTTCACCGGCTCGGCGCCGGCGAGGATGTAGCGCAGCGAGCGCAAATCGTAAGGATGGGCCGCCCGGGCATAGCCAGCAAGGAAGGTGTCGGTGCCGAACAGGATGGTCGCGTTCGAGCCGTAGACCAGCTCCGGCACCATCCGGTAGTGCAGCGGCGAGGGATAGAGATAGACCGGCACACCCGAGACCAGCGGCAGCACGAGGCCAACCGTCAGGCCGAAGGAGTGGAAAACCGGGAGCACGTTGAAGACCTTGTCGCGCCGGCCGAAATCGATCCGCGCTGCGGCCTGCGCCGCATTGGCCAGCATGTTGGCGTGGCTGAGCACGACGCCCTTGGGCGTGCCTTCCGAGCCGGAGGTGAACAGGATCGCGGCGCGGTCCTGGCCGCTTGCCTTCTCGATCGCCTTGCCGTGGTTCCACAGCCCCGTGAGCTTGTCGGCCGTCGTAACCGTGGCGCGGACGTCCTCGAGATAGACGATGGCGACCTCGCCGGAGAGCGCCTCGACCAGCGGCCCGAGCCGGCCCTTCTCGACGAAGGCGCGCGAGGTCACGATGGTGCGGATCTGCGCCGCCGTGCAGGCCGCGGCGATATTGGTCGCCCCCGCCGTAAAGTTGATCATCGCCGGCACGCGCGCCGCCGAGATCAGGCCGAGGATCGTCACCGCCGCGCCGTTCGCATTGGGCAGCATCACGCCGATCGCCTCGCCCTTTTTCGCCAAGGGGCTGAGCTTGCGGCCGAGCACTTCGGCCCCGATCAGCAGGCGCTTATAGGTCAGCGTGCCGGTGAGCGGGTCCTCGACCGCGACGCGGCCCTTGCCATAGGCTTTTGCCGCCTCGACCACCGCCTCGAAGACGCTGCGGTCGATGTCGGTGGTGCGGAAGATCAGGTCCGACATGATCTGGTAGAGCGCCGTGCCGGCGGCCTGGCGCCGCGCCCGGCCCTTCAGCTCCTCGGGCACGCTCAGCGTCACCGGCTCGAGGATGGTGACGCGCACCTTCGGGAACCAGCGCCGGCGGACCTGCTCGCGGGTCAGCCGCGAGAAGATCGTCGCCTCCAGCCCCTCGATCCGGACCGGCACGACCATGGCGCCGGACTTCTCGGCGATCATGCCGGCGCCGTCATAGACCTTCATCAGGCTGCCCGTCACGGTGAGCCGGCCTTCCGGGAAGATCACCAGGCTCTCGCCGCCCTTGACCGCGTTGATCAGCGAGCGGGTCGCCAGCGGACGGGCGGGATCGAGCGGCATCGCCCGCGTCAGCTTCAGGAAGGGCTTGACCCACCAGCGCTGGGCGATGCCGTGGTCGATGGCGAAGACCGGCTCCTTGTCGAGGATCGAGAGCGCCAGCGCCGCGTCGAGGAAGCTGACATGGTTGAGCGCGACGATCGCGTTGTCGCCCGCCTTGGCGATGTTCTCGCGGCCGGTGACCTCGACCCGGTAGAAGGCGCGGAACAGGATCGAGAGGAAGTCGCTGAGCGGGTTGGTCGGCAGCGTCCTGAAGATCCAGACCGAGGCGGCGATGGTCAGCACGCCGATCAGCAGGAAGAGATGCGACAGGGTGAAGCCGGCCGCCTGCAGCAGCGCCACCGCGACCGCCCCGGCGACCATGAAGGCGGCCGAGAGCACGTTGACGGCGGCGACGATGCGGGCGCGCTTGTCGGCCGGGGACCAGCTCTGCGTCGCCGCGAAGGAGGGCACGATGAAGACGCCGCCGGCGATGGCGAGGCCGGCAAGATCGATGCCGACGCGCCAGGCCGAAGCCTCGTTGAAGAAGGCGGCGATATCCTGCGCCGGCTGATGCGCGACGATGCCCGAGATCGCCCAGCCGAGATCGAGCGAAAACAGCCCCATGACGACGCCGGCTACCGGCACCGGCAGCAGCACCATGCGCCCGCTCGCCAGGAAGGAGCCGATGCCGGAGCCGACCGCGATGGCGATGGCGAAGATCGCAAGATAGGTCGAGACGACGAGCTCGCTGCCACCCATGCCGTTCTTCACCAGCGCGGGCAGCAGCGCCATCACCACGGCGCCGATCAGCCAGAAGATCGAGACCATCACGCCGGTGCGCCAGAGGCGGGCATCGGACCAGAGGTCCTTCAGCAGGTCGCGCGTGGAGCGCAGGATGTTGGCGTCGATCGAAAGGTCCGGCGCGGCCGGGCCGGTCTTCGGGATGAACAGGGTGGCGAGCCAGCAGAGCAGGGCGAAAACCATGATCAGCAGGCTGAGCGAGGCGGCGTCGCCGCCCTCGCGCGCCGTGACGCCGCCGGCGATGGTGCCGAGCAGGATCGCGATGAAGGTCGCGCCCTCGATCAGGGCGTTGCCGGCCGGCAGTTCCTCGCGCTTCAGATGGTCGGGCAGGATGCCGTATTTGATCGGCCCGAACAGCGCCGCGATGACGCCGAACAGGAAGAGCGCGACGAACAGCACCGGTACGGAATGCAAGGTGAAGCCCAGCACTGCGACGCCGGCAGCCCCGATCTCGGCGAGCTTCAGCCGCTGCGCCATCACCGCCTTGTCGAAGCGGTCGGCCATCTGCCCGCCGATCCCCGAGAGCAGGAAGAAGGGCGCGATGAACAGCCCGCCGGCGAGCGTCACCAGCGCCTCGCCATGCGAGCCGGCGAGCCGGTAGAGGATGATGAAGACCAGCGCGTTCTTCAGGAAGTTGTCGTTGAAGGCCGAGAAGAACTGCGCCCAGAACAGCGGCGCGAAGCGCCGCTTCAGCATCAGGGTGTCGATCATGGCGGGCTCGCGAAGGAGTTGAAGGATGATGGCATCGCCCTGGCAAAGCAATTCTTGCTTGCGGCGGGCGAAGCGGTTTCGCGGTTAAGCAGAGGTAACCGGGGAACCGCCGTCATTGCGAGGCGCGTCAGCGACGAAGCAATCCAGGGGCGGCAGAGCTTTACGAGACTGGATCGCTTCGCTGCGCTCGCAATGACGGCGGCGAAGCGGTTTCGGCCCTCACGGCGCCGGCTTGCCGACATCCATCAGCAGGCGCTCGGTGCGGGCGTCCTCGATCCGGTTCACCAGCCGCGAGGCCTCGTGCATGTCGCGCACCGTCTTGGTCATGGTGATGCAGGACTGGACCAGCATGGTCACGCCCATGGCGAGATAGCCCTTGGCCCACCAGTCGAGCGGCAGGAACAGGATGCCGACGCCGACCATGGCGGCGGCTCCGAGGAAGGACGCATAGGTGAAGCTCACCCAGGCGCCGCTATGCGGCTGTGCATTCTGGTTCATGGTTTTTCTCCCGTCGGATGCGTTTGGAAGCCGGAGAGATCAATTCGCCTGGACCTGCCGGGCGCGCAGGCGCTCCAGCACGTCCTCGGCGCTCGCCCGGAGCCGCGGGCCAAAGCCCCTGGCGGCGAGCTTTTCGGTGACCGAGGCCGCGGCCGCCCCGTCGAGTTCGTCGAGGGCGAGATCGGCGGCCTCCGCTTCGGTCTGGCGCTGGCGCAGCCGCTGCAGCGTCTGCTCGGCCTCGGCCAGGGTCGCCTCATGCGGCGGGCCGGTCTCGATGCGGCCGCGGCGCATGTCGCGCACCGCCTCCGAGGCGCGGGCGAGACGGCGGCCGCGGTCGAGCTCGGCGATGCGCGCCTGAGCCTGGCCGACATGGCGGCGCAGCCGGACGATCTCGGCGGCGAACAGCGCCTGCGCATTCGCCGCCGCGTCGCGGTCGGCCTCCAGCGCGGCGATCGCCTCGGCGCCCTCGCGGGCGAGCCCGTCATCGCCGGCGACCAGCGCCGCGCTGACGCGCAGTTCGAGATCGGCGATGCGGGCATCGGTCGCGACGAGCCGCGCGCTCTCCTGCTGGTCCTGCGCAATGGCAATGGCGAGCGCCTTCTTGGCGCGTTCGAAGGCGCCTCCGGCATCGCGCAGCTGCTGGTCGAGGATCAGAAGCGCATTGCGATCGGCGAAGCGCTCCTCGGCAATCGCGGCACCGCCGCGGATGAAGGTGAGAAACATCTTGAGCATCTGTCTCCTCCTGCTATGAACATTGTTCACGCTAATGTTGATAGCCGATCCGTGAACACCGTTCAAGCATAATTTTGAACGACGTTCACAACAGACGCAAACCAAGCGCAGAGCAAGGAAAGAGGGATGACGACGACCGCCGCGCGCCGCGACCGGCAGCGCCAGCAACTGGTCGAGGCGGCCGAGCGCGCCATCGCCGAAAAGGGCCTCGCCGGCCTCAAGGCGCGCGAGCTCGCCGGCGAGATCGGCTGCGCGCTCGGCGCGCTCTACAACCTCGTGCGCGACATGGACGAGCTCGTCCTGCGCGTTGGCTCGCGCACGCTCGCCAGGCTGGACGTCACGCTCGACCGCGCCTCGCAGGCGGCGTTCAGCGCCGCGCCGCAGGATGCCGCCGGCCGGCTGGTCGCGGTCGCCCTTGCCTATTGCGCCTTCGCCCGGGAGAATCCGCGGCTCTGGCGGACCCTGTTCGAGCACCGCATGGCGGAGGGCTCGGAGGTGCCGGAATGGGCGGTCGCCGAACAGATGCAGCTCTTCCGTCACATCATGGCGCCGCTCGCCGATCTCCTGCCGCAGGCAGGCGACCAGCAGCGCTTCCTGCTCGGGCGGACGCTGTTCTCGGCTGTCCACGGCGTCGTCGCCATCGGCCTCGAGGAGAAGCTCGTCGCCGTGCCGCGCCAGGAGCTCGACCGCCAGATCGAGGCGCTGGTGCGGCTGGTCTGCGCCGGCCTCGCCGCCGAGCCGCGCCTGATCCGCTGAACGCCCAAACCGCGAGCATCAGGCGCATCTGCACGGCTTCCTGCGCACATCATTCCGGACAAGCCGCGTAAGCGGCGCCGCCCCGGCCGGAATGACGGCGGCTGTCATCTCTCCTGAGGCATGGACGTGCCTCGCATGGCGCGCCACTTGACCAGCGCACCCTTCACCTTGCAGAACTGTATGAGTGGATACACTCATACAGTAGAGCGGCAGCGACGCCCCGAAGCGGGCAGCCGCCGGCGAAAGGGACGGTCACAATGGGCTTCACGCGGACCCCGGCGGCAGGGACGGCCCCGGAAGAGGCCTATCTCGCGATCCTCGCCGGGATTCGCGGCGGCCGCTACCAGCCGGGCGAGCGCCTGATCCCGGAGGCGATCGCGCAGGAACTGGCGATGAGCCGGATGCCGGTGCGCGAGGCCTTCCAGCGCCTCGCCAATGAGGGCCTCGTCGTGATCCGGCCCAATCGCGGCTGCGTCGTCGCCGGCCTGACCATCGACGAGATCTACGAGACCTTCGAGATCCGCTCGGTGCTGGAGGGGCTCGCCGTCCGCCTCGCCATGCCGCGCATCGACGCCGCCGTGCTGGCCGAGCTCGACGATCATCTCTCCCGCATGCAGCGGGCCGGCGAGATCGGCGCCGACGACTGGCTCGCCCGGCACCAGGCCTTCCACGCCTATATCTGCGGCCTCAGCCAGCGCCCGAAGCTCGTCGCCCAGATCGCGGCGCTGCACATCGCCGTCGAGCCCTATATGCGGGTCTGGCTCCACCATGTCGCCCATCCGACCACCGCAACCCAACGTCAGAACGAGATCGTCGCGGCGATCCGCAGTGGCGATGCCGCCCGGGCCGAAACCGTGATGCGCGAGCACGTCATGCGCACCGCGCCCCGGCTGGCCGAGTTCCTGCGCAGCGCTCCGCATCTGGCGACCGGGCCGCGCCCGCCGCGCCCGGCGCAAATGCCCGCCTCCGGGCCGGGCTGAGACCATCGCGAACCGGCGGGCCGCCCGCAGAAGGCCGCCGTCGGGGCAATTCCGGGACCACGACCAGAACAGGGGATCACCATGGATCGACGCCAGTTTCTGAAGACCTCGGCCGCCGCCGCCTTCCTGCCGGCCGCCCCGCTGATCGCTCGCGCGCAGGACAGCAAGACGCTGCGCTTCGTGCCCTATTCCGATGTCGCGATCATCGATCCGATCTGGACCAACGGCTACTCGACCCGCACCCACGCCCTCCTCGTCTGGGACACGCTCTACGGCCTCGACGACCGGTTCCAGCCGCAGCCACAAATGGTCGAAGGCCATGTCGTCGAGGACGATGGCAGGCGCTGGACGCTGACGCTCCGGCCCGGCCTCGTCTTCCATGACGGCAGCAAGGTGCTGGCCCGCGACGCCGTCGCCTCGATCCGGCGCTGGGGCGTGCGCGACACCTTCGGCCAGGCGCTGATGGCGGTGACCGAGGAGCTTTCCGCCCCCGACGACCGCACCATCGTCTTCCGCCTGCGCAAGCCCTTTCCGCAGCTGCCGGCCGCGCTCGCCCGCCCGAGCGCGCTCGTCGCCGCGATCATGCCCGAGCGGCTGGCGCAGACCGACCCGTTCAAGCAGATTCCCGAGGCTATCGGCAGCGGCCCCTATCGCTACCTCACGGCCGAGCGCATCGCCGGCGCCCGCCATGTCTATGTGCGCCATGACGGCTATGTGCCGCGCCCGAGCGGCACGCCGAGCTTCACCGCCGGGCCGCGCTCGCCCTTCCTCGACCGAATCGAGTTCAACGTCATGCCCGATCCGGCGACCGCGATCTCCGCCCTGCAGACCGGCGCCGTCGACTGGGTCGAGCAGCCGCTCATCGACCTCCTGCCGCTGCTGCGCCGGGACCCGAACATCGTCGTCGAGGTCAAGGACGCGACCGGCATGGCCGGGCAGCTGCGGCTCAACCATCTGCAGCCGCCGTTCAACAACCCGGCCATCCGCCGCGTCGTCCTCAAGGCGATCGACCAGAACGACTGCATGAACGCCGTTTGCGGCGGCGATCCGGAAGTCGAGCGCGGCAGCATCGGCTTCTTTCCGCGCAATTCGGCGATGGCCTCCGAGGTCGGGATCGAGGCGCTGAAGGCGCCCAAGGATTTCGGCAAGCTCAAGCAGGAGCTCGAAGCCGCCGGCTACAAGGGCGAGCGCGTCGTCCTGCTCGCCGGGCAGGACGTGCCGCGCATCGCGCTCGCCGCCGAGGTGGCGGCCGACGCGCTGCGGAAGATCGGCGCGAATGTCGACTTCGTCGCGTCCGACTGGGGCACGGTGCTGCAGCGCATCGGCAAGCGCAGCCCGGTCGAGGAGGGCGGCTGGAGCTGCTACATCACCTATTGGTCCGGGCTCGATCTCGGCTCGCCGGCAACGAGCTCGCCCTTGCGCGGCAACGGCGCCAAGGGCAGCCCCGGCTGGCCCGACAGCCCGGCGATCGAGGCGCTGCGCGCCCGCTGGATCGAGACCGGCGATCTCGCCCAGCAGAAGGCGATCGCGCAGGAGATTCAGCTCCAGGCGATGCAGGACGTGCCTTACGTCCCCGCCGGGCAATATCTCCAGCCCGTCGCCTACCGCAAGAACCTGACCGGCATGCTGAACGGCGTCCCGGTCTTCACCAATCTGCGCAAGGGCTGACGCCCTTCCGCCCCCCGACCCGGCGCGGCATCTCTCGCCGCGCCGGCCCCTCCCACGCCGGCCGCGGCGCCGGCAACGCTGAACGAAAGCCTCTCTCCATGCGCGATTTCGAGCTTCCCGGGCGTTCCCTCGCCATCAGCCGCAACGCAATGGCTGCGACCTCGCACCCGGCGGCGACGCTGGCCGCGCTCGACATCCTGCGCGCCGGCGGCAATGCGATCGATGCGGCGGTCGCGGCTTGCGCCGTGCAATGCGCCGTCGAGGCCGGCTCGACCGGCATCGGCGGCGACTGCTTCGTGCTCTATTCGCGCGGGGGCGGCACCGACATCCTCGCCTATAACGGCTCGGGCCGGACCCCGGCGGCGGCGACGCTCGACTGGTACGCCAAGGCCGGCATCACCACGCTGGAGCGGCATTCACCGCATGCCGTCACCGTGCCCGGCGCGGTCGAGGCCTGGGCGCGCCTCGTCAGGGACCATGGCAAGCTGCCTCTCTCGGAGATCTTCCAGCCGGCGATCGCCCTGGCGCGCGAGGGTTACGCCATCACCCCGCGCGTCGCCTATGACCTTGCCGGCCAGCACGACACGCTGATCCGCGACGCCAACGCCGCCGCGACCTTCCTGGTCGGCGGGCAGGCGCCGAAGGCAGGCACCGTCCAGCGTCAGCCCGGCCTTGCCGCGACGCTGGAAGCGATCGGCCGCGAGGGGCCGGACGCCTTCTATCGCGGCGAGATCGCCAGCGAGATGGTCGCGCATCTCAACGCCGCCGGCGGCCTGCATACGCGCGAGGATTTCGCCGCCGCGCAGGGCGAATACGTTACACCGATCAGCGCCAGTTTCCGCGGCCGCACCGTCTATGAGTGCCCACCCAATGGCCAGGGCATCATCGCGCTGATGATCATGAAGATCCTCGAGCGCTTCCAGCCGAAGGGCGGCCCGCTCGCGGTCGAGAACCTGCACATCGAGCTGGAGGCGACCCGCCTCGCCTATGCGGCGCGCGACCGGCTCGTCGCCGACATGGACCAGGCGAAGGTGCCGGTCGAGCTGCTGCTCTCGGACGCACTCGCCGACCAGCTCGCCGCGGCGATCGATCCGGCCCGCGCCAGCGATCCGCTGCCGGTCATCCCCGCCGGCGCCGAGCACAGCGACACCGTCTACATCTGCGTCGTCGACAAGGACCGCAACGCCGTCAGCTTCATCAACTCGCTCTTCTCGCCCTATGGCAGCGGGCTGATGACGAAGAAATCCGGCGTGCTCCTCCAGAATCGCGGCCAGGGCTTCGTGCTGGAAAAGGGCCACCCGAACGCGATCGCGCCGCGCAAGCGCCCGATGCACACCATCATCCCGGCGATGCTGGCGCAGAACGACCGCGTGGTGATGCCCTTCGGCGTGATGGGCGGGCACTACCAGGCGATGGGCCATGCCCATTTCCTGGCAAAGCTGTTCGATCACGGCCTCGACCTGCAGGAAGCCATCGACCTGCCGCGCCTGTTCCCGCTGCCCGGCACGGCGACGGTCGAGGTCGAAGGGCGCCTGCGCGAAAGCGTCGGCGCCGCGCTCCAGGCCCGCGGCTTCACGGTCCAGCCGCCGAAGACGCCGATGGGCGGCGCCCAGGCGATCTGGATCGACTGGCAGAAGGGCACGCTGACCGGCGGCTCCGACCCGCGCAAGGACGGCTGCGCGCTCGGCATCTGAGCACCGCGCCGCTCAGGCGAGATGGCAGGCGAGCTGGAGGGCGCCTTCGCTGCGCAGTTCCGGCCGCTCGCTGCGGCAGCGCTCCACGGCAATCGCGCAGCGCGGATGGAAGGCGCAGCCCGGCGGCGGCGCGATCGGGCTCGGCACCTCGCCCGACATCGGCCGGCGCTGCCGGTTCGGCTTCTCGACGTCCGGGATCGTGTCCAGCAGGAGCCGCGTATAGGGGTGGCGCGGCCGGGCGAAGACCTCCTCGGCCGGGCCGCTCTCGACGAAGCGGCCGAGATACATGATGGCGAGCTGGTCCGACATGTGCCGGACCACCGAGAGATTATGGCTGATGAACAGATAGGTCAGCCCGAACTCCTTCTGCAGCTTGACCATCAAATTGAGAATCTGCGCCTGGACCGAGACGTCGAGCGCCGAGGTCGGCTCGTCGCAGACCAGGAAGTCGGCCTCGGTGGCGAGCGCGCGGGCGATCGAGATGCGCTGGCGCTGGCCGCCGGAGAACTCGTGCGGGAAGCGGCTCGCATCCGAGCGCGAGAGGCCGACGATCTCGAGCAGGTCGCCGACGCGGCTCGCGGTCTCGGCTTCGTCCCTGCGCAGCTTCAGCTCGCGGATCGGCTCGGCGACGATGTCGCCGACGCGCCAGCGCGGATTGAGCGAGGCATAAGGGTCCTGGAAGATCATCTGCACCCGCGGCGGCCCGATGCTGCCGTCCGCCCGCTGGATCTCGCGGAACTGCAGCATGCCCTCGGTCGGCCGCTGCAGGCCGACGACCATGCGGGCCAGCGTCGACTTTCCGCAGCCGGATTCGCCGACGATGCTGAAAGTGGTGCCGCGCACGACGCTGAAGGAGACGTTCTCGACGGCGCGCAGGATGCGGCGCGGCTCATGCGAGAACAGTCGCGACAGGGCCGGCGCCGAAACGTCGAAGCGGCAGGAGGCGGCAGCGACCTCGAGGATGGTCTGCGCTTCAGCCATGCGCGGCCTCCCGCAACGGGAAATGGCAGGCGACGGCGTGGCCGGAAACCGGCAGGCCCGGCCGGTGCTCGCGGCAGAAATCGGTGGCGAGGCCGCAGCGCGGATTGAAGGCGCAGCCCGGCGGGATCGCGTTCAGCCGCGGCATCGAACCGTCGATCTGGGCGAGATGGGTGTTGCGGCGATGGACGCTCGGGATCGAGGCCATCAGCCCGGCGGTGTAGGGATGGCGCGGCCGGCGCGTCACCTCCTCGACCGGGCCGATCTCGACGACGCGCCCGGCATACATCACCGCGACCCGGTCGGCCGTCTCGGCGATCACGCCCATGTCGTGCGTCACCAGCATGATCGCCGTGCCGTGCTCGCGGCAGAGCCGCTTGAGCAGGGTGGTGATCTGCGCCTGGATCGAGACGTCGAGCGCCGTCGTCGGCTCGTCGGCGATGATCAGCTCGGGCTCGGCACAAAGCGCGAGCGCGATCACCACGCGCTGGCGCATGCCGCCGGAGAACTGGTGGGGATAATGGTCGATCCGGCTTTCGGCCGCCGGGATGCCGACCTCCTTCAAAAGGTCGAGCGCGCGCCGGCGCGCCTCCGCCTGGCCGACCGGCAGATGCGTCGTGATGGTCTCGACCAGTTGCTCGCCGACCGTCAGCAGCGGGTGCAGCGAGGTCAGCGGGTCCTGGAAGATCGCGCCGATGCGGCGGCCGCGCAATTTGCGCATCGCTTCCGCCGGCAGGTTGTCGATGCGCTGGCCGGAGAGACGGATCTCGCCGCCGGCCAGCCTTCCCGGCGGGTCGAGCAGGCCGATCACGGCGGTGCCGGTCAGCGACTTGCCGGCCCCGGATTCGCCGACCACGCCCAAAATCTCGCCCGGCGCGATCTCGAAGGAGATGCCGTCGAGCGCCGTCAGCGGCCCGCGCCGCCCGTCGAAGACGATGCGCAGGTCCTGAACCGAAAGCAGCGCCGGCTGCGCGTTCATGCCGCGTCCTCCCGTCGCTCGATCCTGTAGCTCGACGAGAAGATCTCGCTCGCCGGGGGGTGGCCATGGGTGCGCTCAGGATAGCGCGCCATCAGCCCCTCGAACTGCGCCTGCGCCCGGCGCTTGTCCGCCGCCTCGTCGATGCCGGGAATGACGCGCTCCTCCATCACGAAACGCCCGTCGATGATCACGCTCGCAAAATCGCGGCCATGGCCGGAAAGCAGCATGGTCTGGATCGGGTCGATGACCTGGCCGAGATGCGGCCGATCGAGGTCGAAGACGGTGATGTCGGCGCGGGCACCGGGCTGGAGCCGGCCGAGATCGGGCCGGCCGAGCGCGTCGGCCCCGCCGACCGTCGCCGCATCGTAATAATCCTCGCTGCGGACGGCGCCGGCGCTGCCGGCCATGGTCCGCGCGAGGATCATCCCGAGCTGCAGGTTCATCACCATGTCGGGCGGGCTGGTGTCGGTGCCCATGCCGAGCTTGAGGCCCATCTCGCGATAACGGCCGAAATGGTCGATCGCGTTGCCGTGCCGGCCGGAGACCAGCGGGCAGTGCACGATCGCCGCCCCGGCATCGCGGATGATCTCGAGGTCGCGCCCCGGCCGCCCGATATGCCGGCTGCCGGAGACGAAAGTTCCGTGCGGCAAGAGGCAGCGCTCGTTGAGGAAGCCGAGGCTCTGCAGCCATTCCGGCGGGCTCAGGCCGTGCTGGCCCAGCACCAGATCGTATTCGATCTTCGACTGGCAGCAATGCAGGCGCACCGGCACGTTAAGCTCGCGCCCGGCCGCCGCCGTGCGGCGCAGAAGCTCAGGCGTCGAGGTCTCGATCCGGTCCGGCGCCAGCATCGTCCGGATCAGCCCGCCGGCCTGGCCCTCATGGCGCCGGCAGAACTCGACCGCACCGTCGAGCTCGGCCAGCCCGCGCGCCTCGTCGTAATGGGTGACGATGCGACCATCGGCCTCGACCAGCTGGTTGCCGGTGCGATAGGCCGGGCCGAGATAGGCGCGCAGGCCCAGCGCCGCGGCCGTTTCGGCCGCATCCTCGAACTCCTCCGGCGTCTCGCCCCAGGCCCGGTAGAACAGCGAGGCGATCGGCAGCGCCGTGGTGATGCCGTTGCGGATCAGCGTCGCGAAGGCGTGCTGCTTCTGGAAGGCGAGCTCCTCGCGCGAATACATCTCGTAGGGACCGGCCTCGATATAGCTGCGCGGCCAGACCCGGCCCTTCTTCCAGGCCGGCTGGTTGTCGTAAGCAAGGATCGTGGTGTCGAGGTCGGAGAGCGCATCGAGATCGACGAAGCCCGGCCCGATCAGTGCATTGCCATGGTCGATCCGCCGCGCCACCTCGCCCGGGAAGCGGTGCCCGGTGAAGATCACCTCGCCATCCTCGAAGACGATCTCGCCGTTCTCGTAGAGCCGGTGCCGGCCGTCGCGGTGGCCGACGAGCCAGCGCGCCGTCAGCAGGATACGGCCCTGCGGGCGCGGAGCAGCTTGCAAGGTCACGGCGCGGTCCTGACCGAGACGCCGTCCCGGGCGACGATCCTGCCGCGCTTGACGACGCGCCGCTTCGGCGAGCGAGTCACGATCGCCTCGGCCAGCGTCTCGCCCGGCAGGATGACGAGATCGGCATTGCTGCCTTCCGACAGCCCGTAACCTGCGATCTCCATCACCCTGGCGCCCTCCGTCGTGCAGACGTCGAGGCCGAGCCGGAGCTCGTCGTCGCGCCGGAAATTATTGCGCAGGCCGACGAACATCGCCCGCTCCAGCATGTCGGCATTGCCATAGGGGCCCCAGGTGTCGCGGATGCCGTCGGAGCCCGAGCAGACGCGCACGCCGGCCTGCAGCAGCTTCTTCACCGGCGGCGCCGGGCGGCTCGCCGGCGCGGTCGTCATGATCGCGATGTCGAGCTCGGCGAGCTGCTCGATCAGCGGGTCGATCAGGGCGGGGTCGGGCGTGCCGAGGCAGAAGGCATGGCTGACCGTGACCTTGCCGTTCATGCCGAGCGCCCGCGTCCGCTCGATGATCATGTCCATCGAGAAGGCGCCGACCTCGCCGGGCTCGTGCAAATGGATGTCGAGCGGCTTGCCATGGCGCTGGCAGAGCGCGAACACCGCATCGAGATGTCCCTTCGGGTCGCGGTCGATGGTGCAGGGATCGAGCCCCCCGACGACCTCGCAACCGGCGGCCATCGCCTGTTCCATCAGCTCGAGCGTGCCCGGCCGGCGCAGCAGGCCCGATTGCGGGAAGGCGACGAGCTCGATGTCGACGATGTCGCGGTATTCGTCGCGGGTCTGCATCACGCCCTCGACGCCCCACATGCCGTGCTCGGTGTCGACGTCGACATGGCTGCGGATATGGGTCGTGCCCATCAGCGAGGACTGGATGCTCTGGCGCGCCGATTGCCGGGCCGGGTCGATGTCGAGCCGTTTCTTGCTCAGGCGCTCATTGTCGATCTTGTCGAGCAGCTTCGGGCCGACCTCGTTCTTGTACCAGGGCTGGCCCCACAGGCTCTTGTCGAGATGGGTATGGGCCTCGACCAGGCCGGGGATGACGATCTCGCCCTTGCCGTCCTCGACCGCAACGCCGGCCGGAGCTGTCAGGTTTGCCCCGACCTGCGTGATCTTGCCGTTCTCGATCAGCAGGTCGGTGGCGGGGCCGGCATAGGGCCGGACATTGCGCAGCAGCAGGGAGACGGTCATCGCAGGCGTTTCCTCTTGTCGTTAGGCCGTTTCATTCGCCGTCATTGCGAGCGCAGCGAAGCAATCCAGAGCGGCAGCGCTCGACGTCCCCCTGGATTGCTTCGCTGCGCTCGCAATGACGGGCAGTGCCCATGCTCTCCATCACCTGAGCTTCGGGTTCAGCGCGTCGCGCAGCCAGTCGCCGAGCAGGTTGACCGAGAGCACGATCAGCCCGAGCTGGAGCGAGGGGAAGACGACGAGCCACCAGGAGCCGGAAAACAGATACTGGTTGCCGATCCGGATCAGCGTGCCGAGCGAGGGCTGGGTGATCGGCATGCCGACGCCGAGGAAGGACAGGGTCGCCTCCGAGAGGATGGCGAGGCCGAGATTGAGGGTGGCTGCGACCAGCACCGGCGTCAGCGTGTTGGGCAGGATATGCCGGCGCATGATCCGCGCCGCCGGCACCTTGATGATGCGGGCCGCCAGCACATACTCCTTGCGCCGCTCGACCATGGTCGAGGCGCGGACGGTGCGGGCATAGAGCACCCAGTTGGTCAGCGCGATCGAGACGACCAGCACCACGGCGGCGAAGGGTTCGCGCAGGCCGGGCGGCAGCAATTCGCGGAAGATCGCCGAGACCAGGATCGCCATCAGCAGCGTCGGGATCGACAGCACCGTATCGCCGAGCCGCATCAGGAGGTTGTCGATGCGCCCGCCATAGAAACCGGCGACGAGCCCGACGGTGACGCCGATGCCCATCGAGACCAGCACGGCGGCGAGCCCGATGATCAGCGAGACGCGGGTGCCGTAGAGAATGGCGGAGAGCACGTCGCGCCCCTGCGGATCGGTGCCGAGCAGGAAGGGCCATTCGCCGTCCTTGTTCCAGATCGGCGGGATCTCGGCCTTGTCGATGAAGACCTGGGCGAGGTCGTGCGGGTTCTGCGGGGCGATCAGCGGTGCCAGGAAGGCGCTGGCGAAGAGCAGCGCCAGCACCAGCGCCGAGAGCCAGGCGGCCGGCGTCTTGCGGAAGCTCCAGCCGATATCGCTGTCGAGGAAGCGGCGGAGAAGGGTGGGCCGGGCGAGGCTCTCAGCGGGCATTGGCGGCTCCCGCGATCGAATCCTCGCGCAGCCGCGGATCGACCCAGGCATAGGTCAGGTCGACCAGCGTATTGAGCGAGACGAAGATGAAGGAGACGACGATCAGATAGGCCGCCATCACCGGGATATCGACGAAGGTCACCGCCTGGACGAAGAGCAGGCCCATGCCCGGCCACTGGAACACCGTCTCGGTGACCAGCGCGAAGGCGATCAGATTGCCGATCTGCAGGCCGGTCACCGTGATCACCGGCATCAGGCAGTTGCGCAGCGCGTGGCGGAAATGGACGCTGCGCGAGGGCAGGCCGCGCGCCCGGGCGAAGCGGATGAAATCGGTCCGCATCGTCTCCAGCATCTCGGCCCGCACCAGCCGCATCACCAGCGTGATCTGGAAGAGCGAGAGCGTGATGCCGGGCAGGATCAGCGCCTTGCGGCCGGACGCGGTGAGCAGCCCGGTGCTCCACCAGCCGATCTGCACGACCTCGCCGCGGCCGAAGGCCGGCAGCCATTGCAGCGTCACCGAGAAGATCAGGATGAACAGGATGCCGAGCGCGAAGCTCGGCAGCGAGACGCCGAGCACCGAGACGAACTCCAGCGCCCGCGCGAGCAGGCTCTCGCGCCTGATCGCGGTGTAGACGCCGAGCGGGATGCCGACCGCCAGCGACAGGAAGGTCGCGACCAGCACCAGCTCGAAGGTCGCCGGGAAGCGCTCGGCGATCAGCGTGAACACCTCCTGCTGGTTGCGGTAGGAGATGCCGAAATCGCCGCGCAGCGCGTTGCCGACGAAGGTCAGGAATTGAAGGACGAAGCCCTTGTCGAGCCCGAGCCGGAGGCGCAATTCGTCGCGCTGCGCCTGGCTCGCCTGCTCGTTCAGCATCAGCTCGACCGGATCGCCGACGAAGCGGAAGATCAGGAAGGCGAGGAACGCCACCGCGAGCATGACGCCGGCCGCGTTGACGAGGCGCTTGAAGAGGAAGGCCGGCATCGGTGCTCCTGTCTCCCCGCCGTCATTCCCGGGCGCAGCGAAGCGCAGACCCGGGAATCTCAGGACGAGAGGGCGCTGGTTTCCGAGATGGCCGGGTCAAGCCCGGCCATGACGCCTGGATCGTTCACTTCATCCTGGTCAGCCAGAGCCGCGGCTTGTTGTCCGAGGCCTGCACCGTCGAGGCCACCGTATTGCGCATCGCCCAGGCCATGGGCTGCTGGTGCAGCGGGATGAACAGGTGCTCGGCCTTGGCGATCTTCAGCGCCTCCATCATCAGCGGGATGCGCTTCTCGTTGTCGAGCTCGACGCCGGCCTTGTCGACGAGCGCGTCGATGCGCGGATCGCCCCAATCGCCCCAGTTGAACACGCCGCCGGTGCCGCCCTTCGAGCGCAGCACCTGCACCAGCAGCGAATAGGCGTCGATCATCGGCTCATTGGCCCAGCCGAAGGAGATCACGTCGAACTCGCCCTTGACCCGCTTCGGCGTCTGCTGGCTGCGCGGCGCGAGGGTGAGATTGGGCTTCAGGCCGGCGCGCGACCACATCGAGGCGACCGCCTGGCAGAACTCCTCCTCGTTGACGAGCGAGTCGCTCTGGCAGTTCATCTGGAAGGAGAAGCCGTTCGGGTAGCCCGCCGCCGCCAGCAGCTTCTTGGCGCCGTCGAGATCGAAGGGCAGGCGCGCATCCTGCGACGGCTCGTAGCCGGGAATGGCGGGAGCGACGAGCGCCCCGGTGTTGCGCGAGAGCCCGCGCATCGCCCGCTTCTGCACCGCCTCGATGTCGATGGCGCGGTAGAGCGCCTCGCGCACCCGGATGTCCTTGAGCGGGTTCTTGTCCTTCACATCGCTCTCGAACAGCGCGTCCTTGAGGTTGAAGGCGAAGAACACCGAGCGCAGCTCATTGGTCTGCAGCACCTTGACCTCGGGCGAGGCCGCAAGCCGCGGCAGATCCTGCAAGGGAGCGACATTGGTGAAGTCGATCTCGCCCGAGAGCAGCGCCGCGACGCGGGTCGAGGAGGAGGTGATCGGCGCGAACTCGATCTTGTCGATATTGTGCTGGGGCTTGTCCCACCAGCTCGGGTTCCTGGCGAAGACGGTCTTCGCATCGGCCCGGCGCGACTCGACCTGGAACGGCCCGGTGCCGTTGGCATTGTCGGTGGCATAGCCCTTGACGCCCTTGCCGGAATCGGTCGGCAGCAGCGAGTTGTTGGCCTCCATCCACTCCTTGTCGAAGATGTAGATGTTGGTCAGGTCGTTGAGCAGCAGCGGATAGGGGCCGTTGACCTCCAGCTCGATGGTGAAGTCGTCGATCTTCTTCGCGCTCTTATAGGCCGGGAGATTGCCCTTCAGCGGCGAGGTCTCGTGGGTCACGCGTTGCAGCGAGGCGATCACGTCGTCGGCGGTGAACGGGTTGCCGTTATGGAACTTCACCCCCTGGCGCAGCTTGAAGCGCCAGAGCGTCGGCGACACCGTCTCCCAGGATTCCGCCAGCGCCGGCTCGATCTTGAGCTCGCCGGTATAGCGCACCAGCCCTTCATAGACATGGTTGAGCACGGAAAGCGTGAAGGTCTCGCCATAGGAATAAGGATCGAGCGAGGCGATCTCGCGGGCAGACCCCCATTTCAGGGTCTTGGCTTCAGCAGCGCCGTTGAGCGCCAGGGCGGCGACGGCCGCCAGCATCCAGGCCTTCTTCATCGAGCTCTCCCCTTTATTTCGTTTGCAGAGGCCGGCCCGCAGGCCCGCCATGTTCGTCTGTGCCGCCTCTTTGATCGTCGTGACGCTTTTCGCGCCATCTCGTGTACGATTACTATTCAAACTTGCATACGATTGAGAGATCGTATTGTATGCGATTATTGATGACAAGCGGAAACTGGTACGGAGCCCGCGCCCGTGACATTGACTGCCCCCGACAAGGCCAGGTCAGGACGAGGGAAGGCCGGAATGGGCGAGCCGCGAACTCCGGGATTGCGCGCGCAATCCGTCTACAGGGCGCTTCGGCGCGCCATCATCGAGCAGGCGCTGAAGCCCGGCATGAAGCTGCCGGAGGATTCGATCGGCGAGCAGCTCGGCGTCAGCCGCACTTTGGTGCGCGAGGCCTTCGGCCGGCTGGCGATCGAGGGGCTGGTCGAGCTCAAGCCCAATCGCGGCGCCTCGGTGGCCTATCCGACGCTGGAGGAGGCGCGCGACGTCTTCGACGTGCGCCGCGGGCTCGAACGCCTCGTCGCCGAGAGCCTGGCCGGACGGCTCACCGCCGCACAGGCAGCCGAGCTCGAGGCCCATGTCCGCCAGGAGGAAAAGGCGCATGGCCAGGACGGGCCGGAATCGATCCGGCTTTCCGGCGAGTTCCACATCAAGCTCGCCGAGATGACCGGAAACGCCCTGCTGCTGCGCTATGTCCAGGAAGCCTCCTCGCGCTGCTCGCTGATCCTTGCCATCTACGGCCGGCCGCATTCCTCCGAATGCGCCGTCTCCGAGCACCGGCAACTGATCGAGGCGCTGCGCGCCGGCGACGCCGCCCGTGCCGCCCATCTGATGGACCACCATCTCCAGGCCGTCGTCACCCGGGCCCTGCTGACGCCGCGCGGCGAGCGCGACATCCACGAGGTGCTCGCGCCCTATGCCCTGAGCGAAGGACTGAACCCGCCGTGACGCAGCCACTGACGCAGGATCGGCCGCCGGCGGCGCCCGCGCCGATCGTCACCTTCGATTTTTCGCAGCTCACCCCGCGCGAGCGCTACAAGCTGCTGATCGGCGCCGTGGTGCCGCGCCCGATCGCCCTGGTGACGACGGTGGATGTGAACGGCGTCGTCAACGCCGCCCCGTTCAGCTTCTTCAACTGCCTCTCGGCCGACCCGGCGATCCTGGCGCTCGGCGTCGAATACCGCCCGACCGGCGGCCAGAAGGACACCGGGCGCAATATCCGCGAGACGCTGTCCTTCACCGTCAACATCGTCTCCGACGCCCTGCTCGACGGCATGAACGCCTGCGCGGTACCGTTCGAGCCCGGCATCGACGAGCTGGCCGAGGCGGGGCTGACCGCCATGCCCGGCGCCAAGGTGCCCTGCCCCTGGATCGGCCAGGCGCCGGCGGCCTTCGAATGCCGCCATCACACCACGCTCGGCATCGGCAATTCGCGCGAGATCATCCTGGGCGAGGTGGTCTACGCCCATTTCCGCGCCGACACGGTCGATCCCGCAAAGCACTATGTCGACCCGGCGGCGCTCGACGCCGTCGGCCGCATGGGCGGCCACGGCTACGCCACGACGCGCGATTATTTCGACCTCGTCACCATGTCGGTCGCCGACTGGAGGAGCGACCCGGCCAAGGCGAAGCGCACACGGCCCGACCGGCGCTGAGGAAAGACCGCTCCCCTCCACGCAACCACTCCATCGTCATTCCGGACAAGCCGCGAAGCGGCGCCGATCCGGAATCCATCGTAGAGAACTGCGCTCTACGATGGATTCCGGCGCTGCGCTTCGCTTGGCCGGAATGACGGGCTGTTTGCACGACGAGGATCGACGGGCAGGACCGGAGACAAGGTTGACCTGCCGGCGATTTGCGCCAGCAATGCGCGGCTCACGTCGAATCTGATCCGGGCTCTCTCATGAACAAGCATGTTTCCGCCATCGATCCGGTCAAGCTCGGCCGGCTGGCTGAGGTCGCCGTCAAGGTCGGCCTCAATCTGCAGGAGGGGCAGGACCTCTTCCTGACCGCGCCGATGGCGGCGCTGCCGCTGGTGCGCCGCATCGCCGAGCACGCCTACAAGGCCGGCGCCGGCCTGGTCACACCGATCTTCTCCGATGAGGAGCTGACCCTGGCGCGCTACCGCTTCGGCAAGGATGGCAGCTTCGACCGCGCCGCCGGCTGGCTGCACGAGGGCGCCGCCAAGGCCTTCGCCGCCAACACCGCCCGCCTCGCCATCGTCGGCGACAACCCGATGCTGCTATCGGGCCAGGATCCGGCCAAGGTCGCCCGCGCCAACAAGGCGAACTCGATCGCCTATCAGCCGGCGCTGGAGAAGATCGCCAATTTCGACATCAACTGGAACATCGTCGCCTATCCCGGCGCCGCCTGGGCGCGGCAGGTCTTCAGGGACGATGCCGAGGAGATCGCCGTGGCAAAGCTCGCCGAGGCGATCTTCGCCGCCTCGCGCGTCGACCGCGACGACCCCGTCGCCGCCTGGGCCGCCCATAATGCCGCGCTCGCCCAGCGCACGAAATGGCTGAACGGCCAGCGCTTCTCTGCCCTGCATTTCACCGGACCGGGCACCGACCTCACCGTCGGCCTCGCCGATGGCCATGATTGGCAGGGCGGCGCCTCGACCGCGAAGAACGGCGTCATCTGCAACGCCAACATCCCGACCGAGGAGGTCTTCACCACGCCGCATGCCCGCCGCGTCGAGGGCCATGTCGCGAGCACCAAGCCGCTCTCCTATCAGGGCACGCTGATCGACGACATCCAGGTGCGCTTCGCGGAAGGCCGCATCGTCGAGGCGAAGGCGTCGCGCGGCGAAGAGGTGCTGAACCGGGTGCTCGACACCGACGAGGGCGCCCGGCGCCTCGGCGAGGTGGCGCTGGTGCCGCACTCCTCGCCGATCTCGCAGAGCGGCATCCTGTTCTACAACACGCTCTTCGACGAGAACGCCTCCTGCCATATCGCGCTCGGCCAGTGCTATTCGAAATGCTTCGTCGACGGCAGCAAGCTGACGCCGGAACAAATCGCGGCGCAGGGCGGCAACAAGAGCCTGATCCATATCGACTGGATGATCGGCTCCGGCGAGGTCGACATCGACGGCGTCAAGCCCGATGGCAGCCGCGTCGCGGTCTTCCGCAAGGGCGAATGGGCCTGAGGCCGCCGGCTGAAGCCTACTCCACCCGCGCCAGCGCCTGCTCGATCGCGGCGAAGATCGTCTCGATCTCCTCGGCCGCGATGACCAGCGGCGGCGACAGCACCAGCGTGTCGCCGGCATTGCGGATCAGCACGCCGTCATCGAGGCAGAACTTGCCGCAAGCCGCGCCGCGCGCCCCCTCCGCGCCCGGGCGCGGCGCAAGGTCGATGGCGCAGAGCAGGCCGGCGCTGCGGATGTCGACGACATGCGGCGCCCCCTTCAGCCGATGCGCCCGCTCCTCCCAGAGCGGCAGCACCTTGGCGAGCCCGCCGAGAAGGTCCTGCTCGGCGAAGACGTCGAGCGTCGCGAGCCCCGCCGCGCAGGCCAGCGGATGCGCCGAATAGGTATAGCCGTGCAGCAGCTCGATCGCCTCGGGCGGCCCGGCCATGAAGGCATCGAAGACATGGCCGGCGACCAGCACGCCGCCCATCGGCACGGCGCCATTGGTCATGCCCTTGGCGCAGCTCATCAGGTCCGGCGTGACGCCATAGGCCTGCGCCGCGAAGGGCGCCCCGAGCCGGCCGAAGCCGGTGATGACCTCGTCGAAGATCAGGAGGATGCCGTGCCGGTCGCAGATCGCCCGCAGGCGTTCGAGATAGCCCTTCGGCGGCGGATAGACTCCGCCCGAACCGGTGACCGGCTCGACGATCACCGCCGCGACCGTCGCTGGATCATGGATCTGGAGAAGCGTCTCCAGCGCCTCGGTGGCGCCGAGCCCGCCCTCCGGCCGGCCGCGCGAGAACGCCATGCTGGCGCGGTCATAGGGCAAGGGCAGATGCGCGACATCCGGCAATAGCGGCCCGAAGGCGGCCTTGTGCCGGCCGATGCCGGAAACCGAGAGCCCGCCCCAGCCCATGCCGTGATAGCCCTTGGCCCGGCCGATCAGCTTGGTGCGGGACGCCTCGCCGCGGGCCTGGTGGTAGGCGCGGGCGATCTTCAGCGCCGTATCGACCGCCTCCGAGCCGGAATTGACGAAGAAGACGTGGTCGATCCCCTCCGGCGCGAAATCGCAGAGCCGCGCCGCATAGCTCTGCGCGGCGGGGTGGCTCATCTTGAAGGAGGAGACGAAGTCGAGCCGCCCGGCCGCCTCGCGGATCGCCGCGGTGATCGCCGGCTGGGCATGCCCGGCATTGACGCACCAGAGCCCGGCCATGCCGTCGAGCACGCGCCGCCCGTCCGGCGTGAAGTAATGCATGCGCTCGGCGCGCTCGAACAGCAGCGGCGCCTGCCGGAAGGCCCGCATCGGCGTGAACGGCATCCAGAAGGCGTCCGGCTCATTGGCGAGACGGACCTCGGGGCGAGCATGGACGGTCATTGGGGGCTCCTCGACAGGGATCGAGGCATGGTGTGTTTTTTAATTCTGAAACGCAACAGCGTCGATCGACGACGTTCCGTCGAGCCCATCGGCCCGGCGCAATTGCATGGCGCGCCGCAGATGGCTGCGCATCAGCGCGCTGGCGAGCTCGCGATCGCCGGCCTCGAGCGTATCGAGCATCTGCAGATGCTCGCGGCTGTTCACCACGACGCGCTCGAAACCGAAGGTCCAGTCGTAATTCGAGAGCCGGCGCATCTGGTTCTGCCGGCGCACGGCCGAATGGATGAAGCGGTTGCCGGAGGCCGCCGCGAGACCCTCGTGGAAATCGGCGTTCATCTCGAAGAAGCCGATGGCGGAGCTCTCCCTCCAGGGCCGCTCCAGCGTCTCGCGATGCCGCGTCCGCATCTCCTCGATCCAGCCCGGCGCCAGCGCGAACCCCGGCTCCAGCAGCCCCATCGGCTCGATCAGCAGACGGAAGCGATAGCGCTCGTCATGCGCCGAGAGGTCGCGCGGGCCATGCAGGAAACGCCAGCCATAGCCCGGCTTGCGCTCGATCATGTCGAGATCGGCGAGGCGCGCCAGCAGGCGCTGCAGCTCGGGCCGGCCGATCTCGTAGCGCCGCATCAGCTCGAGCTCGGAGATCTCGTCCGGCAATTTTCCGCTCTCGCGGTCGCGGGCGATGCGGACCATGGCGAGCTCGGCGATGTCGGGCAGCGCCCCGCCCGCCATCCCCGCCGGCGCGCTCAGCAGCTCGACGCCCTTGTTGGGATGGCGCCGCACCAGCCCCTGCCGCGCGAGATGGTCGATCGCGGCACGCACCGGCGTGCGCGAGACGTTGAGGCGGCGCGCCGCGCTGTTCTCGCTGAGCCAGGCGCCGGCCCCGAGCCCATCCTCCTTCACCATCTGGAGAATGCGCTCGGCGAGATCCTGCTGCAGCTTGGTCGGGCTCGTCATCGAAAAGCTCTTGCTTGTCTTATTTTTGGATGAAATACATTAGAGCAGGATGCGAGAAAGTGGGAACCGGTTTTCGCATGAATCCTGTTCTAGGCTTTTGATGAGTGACGCCGCGCCAGTGCCGGCGGTGGAGACGCGATCATGGTCCAGCCCTGCCCCTTCGTCGATGTCTCCGGCTCGCCCTATGAGCGCGGCCGCCAGCATGGCGCCGCGGTCCCCGGGCGGGTGAAGCGTTCGATCGAGCTTTATGGCGGCCAGCTCGGCGAGCTCGGCTACGACGCGGCCGCCAAATCGGCCCTGATCGCCGAATTCGCCTGCGAGATCGAGGCTTTCGGCGCCCATTATATCGAGGAGATGCGCGGCATCGCCGACGGCGCCGGCGTGCCGCTCGAAGACATCGTCATGGTCAATGCCCGCACCGAGGTCATCGCCAAGGCGAAACTGCTGAAGAACACCCCGATCGCCGAGACCGAGGAGCTCGACGATGGCTGCACCGGCGCGGTGATCCTGCCCGAGCGCAGCGCCAGCGGCGCGCTGATCCACGGCCAGAACTGGGACTGGAAGGCCGAATGCGCCGAGACCGCGATCGTGCTGCGCGTGCGCCGGCAGGACGGGCCCGACATCCTGACCTTCGTCGAGGCCGGCGGCCTCGCCCGCTGCGGCATGAACGAGGCCGGCATCTGCATCACCGCCAATTATCTCGAATCCGAGCGCGACTTCACCCAGGCCGGCGTGCCGCTGGCGCTGATCCGCCGCAAGGTGCTGGAGCAGGAGCATCTCGCCTACGCGATCAAGGCGGTGGCGACGACGCCAAAGGCCTGCTCCAACAACATGATGCTGTCGACCGTCGCCGGCTTCGCCATCGACTTCGAATGCGCCCCGGACGAGGCTTTCCCGATCTATCCCAGCGAGGGGCTGATCGTGCATGCCAATCACTGGGTCGGCCAGGTCGCCCTGACCAAGATCAGGGACACCGGCATTCCGCGCGTGCCGGAGAGCTTCTATCGCGACTGGCGGGTGAGGAAGCTGCTCGACGAGGCCGGCGGCAAGCTCACCGTCGACGATCTGAAGCACGCCTTCTTCGACGATTTCCTGACGCCGCATTCGGTCTGCCGGCCGCCGCGCCTCAACGATACCGGCAATCTCTCGGCCACCGTCGCCATGGTGATCATGGAGCCGGCCAAGGGCACGATGGAGGTCGCGCCGCTGCCGGCGCTGAACCGGACCTTCACCCGCTACAGCCTCCGCGACGAGCCGGTGACGCTCGCGCAAGCGGCCGAATAGGGCCGCACCGACCACCCGATCATAAAAGGGGAACCTGCCGATGCATCGCCACCGCCGCCTTTCCCTCGCCCTCGCCGGGCTCGGCCTCGCCGCTCTCGCCGCCGTTCCGGCCACGGCGGGCAGCGTGCGCGTCCAGCTGCCTTTCGACATCCGCTCGATCAATCCGGGCGTGAACCGCGACCACAACACCGACGGCGTCGTGCTGCACATGGTCGAAGGGCTCGTCGCCTATGGCGAGGATTCGCTGCCCAAGCCCCTGCTGGCCGAGAAGGTCGCGATCTCCGATGACGGGCTGAGCTACAGCTTCACGCTGCGCCAGGGCGTGAAGTTCCACAATGGCGCCGAGCTCTCCTCCGCCGACGTGGTCTGGAGCTGGAACCGCTACATGGATCCGAAGACCGACTGGCGCTGCCTTTCGGAATTCGACGGTCGCGGCCTGGTCAAGGTCGAGCAGGTCACGGCGCCCGACGCCCGCACCGTGGTGTTCAAGCTCGACAAGCCGAGCGCGCTCTTCCTGGCCTCGCTCGCCCGCACCGATTGCGCCATGACCGGCATCCTGCACAAGGATTCGCTCAAGCCCGATGGCCGCTTCGACAAGCCGGTCGGCACCGGCCCATTCAAGCTCGGCGAATGGAAGCGCGGCGAATACATCCAGCTGGAGCGCTTCGCCGATTATGCCGCCCTGCCGGGCAAAATCGACGGCCTCACCGGCGCCAAGCGGCCGCTGGTCGACGAGGTCCGCTTCGTCATCATCCCCGACAGCGCCACCGCCAAGGCGGCGCTGCAGCGCGGCGACATCGACATCGTCCCCGACGTCGCCAATGCCGACATCGCGGAGCTGAAGAAGAACGAGCGGATCGGCCTTTCGGTCGTCACCCATATGGGCCTGGTCGGGCTGATCATCCAGACGCGCGATCCGCTGCTCGGCAACGTCAAGCTGCGCCAGGCGATCGCCTCTGCGATCGACACGCCCGAGCTCGTCGCCCAGGTCACGGACGGCATCGGCACGCCGAACCAGTCGATCGTGCCGGCGCTCTCGGCCTATTACGGCCCGGCCCAGAAGCAGGGCCGCCCCTACGACCTCGCGGCCGCGAAGAAGCTGCTCGCCGAGGCCGGCTACAAG
The DNA here is from genome assembly GCF_036675845.1 of Allobosea sp. Classification (GTDB taxonomy): domain Bacteria; phylum Pseudomonadota; class Alphaproteobacteria; order Rhizobiales; family Beijerinckiaceae; genus Allobosea. The sequence goes on along the minus strand of NZ_JAKFED010000052.1, from coordinate 100,090 downwards.
GGCGAGAAGATCGTGATGCTCGCCAACAAGCGCTATCCGCAGAGCTTCGACGCGGCGGTCGTCTCGCAGCAGATGCTCAAGGCCGCCGGGATCAATGTCGAGATCGAGGTGCTCGAATGGGCGACCCAGCTCGACCGCTACAGCAAGGGCAACTACCAGATCCAGGCCTTCCCCTATTCGGGCCGGCTCGATCCCTCGCTCTCCTTCGAATCGATGACCGGGCCGAAGGACAAGCAGCCGCGCAAGCTCTGGGACGACCCTGCCGTGCAGGCCCTGCTCGACAAGTCGATGGTCGTCGCCGGCAAGAGCGAGCGCCAGGCGATCTTCGACGAGTTGCACAAGCGCTTCATCGCCGATGTGCCGATGGTGATGCTCTATAACGGCATAGTCGGCGGCGCCTATGGCAAGCGCGTCAAGGGCTACACCTCGTCGCTGACCTCGCTGCCCCGCCTCTGGGAAGTCTCCGTCGACGGCTGAAGCGCCGCCGGCACCTCGCTCATGTCCTTGACGATGTGGCCGATGGTCAGTTCGGCGAGGCGCTCGCCGTCGCCGGCCGCGATCGCGGCGACCATGGCGTGGTGGTCGCGGTCGCTGTTGAGCAGCGCCTGATGCGAGGTCCAGACCGTGACCGCCGAGCCGCGCGAGCGGTCGCGCAGCGCCCAGATCGTCTCCTCCAGCACTGGATTGCCGCAATGGGCGTAGATCAGATGGTGGAAGGCACGGTTGATCTCGCTCTGGCGCAGCCTGGTGCCGCTGCGCACGGCCTCGCCGAACTCATGGGCCAAAACTTCGAGGCGGGCGAGGGCGGCCGCGTCCATCCGGGGCGGCACCTCGCGGGCGGCGGCGGCCTCCAGGATGACGCGCGTGTCGCGGATGGCGCGATAGGTCCGGATGTCGATCTCGGCGACGCGGTAGCCGCGATTGGGCACATGCTCGATGGTCTTGCGCACGGTCAGCTCGTCGAGCGCCGTGCGGACATCGAAGCGCGTCGCCTTGAAGGCCTGCTCGAGATCGATCTGGCGCAGCCATTCGCCCGGGCGATAGGCGCGCATATGGATCGCCTCGGCGATCTCGCTGGCGAGGGCACCCTTGGCTCTTTGGCGGATCCGGGGACGAGTGGCCATGACAGGTCTCTAGAGCATCGCGGCCGTGCTTGGGAACCGGAGTTTCGGCGCGGCGCACAAACGGCGGCAGCGTGCGCGAATCCTGGGTTGCAGGCCTTCCCGTATCATGCAACATAATTGGCGCCAATTATACAGCCAATCGAGAGGCGCCGCATGACTGCCCCCGTCGCAAGCCAGGCCCAGCCCGAAGACGAGGCGACCGCCCGCGGCCGCGCCCTCTACGATCTCGGCCCGACGGCGGTCATCGCCTGCCGCCACGATCCGCGCTTCAGCTATTGCCTCTATGTGCCCAAGGACCTCGGCAAGGGCGGCGTCGCGCCCGAGCTCGTCGTCGCCATGCACGGCACCGGCCGCGGCTTCACCGGCTATCGCGACGCCTTCGAGGCCTTCGGGCGCTGGAACAACTGCGTCATCCTCGCCCCGCTCTTCCCGATCGGCGTGATGGGCGACGGCAATCGCGACGGCTTCAAATACATGCGCGAGGGCGCGGTCCGCTACGACCATGTCCTGCTCGCCATGGTCGAGGAGGTCGCCGAGGCCTATGGCCTGCGTTTCGACCGCTTCGCCCTGTTCGGCTATTCCGGCGGCGGCCATTTCGCCCACCGCTTCCTGATGCTGCAGCCGACGAGGCTCTGGGCGGTCTCGATCGGCGCGCCCGGCTCGGTCACCCTGCTCGATCCGACGCGCGACTGGTGGGTCGGCACCCGCAACATGGCCGGGCTCTTCGGCACCGCCCCCGACATTGAGGCGATGCGCCAGGTGCCGGTGCAGATGATCGTCGGCGCCGCCGATCTCGAGACCTGGGAGATCACCCACAGGCCCGGCGGCCGCAACTGGATGCCCGACGCCAACCATGCCGGCGCGACCCGCCCCGAGCGGCTGCAGCGCCTGCAACGCAATTTCGAGGAGCACGGCATCGGCGTCCGCTTCGACCTCGTGCCGAACCTGCCGCATGACGGGCTCAAGGCCGTTTCGCGCGTGGAAGACTTCTTCGCCGACGCGCTGGGCAAGCGCCGAAGCGGGGCTGCCAGAGCGGCCTGAGACCGCGGCAAAGATCGCAAGACGCATAAAAACAAGGGGAATCGGATATGAACCGCCTGCTCGCCTCCGCCTTCGCCCTGCTTGCCCTGGCAAGCCCGGCCGCCGCCCAATCGGTCACCGTCGCGGTCGCGGCCGACATCCGCAGCAACAATCCCGGCGTCAACCGCGACGACAACACCGACGATTTCGCGCTCCAGCTCGTCGAGGGCCTGGTCGGCTATGACGAGGGCGGCGTCGCCACGCCGCTGCTCGCCGAGAAGGTCGAGCTTTCCGCCGACGGCAGGACCTACACCTTCACGCTCCGCGAGGGCGTCAGGTTCCACAACGGCGCCGAGCTCTCCTCGACCGACGTGCTGTGGAGCTGGAACCGCTATATGGACCCGAAGACCGACTGGCGCTGCACCTCGGAATTCGACGGCCGCTCCGGCCTCAAGGTCGAGGAGGCGACGGCGCCCGATGCGCGAACCTTCGTGATGAAGATCGACAAGCCGAACGCGCTCTTCCTCGACACGCTCGCCCGCACCGACTGCGCCATGACCGCGATCCTGCACAAGGATTCGGTCAAGGCCGACGGAAGCTGGGACAAGCCGATCGGCACCGGCCCCTACAAGTTCGGCGAGTGGAAGCGCGGCGAATATTTCACCATGACCGCCTTCGACGGCTACAAATCGCCGAAGGAAGGCAGCCGCGACGGCTATGTCGGCGCCAAGCGCCCGCTGCTGAAGGAGGTCAAGTTCCTGGTCGTCAAGGACCCGGCGACGGTCAAGGCCGGGCTGCTCTCGGGCGCGCTCGACATGGCCGAGATCCTGCCCAGCGACGTCGAGGAATTGCGCCGGAATCCCAAGCTCGCCGTCGCGGTCCAGCCCAATGCCGTGCGCCATGTCTTCCTGATCCAGACCCGCGATGCGGTGATGGGCAACCAGAAGCTGCGCCAGGCGATCGCCGCCGCGCTCGACATGGAGGAGCTGGTCGCCGCGGCTTCGAACAATCTCGGCAAGCCGAACTCGTCGCCGATCTACTCGGCCTCCAGCTATTTCGGCGAGGCCGAGAAGAAGGGCCATGCCTACGATCCGGCCCGCGCCAGGAAGCTGCTGCAGGAGGCCGGCTACAAGGGCGAGAAGATCGTGATCCTCGCCAATAAGCGCCCGACCGTGCCGAGCTTCCCGGCGGCGGTAGTAGCCCAGCAGATGCTGCAGTCCGTTGGCGTCAATGCCGAGATCGAGGTGCTCGACTGGGCGACCCAGCTCGACCGCTTCAACAAGGGCAACTTCCAGATGCAGTCCTTCTCCTTCTCGGCCCGCTTCGACCCGGCCATCGCCTTCGAGCAGTTCTCCGGGCCGAAGGACAAGCAGCCGCGCAAGGTCTGGGACAATCCCGAGGCGCAGAAGCTGATCGACAGGCTGTTCCTCACCTCCGACCGGGCCGAGCGGCAGAAGCTCGTCAACCAGTTGCACCAGCGCGTCATCGACGAGGTGCCGCTGATCTTCGTCTTCAACGGGCTCGACGTCATCGCCCATGCCAAGCGCGTCCAGGGCTTCAAGCCCTGGCAGTCGAAGCTGCGCATGTGGGAAGTGACGCTGGCGGACTGACGCCGAACGCCGCTCGCACCGGAGGACACCGATGCTGCGCTTCGCGCTGACGCGCATCCTGATGGCCCTGCCGACGCTGCTGATCGTCTCGGTCGCGGTCTTCATCCTGATCCGCCTGATCCCGGGCGATCCGGCCTCGCTGATGCTCGGCGATCTCGCGACGCCGGCCTCGATCGCCGATCTGCGCACCAGGCTCGGCCTCGACCAGGCCTTGCCGGTGCAGTTCGGCATCTGGTTCGGCAACCTGCTGAACGGCGATCTCGGCTTCTCGATCAACTCGCAGCAGGCGGTGCTGCCGCTGATCCTCTCACGCTTCTGGGTCAGCGCCGAGATCGTGCTCGTCGCGGTCGCGCTGGCGAGCCTCGTCGCGGTGCCGGCAGGCGTGCTCGCCGCCTGGCGGCAGGATTCGTCGCTCGACCTCTCGCTGGTCGCGATGGCGACGCTGCTGCTCTCGGTGCCGACCTTCTGGCTCGGCTTGCTGCTGCTGCTCTTCTTCGGGCTGAAGCTCGAATGGCTGCCGGTCGTCGGCTATGTCTCGATCACCGAGGATCCCTGGCGCGGCATCCTCTACCTGGTCATGCCGATCCTGACGCTGTTCCTGCACGAGATCGGCGTGATCCTGCGCATGGCCCGCGCCTCGACGCTCGAGGTGCTGCGGCTCGACTACATCACCCATGCCCGCGCCAAGGGCCTGTCGGAAGGTTCCGTGCTCTGGAACCACGCCTTCAAGAACGCCTTCGGGCCGACCTGGACGCTGATCGGCCTCGTGCTCGGCAACCTGCTCGGCGGCATCGCGGTGGTCGAGACGGTCTTCACCATCCCAGGATTGGGCCGCCTGCTGGTCGACGCGATCTTCGCCCGCGACTACCCGGTGATCCAGGGCTGCATGCTCTTCGTCGCCTTCACCTATGTGCTGGTCAACCTCGTCGTCGACCTCTGCTATCCGATCTTCGATCCAAGGGTGACTGCACAATGACGGTGACGGCGCAATGAGGGTGACGGCAATGAGGCTCCCCGCTGCCAACGCCCTGATCGGCGGTACGCTGATCGGCTTCCTCGCGCTCGTCGCCTCGGTCAGCGCGCTCTGGACCCCCTATGATCCGCTGCGCCTGTCCTTCCGGGCCAAGCTGGTGCCGCCCTCTAGCCTGCACTGGCTCGGCACCGACGAGTTCGGCCGCGACGTGCTCTCCCGGCTGATGGCCGGCGCCGCCACCTCGGTCTGGATCAGCCTGCTGACGGTCGCGCTCGCAGTCTCGCTCGGCACCGTGATCGGCCTGTTCTCCGGCTATGTCCGCGGCTGGGTCGACCGGACGATCATGGCCTTCAACGACGCGCTGCTCGCCTTCCCCGGCATCCTCCTGGCGCTCGGCCTGCTCGCCGTGGTCGGCGCCAACAAATACGGCATCATCCTGGCGCTCGGCATCGCCTATGCGCCCTCGGTCGCCCGCATCGTGCGCGGCGCCGTGCTCTCGCTGCGCGAGAAGGAATTCATCGCCGCCTCGCGGGTGATGGGCAATTCCGAGACCTTCACCATGCTCCGCCACGTCCTGCCGAACTGCATCGCGCCGCTGACCGTGCTGGCGACCTCGATGTTCGGCTGGGTGCTGCTGGCCGAGAGCTCGCTCTCCTTCCTCGGCCTCGGCGTGCCGCCGCCGGCCCCGACCTGGGGCAACATGCTCGCCGGCAGCCGGCCCTATATCGACCAGGCGGTCTGGCTCGGCATCTTCCCCGGCCTCGCCATCTCGCTGACCCTGCTCGGCATCAACCTCCTGGGCGACGCGCTGCGCGACCGGCTCGACCCCCGCATGCGAGGTTCGCGATGAGCGCCGCAAAGCCGCTGCTCGCGGTCGAGGGCCTGACGCTGCGCATCGGCACGAGCGGCCGCACCGTCGTCGACGATGTCGGCTTTTCCGTCTCGCCGGGCGAGATCGTCGGCATCGTCGGCGAATCCGGCTCCGGCAAGACGCTGGCGGCACGCGCCGTGATGGGCTTCGTCCCGGCGGCGGTCCGGCTTGTCTCGGGCAGTATCCGCTTCGACGGCGAGGAGGTCACGACCATGGCGCCAAAGCGCCTGCGTGCCATCCGCGGCGCCCGGGTCGGCATGGTCTTCCAGGAGCCGATGACCTCGCTCAACCCCTCCATGCTGATCGGGCGCCAGCTCGAGGAAGGCCTGGCGCTGCATCGCAAGCTCGACGCCGCCGGCCGGCGCGCGCTGATCCTCGACATGCTGCGGCGCGTCGGCATCCGCGATCCGGAGGGTGCGTTCAACGCCTATCCGCACCAGTATTCCGGCGGCATGCGCCAGCGCATCATGCTGGCCTCGGTGATGCTGCTGAAGCCGGCCTTGCTGCTCGCCGACGAGCCGACCACCGCGCTCGACGCCGTCGTCCAGCGCGACGTCATGGAACTGATGGTCGACCTGACCAAGGAGAACGGCACTGCCGTGCTGCTGATCTCGCATGATCTCGGCATGGTCGCGCGCTATTGCAGCCGCATCGTCGTGATGTGCCAGGGCGAGGTGGTCGAACAGGGGAATAGCGAAGACATCCTCGCCCGGCCGCAGCATCCCTATACCCGCAAGCTGCTGGCGGCGATGCCGCATCGCGAGCCGGCGCGCGAACTGCCGGAAGCCGCAACCCCGATCGTCGCGGTCAGCGACCTCGTCGTCGATTATGGCGGCCGCCAGGGCTTCTTCCGCAAGGAGGCGGCCAAGCGCGCCTTGCACGGCATCAGCCTCGCCGTCCGGCCGGGCGAGGTCGTCGCCGTCGTCGGCGGCTCCGGCTCGGGCAAGACCACGCTCGGCCACGCCATCGCCGGGCTGATCAAGCCGACCGGCGGCGAGATCCTGTTCAACGGCAAGCCGATCGCCAAGGGCTCGAACGGCGGCGGCGAGACGGCCTATTGGGACTACCGGCTGAACTGCCAGATGGTCTTCCAGGACCCCTATTCCTCGCTCGACCCGCGCATGACCATCGGCGAGCTGGTGGCCGAGCCGTTGCGGCTGGTGCCCGGCATGGGCGCCGCCGACAGGAAGTCGCGCCTCGCCGAGGTGCTGGGCGAGGTCGGGCTCGGCGACGGCTTCGCCTCGCGCTATCCGCACGAGCTCTCCGGCGGCCAGCGCCAGCGCGTCGCCATCGCCCGCGCCATCATCCGCCGGCCGAGCTTCGTCATCGCCGACGAGCCGGTCTCGGCGCTCGACGTCACGGTCAGGGCGCAGGTGCTCGCGCTCTTCGCCGAACTCCAGCGCAAGCACGGCTTCTCCTGCCTGTTCATCAGCCATGATCTCGGCGTCGTCGAGCAGGTCTCCGACCGCGTCGTCGTCATGCATGAGGGCCGCATCGTCGAGGAAGGCACGCGCGACCAGATCTTCGACGCTCCCCGGCACGACTACACCCGCAAGCTGCTTTCCGCCGTGCCCGGGCTGGAGAGCATGCAGGATGGCGGGGTGCGCCTGTTCTGGCGGCTGGGCGAGCCGGAAGCGGCCGAGACCGCGCCGTCATTCCGGGGCGCTGCGCAGCAGTGAGCCCGGAATGACCAGGCGGTTCGTCGCGAAACCAGCGGGCGGCTAGAGATAGCGCCCCGGCGCGTATGGCGTCGGGTCGACCGGCGGGGCCTCGCCGCACATCAGGGCCGCCAGGATCTCGCCGGTCATCGGGCCGGTCGAGAAGCCGAGATGCTGGTTGCCGAAGGCGAGCCAGAGCCCGTCATGCCCGGGCGCGGCGCCGATCATCGGCAGCGAATCCGGCAAGGTCGGCCGCGCCCCGCGCCAGGTCGGGCCGATGACCGCGCCCAGCGGAAAGGCTTCGCGCGCGCTCTGCGTGACGCTGTCGATCTGGCGCAGCCGGTCGGGCGCGTCGCGGGCGCTGAGATCGACGCCGCTGGTGATGCGGTAGCCTTCCTCCATCGGCGTCATGAAATAGGCGCCGTCGACATCATAGACCGGGCGCGACAGGCGGGCCCCGTCCTGCGGCGCGAGATGGCGGTGGTAGCCGCGCTCGACATCGAGCTTCGGGTCGAGCCCGAGCGGGGCGAGCAGGTCGGCGCTCCAGGGCCCGAGCGCGACCACGACATCGCCCGCCTCGTGGACGCCCTGCCCGGTCTGGACCCGCCAGAGCGCGCCTTCGCGCCGGAGAGCGCCGACCTCATCCTGGACGATGCGGCCGCCGCGCGCCGCGAACAGGGCGGCATAGGCCGCCGTGACGGCGCCGGGCGAATCGACGGATGCGTTGGCGGCGACGAAGAGCCCGGTCGGAAAGATCGGGTTCAGGGACGGCTCGAGCGCGGAAATGCCCTGCCGGTCGAGGATTTCCGAAGCGATGCCATAGGCGGTGAACAGGGCCTGCTCGGCCCGGGCGGCCTCGGCGCCCGCCGCGCTGCGCCAGAGCTTGAGCGTGCCGGTCTCGCGCAGGCGATGGCTGATGCCGGCCTGCTGCATCAGGGCCCGGTGGCGCACGACCGCGCTGGCGGTCAGCCCGTTCATCGCCGCGATCCGGGCCGAGGCCTGCGAGGGCCGGGCTTCCCAGAGGAAGCGCAGCATCCAGCCGGGGCTGGCGAGCGCGCGGCGCCAGTCGAGATGCAGGGCCGGATGGCGGTTGCCGAGATAGGCCGGCAGCTTGGCGTAGAGACCGGGATTGTTGAGCGGCACCAGCGAGGAGCGGCCGATCACCCCGGCATTGCCATAGGAGGTCTCGCGACCGGGCTCGCGCCGGTCGAGCAGCGTCACGGCGAGGCCGCGCTGCTGCAGGGCGAGCGCGCAGGAGACGCCGACGATGCCGGCACCGAGGACGAGGACGCTGCGGCTCATGAGCTGGCGAGGGGGCTGATGGCCGGCTGCTCGAGCCAATGGTCGAGGAAGGCGTCGAGCCAGCTCCGGATGGCGGGGTCGTACTGGTACCAGCCGTCGAGATGCTGCTGGCGCAGCTGCGCGCCCGGCATCAGGGTGCGCTCGTGGCCGCGCACCGACCAGCGGCAGATCATCGCCGGCGTCACCTCGGGGTGGAACTGGATGCCATAGGCCCTTTCGCCGGCGCGGATCGCCTGCACCGGGAAATCGCCACCGGTGGCGAGGCATTGCGCACCGTTGGGGCAGTCGAAGCCCTCGCGGTGCCACTGATAGACCGTGCCGGGCCAGGCGAAGCCGGCGTCCTGCGCGTGGCTCCTGCCAGCTTCGGTCTGGTCGAGCCGGTAATAGCCGACCTCGGCCCGGCCTTGCGGATGCGTGTAGACGGTGCCGCCGAGATGCCGGGTCAGCATCTGGGCTCCGAGGCAAATGCCGAGAAAGGCCGCCTTTTCCTTGAGGCAGGTTCCGATCCAGTCGATCTCGGCCTTGACGAAATCGTCGGGGTCGTTGGCGCTCATCGGGCCGCCGAAGATCACCGCGCCGGCGTGCTCTTGCATGGTCCGGGGCAGCGGATCGCCGAAGCGTGGCTTGCGGATATCGAGCGCATATCCGCGTTCCACCAGCAGCCGGCCGACGCGGCCGGCCGTCGAGTGCTCCTGATGCAGCACCATCAGAACCGGCTTGCGGGGCTGGGGCAGGCGGTCGAGACGCGTGCGGAGCCGGCGGCGGGTCGGGAAACGAAAGGACTGGTCGTTCATCGCGGCGGTCGGTCGCGCCCCCGAGCAGAATCTCGCAGCAGGCCTGCTGGCGCCGGAGAATGCGGCCGCAGGCCGGGATCGGCAAGGAGATTATGCCTCGCGGCGGGTATGGCTGCGCCCCGCATGGTGCATGCGGCATGCAATCTGGCGAATATCCTTGCCGGGAATGCAACCGCCGGCCGCATCCGGCGTTGACTCGCGCGCCGGGATCAGGCAATGAGAATGAACGTTCATTCTCATTTTCTGACCGAACCTTGTCGCAGATCGCAGACCAGATCACGGCCGAACGCGGCCCCTCGGATCGCCACATCCGCATCCTCGATGCGGCCGAGCTCGTCTTTGCGCGCGCCGGCTTCCATGCCGCGACGATGAACGATGTCGCGCTCGAAGCCGGGATGAGTCCGGGCAATCTCTACCGCTATTTCCCGTCCAAGGATGCGATCGTCGCCGGCATCGCCGAGCGGGATCGCAGCGAGATCGCCGCCGACTTCGCCGACCTCGACCCGGCCAAGGGCCGTCTGCTCGACCAGCTCGAGGAGCTCGGGCGCCTCCATATGGTCCGCAAGCCGCGCGAAAAGGCGATCATCGCCCTGCAGATCTGGGCTGAATCGTCCCGCAACCCGGCGATGGCGCAGATGTGCGCCGGCATCGACGGCACGGTCGAGCACGGCCTCGCCGCCGCGGTCACGGCCGCCAAAGCGAGCGGCGAGCTGCCCGACAATCTCGATCAGGCGCGCTTCCTGCAGGCGATCTTCATGATGGCCGATGGCTTCTTCTGCCGGCGCGCCGTCGACCCCGATTTCGACGCCGCCGCCGGCGCCGAGACCCTTTTCGCCGCGATGCGCGGGCTGGCGCAGGTCATGCTGCTGCCGCCGACATCGGGCGAGCAACCATGAACGACCCGAAAGCGTCCCGCATGCCCGTTTCCCGCAAGAGCATCATAGCCCTGTCGCTCCTCGCCTTCGCCGCTGCGCCGGGCATCGCCCGCGCCCAGGCGCCGGCGGCCGCGGCCGTGCAGCAGCCGACCGCCGGCCCCGCGATCACGGTGACGACCGCCAAACGCGGCGAGATCGTACAGAGCGTCGTCGTCTCGGGCTCGATGATTGCCCGCGAAGAGATCATCGTCGCGCCCGAGATCGACGGCTTCGTCATCGTCGAATTGCTGGCGGAGGAAGGCGATCGCGTCGCCGCCGGCGAGGTGCTGGCGCGGCTGTCACGGACCACGCTGGAGGTGCAGCGCAGCCAGAGCGCGGCGCAGATCGACCGCGCCGAGGCGGGTGTCGACCAGGCCAAGGCGCAGATCGTCGAGGCCGAGGCCAATCTCGTCCAGGCCAACAACGCCTTCGACCGCACCAAGGCGCTGCGCGACAACGGCAATGCCAGCCTGGAGACCTTCGACCAGCGCTCCGCCGCCGCTCGTTCAGCGCAGGCGCGGCTGAACTCGGCCAAGCAGGCGCTGGCGATCATGACGGCCGACCTCGCTCTGGCGAAGGCCCAGGCCAAGGACATCGAGGTCAGGCTGGCGCGAACCGAGATCAAGACGCCGAAGGCCGGCATCGTCAGCCGTCGCAATGCCCGCCTCGGCGCCATGGCGACGCTGGCTTCGGCCGAGCCGCTGTTCAAGATCATCGCCGACGGCGCCATCGAGCTCGAGGCCGAGGTCGCCGAGGTCGAGCTCCCCAGCCTCAGGATCGGCCAGAAGGTCGCGGTGACGCCGGCCGGCGCGGCGCAGGCCCTGGAAGGCGAGATCCGGCTGATCGCGCCCGAGGTCGACAAGGCCTCGCGGCTCGGGCGGGTGCGGATCGCGCTCAAGGACAATCCGCCGGTGGCGCTCGGCTCCTTCGCCCGCGGCGTGATCGAGACCGGCCGCAAGACCAATGTCGTGCTGCCGCTTTCGGCGATCACCTATACGCGCGCCGGCGCCACGGTGCAGGCCGTCAAGGACGCCAGGGTCACGACGAAGAAGGTCGAGCTCGGCCTCATCGGCGACGGTCGCGCCGAGATCGTCTCCGGCCTCGCCGAGGGCGAGAGCGTGGTGGCGCGCGCCGGCACCTTCGTGCGCGACGGCGACGTGATCACGCCGGTCGCGACGAACTGACGGGGCTGGCGATGGACATCAACTTCTCAGCCTGGTCGATCCGCAAGCCGGTTCCGGCGATCCTGCTCTTCGTCGTGCTCTGCGTGCTCGGCCTGCTCTCGTTCTCGAAGCTGCCGGTGACGCGCTTCCCGAACATCGACGTGCCGCTGGTCTCGGTGACGGTGACGCAGTCCGGCGCCGCGCCGGCCGAACTCGAAAGCCAGGTCAGCAAGCGCGTCGAGGACGCGGTCGCCAACATCACCGGCGTCAAGCATGTGATGTCGACGCTGACCGACGGCTCCTCGGCGACGATCATCGAGTTCCGCCTGGAGACCGATACCGACCGGGCCGTCAACGACGTCAAGGACGCCATCGCCAAGATCAGGGCCGACCTGCCGCGCCAGATCGACGAGCCGGTGATCCAGCGCATCGATGTCGAGGGCCAGTCGATCCTGACCTATGGCGCGGCCTCGGCCGGCATGACGCTGGAGCAGCTCTCCTGGCATGTCGACGATGTCGTCGCGCGCGAACTGCAGGGGCTGAAGGGCGTCGGCCGGGTCGAGCGCTATGGCGGCGTCGACCGCGAGATCCGGATCTCGCTCGATCCCGACCGGCTGCTGGCGCTCGGCACCACCGCCGGCGAGGTCAACCGCCAGATCCGCGCCACCAATGTCGACCTCGCCGGCGGGCGCGGCGAGGTCGGCGGCCAGGAGCAGGCGATCCGCACCCTGGCCGGGGCGCGCAGCGTCGCCGAACTCGCCGAGAGCAAGATCCAGCTCACCGGCGGGCGCGAGGTCCGCCTGAAGGAGCTCGGCCGCGTCGAGGATTCCAATTCCGAGCCGCGCGCCTTCGGCCGGCTCGACAAGCAGCCGGTCGTCACCTTCGCGGTGTTCCGCTCCAAGGGCTCGAGCGAGCTCTCGGTCAAGGACGTCGTCTCGGCCAGGATCGACGAGCTCAACAAGCGCTATCCCGATATCGCGCTCAAACCGATCGACGACGCCGTCGCCTACACCTACGGCAACTACAAGGCGGCGATGGAGACGCTGCTGGAGGGCGCAGGCCTCGCCGTGCTCGTCGTCTTCCTGTTCCTGCGCAACTGGCGCGCCACGCTGATCACCGCCATTGCCCTGCCGCTCTCGGCCATCCCGACCTTCTGGGTGATGGAGCTGATGGGCTTCTCGCTCAACCTGGTCAGCCTGCTCGGCATCACGCTGGTCACCGGCATCCTGGTCGACGACGCCATCGTCGAGATCGAGAACATCGTCCGGCACATGAAGATGGGCAAATCGCCCTATCGCGCCGCGATGGAGGCGGCCGACGAGATCGGGCTCGCGGTCATCGCGATCACCCTGACCATCGTCGCGATCTTCGCGCCGGTCTCGTTCATGGGCGGCGTCGCCGGGCAATATTTCCGCCAGTTCGGCCTGACGGTCGCGGTCGCGGTGCTGTTCTCGCTCCTGGTCGCGCGCCTGATCACGCCGATGATGGCGGCCTATCTGATGAAGCCGGTGAAGCATCACGACGCCAAGGACGGCTTCGTCATGCGCGGCTATGTCGGCCTGCTGAAGGCGACGCTGAAGGTTCGCTATCTGACGCTGGTGATCGGCTTCGGATTCCTCTGGGCCTCGATCCAGGCGACCTCGCTGCTGCCGACCGGCTTCATCCCGGACGAGGACACCTCGCGCGTCGTGGCTTCCGTCGAGCTGCCGCCCGGCGCGACGCTGGAGGACACCCGCGTCACCACCGACAAGATCGTCGACAAGCTGCACGAGATCCCGGAGGTGACGCAGGTCTTCGTGCTCGGCGGCGCCTCGCCGACCGGCCAGCGCGAGGTCCGGCGCGCCGCGGTGACGATCCTGCTGCTGCCCAAGAACCAGCGCGAGGCCAGGCAGAAGGACCTCAAGGCGGTGATCGCCGAGAAGCTCGCCTCGGTTCCCGATGTCCGCGCCTGGTATGTCAACGAGCGCGGCGAGCGCGAGATGGCCTTCTCGATCCTCTCCAAGGACGGGCCGGCGCTGGACGAGGCGGTGGCGCGGATCGAGGCGCGGATGCGCAAGGTCGACGGCTATCTCAATGTCGCCACCGCCGGCTCGCTGAGCCGGCCGGAGCTGCGCGTCACGCCCAAGCTCGAGCGGGCCGCCAGTCTCGGCGTCACGCCGGAGGCGATCTCCGAGGCGATCCGGGTCGCGACCATCGGCGACATCGGCGCCAACCTCGCCAAGTTCAATGCCGGCGACCGGCTGGTGCCGATCCGCGTCCAGCTCGACGAGGCGGCGCGCACCGACATCCGCAACATCGCCGCGCTGCGCGTCACCAATGTCAACGGCATCTCGATCCCGCTGACCGCCGTCGCCGAGATCGGCTTCGGCGAGGGCCCGTCCTCGATCGACCGCTATGACCGCGTCCGCCGCGCCGCCATCGGCGCCGACCTGAAGCGCGGCTTCGAGCTCGGCACGGCGCAAAGCAAGTTCGAGGAGATCGTCAAGGAGGTCGGCCTGCCCGAGGGCGTGCGCATCGCCGCCACCGGCGACGCCGAGATCCAGGGCGAGGTCGTGCAGGGCTTCATCACGGCGATGACCACCGGGCTGATGCTGGTGCTCGCCGTGCTGATCCTGCTGTTCGGCTCGGTCTTCCAGCCGATCACCATCCTGCTCTCGCTGCCGCTCTCCTTCGGCGGCGTGGTCATCGCCCTGCTCGCGACCCAGAATCCGGTGTCGATGCCGGTCTATATCGGCCTCCTGATGCTGATGGGCATCGTCACCAAGAATGCGATCATGCTGGTCGATTTCGCGGTCGAGGAGGTGGCGCGCGGCAAGGACCGGATGACGGCGCTGATCGAATCCGGCCGCAAGCGCGCAAGGCCGATCGTGATGACCACCATCGCCATGGCGGCCGGCATGCTGCCTTCCGCCTATGGCGTCGGCGATGGCGGCGAGTTCCGCGCGCCGATGGCGATCGCGGTGATCGGCGGGCTGATCGTCTCGACCGTGCTCTCGCTCGTGTTCGTGCCGTCCTTCTACACGGTGATGGACGATCTCGGCCGCCTGCTGAGCTGGGCCTTCGGCCGCTTCTTCAGCAAGGCCGAGGACGAGAGCAAATGGGAAGCGATCCATGACGAGGAGACCCCGGGCGAGGCCAGCGCCAAGGCGATGACGCGCCCGCCGCCGCCAAGGCTGGCGGCGGAATAGGCGCGAGAACGTCATTGCGAGGAGCGAAGCGACGAAGCAATCCAGGGGACGTAGAGCGAGCCCTTCTGGATTGCTTCGCTTACGCTCGCAATGACGGGGAGGATACCGCATCGCTCAAACGCGAAGCCGCTGGTATCAGATCTCGTTCAGCGCCAGATCGAGATTTTGCCCCTGGCCGGGCTTGCTGCCGCGCAGCGTCAGCGCGATGCCGTCCTGCCGCCGGCTGATCGTCAGGGTCGCAGGCGGGTTCGGCCGGACGCTCTCCGCCGTCTCGGTGAAGGCGAGGGTCAGCCGCTGGCCCTGCCGCGCACCGGAAAGGTCGGCCACCGTTCCCGTGCTCTCCCTGAACCCGCCATCATAGCGCCGGGTCTTTTGATCATGGCGGAGCTCGATCTGGATCGTGGCGCTGAAGATGGCCGCCGTCCTGCAGGTGCCGTTCAGGCTCAGCCGGGAGCCCTGCTGGTCGCCCTTGAACTCGCAGTTCAGCGAGCGGCTGCTCCCGCCGGCATTTTCGAGGGTGCCGGTGCCGCTGAAGCGGCCCTCGAACGATTTGAGGAAAGCGGCCTCGCCGCTCTCGGCCTCCTGCTGGGCAGCGCCCGGCTGCACCAGCGTCAACGCCAGCATCGCGGCGAAGGTCGTCGCCAGGTGATGAGGTTTCATGGTTGCTCCTCCTGCCGGCTAAACGTCGGAGGAGCCGTTTTGATCTGTCACGCGCGAAAATAAGCCGGCGCGGGCAGGCGGCGGACCAAACCTCACGCCACGGCCGGCTCCGCTTCTGCCGTTTCCGCCGGCGCCTTGCGCTCCAGCGCAAGGCGATAGGCCTCGGTCAGTTCGCCGAGTACGGATTGGGCCGGCTGCGGCGCGCCGAGATGGAGGAAGCGCAGCTCCTCCATGAACTTCGCCCAGAGCGCCGGGCCACCCTCGGCGAGTATTTCGGCGCGGACCGACATCTCCGGCGTCACCGGCAGGAAACGCCGGCCCCAGTCGGCCATCGCGGCGAAGACCGGCACCAGCGAGATCGCCATCTCGGTCAGGCTGTAGATGCCCTTCTGCTTGTGGGAGGCGTCGTCGCGGCGCGAGATCAGTCCGTTCGCGAGCAGGCGCTTCAGCCGGTCGGCGAGAATGTTCGAGGCGATGCCCTCGTCCGATTTCGCCAGCAGCTCGCGAAAGTGCCGGCGGTTGCCGAACATCATGTCGCGCAGGACGATGAGGCTCCAGCGATCCCCGAGGATTTCGAGCGTCAGGTTGATCGGGCAACCCGAGCGGCCGGTCTCTTTCATGTGCGCCTCCAAAACCGCTTGCATTCTACAATCAGTTTGGTTAGAAGCCAACTGCTTGCAAATCGCAAGCGGTTTTGACCGGCGCCGTCGAGCGCCTGCAGGGAGGATGCGATGGCCAAGGTGATCGTCTGGAACCTCGTGACGCTGGACGGCTATTTCGAGGGCACGGAGAAATGGGACCTCTCGTTTCACAACGACGCCTGGGGCGAGGAGCTGGATGCGCTCAGCAAGGAGTTCGGCCAGCGCGCTCAATGCCTCGTCTTCGGCCGCGTCACACATGACGGCATGAAGGCCTACTGGGCGACAGCCGATGACGGCGAGGTCACGCGCTACATGAACGCGCTGCCCAAGCTCGTCGCCTCGCGCAGCGTTCAGAGCTCCGACTGGAACAACACCCGCGTCACCGCCGATATCATAAGCGAGATCGCCAAGCTGCGGGCTGCCGCGGGCAAAGATGTCCTCGTCTTCGGCAGTGCCGAGCTGGTCGACTCGCTGCTCGCGGCGAACCAGATCGACGAGCTGATGCTGGCGGTGGTGCCGGTACAGCTCGGTGCCGGCACGCCGCTGTTCAAGGCCGGCGCGGAAAGGCGGAAGCTCGACCTGCTGGAGAGCCGCCCCTTGAAGAACGGAACGGTGATCCTGCGCTATGCGACAGGTGCTTGAGCGGGCGGGTTGCCGCGTCCGGGAAGGGAGAGGCCCGGGCCTATCCCTTCCGCACCATCAGCACCGCCGCCAGGATCGCGACGCCGCCGAAGGCCTGCGCCGGCGATGGCTGCTCGGCGAAGATCGCCCAGGCGGCGAGCACCGAGACCAGCGCCGGCCAGACCATGACCAGCGAGGCGGCGTTGGCGCCGTAATGGCCGAGCGCCAGGGTGATCAGGCCCTGGCCCATGGCATGCGAGACCAGGCCGAGCGCGGCGACGGCGAGCCAGCCGGTCAGGCTCTGCGGCAGCACGGTCTCGCCGAGGGCGAAGGCGGCAACCAGACAGAAGACGGCGCAGATCGCGCTTGAGATCAGGCCGATGCGCCCGGCCGCGGCGCGGTTGCGGGCGCGGCGCACGGCAAGGATATAGGCGGCATAGGAGAAGGCGGCGCCGATGGCGAGGGTGTCGCCGAGCAGGGCGCCGGGGGCGGCCGGCGCCGCGCCGGAGAGCTTCGGCAGCACCAGCATGCCGGCGCCGCCGAGCGCCAGCAGCAGCGCGCCGAGGATGCGCCGCGTCGGCTTCTCGCCGAACAGCAGCCAGCCGCCGAGGATGACGCCGACCGGCGAGAGATTGCCGAGCAGCGAGGCATTGGCGATGGTCGTGAAGCCGAGCGAGGCATTGTAGAGCATGACGTCGACGCCGAAGGCGAGGCCGGCGAGCGCGATCGGCCACATGGCGCCCGGTCTGACGCGGCCCGCTCCGGCGCGCCGATCCTCCAGCGCCATCCAGGCGCCGAGCACCGGCAGCGCGAAGAGCACGCGCCAGAAACCGGCCGCCGCCGGCCCGACATCGGCGAAGCGCACGAAGATGCCGGAGAAGCCGATGCAGGTCGCGCCCAGCATCAGGATCAGGAACATGCCGAGCGCCGGCGACGCCGGGCGGTCGGAAAGGGTGAGGCCGGGGGCGGACATGGTCGGCTTTCGGTCGCTGCGTGCGAGCCCTCATCCTGAGGAGCCGCGAGAGCGGCGTCTCGAAGGATGATCCAGAGGGCGCTGGACCATCCTTCGAGACGCGATCCGCGATCGCTCCTCAGGATGAGGGCTGTCTTGATACCCGCCGATATAAGATGCTTCCTGCAATCGGAAAAACGGATTATTCTGATTCATCTATTGGCGTTTCCGATGGAGACCCGCATGCCCACCCATCTCGATCTCGACGCGCTCGCCATGCTGGTCGCGGTCGCCGAGACCGGCGGCTTCACCGCGGCCGGCGTGAGGCTCGGGCGCACCCAATCGGCGATCTCGGGCCGGATTCAGGACCTCGAGGCGACGCTCGGCCGGCAATTGCTGGAGCGCTCGCGCCGCGGCGTCACGCCGACGCAGGCCGGCGAGCGGCTGCTCGCCCATGCGCGCCGGCTGCTCGCCGTCGAGCGCGAGGCGCGGGCCGAGCTGGAGGGCGACAAGGCAACCGGGCGGCTGCGCATCGGCCTGCCGGACGACTATGTCGACGCCTATCTGCGCCCGCTGATCATGCGCTTTGCCGAGGAGCATCCGCGCGTCGAGATCGAGGTGCATTGCGAGCTCTCGAAGCGGATCGAGCCGGCGGTCGCCGCCGGCGAGCTCGACCTTGCAGTGATCACCCAGGATCCGGGCCGGCCGAAGGGCGAACGGCTGCGGCGCGAGCCGCTGGTCTGGGTCGCGGCGCGCGGCCATCGGCCCGAGCTGGAGGAGACCTTGCCGCTCGGCCTGTTCAACGAGGGCTGCCGGGCCAGGCCGCGCATCCTCGGGGCGCTCGAAGCCGCGGGCCGGCCGCACCGGCTGGTGTTCTCGTCCTCGCATATGGCCGGCCTGCTCTCGGCGGTCGAGGCGGGCCTGTGCGTCACGGCGATCACCGAGAGCGCCGCTCCGGCGACCCTGCGCCGCCTCGGTTCGCCCGAGAATCTGCCGGGCCTGTTCGAGCTCTCGGTCGCGCTGGTGATCGCGCCGCAGGCCGGGCTGGCAGCGCGGCATTTCGCCCAGGCGCTGCGCGAGGCGATGACCGCGCCGAAGCTGGCGGCGTGAGCGGACGCCGTCATGCTCGGGCGAAGACCCGAGCATCTCTTTCCGGAATGGCGCTGGCCGGCGCCTTCTCGTCCTGAGATTCTCGGGTCTGCGCTGCGCTTCGCCCGAGAATGACGCGGGGGCCCTACTCCGCCGCCTGCGGCTTCAGCACGCCGCGGCGGATCTGGTCCTCCTCGATCGATTCGAAGAGAGCCCGGAAATTGCCCTCGCCGAAGCCGTCATCGCCCTTGCGCTGGATGAACTCGAAGAAGATCGGGCCGACCACCGTGGCGGAGAAGATCTGCAGCAGCACCTTGCTCATCCGGCCGGCCTTCTCGCCGAGCGCGACCGCGCCCTCGCCGTCGATCAGGATGCCGTTGCTCTTGAGCCGCTCGACCGGCTCGCCATGGTTCGGCACGCGGGCGTCGACCTTCTCGTAATAGGTCGCGGGCGGCGCGGGCATGAAGGGCAGGCCGTTCGCCCGCAGCTTCTCGACGCTGGCATAGATGTCGCGGGCGCCGAGCGCGACATGCTGGATGCCCTCGCCCTTGTACTGGCGCAGGTACTCCTCGATCTGGCTCTTGTCGTCGAGCGACTCGTTGATCGGGATGCGGATCTTGCCGCAGGGCGAGGTCAAAGCGCGCGAGATCAGCCCGGTGAGCTTGCCCTCGATGTTGAAGAAGCGGATCTCGCGGAAATTGAAGAGCTTGCCGTACCAGTCGGCCCAATGGTCCATGCGGCCGCGCATGACGTTGTGGGTGAGGTGGTCGAGGTAATACATCCCGGCCTGCTCGGGATGCGGGTCTGGCTCGCCGAGCCATTCGAAGTCGACGTCCCAGATCGAGCCCTTCTCGCCATAGCGCTCGACGAAATAGAGCAGCGAGCCGCCGATGCCCTTCACCGCGGGGATGGCAAGCTCGCCCGGGCCGACGCGGCTCTCATAGGGCTCGGCGCCGAGCGAGACGGCGCGCTCGAAGGCGTGCCTGGCATCGACCACCCTGAAGGCCATGGCGCAGGCGCAGGGGCCGTGCGCGGCAGCGAAACCTTGCGCGAAGGAATCCGGCTCGGCGTTGACGACGAAGTTGACGTCGCCCTGGCGATAGAGCGTCACCGCTTTGGAGCGGTGCTTCGCCACCTTGGTGAAGCCCATGGTCTCGAACAGCGCGCCGAGCTTTTCCGGCTCGGGGTGGGCGTATTCGACGAACTCGAAGCCGTCGGTGCCCATCGGGTTGGCCTCGGAAATGGCGGGCGGGGCGGAATCGTGCGGGAACGGGCCCATGGCATTCTCCTCCTGATCGAACGTGAAGGACATGGTCTCGCGTCCGGCTGGCAATGGCCTTGCAAAATCGGGTTTCCAGGCGCTCTATTCGCACGGAACGTGCATGTTTAAGCTGAAAGGCTCACGGAATGGCCGTCCTCGACGCTTTCGACTGGCGCCTGATCGATGCCCTCCAGAACGATGCCTCGCTGACCAATGGCGCGCTGGCGGAGAAGGTCGGGCTGTCGCCGAGCCAGGTTTCGCGCCGGCGCCAGCGGCTCGAGCAGGAGGGCGTGGTGCGCGGCTATCGCGCTTTGATCGATCCGGAGGCGATCGGGCTTTCGGTCACCGTCTTCATCCATGTCGCGCTCAACACCCATTCGCGCGACAATGCCCGGCGCTTCCGCGATTTGGTGAAGCTGACGCCGGCGGTGCTCGAGGCCCATGCCCTGACCGGCGAGGCCGACTACATGCTTAAGGTCGCGGTCGGCGACCTCAAGGAATTGTCGCGGCTGGTGAACGAGATCCTGCTGCCGCATGAGAGCGTGGCGCGGGTGCGTTCCGAGATCGCGCTGGAAACACTGAAGGAGCCGGGCCTGCTGCCGCTGCCGATGGGTTGAGGGGGCGATTGAACCGCCCCCTTCCTCTCTCGCGGCGGCGCGCTATAACTCCCGCATGGTCATCCTCAACCGAATCTATACGCGCACCGGCGACGACGGCACCACGGCGCTCGCCACCGGGGCGCGCCGGCCGAAATTCGACCTGCGCATCGCCGCCTACGGCACCACCGACGAGACCAATGCCTGCATCGGCATGGCGCGGCTGCATTGCGCCGGCGAAGATGCTGAGGTCGACGCGATGCTGGGCCGCATCCAGAACGACCTGTTCGACCTCGGCGCCGAGCTCGCCTCCCCCGATACCGGCGAGAAGCTGGAATGGGAGCCGCTCAGGATCGTGCAGGCGCAGGTCGACCGGCTCGAAGCCGAGATCGACAGGCTGAACAAGGGCCTCGGCAGCTTACGCTCCTTCGTGCTGCCGGGCGGCACGCCCGCCGCCGCCCATCTGCACCTCGCGCGCACGGTCAGCCGGCGGGCGGAGCGGCTGATGGTCGAGCTCGCCGGCATCGAGGGCGAGAACGTCGCGCCGCCGGCGCTGAAGTTCATCAACCGCCTCTCCGATTTCCTGTTCGTCGCCTCCCGCTATCTCAACGCCAGGGCGGGGGGCGACGTGCTCTGGACGCCCGGCCAGAACCGGTAAGGGGACCGGGCCATGTTCGTGCCGCTGCATGACGGCGTGCCGATGCGCTTCCTGCGCGTCCCTTATGTCACCTATTGGCTGATCTGCCTGTGCATCGCGATCCGGCTCGGCATCCATCTCTTTGCCGATGAGGCGGGCGAGGTCGCCGTGCTCGCCGGGTTCGGGACGATTCCCTCGGTACTGTTCGGCGAGGCGATGCTGCCCGAGGAGCTCTACAAGGCACCACCCTGGCTGACGCTGGCGACGGGCATCCTGTTCCATGCCAGCTTCGCGCATCTGGTCGGCAACATGCTGTTCCTCTGGGTCTTCGGCGACAATGTCGAGGATGCGATGGGGCATGTCCGCTTCCTGGTCTTCTTCGTGCTCTGCGGCATGGCGGGCGCCATCCTTCATGCGCTGATGAATCCTGAATCGCCGCAGCCTTTGGTCGGCGCCTCGGGCGCGATTTCCGGCGTGATCGCCTCCTATCTGATGCTCTACCCGCGCGTGCGGGTCTGGGGGCTGGCCTTCAAATGGATTCCGCTGCGGATTCCGGCGATGTATGCGCTCGGCGCCTGGATCCTGTTCCAGCTGCTGGCAGCCCTGTTCGACACGCAGGGCGCCGTCGGCTGGTGGGCGCATCTCGGCGGACTCGGTGCCGGCGCGGTGCTGACCCCGCTCCTGGTCCGGCGCGGCCTGCCGCTGTTCGGCCGTCCGGCATGAACCCGGCGCGACCTTCGCGACGTTGACAACGGCAAATTCCCATCGCTACGGTCCCCGCGCATTCCAGCCGAGAGCCGCGATGCCGAACTGCCGCCATTTCGTTCGGCTCCGGCCCGCGGTCCACCTCTCCCGAACGGTGAAGCGCCCATGAAGATCCTCGTGCCTGTCAAGCGGGTTGTCGATTACAATGTGAAGATCCGCGTGAAGGCGGACGGCTCGGGTGTCGAGCTGGCCAATGTCAAGATGTCGATGAATCCCTTCGACGAGATCGCCGTCGAGGAGGCGCTGCGCCTCAAGGAAGCCGGCAAGGCGACCGAGGTCGTCGTCGTCTCGATCGGCCCGGCGCAGGCGGCGGAGACGATCCGCACCGGCCTCGCCATGGGTGCCGATCGCGGCATCCTGGTCAAGGTCGACGGCACGGTCGAGCCGCTCGCCGTCGCCAAGCTCCTGAAAAGCATCGTCGAGCAGGAGACGCCGGAACTCGTCATCCTCGGCAAGCAGGCGATCGACGACGACGCCAACCAGACCGGCCAGATGCTGGCGGCGCTGCTCGGCTGGCCGCAGGGCACCTTCGCCTCGAAGGTCACGGTTGGCGACGGCTCTGTCGATGTCATCCGCGAGGTCGATGGCGGCCTGCAGACGGTGGCCCTGAAGCTGCCGGCGATCATCACCACCGATCTGCGCCTGAACGAGCCGCGCTATGCCTCGCTGCCGAACATCATGAAGGCGAAGAAGAAGCCGCTCGACGAGACCAGCGCCGAGGCGCTCGGCGTCGATGTCGCGCCCCGTCTCAAGGTGCTGAAGACGGCCGAGCCGCCGAGCCGCTCGGCCGGCGTCAAGGTCGGATCGGTCGCCGAACTGGTCTCGAAGCTGAAGAACGAAGCGGGAGTGCTCTGAAACCATGACGACGCTGCTGCTCGCCAAGCACGACAACAAGGCCCTCAACGAAGCGACCCGCAAGGCGCTGACCGCCGCCAAGGCGCTCGGCGCCCCGGTCCATGTCCTGGTCGCCGGCCACAACGCCAAGGCCGTCGCCGAAGCCGCCGCCAGGCTCGACGGCGTCGAGAAGGTGCTGCATGCCGAAGGCGCCGCCTATGAGCACCGCCTCGCCGAGCCGCTCGCGGCGCTGATCGTCTCGCTCGCCGGTTCCTATGACGCGCTCGTCGCGCCGGGCACCACGACCGGCAAGAACGTGATGCCGCGGGTCGCCGCTTTGCTCGACGTGATGCAGGTCTCGGAAGTGACCAAGGTCGTTTCGGCCGACACGTTCGAGCGCCCGATCTATGCCGGCAACGCCATCCAGACGGTGCAGAGCGGCGATGCCAAGAAGGTCATCACCGTGCGCGGCGCCTCCTTCCACGCGGCCGGCGACGGCTCCGCGACCGCTCCGATCGAGAGCGTCGCGGCGGTGGAGGATACCGGCATTTCGAGCTTCAAGGGCGAGGAGGTCGCCAAGTCCGACCGTCCGGAGCTCGCCTCGGCCAGGATCATCGTCTCGGGCGGGCGGGCGCTCGCCTCGGCCGAGAATTTCGGCAAGGTGATCGAGCCGGTCGCCGACAAGCTCGGCGCGGCGATGGGCGCCTCGCGCGCCGCCGTCGATGCCGGCTATGCTCCGAACGACTGGCAGGTCGGCCAGACCGGCAAGGTCGTGGCGCCGGATCTCTATGTCGCGGTCGGCATCTCGGGCGCGATCCAGCATCTCGCCGGCATGAAGGACTCCAAGGTCATCGTCGCGATCAACAAGGACGAGGAGGCGCCGATCTTCCAGGTCGCCGATTACGGCCTGGTCGGCGATCTCTTCACCATCATGCCCGAGCTCGCAAAAGAGCTCGAGAAGATCGGAAAATAGGCCGTATCTGCGGGCCGCCGAGCTGCGGCAGCCCGCGCTGGAGCAGAATGCGAACGGGCGGAACCGCTTTTTCGCCTTCTGCTCTAACTCTATATTGGGAGACGGATCAGGCTTTAGGGCGGCGGCGCTGCGCGGTTCCACCTGAAGGCATCTGTCTCTGAGCTATTGATAGAGAACGCGGACCCGATCAGATTGCGCCGCAATCTGATCGGCGCGTGCTCTAGCCACCGGGAAACAGAAGCGTCACATGGACCAACAGATCAGGACGATCGGCATCATCGGCGCCGGGCAGATGGGCAACGGCATCGCCCATGTGGCGTCGGTAGCCGGGTTCGAGGTCAAGCTGCACGACATCGCCGAGGACCGCATCAACGCGGCGCTGGCGACGATCGACGGCAACATGGCAAGGCAGGTCTCGAAGGGCGCGATCGCCGACGAGATCCGGCGCGACGCCATGGCGCGGATTTCGGCGGCGCCTGCGCTCGACGGCCTTGGCGCCTGCGACCTGGTGATCGAGGCCGCGACCGAGAGCGAGGAGGTCAAGCGCAAGATCTTCACCGCGGTCTGCCCCTATCTGCGGCCGGACGCGCTGCTCGCCTCCAACACCTCCTCGATCTCGATCACCCGCCTCGCCGCCGCCACCGACCGGCCGGAGCGCTTCATCGGCATCCATTTCATGAATCCGGTGCCGCTGATGCAGCTCGTCGAGCTGATCCGCGGCATCGCCACCGACGACCACACCTTCGAGCTCGCCAAGGACTTCGTCGGCCGGCTGCACAAGACCGCCTCGGTCTCCGAGGATTTCCCGGCCTTCATCGTCAACCGCATCCTGCTGCCGATGATCAACGAGGCGGTCTACACGCTTTATGAGGGCGTCGGCTCGGTCGAGGCGATCGACACGGCGATGCGGCTCGGCGCCAATCACCCGATGGGCCCGCTCCAGCTCGCCGACTTCATCGGCCTCGACACCTGCCTTTCGGTGATGCAGGTGCTGCATGACGGGCTGGCCGATTCGAAATACCGGCCCTGCCCGCTGCTGGTGAAATATGTCGAGGCCGGCTGGCTCGGCCGCAAGACCAAGCGCGGCTTCTACGATTATCGCGGCGAGAAGCCGATCCCGACACGCTGAAGGCGCTGTCCCACATAGGTAAGCCGCATCGTCCCGGCCGCCGCGAAGCGGAGCGCCGGAATCCATCGTGACGCGCTGGAGCAGGATGCGAAAAAGTGGAGACCGGTTTTTCGGATTGATCCTGCTCTAGCTCTTTGATGCGAGTCCCAGGATAGATTCCGGAGCTGCGCGGCTTGTCCGGAATGACGGGCGCGCATGAAGCTCCGCCCCGCGCCGGCACACCATCTCGCCGCAGCCGCTTCACAATCCTGTCGTCTCGCGCTTACATTGTCGGGCTACGGGATTCGTCCGGCTGAACAAGCGGAGGCGCGATACGGGTGACGGCGCATGTAATGCATCCGATGGCTTCGCCGGACGGCTGTCCGGCTTTGGTGCTCAACGCCGATTTCCGGCCGCTGAGCTACTATCCTCTGTCGTTGTGGAGCTGGCAGGACGCGATCAAGGCGGTCTTCATGGACCGGGTCAACATCGTCTCCGAATACGACACCGTAGTGCGCAGCCCGAGCTTCAACATGAAGCTGCCCTCGGTGGTCTCGCTCAAGACCTATATCAAGCCGTCGCGGACGCCGGCCTTCACCCGCTTCAACGTCTTCCTGCGCGACCGTTTCGCCTGCCAGTACTGCCTGGCGCGCGACGAGCTGACCTTCGACCACGTCATCCCGCGTTCCAAGGGCGGCATGACGACCTGGGAGAACGTCGTCGCCGCCTGCTCGCCCTGCAATCTGCGCAAGGGCGACAAGCTGCCGAATGCCGTCGGCATGCTGCCGATGCAAAAGCCGTTCGCCCCGTCGATCAACGACCTGCACCGCAACGGCAAGCTCTTCCCGCCGAAC
Organism: Allobosea sp.; assembly: GCF_036675845.1. Classification (GTDB taxonomy): domain Bacteria; phylum Pseudomonadota; class Alphaproteobacteria; order Rhizobiales; family Beijerinckiaceae; genus Allobosea. Next base: position 74,482 of record NZ_JAKFED010000052.1, on the reverse strand, counting down.
TACCTGCACGACAGCTGGCTCGACTACCTCTACTGGGATTCGGAACTGGAGCCGTAAGCGCTCCGGGTACTCTCTCCGTCATTGCGAGCGCAGCGAAGCAATCCAGGGGCGGCAGAACCCTACGCCTCCCCTGGATTGCTTCGTCGCTTCGCTCCTCGCAATGACGTTCAGGCTCTGCCGCTGAGCCTCAATGCGCCCTTCAGCCCGAGAAGCGCCGCCGCCAGCAATCCGAGCGAGGCGAGCACGTTCCAGCCGGCGAGCGACAGGCCGAGGAAGCGCCAGGCCGCTTCGGTGCAGGAAACGACGCGCGTCGTCTGGAGCTGCTGCATGAAGTCCTGCATGCCGGAAGCGGCGGGGGGGACAGCGCCGCCGCAATCGTTCGGCCCGGCGAACCAGCCCCATTCGACGCCGGAATGATAGATGCCGAGCCCGGTGCTCCACGCCATCAGCAAGGCGAGGCCGACCAGCGCGAGAGCCTGGGTGCGCGGCGAGCGGGCGAGCAGCAGCGCGGCCGCCGAAAGCCCGATCGCGACGTAATGCGGGGTGCGCTGCTCGAGGCAGAGCTTGCAGGGCCGCAGATGCAGGACGAGCTCGAAGAACCAGGCCCCGGCGATCAAGGCGAGGCTGGCGAGGCCGATCAGGGCGATGACGCGGCGGGGGCTTGCGAAGCTGCGGGCGTGGGACGGGCTGGTCATGGCTCGCTCAGCAGGAGAAAAGCTGGCCGGAGCCTGTCAGCAGCTTGAGGCCGAAATAGAGCAGGATCAGCCCGGCGGCGCCGCCGAGCGCGATCAGCTTCAGGCGCTTCTCGATGAAATGCCGGATCGCCTCGCCATGGCGGCGCAGGAGATAGGCGAGCGCGAAGAAGCGCGCGCCGCGGGCGAGGATGCAGGAGAGGACGAAGAAGCCGAGCCCGATATGCACGGCGCCGGCGAGGATCGTCACCACCTTGATCGGCGGCAGATGGGCGAGGCCCGAGGTGGTCAGGAGCAGCAGGGTCATGTCCGGGCCGGCGCAGGCGCGCAGGGCCTCGAAAGCGTCGAGCTTGCCGTAGAAGGCGAGCACCGGCCGGGCGAGCGCGTCGAAGGCGTAGTAGCCCAGCGCATAGCCGGCGATGCCGCCGAGCGTCGAGAAGGTGGTGGCGACCAGGGCGTAGCGATAGGCCCGCGCCGGCTTCGCCAGCGCCATCGGCACGAACAGCACATCGGCCGGGATCAGGAAGAACGAGCTCTCGACGAAGGCGACGACGGCGAGCCAGAGCTGCGCGGCGGGGCGCGCCGCAAGCGACAGGGTCCAGAGATAGAGGCGCTGGAACAGGCCCGGCCTGTCGCCCCGGAGGGCGGTGGCGGGAGGCGTTTTCGCGGAAGCCATGCTCCAGCCCTCTCTCGACGACGGCGTTCTCCGCAGCCGGCGTATCCGCCCGATGCGGCGCGATCTTGCTAGAGCATCGCACCGAAAAGTGGAATCCGGTTTTCGAAAGGCGTCCGATGCTGCGACAGGAAGATAGATCGCCATCTCCGCGCCCGAATGGACGCACGGCGATCTAGCCGGGTCTGCCTGCCGCGTCCATGCCGGCTTTCGCTTCGAAAAGCCGTTCACGCGAGATTGACCGGCCCGGATCGACCGCTATAGTCCCGGCCGCCCGCAAGAGCACGCGCCGATCAGGTTGCTGCGCAATCTGATCGGATCACGCGTTCTCTATCTACAGTTTAGAGGCGGATTCACCGATCAGGTTGATTCAACCTGATCGGATCCGGCTCTAGGGGCCCCTGTGGCGGAATTGGTAGACGCGCTCGACTCAAAATCGAGTTCCGCAAGGAGTGCTGGTTCGATCCCGGCCAGGGGCACCATTCTTGTTGGCGCGATACCGCCAGTCGGTCGTCGTGCGGTTTCGATCCCTCTCCGCTTTCTCGCATCGGCGCGCATCCGCTCGAGCTCGCCCGCCGGCGCAGCGAGACACCTTCCCGAATCGGGCTGGCGCCCTCCGGCTGCGGTGCGCTTCCGGCTCATCGAGAAGTCGGAGCAGGATCAGCCTGCTCTAGGCGAAGGTCATCACCAGCGCCATCGCGATGACGATCAGGACGAGGCCGGAGACGAGCATCGGGACCAGCGTCGTGCCGGCCTCGGGTGGCGAGGCCTCGCCTTGCGGGCGAGCCGGCCGTTCATCGCGCAAGCTGCTCATGAAGAGACACTCCGAATGGGGCCGGTTTCTAGCTCATAAAAGATGCATTGTAAATGTTACTTTTAGTATGCGCGCCAAGTCCGCCACCGCGGCAGGCCTGCTATCCGGGCTCGCCAGCGATCACGCCCTTGCGGAACAGGAAGCAGCCATAGGGGCGCGGGTCGCCGACCTGGACCACGGCGAAGCTCGCCTTCGCCGCCGCATAGAAGGCGAAGCGCTCGATGCCGGCGAGCGGTGCGGCGCGGCCGAGCGCCCGGTCGAGCTCGGCCTGGACCTGCTGCTGCACCTGCGGGATCGCGGTGGCGTCGCCGACGACCAGCATCCGCCTTGCCGGCTCCGGCTCGAAATCGTCGATCGGCAGCACCGAGAGGATGGCGCGGGCGGCGCGAGCCATGGTGAGGCCGGGAAGGCGGATCAGCTTTTCGCTCGTGGTCGCGCGGGCGATCGTCTCGGCCGGGTGATTGGCGTCGACCAGAGCAAGCTCATCGCCATGGCCCATGGCGGCGAGCACCCAGAGCAGGTCGGCGGAGAGGACTGGGTCGAGGTTCTTCAGCATGTCACTGGCGTCCGCGCTGCGAGAGATAGAGCTTGCGCGCATTGCCGCCGAAGATGGCGGCGCGCTCGGCATCGGAAAGTCCGGCGAGCAGGCCCTCGGCGGTCTCGAACCATCGCGCATAGGAAGCCCGCAGCGTCACCACCGGCCAGTCGCTGCCGAAGATCAGGCGCTCCGGACCGAAGACGGCGAGCAGATGCTCGACGACCGGCCGCAGCGTCTCGCTTGTCCAGTCCGGAGCCGCCTCGGTGACGAGCCCGGAGAGCTTGCAGAACAGCTGCGGATGCGCGGCGAGCGCCGTCATGCCGTCGCGCCAGCCGGAGAGGTCGCCGCTGACGAGGTCCGGCTTGGCGCCATGGTCGATGACGACGGCAAGCTCGGGATGGCGCTCCAGCGCCTGGAGCATCGGCGCGATATGGCGCGGCTTCAGCAGGGCGTCGAAGACCAGGTGATGGCCGGCCATGGCGCGGAAGGCCGGCGCCAGTCCGGGCCGCGCCAGCCAGTCGTCCTCGGCGAGGTCGTGCACCATAGGCCGCAAGCCGACGAGCAGGGGATCGTCGGCGAGCAGCGCGATGCGCTCCGCGGCATCGGGCGAGTCGAAATCGCTCCAGCCGACGACGCCGGCGACGAAGGGCGTCTGCGCCGCGAGGTCGAGCAGGAACGCGGTCTCGGCTTGTGTTGGTGCCGCCTGGACCAGGATGGTGCGGGCGATGCCGTGTTTCGCCAGCAGCGGTTCGAGGTCGGCCGGGCCGAAATCGCGATGGATGGGGGCCAGCGCCGGCGTCAGCCAGCAATAGTCGCCGCGGGCGAGGGTCCAGAAGTGCTGGTGAGCGTCGATCCGCATCGGCTCAGTCCGGAACCGGGACATCGGCGCCGAGCAGACCCTGTGCCTTCAGTTCGGTCCAGAGCGCGGCGGGGATCGGCGCGGACAATTCGGCGATCTGGTCTTCGACCTCGCCGGCCGAGACCGCGCCCATCACCAGGCTCGCCACGGCGGGGTGGCCGAGCGGGAATTGCAGGGCGGCGCGGCGCAAAGGCACGCCATGGCGCGCGCAGACGGCTTCGATCGCGGCGACGCGGGCAAGGATGTCGGGCGGCGCCGGCCGGTAATTGTACCTGGCGCCGGCGACCGGGCCGGTGGCAAGGATGCCCGAGTTGAAGACGCCGCCGAGCATCAGGCCGATGCCCTTCTCCAGCGCCAGCGGCATGAAGGAAGCGAGCGCCGGCTGCTCCAGCAGGGAGTAGCGCCCGGCCAGCAGCATGGCGTCGAAATCGCCGGCGCGGGCGAAGCGCTCGCACATCTCGGCTTCGTTGACGCCGACGCCGATCGCCTTGACGGCGCCGGCGGCGCGCAAGCTTTCCAGCGCGCGATAGGCACCGTCCATGGCTTCCGCAAAACGCTGCTCGATCGCGCCCTGCCCATGCGTCCAGACATCGACATCGTGGATCAGGACGATGTCGAACCGGTCGACGCCGAGGCGCAGCGCCGACTGCTCGAGCGAGCGCATGGCGCCGTCACGGGAATAGTCGAAGCGCATGCCATGCGGCAGGCCGCCGCGATAGCCCGAGCCGTCGCCGCGCCCGGCGAAAGGCTCAGCGACGCGGCCGACCTTGGTCGAGAGCACGACGTCCTTGCGGCCGGCGCGACGCAGCGCCGCCCCGATGCGATGCTCGGAGAGGCCGTGGCCATAGAGCGGCGAGGTGTCGATCAGGTTGACGCCGTCGGCCAGCGCCGCCTCGACGGTCGCGACAGCGGCCGCCTCGTCGAGCTGGCCATAGAGATCGCCGAGCGGCGCGCCGCCGAAGCCGAGCGCGGTCAGGCTGAGGCCGGAGCGGCCGAGCGGTCTGGAAGGAAGCGTCGAAGCCGTCATGCGCGAAAGGCCGCCGGGTGGAGGTGCAGCACTATGTGCACGCCAACATGTCAGCTTGCAACCGGGTTTGAACCGGATTAGCGTCGCGGCCTCGGCATGGGCCGCTCGTCTGGAGCGCGGCCTGCCGGCACCGGATCAAAGGGCCCGAAGCGGCCTTCTCATATCCACAGGGAGGACGACCATGACCGACAGCATTCTGAAGCCGACCCGGCGCGCTTTGCTGCGCGGCGCCGCTGCGCTCGGCGCCACCGGGGCGGTGGCCTCGCCGCTGGTGCTGCGCGAGGCGCGCGCCCAGGCGGCGTTCAACTGGAAGCGCTTCTCGGGCACGACCCTCGACGTGCTGCTGGTCAAGAATCCGCGCTCCGACCTGATGCAGGCGGCGGAGAAGGAATTCACCGAGCTCACCGGCATCAAGGTCTCGGGCGAGCAGGTGCCGGAACAGCAGCAGCGCCAGAAGGCGGTGATCGAGTTCGCCTCCGGCAAGCCGAGCTTCGACGTCAGCGGCATCTCGCTGCATGTGCAGAAGCGCATGGCCGCCAAGGGCAAATGGTTCGAGGATCTGCGGCCCTATATCGCCGATGCCTCGCTGACCGCCCCCGATTTCAATTTCGACGATTTCGGCGCCGGGCCGGTGGCCTATGCGCGCCAGGCCGACGGGGCCCTCGATACCATTCCGTTCTTCGTCGACTACTGGATGATCTACTACAACAAGGAGCTCTTCGACGCGAAGGGCGTGGCCTATCCGAAGACGATGGAGGAGATCGCCACCGTCGCCGCCAAGCTGCACGACCCGGCCAAGGGCGTCGCCGGCTTCGTCTCGCGCGGCCTGAAGAACGCCAATATCCCGGTCTGGACCAGCCTGCTGCTCGGCCAGGGCATCGAGGCGGTCGGCCCCGACGGCAAATTGCAGACCGACGGGCCGGAGGCGATCTGGGCCGGGGAGCTCTACAAGAAGCTCAACAAGGAGACCGGCCCGGTCGGCCAGGTCGGCTTCAACTGGAACGAATGCCAGACCACCTTCATGCAGGGCCGCGCCGCGATGTGGCTCGACGGCATCGGCTTCGCCACGCCGCTGGAGGATCCGACCAAGTCGCGCATCGTCGGCAAGGTCGGCTATGGCGTCACCCCGCCCGGACCGAAGGCGCACCATGCCGGCATGTTCGCCGACGGCATCGGCATCTCGCGCGGCTCGCAGAAGAAGCAGGCGGCCTGGCTCTACATCCAGTTCATGACCAACAAGGCCAACCAGATCGCGATGCTGAAGGCGGGCGCCGGCGCGCCGGGCCGCTCCTCGGCCTATCTCGACCAGGAGACGATCGCCTCGTCGAAGTTCGGCAAGCAGTATTTCGAATGCCTGCTGGCTTCGGCCAAGATCGCCCGGGCCGGCCTGCCGCAGATCGTGCCGGTGACCGAGTTCCGCGACGTCTTCGGCGTGGCGTTGACCAACGCCATCGGCGGCGCCGATGTCGCGGCCGAGCTGAAGAAGGCTACCGAAGCCTTCGCGCCGGTGCTGCTGAAGAGCGAGCAGGGCTGAGGCCGCCAGACGCGTCATGGCCGGGGCTTGACCCGGCCATCTCGTGACCAGTGCGTTTCCTTCCTGAGATGGCCGGGTCAAGCCCGGCCATGACGCCCAATTGCAAGCGGACAGCATGAGCAGCACCACCGCCCTACCAGCGAGCCTTGCGAAGCCGGCGCACCTTGCGACGGGCCAGTCGCAGGATTTCACGCCGCGCTACTGGCTGTTCTCGGTCCCGGCGGTGCTGCTGGTCGTCGGCGTGATCGTCTTCCCCTGGCTGTTCACGCTCTACATGTCGACGCAGGACTGGAAGATCGGCGGCGGGCCGGAATTCGTCGGCCTGCAGAACTATGCCGAGTTGCTGCGCGATGCGCGCTTCCTCGAATCGATGGTGCACACCTTCTATTTCACCGTGCTCGCCGTCGTGCTGCCGATCTTCTTCGGAACCGCCGCGGCCCTGGTGTTCCACCGCGAATTCCCGTTCCGCGGGCTGCTGCGCACCATCTTCGTGATGCCGATGATGGCGACGCCGGTCGCGGTGGCGCTGGTCTGGACGATGATGTTCCACCCCCAGCTCGGCGTGCTGAACTACCTTCTCTCGCTGGTCGGCATCGGTCCGCAGCCCTGGGTCTACGATCCCGACACCGTGATCCCGACGCTGATCCTGGTCGAGGTCTGGCACTGGACGCCGCTGGTCATGCTGATCGTGCTCGGCGGCCTCGCCGGCCTGCCGCGCGAGCCTTACGAATCCGCGCTGATCGACGGCGCCAATGACTGGCACATGTTCCGGCACATCACGCTGCCGCTGGTCTGGCCGTTCATCATGGTGGCGATCGTGATCCGCACCATCGACGCGCTGAAGGTCTTCGACACGATCTTCGTCATCACCCAGGGCGGGCCGGGCACGGCCTCGGAGACGCTCAACATCTTCCTCTATCTGCAGGCCTTCCAGTTCTACAAGATCGGCTACGCCTCCGCCGTCGTGGTGATCTTCTTCGTGATCATCATCATGCTGTCGCTGCTGCTGCTCTACGCGCGCCAGAAGTCGAAGTGGAACGCGTGATGACGAGTTGGCAGGGAAACGCTCCGTCATCCCGGGCTTCGCGCAGCGAAGTCCCGGGATCCATCAGAGAGCGCCGAGCTTTCCGATGGATCCCGGGACGGCCTTTGGCCGCCCGGGATGACGGAGCGGTTTCGGCAGGCGAGGCACGCCGATGAAGCGACTCGTCAAAAAGCTCGGCTTCTACGCCTCGGTCTTCGTGCTGGTCTCGCCGGCGGTGCTGGTCTTCCTCTGGATGATCTCGCTCTCCTTCAAGAACGAGCTCGACAACACCGCCTTCCCGCCGGTCTTCATCCCGAACCCGCCGACGCTGAAGAACTATGTCGACGTCTTCGCCCAGAACAATTTCGCGCTCTATCTGTGGAACTCGATCCTGGTCACCGGCGGGGCGGTGCTGATCGGCCTCGCCGTCGGCGTCCCGGCCGGCTATGGCATCGCGCGCGGCAAGGCCAACAAGTTCGCGATCCTGATCCTGATCGCGCGGATGACGCCGGCCTTGTCCTATCTGATCCCGCTCTTCCTGCTGTTCCAGATGACCGGCCTGGTCGGCACGATCACCGCGCTCGTGATCACCCATCTCGTCATCACCATCCCGATCATCGTCTGGATCATGATCGGCTATTTCGAGAACGTTCCGATGGAGCTCGAGGACGCCGCCCGCATCGACGGCGCCACGACCTGGCAGGCCTTCCGCCATGTCGCCTTGCCGCTCGCCCGGCCCGGCATCGTCGTCGGCGGCATCCTCGCCTTCATCTTCTCCTGGAACAATTTCATCTTCTCGGTGGTGCTCGGCGGCAAGAACAGCCGCACTTTGCCCTCGGCCGTCTACAACTCGCTGACCTTCGAGCAGATCTCCTGGGGGCCGCTCGCCGCAGCGGCGCTGCTGGTGACGCTGCCGGTGCTGCTGCTCACCGTGCTCGCCCAGCGCGAGATCGTCGCCGGGCTTTCCGCCGGAGGGCTCAAGGATGGCTGATCCGCTTGCGGCCATGCTGCCTGCGCGCTAACCTGTTTCTAACATGTCAGCTCAACACGCTTCGGGAAAGACGATCTCCATGGCCCTCGACCCCAACCGCTTCGGCCTCTCCTGCGCCATCACCACGCCGATGCGCGAGGGCGGCGCGGTCGACCTGCCGCGTCTCGTCCACCATGCCCGCCATGTCCTGGGCAATGGCTGCGACAGCGTCACCCTGTTCGGCACCACCGGCGAGGGCGCGGCGCTCGGCAGCCCGGCCCGCACCGCCATGCTCGGCGCGCTCGTCGGAGCCGGGATCGACCCGGCGACGAAGATCTATGCCGGCGTCGCCGCCGCCTCGCTGCACGAGGCGGTCGAGCAGGCGCAGACGGCGCTGAATGTCGGGGCGAAGGGGCTGCTGGTCGCGCCGCCCTTCTACTTCAAGGGCATCAGTGACGAGGGGCTCTATGCCTGGTTCTCGCAATTCTTCGAGAAGCTCGGGCCGTCGGCACGCAACACCATCCTCTATCACATCCCCTCGGTGACGGCGGTCGACATCTCGGTCGGCCTGGTCGAGCGGCTGAAGAAGGCCTTCCCGGGCATCGTCACCGGCGTCAAGGATTCCTCCTGCGACTACCCGACCACGGAAGCCTTCCTCAAGGCGCATGGCGAGCTCGCCATCCTGGTCGGCGACGAGCGCCTGCTCGGGCGCGCCGTGCGCGCCGGGGCGCAGGGCTCGATCTGCGGCCTCGCCAATCTCGCCCCGCATCTGCTGCGGCCGATCGTCTATGAGGGCGCCGAGGACCCGGTCGTCAACGCGCTGGTCGACGAGATTTGCTCCTATCCGGTGCTGGCGGCGGTGAAGGCCCTGGTCGGCCATCTCCATGGCGATGCCGGCTATGGCGCGATGCGCCCGCCGCTGACCGCGCTCGACGAAAGCCAGCGCCAGCGGCTCTTCGCGGCCTTCGACCAGATCAGCCGCGCCAGGGCGGCTTGAGAGGGGAAATGATGAGCGAGCCCGAGCCGGAACGCGAAGGCGAGCCGCTGAAGCTCAGGGAGCGGGCCTATGCCAGCTTCACCGAGCGGCTGCTCGCCCGCGAGATCAAGCCGGGCCAGTTCGTCACCCAGCGCGAGCTCGTCGCCATGACCGGCTTCCCGCTCGGCGCCATCCGCGAGCTGATCCCGCGGCTGGAGGCGGAGGGGCTGATCAAGACCGTGCCGCAGCGCGGCATGCAGGTCGCCCATGTCGATCTCGACCTGATCCGCAACGCCTTCCAGTTCCGGCTCTTCCTCGAGAAGGAGGCGACGGCCGCCTATGCCCGCAACGCCAGCGATGCCGAGATCGCCGAGCAGCGCCAGCGCCACGAGGCGATCGTGCGCCGCGCCGAGGCTGGCGAGGAAGGCCAGGCGCTGATCGAGGAGGCCGAAGATGTCGACCGGCTGATGCATGAGGCGATCATCGACCATCTCGACAACGACATCGTCTCGAAGGCCTTCCGCGTCACCTGGCTGAAGATCAGACTGATCCGGCAATACGAGACGCGCATCCACAACAGCATCATCGTGCCGGTGATGCAGGACCATCTGCGGATCATCGCGGCGATCGAAACGCGCGATCCGGAGGCGGCGGCGGCAGCGATGAGCGAGCATATCGGCAACGCCCGTGCCCGGGCGATGAGTTACTGAACCGAACCACAAGGCCGGAAAACGGCTGTTTCGAGGGAGAAGACCAGGACTCTCGATCTCACGCCCTCATCCTGAGGAGCCGCGAAGCGGCGTCTCGAAGGATGATCCAGGAGGCACCGGAGCAATCTGGAGCCTTCGAGACGCGATCCGGCGGATCGCTCCTCAGGATGAGGGCTTCGGAAGAGCGTTGGCGTCACACAGGGAGGGAGAAGACCATGACGAAGCTGACCAAGCGCGCCTTTCTCGCCGGCTCGGCCGCGGCCGGCACGGCGATCGCGATGCCGACCGTGCTCAGGGCGCAGGCCACCGTGCTGCGCTGGGGCGAGATGCTGCCGACCACCCATCCGCAGGTGCAGATGGTCGAGCGCATCGCCAAGGAGGTGAAGGAGAAGACCGGAGGGCGCGTCGAGATCCAGTCCTTCCCGGCGGGGCAGCTCGGCTCGGGCAAGGACATGATGGAATCGGTCGCCTCGGGCGCGCTGACCATGACGACGGACGGCGCCGCCGCACTCGGCTCCTTCCTGCCGCAGCTCTCGGTGATCGAGGCGCCCTATCTCTGGCGCGACCCGGCCCATATGGCCAAGGTCGGCAAGGCGCCGGTCTTCGCGCAGATGAACGACGAGCTGGTCAAGAAGCGCGGCATGCGCATGGCGGCGGTGACCTATTACGGCAAGCGCCACCTCACCACCGGCTCGAAGGCGGTGAAGAGCGCCGCCGACGTCGTCGGCCTGAAGCTGCGCGTGCCGCCGGTCGACACCTTCCGCGCCATGGTCGAGGCCTGGGGCGCCAAGGCGACGCCGGTCAACTTCAACGAGCTCTATCTGGCGCTGAGCCAGGGCGCGGTCGACGGCCAGGAGAACCCGCTGCCGACGATCCACAGCGCCAAGCTGCAGGAGGTGCAGAAGCACCTGATCCTGACCGGCCACATCATCACGCCGCGCCTGGTCATCGTGAACCAGGATTTCTGGAAGGGGCTGAAGGAGGCCGACCGGACAATCCTCGAGGCGGCGATCGCCAATGGCGCCGCCTGGCAGGATGCCGAGCTGACGAGCCAGGAAGGCAGCCTGGTCGCGACGCTGAAGGCGGCCGGCATGACCGTCACCGAGCCCGATCTGGAAAGCTTCAGCAAGCCGGTGCTGGCGACCCTGCCCAAGCAGTTCGAGAGCAAATGGGGCAAGGGCACCTGGGACGCGCTGGCGGCTCTTTGAGCGGTGCAGCCGGCAGTTCGCCGTCATGGTCGGGCTTGTCCCGACCATCCACGTCTTCGCTTCACCGGTCGAGTGCGGTGTTCAAGACGTGGATGCTCGCCACAAGGGCGAGCATGACGGCATCGCTCGGATCTGCAGAGACTTCAGCATGACATCGGGGCCTGCCGCGCAGTGAAAACCCTCCTCCATCTCTCCGATCGTTTCGTGCGCGCTTCGGCCGTCGTCCTGCTGCTGGCGATGCTGGTTACGGTGCTGCTCGGCGTCGCCTCGCGGCAGGTCAACGCGCCGCTGGCCTGGACCGACGAGCTGGCGCAGTACCTTCTGGTCTGGACCGGTTTCATCGGCTGGATCATCGCGGCGAGGCAGCGCTCGCATATCCGCATCACCGTCATCGCCGAGCGGCTTCCGGCCGGCGCCGGGCGCTTGCTGGAGATCGCGACGCAAGGCGCGATCATCCTCTTCGCCGCCGTCCTGATCCGCTATTCCTTCGGGCTGATCGAGCGGACCTGGGATGTCGAATCGATCGCGCTGCCGGTGTCGAGCGCAGCGCTCTATGCGGTGATGCCGCTCGCCGGGCTGGCGCTGATCCTGCAGGCGCTGGCCGAGATCGCCGCCGTGCTCTCCGGCCGCAAGCTCGAGGCCGCCGAACCGGGGACGCAGCCGCTATGACCACCCTGATGCTGCAGATCCTGCCGCTCTGGTTCGCGGCGCTCCTGATCGGCGTGCCGCTCTTCGTCTCGATGGGGCTCGCGGCCATCGCCTTCGCCTTCTTCGGCGGCTTCCCGCTCGGCATCGTGCCGCAGAAGATCGCGCAATCGGCCAATTCCTTCCCGCTGCTGGCGGCGCCGCTCTTCATCCTGATGGGCAACATCATGAATTCGGCCGGGGTGACCGACCGGATCTTCGCCTTCGCCACGGCCTGCGTCGGCTTCATGCGCGGCGGGCTCTGCCACGCCAACATCTTCGCCAGCGTGATCTTCGCCGGCATGTCGGGCTCGGCGGTCGCCGATGCCGGCGGCGTCGGCACGCTCGAGATCAAGGCGATGCGGGACGAGGGCTACGATCCCGAGACCGCGGCGGCGATCACCGCCGCCTCCGCCACGATCGGGCCGATCATCCCGCCCTCGCTGCCGATGGTGATCTACGGCGTCTCGGCCGATGTCTCGATCGGCGGGCTCTTCCTCGCCGGCGTCATCCCGGGCCTGCTGATGGCCGGCGCGCTGATGGGAATGGTGGTCTATGTCGCGAAGAAGCGCGACCTGCCGCGCCACCCCTTCCCCGGCATGGCGAAGCTCTGGGTCGCCTACAAGGAGGCGCACTGGGCGCTGATGACGCCGGCGATCCTGTTCGGCGGCATGATGGCCGGCATCTTCACGCCGACGGAGGCCGCTGCGGTCGCGACCGCCTATGCGATCGTGCTCGGGCTCTTCGTCTATCGCAGCTTTTCGCTCAAGGACCTGCCCGAGCTCGTGGTCCAGACGGTCGAGACCACCGGCGTGGTGCTGGCGCTGGTGATGACGGCGGCGGCGCTCGGCTGGTGCCTGTCGATCTCGCGCATCCCGCAGACGGTCGGGCCGATGCTGGTCGACCTCGCCGGCAATCCGCTGATCTTCCTCCTGATCGTCAACCTGCTGCTGCTCTTCGTCGGCTGCTTCATGGAAGCGCTGGCGGCGATGCTGATCCTGATCCCGATCCTGACGCCGGCGGCGGCGCAGTTCGGCATCGATCCGGTCCAGTTCGGCCTGATCTTCGTGCTCAACCTGATGATCGGTACGATCACGCCGCCGGTCGGCGTCGTGCTCTTCGTCACCGCGAAGATCGCCAGGATCAGCTTCGAGGCGATGTCGCGGGCGATCGTGCCCTGGCTGATCCCGCTGCTGGCGGTGCTCATCGCGATCACGCTATGGCCGCCGCTGACGACCTGGCTGCCGAACCTCGTGCTCGGCAAGTGAGGTAGCAGGCGGCCCCGCAGGGTCGGCGCCGGTCGGTTCGGCCCGCTTGCCGCGGCGCGGCAGATTGGCTCTTCTCGCAGCAACCGCGCTGCCGGCCGGCGGCGGAAATCAATGATCGGGAGGAATGGTTGCAATTGCAGGAAGCCGCCTATCTGGCCGGGTTGCACGCGCTCTGGGACAAGGCCTGGCCGTCCGACCTGCCGCGAAAGCCGCATTATCCGCTCGGCGAGATCGCGATCAGCGAGCACCTGCGCGAATGGGCGCGGCGCCAACCCCACAAGCCGGCCTGCATCTTCTACGGACGCGAGATCAGCTATGCCGAGCTCGACGATCTGAGCGACCGCTTCGCCGCCCTGCTCCACAGCCATGGCGTGCGTCGCGGCGACCGGGTCGCGGTTTTCCTGCCGAACTGCCCGCAATTCATGATCGCCTTCTTCGGCATCCTGAAGCTCGGCTGCGTGCATGTGCCGGTGAACCCGCTGTTTCGCGAGGCCGAGCTCGCCTATGAGCTCGACGACACCGCTGCCGAAACCGTCATCTGCCTCGACACCCTGCTACCGTTGCTGCGGGCCGTGCGAGCGCAGACCGCGATCCGCACGGTGTTCGTCACCGGCTTCGCCGATTTTATGCCGGCCGAGCCGAGCTTCCCGGCGCCCGCCGCCATGCGGCAGCCGCGCCTGCCGGCGGGCGAGGATGAGATCGAGCTCATGCCGGCGCTGGAGGCGGTGTCCGAACCGGCTCCGGAGGTCGTGCCGGACCTCGATGCGGTCGCGGCGCTGAACTATACCGGCGGCACCACCGGCATGCCGAAGGGCTGCGTCCATACGCAAGCCGACATGCTCTACACCGCGGCCACCAGCCTCGCCACCAGCTTCGCGCTGACGCCCGACGATATCGTGGTCAACTTCGTCCCGATCTTCTGGATCGCCGGCGAGGATGCGGGGCTGCTCTTCCCGATCGTGGCCGGGGCGACGGTCGTGCTGATGGCGCGCTGGGATGCCGTCGGCTTCATGGCGGCGACCCAGCGCTACAGAGCGAGCTTCTCCTATTTGCTCGTCGACAACACGGTCGAGATTCTCGAGCACGAGCGCGTGCGGGAATTCGACCTGACCTCGCTGAAGCGGGTGCGGGTCTCCTCCTTCGTCAAGAAGCTCAACCCGGATTTCCGCGCACGCTGGCGCGAGCTCACCGGCGGCACCATGGTCGAGGCCGCCTGGGGCATGACCGAGACCCATACGATGGACAGTTTCAGCGTCGGCATGCAGCAGGAGGATTTCGACCTCAATTCGCAGCCGGTCTTCGTCGGCCTGCCCATGGCCGGGACCGAGTTCAAGATCTGCGATTTCGAAACCGGGGCGCTGAAGCCGCTCGGCGAGGAAGGCGAGATCTGCGTGCGCACGCCCTCGCTGATGAAGGGCTATTGGAACAAGCCCGACGCGACCGCCGAGGCGATCCGCGGCGGCTTCCTGCACACCGGCGACATCGGCGTGCTCGATAAGGACGGCTATCTGCATTTCCTCGGCCGGCGCAAGGAGATGCTCAAGGTCAAGGGCATGAGCGTCTTCCCGGCCGAGATCGAGGCGCTGCTCGGCCAGCACCCGGCGATCGCCGCCTCCGGCGTGATCGGCCGCGAGGATGCCGAGCGCGGCCAGGTCCCGGTCGCCTATATCTGCCTCAACCCGGCGTCGGCCGAGCAGCCGGACGCGGTCGCGCTCGCCGCCTGGTGCAAGGCGCGGATGGCCGCCTACAAGGTGCCGGAGATCCGCCTCGTCGCAGCCCTGCCGATGACCGCGACCGGCAAGGTCAAGAAGGACGAGCTGCGCACGCTCTGAATGAGGACCGGCCCTTCGCGCCACGCCGATGACCGCGGCGGGCGCGCATGCCACGATGGCGGCGAGATCCCCCGGAGACCGACGATGAATGCCGAGCCGCACCGCGCCAAAGCCTATCGCAGCCAGAACTGGAGCCTGACCAAGCCCTCGGCGCGCGGCCGGGGCGGCATCGTCGTCTCGCAGAACCATGAGGCGGCGGCAGCCGGCGCCGCCATCCTCAAGGCCGGCGGCAATGCGGCGGACGCGGCTGTCGCGACCGCCTTCGCTCTGGCGGCGGTCGAGCCCTGGAACAGCGGCCTCGGCGGCATCGGCTTTTGCGTGGTGCTCAAGGCCGGTGAAACCAAAGCCCAGGTGATCGATTTCGGCCCGGTCGCGCCGCGCCGTGCCGACCCGGCCGATTACCCGCTGACCGGCGAGATGAAGCTCGACTTCTTCGCCTGGCCCGGCGTCGTCGGAGACCGCAACATCCACGGCCCGCTTTCCTTCTGCATCCCGTCATCGGTGGCCGGCTATGCGAAGCTCAAGGACAGTTTTGGCACCAGGATGCCGGTCTCGGAGCTGCTCGCCCCCGCGATCGCCCTGGCGCGGCGCGGCCTGGCGCAGGACTGGTACGCGACGCTGAAGATCGCCTCCTCGGCTTCGATCCTGCGGCTCTATGAGGAGAGCGCCCGCATCTATCTGCCGGACGGCCTGCCGCCGGTGCCGCCCTATCAGGGCGTGCCCGGCTTCCGGCCCCTCGGCAATCTCGCGGCGACGCTGGAGCATCTGGCGAAAGCCGGGCTCGACGATTTCTATCGCGGCGAACTGGCGGGCAGGCTTGCCGCCGACATCGCCGCCGCGGGCGGCGTCGTCGACGCGCAGGACCTCGCCGCTTGCGAGGCGAGCCTGCGCGAGGCGCCGGTGATCGACTGGCGCGGCACGCATCAGATCCATACCGCCGGCGGGCTGACGGCGGCGCCGACCTTGCAGGCGGTGATCGAGGGCATGGCGGCAAGCCCGCCGCCCGCCGGGCAGCCGGACGCCGCCTGGTTCGCCAGGCTCTCGCAGGTGATGCGTGAGGCCTATTCCAGCCGGCTCTCAGGCCTCGGCGCAGCGCAGATGGCGAAGGAACCGGCTGAGACCTGCACCACCCATCTCACCGTGGTCGACGGCGAGGGCAATCTCGTCGCGCTGACCACGACGCTGCTCTCCTCGATGGGTAGCCGCTACGTCCTGCCGGAAACCGGCGTGCTGATGAACAACGGCATGATGTGGTTCGATCCGCGCCCGGGCAGCGCCAATGCGATCGCGCCGGGCGCGCGCCCGCTCTGCAATATGTGCCCAGTGGTGGTGACGCCGGCCGATGGCGGCTGGCCGCGGCATGCCGCCGGGTCCTCGGGCGGGCGGCGCATCCTGGCGAGCATCTACCAGATGCTCGCCTTCACCCTGGATTGCGGCATGAGCCTCGACGATGCCGCGCATCAGCCGCGCATCGACGTCTCCGGCCCGGACGGCACCAGCGCCGATGCGCGCCTGCCCGAGGAAACGCTCGACGCGCTTGAGGCTGCGGGACCGCTCACGATCGTCGAGCACGGCGTGCTGCCGCTCAATTTTGCCTGCCCGAACCTGATCCGGGCGGGCAAAAGCGAGGCGGAAGGCATCAGCGACGCCGCCTCGCCCTGGTCGGCCGCGGTGGCGGCGTCATAGGGCGCGAGAACCACGACGCGAAACCCCTCTCCTGGAAGGAGAGGGGCAGGGGTGAGGTGTTCGGAAGCTGAATCGTTGGCCTGAACCCAACCGCGCTGTCAGCTCTCGCGGAGCTGGTCACAGGGCCTACACCTCACCCTGCCCTCTCCTTACAGGAGAGGGTTCCCCGCGTTTCGCTCGTCACGAGGCCAGGCGTCACGCCCGCTTCAGCCCCCACGGATAAGGCGCCGAGCCCGGCAGCATGCCGGTCAGGTCCTTGCGATAGGCGGTCTTGATGACGAATTGGCCGAGCGGGATCGTGGCGCATTCCTCCAGCGCCAGCCGGCCGAGCGTCACCGCGACCTTCTTCTGAGCGGCCTCGTCCGAGGCATAGAGCCACTCCTCGGCCAGTTCCTCGGCCTTGGCGTTGGTCCACCAGCCGAACCAGCCCGTCGTGCCCGGGCCGCGCACCAGGTTGGACAAGGCCGGGTTGCCCCAGCCGATCGCCGCGCCTGTGGTGTGGAAGATGCTCCAGCCACCCTTCTCGACCGGCTCACGGCTGTTGCGGCGCTGGACGACCGTGCCCCAGTCGCTCGCCGCCATCTCGACATTCATGCCGAGCGATTTGAGCAGCTCATGGGTGACGTCGCCGAGCGGGCCGATGTCCGGGAAGTCGCTCGGGTTGATGATGACGACCTTCTCGCCGTTGTAGCCCGACTCCTTCAGCGCCGCCTTGGCCTTGTCGAGGCTCTGCGGCATCAAATCCTCGAGCTCGCCGGTGTAATAGGGCGTGCCGCGCCACCAGAGATTGCGGCAAAGCTGCCAGGCCGTGGTGTCGTCGCCCTGCGACGCCCGCATATAGTCCTCCTGGTTGACCGCGAGCCGGATGGCGGCGCGGACCTTCGGATTGTTGAAGGGCGGCTGGAGATGGTTCAGCCGCATGATCGAGCCGCGGCCGGCCTTGTCGATGACCTCGCGGGTGATCTCGGGGCTTTGTGCCAGCAGCGGCTGCAGATCGGCGAGCGGGCGCTCCCACCAGTCGATCTCGCCCTTGGTGAGGGCGGCGGCCGCCGTCGCAGGGTCGGGCAGGATCGGCCATTCGATGCGCTTGAAATGGGCGACCTTGCCGCCGGCATTGCGGCTGGGGGGCTCGCTGCGCGGCTTGTAGGCCTCGTTCTTCTCGTAGACGACACGGCTGCCGGAGACGTATTCGGCGGCGATGAACTTGTAGGGGCCGGAACCGACCATCTCGGTGACCTGCTTGGTCACTTCGGTCTTCGCCAGCCGCTCCGGCATGATGAAGGGCGGGTTGTCGGCCTTGGCGAGGCAGTCGAGCATCATCGGGAAGGGCCGCGTCAGCTTGATCTCGATGGTGCGCTCGTCGGCCGCGTTCCAGGCCTCGACGGCCCGGGCGAGCAACTGGCCGTAGGGATCGCGCTGGCACCAGCGCTTCAGGCTCTGGATGCAGTCGGCCGACCTGACGGGCTGGCCGTCATGGAAGGCGAGACCCTCGCGCAGCTTGATCCGCCAGGTCTTGCCGTCCGCCGAGATCTCGTGGCCCTCGGCCATTTGCGGCTGCGGCTTCAGGTTCAGGTCGCCGCCATAGAGCGTGTCGTAGATATAGTAGCCATGATTGTTGGTGACGGTCGCCGTCGTCCAGATCGGGTCGAGCGAGGTTAGATTGGCTTGCGGCGCCATTTTCATCACGGTGGTGCTGGCGCCCTGTGCCACGGCCTCCCTGGCAAGGGCGGGAGCGAACAGCGCGGCGGCGGCCGTGCCCTGCAGAAACTGACGACGCTTCATCCTGACTTCCCCTTTTTTATGGTTGTGGTGACGGGCGGCTAAAAATCCCTAATCGAAGCCCAGGAAGTTCGGGCTGTCCTGCAATCGCGGCGCGGCCTCGAGCCGGGCGATGTCCGGCACCGGGCGGGCGGTGAGCGGGTCGCCGGCCAAGAGTGCCTCCAGCGCGGCCGCAACTGCAAGCACCTTGGCGTCGCCGCCGCGCGGACCGACGATCTGCAGGCCGAAGGGCATGCCGTTGCGGTCGAGCCCGACCGGCAGCGAAATCGCCGGATGGCCGACGATCGTCACCGCATAGGCGTTCGCCAGCCAGTGGAAATAGGTCCGCGTCGGCTTGCCGTCGATCTCGGCGGGATAGAGCTCCGACCAGGGCCGCGGGGAGAGCGTCATCGCCGGCGAGAGGATGACGTCGTAATCGGCGAAGAAGCGCTGCCACTCCTGGTAGATCACTGTCTGCTGCTTCAGCGCCCGGGTGATGTCGAGGGCGCCATAGCGCAGGCCCTCCTCGACATTGGCGCGGACATTGGGGCCGACCTGCTCCGGCGTGTCGCGCACCCGCTCATACTGCCCGGCGAGGAAATTGACGGCGCGCAGCACCTCGAAGCTCTCATCGGTGCCGCGGCAATCGGGGCTGGTTTGGTCGGCGCGGGCGAAGACGCCGCTGAAGCGGCCGGTCTTGTCGGCGAAGACCTCGCGGATGTGCTTCTCGGTTGGCGCGAAGCCGAAATCCGGCGTCAGCGCGACCCTGAGCGAGGCGAGGTCGCACGCTTGCGGCCGGGTGAAATCCTCGGGCCGGCGGACATCCTTGCCATGGATCGTCGTCGCCAGCGGATCGCAGGCATCGTCGCCGACCATGGTCGAAAGCAGCAGACAGAGATCGGGGACGTTGCGGGCCATCGGGCCGAGCACCGAGAGCGGGTTCCAGCCGAGCGCCCGCTTGTCACTCGGCACCAGGCCCGGCGAGGGCCGGAAGCCGACGATGCCGTTGAACGCCGCCGGGTTGCGCAGCGAGCCGCCGGTGTCGGAGCCGGTGGCGATCGGCACCATATTGGTCGCCAGCGCGACGCCCGAGCCGCCCGAGGAGCCGGCGGCCGAGCGCGACGGATCGAACGGGTTGCCGGTGACGCCGTAGACGGCGTTGCGGGTATTGGCGCCGGCGCCCCATTCCGGGGTGTTGGTCTTGCCGACGATGACGGCGCCCGCCTTGCGGACGGAAGCGACGATGCCCTGGTCCTTGGTCGGGACATGCTGGGCGAAGAGCGGGCTGCCATAGGTGGTGGTGAGGCCCGCGACGTCTTCCAGATCCTTGATGCCGATCGGCAGGCCGTGCAGTGCGGGCAGCGCATCGCCGCGCATGGTCGCGGCATCGGCCGCCCTCGCCGCGGCGCGGGCCCGCTCGTCATCGCGCGCCACCATGGCGTTGACGGCGGGGTCGACCGCGTCGATGCGGGAAAGGCAGCTTTCGAGCAACTCGCCAGCCGAGAGCTTCTTCTCGCCGATCAGGCGTCGGGCCGTCACGGCATCGAGGTCGCAGGGTTCGGTCATGGCGGTCGGCTCCGGCGCGGCAAGGGCGGGCCGTCTGCGGGCCCGTTGCCTCCAGTCGAAGCGGCTTGCCGGCCTGCGTCAACCCTCGCCGGGCGAGGAGCCGCCCCGCGCCGATCGCGCGCTTTCGATCAGGCTCCGCGCTGCCCCCTCTCCGTCTCTCCCCCGTTTCCGGGAGAGAGATGCGCCTACTGCGGCATCGGCACCGCTGCGGAATGGGGCGCGGGAGCCCTCTCCCGGAACGGGGGAGGATTGGGAGGGGGCAGCGCCGGCTTCTGACGTAAGATCAGATGTGCAGCGCGTGGCCGAGCGCCTTCAGTGCCGCCTCCTGGAAACCCTCGCCCAGCGTCGGATGGGCGTGGATCGTGCCGGCGACATCCTCCAGCCTCGCGCCCATCTCGATGGCGAGGCCGAAGGCGGTGGAGAGCTCCGAGACGCCCTGGCCGACCGCTTGCACGCCGAGCACGAGATGGTTGTCGGCCCGCGCGACGATGCGCACGAAGCCCTGCTCGCCATGGCGGGTCATCGCCCGGCCGTTCGCCGCGAAGGGGAAGAGCCCGATCTTCGTCTCGAAGCCGGCGCGCTTGGCTTCCTGCGGCGAGAGCCCGGCGGAAACGATCTCGGGATCGGTGAAGCAGATCGCCGCGATGCCGGCCTTGTCCCAGGCGCGCCGCTCGCCGGCGACGATCTCGGCGACCATCTCGCCCTGCGCCATGGCCCGGTGCGCCAGCATCGGCTCGCCGGTGACGTCGCCGATGGCGTAGATGCCGCGCATCGAGGTCTCGCAGCGCTCGCCGATGCGGATGAAGCGGCCATCCATGTCGAGCACCAGCTCCTCGAGGCCGAGATCGGCGGTGGTCGGCGCCCGCCCGACCGTGACCAGGATCTTGTCGGCCGCCAGAGTCCGCTCCTTGCCGTCGGCCGCCTCGATCCGCAGGCCGGCGCCCTTGGCGGCTAGTCCGAGGGCTTTGGCGCCGGTCAGCACCTCGACGCCGAGCGCAGTCAGGCTCTTGCCCACCGGCGCGGTCAGCTCCCCATCATAGAGCGGCAGGATGCTGTCCTGCGCCTCGACGACCGTGACCTTGCTGCCGAGCTTGGCGAAGGCGGTGCCGAGCTCGAGGCCGATATAGCCGCCGCCGACCACGACGAGGCGCTTGGGCAGTTCGGTGAGGGCGAGCGCGCCGGTCGAGGAGATGACATTGCCGCCGAAGGGCAGGAAGGGCAGCTCCACCGGCTGCGAACCGGTGGCGATGACGATCGCCTCGGCCCGTACCGTCCGCGGGCCGGTCTCGGTCTCGACCGTCACGGTCTTGCCGTCGCGGAAGCGGGCGCGGCCGTGCAGGATCTTGACCTTGGCCTTGCGCAGGAGCCCGGCGACGCCGTTGTTGAGGCGCTGGACGATGCCGTCCTTCCAGGCCACGGCCTGCTTCAGGTCCAGCGCCGGCGCGGAGACGGTGAGGCCGAACGGGGTCTTGCCGGCGGCGGCATGCGCCGCCTTCTCGAACTCCTCGGCGACGTGGATCATCGCCTTGGAGGGAATGCAGCCGACATTGAGGCAGCTGCCGCCGAGCTTGGTGCTCTCGACGATGACGGTGTCGATGCCGAGCTGGCCGGCGCGGATGGCGCAGATATAGCCACCGGGCCCGGCGCCGATGATGAGCAGCTTGCAGGTGATCTCGGTCATAGCCTGATCTCGGTCATGATTGCACTCCGCCGTCATCGGCTGGGGTTCTGCGTTGGAACCGCATCGTCATTGCGAGCACAGCGAAGCAATCCAGTCTTGTAGAGCTCTGCCGCCCCTGGATTGCTTCGTCGCTCCGCTCCTCGCAATGACGGGAAGGCGCCGACATTGCTCCCGAATCTCCGGCCCGGGCGCGTGTCATGACCGTCGACATCACATATCCACGAACAGCGTCGCCGGCGTCTCCAGCAATTGCTTGAGGCGCTGCACGAAGACGGCGGCGTCCCAGCCGTCGACGACGCGATGGTCGAAGCTGGAGGAGAGGTTCATCATCTTGCGCGGCACGAAGCTGGTGCCGTCCCAGACCGGGCGCACCACCATCTTGTTGACGCCGACGATGGCGACCTCGGGATGGTTGATCACCGGCGTCGTGGCGATGCCGCCGAGCGCGCCGAGCGAGGTGATGGTGATGGTCGAGCCGGTCAGTTCGTCGCGCGTCGCCGAGCCGTCGCGGGCGCGCTCGGCGAGGCGCGAAAGCTCGATGGCGCAGCCCCAGAGATCGCGTGCCTCGGCATGCTTGACCACCGGCACGATCAGGCCCGAAGGGGTCTGCGTCGCGATGCCGATATGGATGCCGGCATGCTGGTGGACGATTCCCGCCTCGTCGTCGAAGAGCGCGTTCAGCGCCGGCTGCTCGCCCAGCGCCTTGACCATGGCGCGCATCAGGAAGGGCAGCAGCGTCAGCTTCGGCCGTTCCGCGGTCGGCTTCCTGTTGAGCGCGGCGCGGAGTTCCTCGAGCGCCGAGACGTCGATCTCCTCGACGATGGTGATGTGCGGGATGCGCGACTTCGACAGCGCCATCTTCTCGGCGATGCGCCGGCGCAGGCCGACGACCTTGACGTCGGTGACCGCCGTCTTCGGGACGAGCCCGCCGGCGGCCGGGGCTTCCGGGCCGCGCTGGATGAAGGCGTCGATATCCTCATGCGTGACCCGGCCGGCCGGACCGGAGCCCGCGACCTGGCGCAGGTCGACACCGGCCTCGCGCGCCTTCAGCCGCACGGCCGGCGAGGCCAGCGGCTTTTCGCCGGCGGCGCGGCGCGGCGCGCCGGGGGCTGCAACAGGGGAAGGCGCCCTGGTGGCGACCGGAGCCGGCTTCGCCGGGGGCGCGGCTGGCTTGGGCGGTGCAGGCTCGACGGCGGTGGCCGAAGGGGCGGCCGCGGGCTTGGCCGCTTTGGCGGGCGGCTTCTCGGCTGCTGCCTGCTTTTCCTCGGCCTTGTCCTCGTCGGCCTTCTCCTCGGCCGCAGCACCGTCGCCGGCCACCTTCAGGCGGACGATAGCCGAGCCGATCGCGACCGTGTCGCCGATCTCGGCGCCGATCCAGAGCACTTCGCCATCGATCGGCGCCGGGATCTCGACGGTCGCCTTGTCGGTCATCACGGCGGCGAGCAGGTCGTCCTCGCGGACGATATCGCCGACCTTGACGTGCCACTCGACCAGCTCGGCCTCGGCGATGCCCTCGCCGACATCCGGCAGCTTGATGATGCGCTCGGCCATCAGCGGCTCTCCATGATCTCGCGAAGCGCCGCGCCGACGCGGGCCGGCCCGGGGAAATAGGCCCATTCCTGCGCGTGCGGATAGGGCGTGTCCCAGCCGGTGACGCGCACGACCGGCGCCTCGAGATGGTAGAAGCAGTGCTCCTGCACGAGCGCCGCCAGTTCCGCCCCGAAGCCCGAGGTCAGCGTCGCCTCGTGCAGGACGAGGCAGCGCCCGGTCTTAGCGACCGACTGGACGATGGCATCGAGATCGAGCGGCAGCAGCGTGCGCAGGTCGATGATCTCGGCGTCGATGCCGGTCTCCGCAGCTGCCGCCTCTGCGACATGGACCATGGTGCCATAGGTGACGATGGTGACGGCCCGGCCCTCGCGGCGGATCGCCGCCTTGCCGAGCGGGATGGTGAAGTGCCCCTCCTCGACCTCGCCGAGCTCATGCTTCGACCAGGGCGTGACCGGGCGGTCGTGATGCCCGTCGAAGGGGCCGTTATAGAGCCGCTTCGGCTCGAGGAAGATCACCGGATCGGGATCCTCGATCGCGGCGATGAGCAGGCCCTTGGCGTCGCGCGGATTGGAGGGCACCACGGTCTTCAGGCCGGAGACATGGGTGAACAGGGCTTCCGGGCTCTGGCTGTGGGTCTGGCCGCCGAAGATGCCGCCGCCGGTCGGCATGCGGATCACCATCGGGCAGGTGAAGTCGCCGGCCGAGCGGTAGCGCAGCCGCGCCGCTTCCGAGACGATCTGGTCATAGGCCGGGTACATGTAGTCGGCGAACTGGATCTCGACGCAGGGGCGCAGGCCATAGGCGGCCATGCCGATCGCGGTGCCGACGATGCCGAGCTCGCTGATCGGCGCGTCGAAGCAGCGATTGACGCCGTATTTCTGCTGCAGGCCATGGGTGCAGCGGAAGACGCCGCCGAAGAAGCCGACATCCTCGCCATAGACGACGACATTGTCGTCGCGGCCCATCGAGACGTCGAGGCCTGAGCGGATCGCCTCGATCATGGTCATGCGGGCCATGGATCAGACTCCCCTTCCGATGGTGACGGCCCGGTCCGAGCCGTCATTGCGAGGAGCGAAGCGACGAAGCAATCCAGGGGCGGCAGGGAGCCAAGTCTCCCTGGATTGCTTCGCTACGCTCGCAATGACGGAAGCCGTGAGAAGCGGACGGCGCATCGCATCAAACCCCGATCTGCTGGCGCTGGCGGCGCAGATGCGGCGGCAGCTCGGCATAGACGTCCTCGAAGATGTCGCGGGCCGAGGGCTTGCCGCCGGCATGCAGGGTGCCGTGGCTTTCGGCCTCCTTCTGGGCGGCGATCACGGTGGCGAGGATCTCGGCCTCGGTCTGCTTGTGGCGCTCCTCCGACCAGGCGCCGATGGCGACCAGATGCTGCTTCAGCCTGACGATCGGGTCGCCGAGCGGCCAGTCGTCCGACTCGCTCTTCGGCCGGTAGGCGGAAGGGTCGTCGGAGGTCGAATGCGCGCCGGCGCGGTAGGTGACGTATTCGATCAGGGTCGGCCCGAGATTGCGCCGCGCCCGCTCGATCGCCCATTGCGCCACCGCATAGGTCGCGAGGTAGTCGTTGCCGTCGACGCGCAGCGCCGGGATGCCGAAGCCGAGGCCTCTTGCGGCGAAAGTGCCGGAGCCGCCGCGCGCAATCCCCTGGAAGGTCGAGATCGCCCACTGGTTGTTGACGACGTTGAGGACGACCGGGGCCTTGTAGGTCGAGGCGAAGACGAGTGCGGCGTGGAAATCCGATTCCGCCGTCGAGCCGTCGCCGACCCAGGCGGCGGCGATGCGGCTGTCGCCCTTGATCGCCGAGGCCATCGCCCAGCCGACGGCCTGGACGAACTGGGTGGTGAGGTTGCCCGAGATCGAGAAGAAGCCGTGCTCCTTCGACGAATACATGATCGGCAGCTGGCGGCCGCGCAGCGGGTCGCGCTCGTTCGAGTAGATCTGGCACATCATCTCGACGAGCGGATAATCATGCGCGATCAGCAGCCCGGCCTGGCGATAGGTCGGGAAGTTCATGTCGCCCTCGCCCAGCGCGATGCGGAAGGCGCAGCTCACGGCTTCCTCGCCGGTGTGCTGCATGTAGAACGAGGTCTTGCCCTGGCGCTGGGCCATCTGCATGCGCGCGTCGAAGGCGCGCAGCGTCATCATGTGGCGCAGGCCGCGGATCAGCGCGTCCTTGTCGAGATCGGGCACCCAGGGACCGACCGCCTCGCCCTCGCGGTTGAGCACGCGGATGATCGAATAGGCGAGGTCGCGGATCTCCCTGGGCTCGACATCGACCGGCGGGCGCTGCACCGAGCCGGCCTTCGGGATCACGACATGCGAGAAATCGGGCTTTTCCCCGGGGCGGCTCGCCGGAACGGGAACATGGAACCGAAGCGGTGAGGGGGTGGTCATGTCCGCGCTCCCTTGGCTCATTCTGGCCTAGCATTCCGCCATGCGAGCAAGGCTGCAAGGCATGTCGAAGCGCGCGCGCCGCAGCGCGCTCTCCCTTGCACGCATGCTAGGCCTGCCCGATCAGGGAATCCTGCCGAACACGACTTGAATTTCGGAATAATGCGGACGATTCTTCTGTCATTGGATCAGGCAGCAGAAAGAACATCCGATGGCGGTGAAGGCGAGGCGAGGCGACGAGCTCGATGCGATCGACCGGCGCATCCTGTCGGCGCTGCAGGAGGACGGGCGGCTGACGATCAACGCGCTGGCCGAGAAGGTGGGCTTGTCGCCCTCGCCCTGCTGGACGCGGGTGCGGCGGCTGGAGGAGAGCGGCGCGATCGAGAAATATGTCGCCGTGCTGAACCATCGGGCGCTCGGGCTCGACAATGTCGTCTTCATCGAGATCACCCTCGACAAGCATGACGACAAGCTGCTCGACCGCTTCGGCGAGGCGCTGGCGCGGATTCCGGAGGTGGTCGAGGCCTATCTCGTCACCGGCGACTACGATTACCTGGTCAAGGCCGTGGTCAGCGGCACCGAGCATTACGAGCGCTTCCTGCGCGAGAAGATCTACCGGCTGCCGGGCATGCGCCAATCGCGCACGACCTTCGGCCTGCGCGCCCTGAAGCGGGCGATCTCGGTCGACCCGCTGCAGATCGCGCCGGGGTGAGTGGCGGCCGCCACTCGCTGTCATTGCGAGCGAAGCGAAGCAATCCAGAAGGTCTCGCTCTGCCGCGCCTGGATTGCTTCGGCGGCTGAAGCCGCCTCGCAATGACGGCGAAGGGTCCCGCTGCCTTCACCCCGGCACCGAGATCGCCATGCCGTCGCGCTGCGGATCGGCGCCGCCGCTGCAGTTCCCGTCCTCGATCCTGACGCCGTGCAGGGCGGCGAAGGGGTAGCTCTGGGCCGAGCGCTTGACGTCGTAGCCATCGGCCTTGAGCTCGGCCTCGACGCTCCGGCGGATGCGGTTCGAGATGTCGATCGCATTCGAGACCGCGACGATGCGCGGCGCCGCCACCGCCTCCAGCATGCCCATCTCGAAGTCGATGACGTTGCTGATGCCCTGCGCCATGGCCGGGGCGATATAGCTGCCGCCCGGCGCGCCCATGACGATGAACGGCTTGTCACCCTTGAAGACGATGGTCGGCGCGGCCGAGGAGGAGCGGCGCTTGCCGGGTGCGATCGAGCCGGCGCGGCCGGGGCGCGGGTCGAAGCGGCTCATCGTGCCGTTGTAGATGAAGCCGAGCCCTTCGGTGATCGCACCGGAAGGGCTGCCGAGCGTATGGGTCAGCGCGACCGCGTTGCCGTGCCGGTCGACCACGGTGACATGGGTGGTCTCGCGCGAGGAGGAGCGCTCCAGCCGCTTGACGTCGGCGCGCTCGCCGCGGCGGATGCTCTGCGCCTGCTCCGCCGCGTGCTCCTTCGAGATCAGGCGCTCGACCGGCACATCGACATAGGCCGGATCGCCCATGAACCGGTCCTTGTCGATGGTCATGCGCTTCATCGCTTCCGCGAGCAGCCGGACATGCTCGGCGCTCCCATGGGTCAGCGCGCCGAGGTCGAAGGGCTCGAGCATGTTGAGGATCTGCAGCATCGACATGCCGCTTGCCGGCGGTGGGCTCGTCGAGATGCGGTGGCCGCGATAGGAGCCCCAGATCGGCTCGGCCACCGAGAGCTCGTATCTGGCGAGGTCGTCGCGCGAGATCAGCCCGCCATGACGGGCGAAGTCGGCGGCAATCTCCTCGGCGAGCTCGCCATGGTAGAACAAATCGGCGCCGCCCTTTGCGAGCCGCTCCAGCGTGTTGGCCATGTCGGCGTTGACGATCGTATCGCCCGGACGCTTGGCGCTGCCGTCGGGGCGGAAGTAGAGGCGCTTTCCCGTCTCGCTGTAGCGCAGCTTGTCGGCGGTGTTGACCTGGCCGGAGCTGCTCTGGTCCTGCGACCAGAACCAGTGCATGTGCGGGCGCACCAGCACGCCCTCGCGCGCCTGCCGGATCGCCGGCGCGATCACGTCGGCCCAGTCCATCGTGCCGAAGCGCGAGAGCGCGTAGTCATAGCCCTTGACGCTGCCGGGCGTGCACACCGCGAGATGGCCGAACTCGCTGATGCCGCCTTCGAGCAGGAAGGCGAAGCCATCGCGCGACTGGCCCTGCAATTTGCCCAGCCACATGTCCGGCTTCGCCGAAAGCGAGGCGCGGGCATAGAACTCGACGATCTGGTGGATGCCCTTGCCGGGCATGTAGAGCTGCATCGAGCCGAAGCCGCCGATGCCGGACATCAGCGGATCGACCACCCCTTGCATGAAGGCGCAGGCGATCGCCGCATCGACGGCGTTGCCGCCGCGCTCCAGCACCGCCGCGCCGGCCTCGGCCGCCTCCGGCTGCGGCGCGACGATCATCCCGTTCTTCATGGGCAAGGGCTCTCTTCTCGAAATTCGGCGCGCTTCCGCCGAAATCCGACGAGGCGGGCGCCTCAGACCTGCCGCGCCACCATCATCTTCTTCACCTCGGCGATCGCCTTGGCCGGATTCAGCCCCTTCGGGCAGGCATTGGCGCAGTTCATGATCGTGTGGCAGCGATAGAGCCGGAACGGGTCCTCGAGATCGTCGAGCCGCTCGCCGGTCGCCTCGTCGCGGCTGTCGATCAGCCAGCGATAGGCCTGCAACAGCGCGGCCGGCCCAAGATAGCGGTCGCCGTTCCACCAATAGCTCGGGCAGGAGGTCGAGCAGCAGGCGCACAGGATGCACTCATAGAGCCCGTCGAGCTTCTCGCGGTCGCCCTTGGCCTGCGACCATTCCTTCTCCGGCGCCGGCGTCGTCGTCTTCAGCCAGGGCTCGATCGAGGCGTGCTGGGCGTAGAAGCGGGTCAGGTCCGGCACCAGATCCTTGACCACCGGCATATGCGGCAGCGGATAGATCGCGACCCTGCCCGCATTCTTGCCCGTGCCGCCGCACTCGTCGATGCCGGTGGTGCAGGCGAGCCCGTTCTTGCCGTCCATGTTCATGGCGCAGGAGCCGCAGATGCCCTCGCGGCAGGAGCGGCGGAAGGTCAGCGTCGGGTCGATCTTCGACTTGATCCAGATCAGCGCGTCGAGGACCATCGGCCCGCAATCCTCGCGGTCGACATAATAGGTATCGGTGCGCGGATTGGCGCTGTCGTCGGGATTCCAGCGATAGACCTTGAACTCGGTCAGCTTCGCGGCGCCGGCCGGCTTCGGCCAGGCCTTGCCCTCGATCAAGCGGGAATTCTGAGGAAGATTGAAAGCGGCCATCTGTCAGATCGTCCTCAATACACCCGCGCCTTGGGCTTGATGTACTCGATGTCGTTCGAGAGCGTGTAGGTGTGCACCGGCCGGTCGTCGAGCGTCACCGTGCGCTTGGCGTCGTCGATCCAGGCGAGGGTGTGCTTCATCCAGTCCTTGTCGTTGCGGTCCGGATAGTCCTCGCGGGCATGGGCGCCGCGGCTCTCCGGGCGGTTCAGCGCCGAATCCATGGTGACGACGGCCTGGGTGATCAGGTTGTCGAATTCCAGCGTCTCGATCAGGTCCGAGTTCCAGATCAGCGAGCGGTCGGTCGTGGCGATGTCCTCGATCCCGGCCCAGACCTGGTGGATCAGCTTGTGGCCTTCCTCCAGCGTCTCGCCGGTGCGGTAGACCGCGCAATTATCCTGCATGGTCTTCTGCATCTGCCCGCGCAGCTCCGCCGTCGGCGTGCCGCCGGCGGCATTGCGGTACTTGTCGAGGCGGGTCAGCGCGAGGTCGGCCGAGTTCGCCGGCAGCTGCGGCTGCGCCTCGCCCGGCTTGACGATCTCGGCGCAGCGCAGGCCGGCGGCCCGGCCGAAGACGACGAGGTCGATCAGCGAGTTGGAGCCGAGGCGGTTGGCGCCGTGCACCGAGACGCAGGCCGCCTCGCCGATCGCCATCAGCCCGGGCACCACCGTGTCGGGATTGCCGTCGACCTTGGTCAAGACCTCGCCGTGGAAGTTCGTCGGGATGCCGCCCATGTTGTAGTGCACCGTCGGCAGCACCGGGATCGGCTCGCGGGTGACGTCGACGCCGGCGAAGATCTTGGCGCTCTCCGAGATGCCCGGCAGGCGCTCATGCAGGATCTTCGGGTCGAGATGGTCGAGGTGGAGGTAGATGTGGTCCTTGTTCTTGCCGACGCCGCGGCCGCCGCGGATTTCCATCGTCATCGAGCGTGAGACGACGTCGCGCGAGGCGAGGTCCTTGGCCGAAGGGGCATAGCGCTCCATGAAGCGCTCGCCTTCCGAATTGGTCAGGTAGCCGCCCTCGCCGCGCGCGCCCTCGGTGATCAGGCAACCGGCGCCGTAGATGCCGGTCGGGTGGAACTGCACGAACTCCATGTCCTGCAGCGGCAGGCCGGCGCGCAGCACCATGGCGCCGCCATCGCCGGTGCAGGTATGGGCCGAGGTCGCCGAGAAATAGGCGCGGCCATAACCGCCGGTCGCCATGATCGCCATCTTCGAGCGGAAGCGGTGCAGCGTGCCGTCATCGAGCTTGAGCGCGATCACGCCGCGGCAGGCGCCGTCATCGTCCATGATCAGGTCGATGGCGAAATACTCGATGAAGAACTCGGTGTTGTAGCGCAGCGCCTGGCCGTAGAGCGTGTGCAGCATGGCGTGGCCGGTGCGGTCGGCCGCGGCGCAGGTGCGTTGCGCCGGCGGGCCTTCGCCGAATTCGGTGGTCATGCCGCCGAAGGGGCGCTGGTAGATCTTGCCGCTCTCGGTGCGCGAGAACGGCACGCCCCAATGCTCGAGCTCGTAGACCGCCGCCGGGGCGTTGCGGACGAGGTACTCGATCGCGTCCTGGTCGCCGAGCCAGTCCGACCCCTTGACGGTGTCGTACATGTGCCATTGCCAGGTGTCCTTGCCCATATTGCCGAGCGAGGCGGCGACGCCGCCCTGGGCCGCGACCGTGTGCGAGCGCGTCGGGAAGACCTTGGTGATGCAGGCGGTGCGCAGGCCGGCCTGCGAGCAGCCGACGGTGGCGCGAAGGCCGGCCCCGCCGGCGCCGACGACGACGACGTCGAAGCTGTGGTCGGTGATCGGATAGGCCTGGCCGGCATAGGCCGGGACCGAGCGGGGCTTGGTGATCGCCATCGTTTCAGGCTCCGAAAGAGAGCTTCAGCAATGCGAAGGCGCAGGCGGCGCCGACCGCGATCGCGAAGAAGGTGTTGGCCATCACGGCCACGATCTTGAGGCCCTCGCTGTGGACATAGTCCTCGATGATGACCTGCATGCCGAGGCGCATATGCACCGCGCCGGAGATCACGAAGAGCAGCATCAGGATCGCGACGCACGGATTCGCCAGCGTCGCGACCGCCGCCGCATAGGGCTTGCCGACCAGCGAGACGACGATGACGAGGAAGGCGAGCGCCAGGAAGACATTGGCGACGGCGGTGACGCGCTGCAGCCAGAAATGCCCGGTGCCGGACTTGGCCGAGCCGAGGCCGCGGACACGGGCGAGCGGGGTGCGCATCGAGGAGTTGGAGAGCATCGGCTTTTCCTCAGCGCAGGGCGTAGGCGGCGATCCAGACCAGCAGGGTCAGGATGCCGGAGACCAGCCCGCTGAATTTGGCGAGGTTCATCCGGGTCTGCGGATCGTAGCCATGGCCCGTGTCCCAGACGAAGTGGCGCAGGCCGCCGACCATGTGGTGGAGCAGGACGAAGGTGTAGCCGAACAGCACCAGCCGGCCGAGGATCGAGCCCGCGATCGCCTGCGCCATGTCATAGGCGGCAGGGCCGGAAGCCGCCGCGACGAGCCAGAGCGCGACCAGCAGCGTGCCGCCATAGAGCGCGGTCCCGGTGATGCGATGGGCGACCGACATCGCCATCGTCCAGGACCAGCGGTAGATCTGCAGATGCGGCGAAAGCGGGCGCGCCGCCGGTTTGACCTCGGCCAAGTTGAACTCTCCCGAACCTTCGAGCTCGTCTGCGAACGATCTCTTGGTATCGTTCTAGAGTGTATGGCTCTCTAACGAAACCCGACCCTTGCTGCAATGCGATAGCGGCAAAGCCAAGTTACAGAATCTAGATTCTGTAACTTTATGCAGGCGGGAAGCCCTTTTTGGAAGGTCCGGGCGAAAACCGGCTTGAGCCGCACAAGCGCTGCGAGCCAGCCAGAGCCGGCCTCGCGGCATTGTCTTGTCCCTCGGCGCCGGCACCGATGTCTGAAGGACCTCCGATGAAGATCAGCCTCAGCCTGCCGACCTTCGAAGCCGAGCTCAACACCGACCCCTGCGACCCCTACAACAACGCCGAGCTGACGCTGACCCTGAAGCTCGGCTTCCGGCAGATCAACCCGGCCGGCGGCGCCGCGGACGGAACCTATCACGACTATGGCGACGCCGCCGAGCCGACGCGCAGGATCGTCAAATGGACGAACGGCGCCTGGAACCTGTGGAAGCGCAATTTCGTCAGCTCGGCCGTCAATTTCTGGAACGGCAAGTTCTGGCTCTCCAACAATTTCGCGCTCTACGAGTTCGACAAGAACGGCGTGAAGTACCGGCCCAACATCTGGTGCAGGTTCTGCATCGAGGATCGCGACATCAGCTTCGGCGGCCACCATCAGGTCATCGACGTCGTCCGGCTTCACCACAGCGAGAACTGGTTCGGCTCGCATGCCAGCCTCTATGACAGCCTCGACACCAGGATGGTCCGCAAGGGCACCAACAGCCGGCACAGGGCGATCATGCAGCGTGCCCATGTCCATGAGGTCGGCCATCTGCTGGGTCTCGACCATGTCGATGTCGGAAAGGCGCATTGTCCGCCCGGCGGCGACACCAATGGCGCGACCTGCTACGGCGTCGCCGATGCCGACAAGAACTCGGTGATGGGCCAGGGCATGCAGTTGCGCACGACGCAGGCCATGCCATGGCGGAAGGCGATCATCGCGATCGCGACCCAGGGTGCGGCACTGACCCTGACGGACTGGGAAGCCAGGCTGCAGCGGCTCTATCCGCGGAACCCGGCCGAGATCGCCGCCGGCAGGCTGGTGACGACGCGCCAGTTGCGCCGATGATCGCGCCGGCAGAACGAAAGGCCACGCCATGCGTATCTCTCTCATGCTGCTTTCCCTGATGCTCCTCCTCGTCGGCGGAGCAGCCGGCCCGGCCGGCGCTCAGGGAAACCGGGCCGGTCTCACCTCAACAGGAAAGCGCTGCCAGATGAACGCGATCGAACGCTCCAGGTGCATTATCGAGGCCATCCTTGCCGATATCGGCAAGAACTACAGCCAGGTCGGCGGCGGCGGCATCAGCGCGATCAAGCAGAACTCCACCACCTCCTACACCGTCTCGATCTCCCAGGAGGGCCATGTCGACCTCCTGACCTACGAGGTCGCGACCGACGCCAAGGGCGGCATCCGGGTTTCGAAGAGCGGAGAGACGACGCAGTCGCGCTGAGCGCGCTTGAATCGTCACTGCTTCGCTTCGCTCGCCATGACGGGTACGCCCGCCGGCGATTGCATCTGCCTATCGCGGCAGCAGCGCCCAGTAGTCGAAATCGAGGATCACGCCCTCGGCATACTGGTCGCCCAGCTTCAGCGGGTGCTCGTCGCAGGGCAGGTTCTTGGCGGCGACGAGGCGCAGGCGCAGCGCCCCGACATCCTCCCGCCCCGGCAGTTCCGCGGCCTCCAGCACCTCGCTCCAGGCATAGACTGTGTCGCCGGCAAAGAGCGGCGCGACATGCCGGCCGGCATTGATCGCGGCGATGTGGAAGGCGTTGCCGAGCCCGTTAAACGACAGCGCCCGCGCCAGGCTGATGACATGGCCGCCATAGATCAGCCGCTTGCCGAAGCGGGTCTCACGCGCGCCATGGCCGTCGAAATGCACCTTGGCGGTGTTCTGGTAGAGCCGCGTCGCGATCTGGTGCTCGGCCTCCTCGACGGTCATGCCGTCGACATGGTCGATGCGCTCGCCGGCCTGGTAGTCGCCCCAGCGGAAGGCCGAGCCGGCGAGCCCGTCATCATAGCCGGCCAGCGAAAGCGCCGGGCAGCTCTCGCCCAGGGCCTCGGGAAGCACCGCCCTGGGCAGTTCCGGAACAGCCTCGAATTCGGCCGGCGTGCCGGGATTGCGTTTGCGCACCAGCACCCAGCGCGCATAGCTCAGCACGATCTCGCCATGCTGGTTGCGGCCGATCGAGCG
The DNA here is from genome assembly GCF_036675845.1 of Allobosea sp. Classification (GTDB taxonomy): domain Bacteria; phylum Pseudomonadota; class Alphaproteobacteria; order Rhizobiales; family Beijerinckiaceae; genus Allobosea. Next base: position 40,822 of record NZ_JAKFED010000052.1, on the reverse strand, counting down.
GACATAGACGATGCCGGCATCGCCGCCCGAGGTCTGCTTCAGGCCGATGACCTCCGAGGCCGCCGAGAGCGTGTCGCCCGGATAGACCGGCTTCAGGAAGCGCCCATCGGCATAGCCGAGATTGGCGACCGCATTGATCGAGATGTCCGGCACGGTCTTGCCGAAGACGATGTGGAAGACCAGCAGGTCGTCGACCGGGGCGCCGGGATAGCCGAGTGCGACCGCGAAGGCGTCGGAGGACTGCACCGCGAAGCGCGAGCCGTAGAGCGCCGTATAGAGCGAGACATCGCCGGCCGTGACGGTGCGCGGCGTCGCATGCACGATGGTCTCGCCCAGCCGGAAATCCTCGAAGAAGCGGCCGGGGCTGGTCTTGGCGGCGCTGGCCTTGGGGACGCCGGTCTTGGCGGCGCTGGTCTCGGGGAGAAGGTCGGACATGGCGGGCTCTCGCAGCGGAAGCGCGATTGTGCGCTGCAACGGGGGCGGGCGTAAAGCCGTCCTTCAGCCGAAGCTCCTCGGCCGCAGACCGGCATGGAACCAGCTGATCAGCGAATAGATGTCGTAGACCGGCAGCCCGGTCGCCGCCTGCACGGCCGCGGCATAGGGCGGCATATTGGTGCATTCGAGCACGATCGCGCCGACCTCGGGATGCGCCGCGACGAGATTCCGGGCGGCCTCGACCACGTCCTGCTCGGCGAGGTCGACGTCCATGTCGTCCTTCTCGGCCTTGATCAGCACCCGGAAGAACTCGCGCCCATTCTCGGTGCCGGTGACCGGCGTGTCCGCCGGCACGCCGACGGCGGTGAGATGCGCCGGCGTCAAGGTCGCCGCCGAGACGGTGACGAGGCCGACGCGCTCGCCCGGCGGCAGGGTCGCCTGCACCCAGGGCACCTGCATCAGCGAGGAGGTCGCGACCGGGACACCGACGGCGGCAGCGAGCTCCTGCTGAAACAGCGAGAGGAAGCCGCAATTGGTGGTGATCGCCTCGGCCCCGCACCGGACCAGTTCCTGAGCCGCCGCGACGAAATCCGGCAGCAGCCCGGCGGCGCCCTTCAGCACCACCTTTTCGGGACTCGCCCCCGAAACGACGCGGTAGAGCACCGGGAACGGCCAGGTGCCGGCATTGCCCATATCGCCGGGGATGCGCGGAAAGCGCGCCTCCAGCATCAGGATGCCGAGCGGCGCGCCGTAGATCGCCTTGCCGCCCTTGGCGATGCGGGCGCCGCTCATCCCGCGACCTCCTGCAGCCGGGAAAGATCGACATTGGCGCCGCAGACCAGCACGCCGAGCCGCTCGCCGGGCTTGGGCTTGTAGGCGCCGCAGAGCAGGGCGCCCAGCGCCGCCGCGCCGCCCGGCTCGACCGCCAGCCGGAAGTCGCGCCAGAGCACCTTCTGCGCCTGCGTGATCGCTGTATCCGGCACCAGCGCGACATGGTCGACCGCGCCTTCGCAGACATCGTAGACGAGCTGGCCGACATTGCGGGCGCCCAGCGAATCCGCCGCGACCGAGGCGACCGTCACCGTGACCGGCGCCTTCGCCTCCAGCGCCGCCTGCAAGGCGCGCGAGCCCTCCGGCTCGACGCCGACGACCTTGACATGCGTGCCGGAGAACCAGGCGGCGATGCCCGAGATCAGCCCGCCGCCGCCGACAGCGACCAGCACCGTGTCGAGATCGGGCTCCTGGCTCTGCCATTCGCGCCCGAGCGTGCCCTGGCCGGCGACCGTCTCCTTGGCCGAGAAGGGGTGGATCTTGAGCGCCCCGGTCTCGGCCACGAACTTGTCGCAGGCCGCCTGCGCGTCGTCATATTGCGCGCCGCCGATACGGACCTCGGCGCCGAAGCGCCGGATCGCCTCGATCTTGGCGGGCGGCGAGATCTCCGGCACGAAGATCGTCGCCTTGACGCCGCGCTTGCCGGCCGCATAGGCCACCGCCGCACCATGGTTGCCGCCCGAGGCGGCAGCGACCCCGGCGGCCGGAACGTCCAGCGAGAGCAGGTTGTTGAAGGCGCCGCGCGTCTTGAACGAGCCGGCATGCTGCAGGCATTCCAGCTTGAGCGAGACATCGGCGCGCGAGCCGAAGGCGCCGGTGCCGAGCCGCATCACCGGGGTGGTGCGGGCGTGGCCGGCGATGCGTTCAGCCGCGGCCTCAATCATCGGGCGCGGCACGGGCTGGTCTGGCATGGGCGATTCCTGCGGAGCGGACCGATCCGGCACGAAGCTCCAGATCGCGATGGGAAGACCGTGGCTATCGCGTCCCGGCGGATCGGGAAAGGGCTTTCCGCGCCCGGCGGCGATGTGCCGGGCGACGACCAGGGCCGCGAGCGCGTCGATCTGATCGTCGCGCCTGGCCCCCTTGGGAGGAGCTGGCAGCATCCACGCCTCGGCCAGGCCCTGCGTCCGGAGCAGCGCGATGCGCTCCATTTCACCGGCCGGGTGCTTCTTGCCGAAGCGCAAGGGCCGGCCATGGTTCATCGACCAGAAGGCGACTTCCGGATGGATTTCCCTGATACGATGCCGGTGCTGAGGCGCCGCCTGCAGCAGGCGGTCGATCTCGCGGATCTTCGGGAGGATCATGAACGCCTGACGGCTGAAGCCGGCTTTCAGGGTCGAGGTTGCCCGCGCCAGCCCGCAGGCGGCCGCATGCGAGATCGCGATATCGCCCATCCCGACGACGGGCCGGTCGACCGCATAGACGGCGGCTCGGGACGGAATGCTGAAAACCGAGCCTCTGCGGCGCCCGAGCACGGCGCGTGCAGCGTCTTCGGGACCGCGCCCGCGTCCTTCGATCCAATCCGGCAGTCCGATCGGCATGTCGACTGCGATGATCGAAGGCGTCAGATCATCCTTCAGGATCGACGCGAACTCCCGGAAGACCTTGATGACAGGCGGGTTTTTGAAGCCGGCATCGCAGAACGCCGCGATCCAGCCTGCCTTGCAGCCATCGACCCCGGCGACCCAGTTCATGCTCGAATCCTCGAATTTTCGCCTGCGGGGGTGACGTTTCGAGGCCGCAGCGTTTAGTGTGCGCCGCAATAAGAACCGTCAGGAGTGTCGTCATGACCGATATCCGCCCGCGCCGCAGCGTACTCTACATGCCCGGCTCCAACGCGCGCGCCCTCGAAAAGGCCCGCGAGATCGCCGCCGATGTGCTGATCCTCGACCTCGAGGACGCGGTCGCGCCCGAGGCCAAGGAGCTCGCCCGGCAGCAGGTTTGCGACGCCGTCCAGGCCGGCGGCTATGGCAGGCGCGAGCTGGTGATCCGCGTCAACGGTCTCGACACTCCCTGGTTCGACGCCGATCTCGCCGCCGCGGCCGAGGCGGGACCGGATGCGATCCTGATCCCAAAGGTGTCCTCGCCCGAGACCCTGGCCGAGATCGGCCACCGGCTCACCGGCCTCTGGGCCAAGCCGGAAACCCGCGTCTGGGCGATGATCGAGACGCCGCTCGCCATTCTCGACTGCGAGCGCATCGCCCGCGCCTCGCATGAGCCGGCGACGCGGCTGTCCTGCTTCGTGCTCGGCACCAACGACCTCGCCAAGGAGACCCGGGCCCGCTTCGTGCCCGGCCGGGCGCCGATGCTGCCCTGGCTCACCACTGCGATCCTGGCGGCGCGCGCCCATGGGCTCGACGTGATCGACGGCGTCTACAACGACCTCAAGGACGAGGCCGGCTTCCGGGCCGAATGCGAGCAGGGGCGCGATCTCGGCTTCGACGGCAAGACCCTGATCCATCCCGGCCAGGTCGCGACGGCGAACGCCGCCTTCGCGCCGGAGGAGGCCGAGCTGACGCGGGCCCGGGCGATCATCTCCGCCTTCGAGCAGCCGCAGAACGCCGACAAGGGCGCGATCCAGCTCGACGGCCGCATGATCGAGCGCCTGCACGCCGAGATGGCCAAGCGCGTGGTGGCGCTGGCCGACGCGATCGCGGCCTGAGGCTGCCTTCGCCGCTCGTCCTCTCAGGCTCGGGGAACCCCTCTCCTGTAAGGAGAGGGGCAGGGGTGAGGTGTTCGGACTGAAAACGTTGGCCTGAAACTGGCCGCGCGGTGAGCGCTCACGGAACTGGTTACAGGGCCTACACCTCACCCTGCCCTCTCCTTACAGGAGAGGGTTTCTCGCGCTTCTATCGCCCGGGTCGACGAGCTGAGCACGTTCGCCATAGGCATTGGGCACCAGAACGAAAAAAAGGCCGGGAGCTTCCTCCCGGCCTTTCCAATTTTCGTCCAGTAGAGCGCCTCAGGCTGCCTTGCGATCCTCGAAGACGCCGCGGAATTCGCGCAGCTGCGCGAGCTGGTCGTGCAGGCGCTTCTTCTCGGCCTCGTCATGCGAACCGGCATGGCGGGTCTCGATGGTCAGGATCTCCTGGTCGAGCACGGCGAGATTGACGTCCTCGATGAAGCGGGCCTGTTCGGCGAGAATGGTCAGGCTCGTGGCGTTGACCTCGGCGATGCCGCCGGAAAGATAGAATTCCTTGCCGTTGCTGGCATCGGTCTGGACCAGCACGACGATGCCGGGCTTCAGCGCCGCGACGACGGGGGCGTGGCCGGCGAGCACCGTCATCTCGCCCTCGACCGACGGCACGATGACGCTGACGACATCGCCCGAGAACAGGATGCGCTCCGGCGAGACGAGTTCGAACTTGAAGGTGGCCATCGGCAATCTCTCCCGGGCTCGTCATGGCCGGGCTTGACCCGGCCATCTCGGAAACCAGCGTTTTCTCGTCCAGAGATTCTCAGGGTAAGCCCGAGAATGACGTTTGTGGAGCCCGCTTACGCCGCTTCGGCGGCCAGGCGCTGCGCCTTCTCGATCGCTTCGTCGATCGAGCCGACCATGTAGAAGGCCGCTTCCGGCAGGTGGTCGTACTTGCCCTCGACCAGGCCCTTGAAGCCCTTGATCGTGTCCTCGAGCGCGACGAGCTTGCCCGGCGAGCCGGTGAAGACCTCGGCGACGAAGAAGGGCTGCGACAGGAAGCGCTCGATCTTGCGGGCGCGGGCGACGGCGAGCTTGTCCTCTTCCGAGAGCTCGTCCATGCCCAGGATCGCGATGATGTCCTGCAGCGCCTTGTAGCGCTGGAGGATCTGCTGGACCTGGCGGGCGATGTTGTAGTGCTCGTCGCCGACGATCGCGGCAGACAGCATGCGCGAGGTCGAGTCGAGCGGGTCGACCGCCGGATAGATGCCCTTTTCCGCGATCGAGCGCGACAGCACGGTCGTGGCGTCGAGGTGGGCGAAGGAGGTCGCGGGCGCCGGGTCGGTCAGGTCGTCGGCCGGCACGTAGATCGCCTGCACCGAGGTGATCGAGCCCTTGTTGGTGGTGGTGATGCGCTCCTGCAGATTGCCCATGTCGGTCGCCAGCGTCGGCTGGTAACCCACCGCCGAAGGAATGCGGCCGAGCAGCGCCGACACTTCCGAGCCGGCCTGGGTGAAGCGGAAGATGTTGTCGACGAAGAACAGCACGTCCTGGCCGCGGTCGCGGAAGTCCTCGGCGACGGTCAGGCCCGACAGGGCGACGCGCATGCGGGCGCCCGGGGGCTCGTTCATCTGGCCGTAGACCAGCGCGCACTTCGAGCCTTCGCCGCCGCCCTTCTTGTTCACGCCCGACTCGATCATCTCGTGATAGAGGTCGTTGCCCTCGCGGGTGCGCTCGCCGACGCCGGCGAACACCGAGTAGCCGCCATGGGCCTTCGCGACGTTGTTGATCAGTTCCATGATCAGCACGGTCTTGCCGACGCCAGCGCCGCCGAACAGGCCGATCTTGCCGCCCTTGGCGTAGGGCGCCAGCAGGTCGACGACCTTGATGCCGGTGACCAGGATCTGGGCTTCCGTCGCCTGCTCGGCATAGGTCGGGGCCGGCTGGTGGATGCCGCGGGTGGACGAGGTCATGATCGGCCCGGCCTCGTCGACCGGCTCGCCGATGACGTTCATGATGCGGCCGAGGCACTCGTCGCCGACCGGAACCGCGATCGGCGCGCCGGTATCGGTGACCGACTGGCCACGGACCAGGCCCTCGGTCGAGTCCATGGCGATGGTGCGGACCGTGTTCTCGCCGAGATGCTGGGCGACCTCGAGGACGAGGCGGTTGCCCAGGTTCTGCGTCTCGAGCGCGTTCAGGATCTCGGGCAGCTCGCCTTCGAACTGGACGTCGACGACGGCGCCGATGACCTGCGAGACGCGGCCGGTACCGGTGTTGGCGGCGGGCTTGTCGGCGGTCTTGGTCTTGGTTGCGGCTTTGGCCATGGTTTAAAACCTCGGATTCGCGTTCAGCGTGTCGGACGACCGGCGAGCCGGCGTTTGTCTTCGGTGGTTACAGCGCTTCCGCGCCGGAGATGATTTCGATCAGTTCCTTGGTGATCATCGCCTGACGCGAGCGGTTGTAGAGCTGCGTCTGCTTCTTGATCATCTCGCCGGCATTGCGCGTGGCGGAGTCCATCGCCGACATGCGCGCGCCCTGCTCGGAGGCAGCGTTCTCGAGGAGCGCGCGCAGCACCTGCACCGTCAGGTTGCGCGGCAGCAGGGTCTCGAGGATCTCACTCTCTTCCGGCTCGTAGTCGTAGACCGCGTCGGTGACCTTGGCGCCGTCGGGGATCTCGGCCGGGATGATGCGCTGCGCCGTCGGGATCTGGGCGATCACCGACTTGAACTTCGAGAAGAACAGCGTCGCGACGTCGAACTCGCCGGCATTGAAGCGCGCCAGCAGGTTCTGGGCGATCGTCTCGGCATTGGCGAAGCCGAGCTGCTTGTAGGCGCGAAGGTCGATCACCTCGATGATGTCGGCCCCGAACTGCCGGCGCAGGATGTCATAGCCCTTCTTGCCGACGCAGATGATCTTGACGGTCTTGCCTTCGGCCTTCAGCGCGTTCGCCTTGTCGCGGGCGAGGCGGGCGATCGACGAATTGAAGGCGCCGCACAGGCCGCGCTCGGCCGTGCAGACCAGCAGCAGATGCACCTTGTCGGAGCCCGTGCCGGAAATCAGCCGCGGCGCGGCGCTCCCGGAGAGCCCGCCGGCGAGGTTGGCCAGCACCGCCTCCATGCGCTCGGCATAGGGACGCGCCGCCTCGGCCGCCGACTGCGCCCGGCGCAGCTTCGCAGCCGCGACCATCTGCATGGCCTTGGTGATCTTCTGCGTCGCCTTGACCGAGGCGATGCGGTTTCTAAGGTCCTTCAGGGAGGGCATTCGATCTCTATCCCCTACCCGTCATTGCGAGATGCGCAGCGACGAAGCAATCCAGACGACTGGCGGAACGAGGCTGGATTGCCTCGCCCCGCTCGCAACGATGGTCAGGCGAACGACTTCGCGTAGCCTTCGACGATTTCCTTCAGCTTCGCGGCGTTCGCGTCCGAAAGATCCTTCGAGGAGGCGATCTCGCCGAGCAGCGCGGCGTGCTTCGAGCGGACGAGGCTGAGCAGCCCGTCCTCGAAGGCGCGCACCTTGTTGACCGGCAGCGGGTCGAGATAGCCGTTGACGCCGGCATAGATCACGACCGTCTGCTCTTCCATCTTCAGCGGCGAGAACTGGCCCTGCTTCAGGAGCTCGGTCAGGCGGGCGCCGCGGTTGAGCAGGCGCTGCGTGACGGCGTCGAGGTCGGAGCCGAACTGGGCGAAGGCCGCCATCTCGCGATACTGGGCGAGCTCGCCCTTGATCTTGCCCGCGACCTTCTTGGTCGCCTTGGTCTGGGCGGCCGAGCCGACGCGCGACACCGAGAGGCCGACGTTCACCGCCGGGCGGATGCCCTGGTAGAACAGGTCGGTCTCGAGGAAGATCTGGCCGTCGGTGATCGAGATCACATTGGTCGGGATATAGGCCGAGACGTCGTTGGCCTGCGTCTCGATGACCGGCAGCGCCGTCAGCGAGCCGTTGCCGGCCTCGTCGCCCATCTTGGCGGCGCGCTCGAGCAAGCGGGAGTGCAGGTAGAACACGTCGCCGGGATAGGCCTCGCGGCCCGGCGGGCGGCGCAGCAGCAGCGACATCTGGCGATAGGCGACGGCCTGCTTCGACAGGTCGTCATAGATGATGACCGCATGCATGCCGTTGTCGCGGAAATACTCGCCCATGGCGCAGCCGGCGAAGGGCGCCAGGAACTGCATCGGGGCGGCGTCGGAGGCGGTCGCGGCGACGATGATCGAGTACTCGAGCGCGCCGCGCTCTTCCAGCACCTTCACGAACTGGGCGACGGTCGAGCGCTTCTGGCCGATCGCGACATAGACGCAGTAGAGCTTCTGGCTCTCGTCCGTGCCTTCGTTGATCGTCTTCTGGTTCAGGATCGTGTCGAGCGCCACGGCGGTCTTGCCGGTCTGGCGGTCGCCGATGATCAGCTCGCGCTGGCCGCGGCCGATCGGGATCAGGGCGTCGATCGCCTTGAGGCCGGTCGCCATCGGCTCGTGCACCGACTTGCGCGGGATGATGCCGGGCGCCTTGACGTCGACGCGGGCGCGGGTCTTGGCCTTGATCGGGCCCTTGCCGTCGATCGGGTTGCCGAGCGCGTCGACGACGCGGCCGAGCAGCTCCTTGCCGACCGGCACGTCGACGATGGCGCCGGTGCGCTTGACCGTCTGGCCTTCCTTGATCTCGCGGTCGGAGCCGAAGATGACGACGCCGACATTGTCGCTCTCGAGGTTGAGGGCCATGCCGCGCACGCCCGACTCGAACTCGACCATCTCGCCGGCCTGGACTTTGTCGAGGCCGTAGACGCGGGCGATGCCGTCGCCGACGGAGAGGACCTGACCGACCTCGGTGACGGACGCCTCGGACCCGAAATTGCTGATCTGGGTCTTCAGGATCGCGGAGATTTCAGCGGCGCGGATGTCCATCAGCCGACCTCTTTCATGGCAAGACGAATTGAATTGAGCTTGGTTTTCAGGGACGCATCGACCATCCGCGACCCCATCTTGACGATGAGCCCGCCGATGATGGCCGGGTCGATCTTCACGGAAAGCGCGACATCCTGGCCGGCGACACCCTTGAGGGTCGCGGTGATGTCCTTGAGCTGGGCGGCGGAGGGCTCTTCGGCCAGCGTCACCTCGGCGCTGACGATGCCCTTGGCCTCGGCGACCCTGGCGCGGTAGGCGCGGATCATGCCCGGCAGCGCGAACAGGCGGCGCTTGCTGGCGACGAGGCCGATGAAATTGGCGGCGATGCCGGAGATCCCGGCCTTGGCGAGCAGCGCCGTGACGGCGGCGACCTGCTCCTGCGCCGAGAAGGCGGGGCTGCCGATCAGCCGCTGCAGATCGGCGCTCTCGGCGATCAGCGCACTGAAGGAATCGAGATCCGTGGCGACGGCATCGACCGCCTTGGCCTCGGTGGCCAGCTCGAACAGCGCCGTGGCATAGCGCCCGGCGACGCCCGAGACAGGGGACTGTTCCTGCGATCCGCCCTGGGCCACGCTCTCGCTCTCTCTTCCAAGGGACCGCCCCGGCGACCTTCGGGCGAAGGTGGAGTGCATGGTCCCGACGCTGCGATGATCAAGCGCCCGATCGCCCTTTTCCAGGGCGTTCCGCGCTTGGATTGCGGCGGTGCACTAGCATGGGGATTTGGGGGGCGCAACCCGACGGGACGGCGCGGCCCATGCTTTGGATGCGGTCAAAGGAAGCGCCCATGCGCCAGCCGCGCGACGCGGCCGGCGAGTCAGCCCGCAGCCTCGCCGGCCGCATCGCCTTGCGCGGGCTGCACCGCCTGACCAGGCGCCGCAGCGGGGGCTGCGGCGGGCGCCGTCACCGGGGCCGCGGCCTCGACCGGCTTGAAGGCGACATAACTGCCGCCGGCAATGCCCAGCATGATCAGAAGATTGGTGTCGAAATCGGTGAAGGCGAAGCCTGTCGCCAGGTTCCAGACGAAGATCACGGCGAGCAGCACCGACCAGGCCAGCATCTGGATGCGTGGCAGCGTCGGGCCGGCACCGTCATGGAGGATGTCCTTGAAGAAGCCCTGGCTCTTGGGCGGCTCGGCAACCGGGGCGGGAGCGCCGTCCGGAGCGGCCGGCGCCGCACTGCGCGTCGGCATCTGCGTCGCCATCAGGCCGGTCGTCGCCGAGATGCCGAGCAGCAGCAGCAGATTGGTGTTCAGGATGCCGTTCACATGGCCGAGCGTCAGCCAGATGAAGATGAAGCCGAAGAACACCAGCGCTCCCCACATCGCCAGCTGCGAGCGGGCGAGGCTGTAGGGCGCCTGCGGGAGCCCGCCTTCATCCTTGCCGGCATGGTCGCGCAGCAATGTCGTCGAGCGCGCCAGCAGGACGAGCGCGATCAGCAGGGTGGCCGCCGCAGCGCCGCCCAGCCCGACCAGCGACAGCCGGTAGATCAGGATGTCGACGCTCTGCGACGTCCTTGCCTCGGGGCTGGCCCCCTCCAGGCGCGACAGGCCGACGCTGAGCCGCCGGTAGCGATCGTTCCACCGGCCATCGCCGCCGCTCTGGGTCGCGCCGGCGAGGATGTCGCGCCAGAACCGGCCGGCGTCGGAACCGCCGTCGAATTCGGAATCGAGTCGGAACAGCAGGGGCTGGGGCTTCGAGGTGGCCGCCGCATCGAAATGAAGATGGCCTGCTCGCTTGCCGCCGAGGAACAGGGTCACCCTGACCGGCGCCGGTTCCTGTTCCGCGGCGATGCGGGCGCCATTCACCTCGGCCACGGCCTCGCGATATTTCTGCTCTTCGCTGCCGGCGCTCTTCACCAGCGTGTCGGCCTGCGAACGCGCTTGCGCCGCCGTCCGCCGTATCGCGTCGACCGGCTGCCCCGCCGCGACGGCGTCCTCGACCTTGCTGTCGAGTTGCAGCGCTTCTTCCGCCTTCCCCGCGGCCGCGCTCTGGGCCAGCTTGAAGGCCGTCGAGCGCGCCGCCATCGCAGCGCGCTTTTTCGCCAGATCCTCGGCGAGGGCATCGGCATTCGCCTGCGACGACACCCCGGCCGCGACGATGCAGAGCTGGTCGCCGAGCCGCAGGGACCCGGGCCAGACTTCGAGAATCCGGAGCTTTCCGCTCTCGTCGCTCGCGGCCGACTTGCCCGCCTGCGCTTTCGCCTCGCAGGACTCCGCATCGGCCGCGGGGTGACGCCTGGCCGAAAAATGATCCACCGCGAGCAGCACGCCGCACGCCGCGAACAACAGTACGCCCAACCCGGCCCAGGCCCTCTCCGAAGACTTTTTCCCGATCATGGCCACCCCCTCCCCTGGCGAGTGACCGCAACGTAACATGCTCTCTATGGTTGTAAATTACAACTTTGCGACCGACGCGTTGGCACCAGCGGCGGCGCCCGAGAGGCCTTCTGCGCTACAGAAAGCTCTGCGGATCGACATCGACCGCCACCCTGACCGAGCCCTTGGGCCGCGGCGCCCGCTTCAGCCAGGCCCGCAGATAGCCTTGCAGGTCGATCTCCCGCGTCGTCCGGACGATCAGGCGCATGCGGTGGCGGCCGCGCAGGATGGCGAGCGGCGCCTCGGCCGGGCCGAGCACGGCGACGCCGGCCGGCGCCTCGGCTGAGCGCGCCAGCGCCCGGGCATGCGTCTCGGCCTCTCCTTGCGAACTCGCCGAGACGATCAGCCCGGCAAGGCGGCCGAAGGGCGGCAGGCCGGCCGCCTCGCGCGAGGCCGTCTCGGCGGCGTAGAAGCGCTCCGGATCGCCCGAGATCAGCGCCTTCAGCACCGGATGGGCCGGATCATGCGTCTGCAGCAGCGCCCGCCCCGGCCTCTCGCCGCGCCCGGCCCGGCCGGTCACCTGGCGCAGCACCTGGAAGGTGCGCTCGGCGGCGCGCGGATCGCCCGAAGTCAGGCCGAGATCGGCATCGACCACGCCGACCAGCGTCATGCCCGGAAAATTATGGCCCTTGGCGACGAGCTGCGTGCCGATGACGATGTCGAACTCGCCTTCCGCCACCGCCATCAGTTCCTGCTTCAGCCGCTCGGTGCCGCCGGGGAAGTCGCTGGAGAGCACGATCGCCCGTGCCTGCGGGAACAGGGTCGCGACCTCCTCGGCCAGCCGCTCGACGCCGGGCCCGCAGGCCGCCAGCGTCTCCGGCGCATGGCAGGAAGGACATTCATGCGGCCGGCGCTCGACATGGCCGCAATGATGGCAGACCAGGGCGCGACGGAAGCGATGATCGACCAGCCAGGCCGAGCAGTTCGGGCACTGAAAGCGATGGCCGCAATCGCGGCAGAGCGTCAGCGGCGCATAGCCGCGCCGGTTGAGGAAGAGCAGCGATTGTTCCTTCGCCTCGAGATTGACCTCGATCTCCCGGATCAGCGCCGCCGAAAGCCAGCGCCCGCGCGCTGGCTTGTCGCGGCGCAGATCGACCAGGCCGAGCGTCGGCAGATGCCGCCCGCCGAAGCGCTCGGGCAGCTTGAGATGGGCATAGCGGCCGCGCTCGGCATTGACCCGGGTCTCCAGCGAGGGCGTCGCCGAGGCGAGCACCACCGGGGCGCTCTCGATCTTGCCGCGCACCACCGCCATGTCGCGGGCATGGTAGGCGACGCCGTCCTCCTGCTTGTAGGCCGCCTCGTGCTCCTCATCGACGATGATCAGGCCGAGATCGCGATAGGGCAGGAACAGCGCCGAGCGGGCGCCGGCCACCACCAGCGCCTCGCCCTGGGCGATCGCCGCCTGCAGGCGCTCGCGCCTTCGCCCGCTCACCGCCGAATGCCAGAGGCCGGGCCGAACCCCGAAGCGCGCCTCGAACCGGTCGATGAACTGCGCGGTGAGAGCGATCTCGGGCATCAGGATCAGGCTCTGGCGTCCGAGCCGGATCGCTTCCGCCACCGCCTCGAAATAGACCTCGGTCTTGCCCGAGCCGGTCACCCCTTCCAGCAGCGAAACGCTGTAGGCCTTCGTCCGCACGGCAGCCGCGAGAGCCTGCGCCACCTCCTGCTGCGCTTCCGAGAGCACCGGCTGCGCATGGTCCGGATCGGGCCGGGCCGCGATCGCCTCCTGCGGCAGCGCCTCGACGCTAAAGGTGCCGGCATCGACCAGGGAATCGATCACCGCCATGCTGACCGAGGCGGCTTCCGCCAGTGCCGGCTTGCCGATCAGCAGGCCGCCTTCGGCCGCGGCGATGGCGCGGGCCCGTGCCGGCGTCATCCGCGCCGGTGGCGCGCCTGCCAGCCTGACGCCGAGCTTCGGCCGCTCCGGCCGGTCATCCGGCGGGCGGCGCAGGGCGAGCGCCAGCACCGAGCCCTTGGCGGCGAGCGTGTACCAGGCGACCCAGTCGACCAGCTTCATCAGCGCCGGGTCGAGCGGCGGCATGTCGAGTTTGGCCGTGACCTTTTTGAGGTTGCCGCCGCGGCCAGCGCTTCGCTCCCAGACCACGCCGACCGTCTCGCGCGGGCCGAGCGGCACCTGCACCACATCGCCCGGCGCCAGGACGAGCCCGGGCGGAACGGCGTAGCTATAGGCCTGGTCGAGACCGAGCGGGATCAGCACGTCGACCGTGCCGCCTTCCCGCCCCTCCTCCTGCGCATCGCTCATGCGCGCTCTCTAGCACTGATTCGGGCGGGCAGCCGATCCGGGCCGGAGCGCGCCTGAAGCGGCGCCTCAGGCGATCGAGACCTGCCGGGCCGCCAGGCGCCGCCAGGCCCAGAGGAAGACCGGCCAGAGCAGCGCCGCGATCGTCATCGACGCCAGCACCATCGAGACCGGCCGGCTGAAGAAGGGCAGGATCGACCCGTCCGACTTGATCAGCGAGGTGACGAAGCTCTGCTCGACCATCGTGCCCATGACGACGCCGAGCACCATCGCCGCGACGGGATAGCCGTTCTTCTCCATGACGAAGCCGATCATGCCGAAGGCGGCGACGCACCAGACCGCGAACAGATTGTTGCCGGCCGTGGCGAAGGCGCCGACGGCGCAGAACACCATGATCACCGGCATCACCGCCGAGCGCGGCGCGCCGACGATGCGGCTCGCCAGCCGGATCATGATGATGCCGAGCGGGATCATGATGATGTTGCCGATCAGGAAGATGATGTAGAACGCGTACATGCTCGACGCCTGCTGGGTGAACAGGGTCGGGCCGGGGTTGAGCCCCTTCATGTAGAGCACGCCGATGGCGATGGCGGTGATCGTGTCGCCGGGGATGCCGAAGAGCAGGGCCGGCACCCAGCCGGAGGCGAGCGAGGCGTTGTTGCTGGCGCCGGCCTCGATCAGCCCTTCCGGATGGCCGGTGCCGAACTTCTCCGGCGTCTTCGAGAAGCGCTTGGCCATGGCATAGCTGACCCAGGCCGCCATGTCGGCGCCGGCCCCGGGCAGCACGCCGATGATGATACCGACGATATTGCCGCGCACCTGCTGCTTGGGGTACTTCTTGGTCAGCTCGATCTGGCCCTTGAGGATGCTGCCGAGCCGGCGATGCTCCAGCTTCGGCGGCTCGCGCTCGGTCAGCGCCCGCATCACCTCGGCCAGCGCGAAGACGCCGACCAGCGCCGGAATCACCTCGATCCCGCCGAGCAGGTCGGTCGAGCCGAAGGTGAAGCGCGGCACGCCGCCGGGATTGTCGATGCCGATGCAGGTGATCAGCAATCCGAGCAGCATGGACGCGATCGCCTTGATCGGCGAGGAGCGGGCCACCAGCGTCGCGCACATCAGCCCGAGCATGGCCAGCCAGAAGTTCTCATAGGTCGAGAAGGAGAGCGCGAACTCGGCCAGCGTCGGCGCCAGCACCATCAGCGAGAGCGTGCCGGCGACGCCGCCGAGCGCCGAGAACCACAGGCAGATGCCGAGCGCCGTCTCCGCCTCGCCCTTGCGCGTCATCGCATAGGCATCGTCGACATAGGCGGCCGAGGCGGGCGTGCCGGGAATGCGCAGCAGGCAGCCGGGGATGTCGCCCGAGAAGATCGCCATCGCCGAGGCGGTGATGATCGTCGCGATCGCCGCGACCGGCGAGAGATAGAAGGTGATCGGCACGAGCAGCGCCGTCGCCATGGTGGCGGAGAGGCCGGGCAGCGACCCGACGACCAGCCCGTAGACGGCCGAGGCGAAGATCGCGATCAGCACGTCGGGTGCGAAGACGAGCCCGAAGGCCTGGATCAGGGTATCCATCGGTTCACCAGGGGAAAGGCAGCAGGCCGCCGGGCAACGGCACGCGCAGCAGCTTCAGAAAGATCATGTTGATCACGAAGGGCGCGATCAGCGCCAGCGGCACGGCGAGCTTGAGCCTGGCGCCGAAGGCCAGCGACGCCGTCAGCACCATGAGCCCCGCCGTCGGCAGGAAACCCAGCCGCTCCGAGACCAGGGCGTAGAAGATCACCAGCGCCGGCGGCAGCAGCGCCAGCCAGGCGCGCCAGGCCGGCAGCGGTTCCAGATATTCCGGCGCGGTATGGCTGGCGAGGTCGGCCTCCGCCACCTCCTCGAAATGCCGACCGACGCCGAGCACGATCAGCAGCCCGCACAGGACGAGCAGCCCGCCGACGACCATCGGGAAGGCCGCGGGGCCGACCTGCTGGCCGGGCACCGGCGGCAGTTTCGAACCGTAGAAGAAGGCGACGGCGCCGAGGGTCGCAATGGCGCCCCCGGTGATACGGTCGTTCAGTGGTGTCACGAGTAGGTCCACGCGCATGGATGTTCGAAAGATGCGAACACCGGGGCCGCCGGCCGGCGGCCCCGGTGCGCAGGTGCTTGGACTTTAGGCCTTGGCGAGTCCGGCCGCCTTCATCGCGGCCGCCATCGCCACGTCGCCATCCGCCATGAACTTGGCGAAACCGGCGCCGTCGGCGAACTTCATGCCGAAGCCGCGCGAGTTCATGAAGTCCTTGTATTCCTTCGAGTCGAAGGCCTTCTTCAGGGCAGCGGTCATCTTGGCCTGGATGTCGGCCGGCAGTCCCTTCGGGCCGCCGATGCCGCGCCAGGCACCGACCGAGTAGTTGATGCCGAGCGTCTCGTTCAGGGTCGGCACGTCCTTGAATTGCGGGTTGCGCTCCGTCGCCATGATGGCGAGCGACTTCGCCTTGCCGGCATCGATCATGGCGCGCGCTTCCGGCACCGAGCAGGTGACGATGTCGACGCCGCCGGCCGCCAGATCCTGCATGCCGGGCGCCGCACCGTTCGACGGCACCCAGGCGACATGATCGGGCTTCAGGCCCATGGCGACGAGCCAGCCGACCAGCGCGAGATGCCAGATGCCGCCCTGTCCGGTGCCCGACGCCTTGAGCTTGCCGGGCGGAGCCGCCTTGATCGCCGCCGCCAGCGCCTTGATGTCCTTGTAGGGGCTCGCCGCGCTGACCTGCACGCCCGGAGGATCCTCGTTCATCAGGCCGAGCGCGGTATAGCTCGTCGACTTCAGGTCGGTCAGGCCCTGGTGATGCATCATGGTGATCTCCACCGTGAGCATGCCGACCGTGTAGCCGTCGGGCGCCGCGGTCGCGATCGCCGAATGGCCGACCACGCCCGAACCGCCGGTGCGGTTGACGACGTTGACCGGCTGGCCGAGGTCCTTCTCCAGCAATTGCGCGACGATGCGCGCCGTCGCATCGGTGCCGCCACCGGCGCCCCAGGGGCAGATCATCGTCAGGGGCCGGGTCGGCCACTGCGCCTGGCCGAGCGCGGGCCGCGCGATCAGGCCGGTGGCGCCGGCGACCGCCGCACCCTTCAGAATTGTGCGTCTGCTGATTTTGTCCACGATAGCGTTCCTCCACTTCAATCGATTTAGAAGATGACGGCTTCTCCGCGCGCAGCGGGGTCGTCTTGATCTTCGCGCGCCATCAGAACCGATTGCGGCCGCTGAGGCAACAGCTTTGCATGCAGTATGCGCCCAGGATGCGCCGACGGCGCGCGACGACCTTACAGGGCGCAGGCGATCGGGACCACGCCCTTGCCCGCCGCCTCCACGATCGCGCCGGTGCTCAGCCCGGCATCGCCGCCGGAAGCGGCCGGGAGCTTCGCCTCGGCCCTGGCGAGCACGGCCTGCAGCGCCGTGGCACCCGCCATCGCATGGCTGCGCTGCGGCGCGACGCCCGCGACAAGCGACTTCTCGGAAGGATTGGCGGTCACCAGCCCGGCGAGCCGTCCCTGCCTGTCGAAGACCGGGCTGCCCGCGCCGCCGGGCTGCAGCGGCACCTGGACGCCGTCGCCCTTGAGCTCCCCGGCGAGCGCGACCGCGGCGCGCGCCGCTCCGGCGCCGTCGAAGCCGAGCACCACCACCGCTTCGGCCGTTTCCGACGCGGTCTCGCGCAGGACCAGGCCAGGCTGGGCCACGAGGCCCGGCACATCGAGCAGGGCAAGCCGGCTGGGCGCGTCCTGCAGCCGCAGCTTCGCCGGTCGTGCACCGACCTTCAGCCCCTTGCAGGCCTCGACCGAAGCCTGTGCCGTCAGCACCAGATCCGGGGCGACGACGAGCCCGACACCGAAGCGCTCGGTGGCGACGGGCGGCGGCGCGGTTGCTGTCGCCGGGCTGGCCGAGGGCGCTGCCGGCGCCGGCCCGGTCGGGAACGGCTCGAAGCTGTCGGCGATCGCGGTCACGACCTTGTCGAAGGTCGCCGCCACCGCCTTGTCATAGCCGACGGAGAAGCCGCGCAGGCCGGCCGGCGCGCTTTCCTGCCGGCGGAAGAACCTGCCGCCCGGCGTCTCGCCGGCGACGACGAAGAAATTCGGCTGCAGCAGCTTGTAGGTGATCCGGCGCTGCACGTTCGGATTGACGGCGATCTGCCGTTCGAACGCCGCCGCCAGCGGTTCGCTCTGCGGCCCGGCGCTGACATCGAGCGTGATCCTGCCATCGGCGCTCTGCCAGCGGCTGCCGCCGGACGGCGTCGCCTCGCGCTTCGGCAGCAGCTTCTGCGGAATGCCGATGCGCACGCCGGTGCGCTCGTCGGTGACGATGGCGAACCCCGCCGCCTCGCGGGCAATTCGCGCCAGCCGCGCCAGTTCCTGCCGCTCGGCCGGGCTTAACCGCCCGTCGGGCGCGCCGCGACCGGCCTTGAAGCCGTTGACGGCCCGGAAGGTCAGCGGGCCGAAATTGCCGGTGGCGGCGCTGTTGAGATGCCCGGTCCAGATCAGGTCGGACTGGATCGCCTTGCGCTCGGCCTCCGGCAATTCCTCGAAGAGGCGGGTCGCAACGGCGAGGGCCGGATCGGCAGCGCGCCGCTGCGCCAGCGCCGGTCCCTGCAGCAGGACGAGCATGAGGACGAGGCCGGACATCGACCGGAAACGGATCAAGACGACCTCCCCTTCGAGCCGGCGTCGGCATCGCCGGCTGGCGCGCTATTCAGCGCGAGCGCTGCCGCCGAGGCAAGAGGGCAAGGGCCAGGGCAAGGCGCAAAGGCGGGGCCGAGAGCCCGGATCAGAGCCAGGGCGGCGAAAACCGCTCAGACCCGGCCAAACGTACCGGTTGGCCCGGCCGGGCGAGTTGCGCTGGCCGGGCCCGGTGGTAGCTTCGTTTCGGCCGCGACGCCACGACACGTCATCGCGCCGACGCCTGCCGCTGCCATTTTTGCGCCGCATGCCTTCCCGGAGACCGAGCCATGACCCTCCTCGCCCGTCTCGCCCTCCTCCTCGGTCTCGCTGTCGCCGCGGCGCCGGCCTTCGCCCAGAAGGCCTATGTCAGGCCGGACCTCGCCAGCGACGGCCAGCGGCTGGAGGAGCGGCTGAAGCGCGAGGTCGGGGCGAGCCAGCGACCCTTCGCGACCCTGCTGCGCGACGGCAATGCGGCGATCGCCCGCGGCGAGGCCCGCGCCGCGCTGCCGCTCGCCAACGCGGCGGCGATCGCAGAGCCCGCCAACCCCGCCGGCTGGCGGCTGATGGCGCAGGCCGCGAGCGGCATCGAGCCGCGCGATTATCGCGAACGCTATGAATTGCGCGAGCGGGCGATCAGCGCCGCCTATCTCGCCTATCAGCGCTCGAGCTCGCGCCCTGACGAGGCGACCTCGCTCGGCGTGCTCGCCCGCGTCTTCGAGAAGAACGAGCTCTGGCGCCCGGCCCTGACCAGCTACCGGCTCAGCCTCGACATCGCCGACAACGCCTCCCTGCGTAGCGATTACGAGGCGCTGCGCGCCCAGCGCGGCTTCCGCCTCACCGGCAACAAGGTCGATTCGGACGCGGCGAGCCCGCGCGCCTGCTTCATCTTCTCCGAGCCGCTGGCGCGCGGCCGCGTCGACTTCGCCCCTTATGTCGCCGTCACCGGCAAGGGCGACTTCGCCGTCAGCGCCGAGGACCGCCAGCTCTGCGTCGACGGGCTGCGCCATGGCGAGCGCTACGCCTTCGTCATCCGCCAGGGCGTGCCCTCCGCGCTGCCCGACGAGAAGCTGCTGAAATCCGCCGATTACGAGGTCTATGTCCGCGACCGCGCCCCGTCCGTGCGCTTCACCGGCAAGAACTACGTGCTGCCGCGCACCGGCCAGCAGGGCGTGCCGGTGGTCTCGGTCAATGCCGACAAGCTCGATCTCGAGGTCATGCGCATCGGCGACCGCAACCTGATCAACTCGGTCCATTCCGAGGACTTCCTCAGCCAGCTCGGCAGCTACAACGCCAGCCAGATTGCGGCCGACAAGGGCGCCAAGGTCTGGTCCGGCCAGATGGACGTGAAGTCCGAGCTCAACAAGGACGTCACCACCGCCTTCCCGGTCATGGAGGCGGTCGGCCGGCTCCAGCCCGGCGTCTATGTGATGTTCGCCAAGCCGACCGACGGGAAGGCGGTGAGCCCCTCGGACGACGACTACGGCTATGACGGCTCGACCAGGGCGACGCAGTGGTTCGTCGTCTCCGATCTCGGCCTGACGAGCTTCTCCGGCCCCGACGGCGTGCATGTGCTGGTGCGCTCGCTCGCCGACGCCGCCCCCGTCGCCAATGCCGAGCTGCGCCTGGTCGCCCGCAACAACGAGGTGCTGGCGACGGTCAAATCGGACGCCAACGGCTATGCCCGCTTCGATGCCGCGCTCGGCAAGGGCCAGGGCGGCAATGCGCCCGGCCTCGTCACCGCGACCTTGGCCGAGGATTACGGCTTCCTCGATCTCAAGCAGACGGCGTTCGATCTCTCCGATCGCGGCGTCAAGGGCCGCGTCGCCCCCGTCGGCCTCGACGCCTATCTCTACACCGAGCGCGGCGTCTACCGTTCGGGCGAGACGGTCTACCTGACCTCGCTGCTGCGCGACGCCAAGGGTGCCGCCGTCACCGGCCTGCCGCTGACGCTCGTGGTCAAGCGCCCTGACGGCGTCGAATACCGCCGCCGCCAGGTCGAGGACCAGGGCGCCGGCGGACGCAGCCATTCGATCCCGCTGATCTCCGGCGCGCAGACCGGCACCTGGCGCGTCCAGGCCTATGCCGACCCGAAGGGCGCCGCGATCGGCGAGGTCTCCTTCCTGGTCGAGGACTATGTCCCCGAGCGGCTCGAGCTGACGCTCGCCGCCAAGAAGCCGGTGCTGCAGGCCGGCGAGCCGGCCGAGATCGACGTCAACGCCCGCTATCTTTACGGCGCGCCGGGCTCCGATCTCGACGTCACCGGCTCGATGACGGTGCGCGCCGCCGGCCAGAGCGCGATCCCCGGTTTCGCCGGCTACGAGGTCGGCCTCACCGACGAGGCCTTCGAACCGCAGCAATCCGAGTTCGAGGAGACGGCCAGGACCGATGCGAACGGCAAGGTCACGATCGTCAATCCCGTCGCCGAACCGGAAGCCAACCGCCCGCTCGAGGTCGAACTGACGATCCGCGCCGGCGAGCCCGGCGGACGCGCCATCGCCCGCTCCGTCACCCTGCCGATCGTGCCCAGGGGCGCCGCCATCGGCGTGCGCAAGACCTTCAAGGACGGCGAGCTCGGCAATGGCCAGACCGCGACCTTCGAGGTCATCATGGCCAATGGCGACGGCCGCCGGATCGGCCGGCAGGGCGTCAAGTGGACACTCTCCAAGGTCACCCGCAACTATCAGTGGTTCTATCAGGACGGACGCTGGAACTATGAGGGCGTGAAGTCGACGCGCCGCGTCAGTGATGGTGAGATCGCGGTGGCCGAGAACGCACCGGCCCGCATCGCCGCGCCGGTGCAATGGGGCAATTACCGGCTCGACGTCAGCGCCGACGGCGCCGACGCGACCGAGACCAGCGTCTCCTTCAACGTCGGCTACGAGACCGACAAGACTGCCGACCAGCCCGACGTGCTCGATGTCGCGCTCGACAAGGCGGCCTACGCCGATGGCGAGAGCATGCAGGTGCGGCTGACCGCGCGCTTCACCGGCAGGGCGACGCTCGCCGTGCTCGGCGATCGCGTCAACGAGATCCGCACCGTCGATGTCTCGCCCTCCGGGACGACCGTCACGCTGCCGGCGAAGTCGGACTGGGGCGCCAGCGCCTATCTCGTCGCCCTCGCCCATCGCCCGATGGACCAGGCGGCGCAGCGCATGCCCGGCCGCGCCATCGGCCTCAGCTGGTTCAGCGTCGGCAAGGACGAGCGCAAGCTCGCCATCGACCTCAACGCGCCCAGCCTCGTCCGCCCGCTTTCGACCCTGTCGCTGCCGATCAAGGTCACGGGCGCCAGGGCCGGCGAGGAGGCCTTCGTCACGGTCGCGGCCGTCGATGTCGGCATCCTCAACCTGACCCGCTTCGAGAGCCCCGATCCGAGCAGCTACTTCTTCGGCCAGCGCCAGCTGGGTCATGAGCTGCGCGATCTCTACGGCTATCTGATCGACGGCATGCAGGGCGTGCGCGGCGCCATCCGCTCCGGCGGCGATGAGGCTCCGCAGCTCAATGGCGAGGCGCCGACCCAGGAACCGCTGGCGCGCTATTCCGGCGTGGTCAAGCTCGGCCCCGACGGCACCGCCAAGGTCGATTTCGAGCTGCCGGCCTTCAACGGCTCGGTCCGCGTCATGGCCGTGGCCTGGTCGGCCGGGCGGACGGGCGAGGCCAGCGCCGACGTCTTCGTCCGCGACCAGCTCGTCGCCCAGGCGACGCTGCCGCGCTTCCTGGCGCTCGGCGACCAGTCGCGCTTCCACCTGCAGATCGACAATGTCGAGGGGCCGGCCGGCTCCTATCTCGTCGATCTCGACGTCAAGGGGCCGGTCGTCGTCGGCGCCGATGCGACCCGCAGCACGATGACCCTGGCCGCCGGCGCCAAGGGCTCGCTGACGATCCCGGTCACCGCCGCCGGGCTCGGCCGCGCCAGCTTCGACGTCAAGGTCACCGGCCCGGGCGGCATCGGCACGGTGCAGAACCTCGCCGTGCGCGTGCAGCCCTCGACGCAGACGATCGCGCGCCGGATCGTGCGGCCGATTCCCGGCGGCGGCTCGCTCACCGTCTCGGCCGACCTGCTCGCCGACCTCGTGCCGGATTCAGGCGCCGTCTCGGTCTCGGTCTCGCCGGTCGCGGCGCTCGACGTGCCGGCGATCCTCAAGGCGCTCGACCGCTACCCCTATGGCTGCACCGAGCAGACGATCAGCCGGGCGCTGCCGCTGCTGGTCGTCAACCGGCTCGCCTCGATGGAACAGCTGGCGCTCGACGGCAATGCCGACGAGCGCGTCACGGCGGCGATCGAGCGCGTGCTCGCCCGCCAGGACGGCAACGGCTCCTTCGGCCTGTGGAGCGTCGGCGGCGACGATCTCTGGCTCGACGCCTTCGTCACCGACTTCCTGACAAGGGCCCGCGAGCGCCAGTTCGCCGTGCCGCAGATCGCCTTCAACCTGGCGCTCGACCGCCTGCGCAACCAGGTCGTCAACACCAGCGAGATCAACAAGGAGGAGGCCGCCGGCATCGCCTATGCGCTCTATGTCCTCGCCCGCAACGGCCGGCCGGTGATGGGCGACCTGCGCTATCTCGCCGACAACAAGCTCGCCGACTTCGCCTCGCCGCTCGCCCGCGGCCAGATCGGCGCGGCGCTCGCCTTGCTCGGCGACCGCACCCGCGGCCGCACCGCCTTCGTCAGCGCGCTCGACCGTTTGCAGCAGACCAGCGATGACGGGCTCTCGCGCGCCGATTACGGCTCGCGGCTGCGCGACGGGGCGGCACTGCTCGCCTTGATCGCCGAGAGTAATGGCGACCGGGCCGATCTCTCCCGGGCCAGCGGCATCGTCGAGAACGCCCGCGCCACCTCGCGCTACACCTCGACGCAGGAGAACATGTGGATGGCGATGGCCGCCGCCGCGATGGCGCGCGAAGCCGAAGGCATGGCGCTGACCATCGACGGCAGCGAGCGCAAGGGCGCCTTCTACCGGACGGTTCCCGCCGCCGCGCTGGAAGGCAAGCCGCTGGTGATCGGCAATCCGGGCACGGCGTCGGCCAATGCGGTAATCACCGTCTCCGGCATCCCGACCACGCCGGAGCCGGCGCTGAACCAGGGCTTTGCGCTCGAGCGCACGCTCTTCACCATGAAGGGCGAGAAGGTCGACCCGTCGCGGCTGCGCCAGAACGAGCGCTATGTCGTCGCCCTCAAGGTGACGGAGCCGGCGCTGCGCTATGGCCGGCTGCTGCTCGTCGATCCGGTCCCGGCCGGGCTCGAGATCGAGAACGCCAACCTGACCGAGGGCGCTTCCGTCGAGGGGCTGAACTGGCTGAAGCAGGAGGTTCCGCCGGTCCATACCGAGGCGCGCGACGACCGCTATGTCGCCGCCTTCACCCGCAATGGCGGCAGCAGCCAGCCGCTCTCCTTCACCGTCGCCTACATCGCCCGGGCCGTCTCGCCCGGCCGCTATGTCCAGCCGGCGGCGGTGATCGAGGACATGTACCGGCCCGACCGCTTCGGCCGCACCGGCTTCGGCACGGTCGAGATCAGCTCGGCGAGGTGAGGGCAATGCCGAGCTCTCGCCACGCAAGCAGCGCGCCTCTCTCCCCCCTTGTGGGGGAGAGATGGAGAGGGGGGTAGTCAGCCGTGCGGTCGGGACAGGAGCAGAGCGGAAATGCCGGTCACCCAGTCACCCCCCTCCCAAACCCTCCCCCACAAGGAGGGAGGGCTGCCGCGCGGTTCCGGAGGGGGTTCCGGCAGGCTTTGGTCGCAGCCAGCGCGCTCAGCGCCACCGCTATCGCCACCCTCCTCTGGTACGCCGCGACCCTCCCCCCGCTCGACCTCGCCGCCGCCGGCGACCGCTCGACCGTGGTGCTCGACCGCGAGGGCAAGCTGCTGCGTCCCTTCCTCACCGGGGACGGCCGCTGGAAGCTGCCGGTCGGCGCGGCCGATGTCGATCCGCGCTATCTAGCCATGCTGAAAGCCTATGAGGACAAGCGCTTCGACAGCCATGCCGGCATCGACCCGCAAGGCATCGTCCGCGCCGCCGGCCAGATGCTGGCCAATGGCCGCATCGTCTCGGGCGGCTCGACGCTGACCATGCAGGTCGCACGCCTGATCGAGCCGCGCCGGGAACGCTCGCTCGCCGCCAAGCTGCGCCAGGCAGTGCGGGCCGTCGAGATCGAGCGACGCTTCGGCAAGACGGAGATCCTCGACCTCTACCTGACGCTCGCCCCGTTCGGCGGCAATCTCGAAGGCGCGCGCGCCGCGAGCTTCGCCTATTTCGGCAAGGAGCCGAAGCGGCTCTCGACCGCCGAGGCAGCGCTGCTGGTGGCGCTGCCGCAATCGCCGGAGCTGCGCCGGCCCGATCGCTTTCCGGAAGCGGCGCGCAAGGCGCGCGAGCGCGTGCTCGCCCGCGTCGAGGCCGCCGGCATCGTCACGCCGGATGAAGCAGCGGCAGCGCGCGAGGAGCCGATCCCGAGCGCGCGAAGGCCCTTCCCGGCGCTGGCGCCCCATACCGCCGAGCAGGTCGTGGCCGAGGCGCCCTCCGCCCGCAGCCATCGCCTGACCCTCGACGCCCGCTGGCAGGCCAGCCTCGAGCATCTCGCCCGCGAGCGCGCCGCGGGCCTGAGCCCGCAAGTCTCGATCGCCATCCTCGCCGTCGACAACGAGACCGGCGAGATCCGCGCCTCGGTCGGCGGCGTCGACTATTTCGACGCCGGGCGCGCCGGCTCGCTCGACCTGACGCAGGCGCTGCGCTCCCCCGGCTCGGCGCTGAAACCCTTCATCTATGCGCTCGCCTTCGACAACGGCCTCGCCCATCCCGAGACCATGCTGGAGGACCGGCCGACCCGCTACGGGCTCTATGTGCCGGAGAATTTCGACCTCGGCTTCCAGGGCATGGTCAGCGCCCGCAGGGCCCTGCAGCTCTCGCTCAACCTGCCGGCGGTCGAGCTGCTCTCGGCGTTCGGCCCGCAGCGTTTCCTGTCGCGGCTGAAGGGCACCGGCGCCGCCATCGCCCTGCCGAAGGACAGCGGCGCCCCCGGCCTCGCCATCGGGCTGGGCGGTCTCGGCATCACGCTCTTCGACCTGACGCGGCTCTATGCCGGGCTGGCGCGCGGCGGCGAGGTCGTGCCGCTCCGGGTGAAATCCCTCGGCCCTCATCCGGAGGAGCCGCGTAGCGGCGTCTTGAAGGATGATCCAGAGCGCTCTGGAACCGTCCTTCGAGACGCGCCTGACGGCGCTCCTCAGGATGAGGGCCCGGCAGGGCTGCGCCTCGTCGAGCCGGTCGCCGCCTGGTATGTCGCCGACACGCTGCTCGGCGCCCCGCCGCCGCTCAACGCCGCGCCGGGGCGGCTCGCCTACAAGACCGGCACTTCCTATGGCTACCGCGACGCCTGGGCCGTCGGCTTCGACCGCAAGCACACGATCGGCGTCTGGGTCGGCCGGGCCGATAATGGCGCGGTTCCCGGCCTGGTCGCCCGCGCGGTCGCCGCGCCGATCCTGTTCGACGCCTTCGCCCGCATCGGCCACGACCCGCGCCCCTTCGTCCAGCCGCCCGGCACGATCACCGCGACCAGCGCGACCCTGCCGCCGCCCCTGCGCCATCTGCGCCAGGACCTGCCGAAGACCCTGGCGGCGCTGGCGACGCCGGGGCTGAGGCTCGCCTTCCCGCCCGAGGGCGCCCGGATCGACCTTTCCGCCTCCACCCCGGAAGGCGGCCGGCCGCAGCTCGGCCTCAAGGTCGCCGGCGGCGTCGCGCCCTTCACCTGGCTGGTCGACGGCGCGCCGGTGACCGGCCCGATCCGGCGTCGCGAGGCGGCCTGGCAGCCGCCCGGCAAGGGTTTCGTGCGGATTTCGGTGGTCGATGCCGCCGGCGCCAGCGAGAGCGTCTCGGTCAGGCTGCAATAGCACCGCGTCTTTCCGGGGCGCTGCGCAGCAGCGAGCCCGGAACCCATGAACACGCCCCGGGCGGAAAAGCACTGTCGTCGTAGAGCCTTATCGAACCCGCATCGTGTTCATGGGTTCCGGGTTCGGCCTTCGGCCGCCCCGGAATGACGGCGGCGGCTCATTCGGCCGGGTGCGGGTGTGCCGCCTCGGGCAGGTTGCGCGCCGTGTGCGTGCCCCGCGCCAGATAGCTGTAGGCGACCGGCACGACATAGAGCGTGAGCAGCGTGCCGAAGGTCATGCCGCCGACGATGACCCAGCCGATCTGCGAGCGGCTCTCGGCGCCGGCGCCGGAGGCCAGCGCCAGCGGCACCGCGCCGAGCACCATGGCGCCGGTGGTCATCAGGATCGGGCGCAGGCGCAGCTCCGCCGCATCGACCAGCGCCTCAAGCATCTCCTTGCCTTCCTCGCGCAGCTGGTTGGTGAATTCGAGGATCAGGATGCCGTGCTTGGTGATCAGCCCGACCAGGGTGATCAGGCCGATCTGGCTGTAGACGTTCATCGTCCCGCCGGTGAAATACAGCGCCGCCAGCGCCCCGGTCATCGACAGCGGCACCGAGACCATGATCACGACGGGATCGACGAAGCTCTCGAACTGCGCCGCCAGCACCAGATAGATGAAGCCGAGCGCCAGCAGGAAGACGAGCGCGATCGACGTGCCCGACTCCTTGAACTCGCGACTCTGGCCGGAATAGTCGATCTGGAACGAGGCCGGCAGCACCTTGGCGGCAGCCCGCTCCAGCACGGAAAGCGCGTCGCCGAGCGAATAGCCCGGCCCCGGCACCGCGGTGATCGTCGCCGAGCGCAGCTGGTTGAAGCGGATCAGCTCCTTGGGCGCGACGCTCTCCTCGATCTGGACGAGGCTGGAGAGCTGCACCACCGCGCCGCCGCGGCCCATCAGATAGATCGACTGCAGCGTCTGCGGCGTGTTGCGGTCCTGCCCGGCGACCTGGAGCACGACGTCGTACTGCTCGCCGTTCATGTTGAAGCGCGTCACCTGGCGGCCGCCGAGCAGCGTCTCCATGGTGCGGCCGATGACGTCGACGCCGACGCCGAGATCGGCGGCGCGCTGCCGGTCGATCGAGACCTTGATCTGCGGCTTGTCGAGGATGAGGTTGCTGTCGATATTGGTCAGCGCCGGATGGCCCTGGACCTCGGCGATCAGCCGGTCGACGTTCTCCTTGATCTCCGCATAGGAATCGGAGGAGCGCAGCACGAACTCGACCGGCTTGCTGTTCGCCCCGCCGCCGCCGAGCGAGGGCGGGTTGGTGGCGAAGAGGCGGATGCCCGGGATCTGCGACAGGCCCTTGTTGAGCTCGGCGACCAGGTCCTGCTGCTTGCGCTGGCGCTGTTCCCAGGGCTTCAGCCTGGCGAAGGCGATGGCGCGCGTCACATCGGGGAAGCCGACGATGACGAGATAGGTCTCGACCTCCGGGATATTGCGGAGATAGTCCTCGACGCGGCGCGCATAATCGGCGGTGAAGGACAAGGTCGCGCCTTCCGGCGCCACGCCGATCGCGGTGATCGTGCCCCGGTCCTCGACCGGCGCCAGCTCCGAGCGCAGATTGCTGAAGAAGAAATAGCTGCCGCCGGCGACGCAGAGCGCCAGCACCACCACCACCGGCCGGGCCCGCAGCGCCAGGCGCAGCGAGCGGCGATAGCCATCGGCCAGCCCCTGGAAGCCGCGCTCGAGCAGGTTGTAGAGGCGGCCATGCGAGTCGTGGTGGCGCAGCAGCTTGGCGCACATCATCGGCGTCAGCGTCAGCGCGACGAAGCCGGAAACCAGCACGGCGCCGGCGAGGGTCAGCGCGAACTCGATGAAGAGCTTGCCGGTGCGCCCGGTCGAGAACGCCATCGGCGCATAGACGGCCACCAGCGTCAGGGTCATCGCCACGACCGCGAAGGCGATCTCGTTGATGCCGCGGATCGCCGCCTTGTTCGGCTCCATGCCGTTCTCGATATGGCGGTGGATGTTCTCCAGCACGACGATCGCATCGTCGACGACCAGGCCGATGGCGAGCACCATCGACAGCAGCGTCAGCGTGTTCACCGTGAAGCCGAGCGCATACATCAGCGCAAACGCGCCAACCAGGGAGACCGGGATGGTGACCAGCGGGATCAGCGTCGCCCTGAGCGAGCGCAGGAACAGGAAGATGATCAGGACGACGAGGACGACCGCCTCGATGATCGTCGTGTAGACCGCCTTGATCGAGCGGTCGATGAAGATCGAGGTGTCGTAGGAGGTCGCGATCGACATCCCGTCCGGCAGGTCCTCGGTGATGCTTGGCAGGGCCGCGGTGACGCCGGAAGAGACGTCGAGCGGGTTTGCCGTCGCCTGCTTGACGATGCCGATCGTCACCGAGGGCGTGCCGCGGAACCAGGCGGCGTTGCGCTCCTCGCGGGCCCCGAGCTCGACCTTGGCGACGTCGCTCATCCGCACGGGGAAGCCGTTGACGTCCTTGACCGTGATCTTCTGGAACTGCTCCGGCGTGGTCAGGCTGGTCTGCGAGAGCACGGTGAATTCGCGGTCGTTGCTCTCGATCCGGCCGGAAGGAATCTCGACGTTCTGCGCCCGCAGCGCCGCTTCGAGGTCCTGCACGGTGATGGCATAGGCCGCCATCCGGGCCCGGTCGAGCCAGATCCGCATCGCATATTGGCGCTGGCCGAGGATTCGCACTTCGGCGACGCCGGTGATGTTCTGGACCCGGTCGGCGATGAAGCGGTCGGCGAAATCGGTCAGTTCCAGCGGCGAATGCCGGCTGCTGGTCAGCGAGAGATAGAGGATCGGCTGGGCATCGGCCTCGACCTTGGCGATGACCGGCTCGTCGATTTCTTCGGGCAGGCGCCCGCGCACGCGGCTGACGCGGTCGCGCACGTCGGAAGCGGCGACGTCGGGGTCGACGCTCGGACGGAAGCGGACCGAGATGAAGCTGCGCTCCTGCCGGCTGGTCGAGGTGACGGTCTCGATGCCTTCGATGCCGGCGATCGAGTTCTCCAGGACCTGCGTGACCTGCGTCTCGATGATCTCGGCGCTGGCGCCGCGGTAATCGGTCCGGACCGAGACGACCGGCTCGTCGATGTTCGGATATTCGCGCACCGTCAGCCGCGTATAGGAGACGAAGCCGATCAGGACGACGAGCAGGCTGAGGACGGTCGAGAGGACCGGCCTGCGGACGAAGAGCTCGAACAGGCTCATTGCAAGCTGCCCGGCGCGGCGCCCGGCAGCGCGCTCGTCTGCACGGTCTTCTTCTGCTTGATCGCGACCACGGAGCCCTCGCGCAGGCGCATCTGTCCGGCGGTGATGATCTGCATGCCGGCTTTCAGCCCGCTCACCACCTCGACCTTGCCCGGCAGGCGCTTGCCGAGCTCGACCGGGACGCGCTTCGCCTTGCCGTTCTCGACGATGAAGACCATCTTGCCGATCCCGTCCGGCACCACCGCGGTCTCGGGGACGATCAGGGCGCCCTCGCGCTTGTCGACCACGATGGTGATGCGCGCGAACAGGCCGGGCTTCAGCACGAGATCGGCATTGGGCACCTTGGCGCGCAGGCGCACCGCCCGGCCGTTGACGTCGACCACCGGATCGATCGCGAAGATCTGGCCGAGGAACGGCCGGTCCGGCACGGCATCGACCTTGAGCTGCACCGGCTGGCCGACCTTGAGCTGGGTCATGAAGATCTCCGGCACCCGGAAATCGACCTTGATCGGGTCGATATTGGTGAGCGCGACCAGCGGCTTGCCGATCGAGATATAGTCGCCGACGCCGACCGAGCGCAGCCCGACCACGCCGGTGAACGGCGCCTTGATCGTCGCCTGGGCGAGCTTCGACTGGACCAGCTGGACGCGGGCCTCCTGCGAGGCGAGCTGGGCCGTCGCCTGTTCCAGCGCCACCTGGGTGCCGGCGCCGCGCTGCACCAGCGAGCGGTTGCGGTCATAGGTGTCGCGCGCCAAAGAGAGATCGGCCTGGGCCTGCTTGAGCTCGGCGTCGAGGATCGCGGTGTCGAGCTTGACCAGTTCCTGGTCCTTGCTGACGCGCTCGCCTTCCCGGAAGCCGAGCGCCACGACCCGGCCGGCGATCTCGGAAGCGATGATGATGGCTTCGTCGGCCGCCAGCGTGCCCAGCGCCTCGACCTCCTCGTTCACCGTAGCGCGCTCGACGACGCCGACCTCGACCGGGACGCCCGGAGTCGGGTTGGCGACGGCATGCGCCTGCGCCGGCTGGCTGACGGCGCGGAAGTGCTTCTGGTAGCCATAATAGCCGCCACCCGCCAGCCCGACGATCAGGAGAAGGAGGAAGAAACGCTTCATGAGGCTGGACGCTCCGGTACCGCGTGTTTAACTTAGACTGGACGGTCCAGTTTGATAAGGTCTCAAATAGGCGGAAGCATGTCGGAAATGTCGATCGAAGGCCGTATACTCCCCGCAACGACGGAAGCAAGGTCGATGCCGGCGGAGAAATCGCGGCCGAGCAAGCACGATGCGATCACCCGGGCGGCCGCCGAGATGTTCCTGGCCGAAGGCTTCGACCGGGCCAGCCTCGACCAGATCGCCCAGCGTGCCGGCGTCTCCAAGCAGACCATCTACAGCCACTTCGCCGACAAGGAGGCGTTGTTCAAGGCGATCTGCGCCGAATTGACCGAAAAACTGACGATTCCGCTGCGGAAACCGCTGAAACAGAACGCCGACCTGCGCAGCATCCTCGTCCGGTTCGGCGAGGACGCCCTGGCGATGATGCTGCATCCGGCCTCGCTCGATCTGCACCGCCTGATCGTCAACGCCGCCGCGCGCTTTCCGGAGCTCGGCCGGGCGGCCTATGAGGCCGGCGCGAACCGGATGCTGGCGGATCTCGGAGCGCTGATCGTCGAGCGTTCACGATCCGGTGATGGCTTCGCGCGGCACGTCGAGAGCGAGCGCGCCGCGGTCCTCGCCGAGCAGTTCGTCGGCATGCTGCGCGGCTTCCATCAGGCGCGCGGCCTGCTCGGCGTCGATCCGGCTCCGGCCGAGGCGCTGCAGGCCTATGTCGCCGGCTGCGCCGACCTCCTGCTGCGCGGCGCCTGAGCGGGCAGACCCGGCGTCACGGCACTGTCATCTGGCCTCGATACCGCTCCGCTCGCTCAATGCGAGGAGAAGCGGCGATGCTGCGCATCGAAGGCCTGACCAAGCGTTTCGGCGGCAACACCGCCGTCGACCATCTCGACCTCTCGATTCCGAAGGGCGAGATGGTCGGCGTCATCGGCCGTTCCGGCGCCGGCAAATCGACCCTGCTGCGCATGCTGAACCGGCTTTCCGAGCCGAGCGCCGGCCGCATCCTCAGCGGCGAGCGCGACGTCACCGCCCTGCGCGGCGCCGCGCTGCGGGCCTGGCGGCGCGACACCGCCATGATCTTCCAGCAGTTCAACCTCGTCGGCCGTCTCGACGTGCTGACCAATGTCCTGCTCGGCCGGCTGAACCACCGCTCGGCCGCGCTGACCCTGGTCAAGAGTTTCGCGCAGGACGACAAGATCCGCGCCATCGCCGCGCTCGAGCGTCTCGATATGGGTCATCTCCTGGCGCAGCGCGCCGAGACCCTCTCCGGCGGCCAGCAGCAGCGCGTCGCCATCGCCCGGGCGCTGGTGCAGGAGCCGCAGATCATCCTCGCCGACGAGCCGATCGCCTCGCTCGACCCGCGCAACAGCCAGATCGTGATGGACGCGCTGTTCCGGATCAACCGCGAGGACGGCATCACCGTCATCTCCAACCTGCACCATCTCGACATCGCGGCGAAGTATTGCGACCGGCTGATCGGCATGGCCGCCGGCAGGATCGTCTTCGACGGCCCACCGCACGCCCTGACCGGCGCGATCGCGGCCGAGCTCTACGGCATCGAGGCCAAGGATGCCGGCGCCGAGGCGCTCGACGCGCTCGACGCCATCGCCAGCTCCGAAGCCAGGCGCGCCAGACAGAACGTCGCCTGAGCGGGCCCGCCGCCGGCAACGCTTAACCCCAGACCACCAGCCAGTCCAAAGGAGCATCCCATGCCGACCCGCCGTCATACCCTCACGCTCGCCGCCGGCCTCGCCGCGACGTTCGCCGCCCCGGCGTTCGCCCAGAATGCCTCGGCGCAGGACTGGAAGGCCAAGTATCCGGAGCTGGTCTTCGCCATCATCCCGGCCGAGAACGCCTCGGGCGTGACCGAGCGCTACACCCCCTTCGTCAACTATCTCGCCAAGGAACTCGGCACCAAGGTGACGCTGCGCATCGCCAACGACTATGCCGCGATCATCGAGGGCCAGCGCGCCGGCAACATCCACATCGCCTCCTATGGCCCATCCTCCTTCGCCCGCGCCCGCATGACCGGCGCCAAGGTCGACGCCTTCGCCATCGAGACCAATCTCGACGGCACCAAGGGCTATCACTCGGTCTTCTATGTGAAGAAGGATTCGCCCTATCAGAAGGTCGAGGACCTGAAGGGCAAGAATCTCGGCCTGGTCGACCCGAACTCGACCTCGGGCAACAATGTCCCGCGCTTTGCCCTGAACGGCATGAAGATCGAGCCCGAGACCTTCTTCGGCAAGGTCGTCTATACCGGCAGCCACGAGAACGCGATCATCGCCCTGCAGCAGGGCACCGTCGATATCGTCGCCAACTGGTGGAACGACGAGCAGGAATCGAACCTGCAGCGCATGGTCCGCAAGAACATGGCCAAGGCCGAGGACTTCCGCATCATCTTCAAGTCCGAGCAGATCGTGAACTCGCCGATGGCCTATCTCACCGACATGCCGGAGGAGTTGAAGGCCAAGATCCGCGACGCGGTCCTCAACATCGCGAGCAAGGACAAGGCCGCCTTCGACAAGATCTATGAAGGCAAGCAGGGCCCGCTGGTCGCCGTCGACAACAAGGCCTACGACCCGATCATCGAGCTCAACAAGTTCGTCGACGAGCTGCGCAAGAAGAAGTCCTCGTAAGCAGGTCGGCCCTGCAGAGCTGAACGCGGGGACCCCCTCTCCTGTAAGGAGAGGGGCAGGGGTGAGGTGTAGGCCGTTTCGCGGTTGTCCTCCCTTCAGGGCTCCAACTCGCCAACTGGTTAGCTGGCCATCCCCTCACCCTGCCCTCTCCCTATGGGAGAGGGTTCCCCGCGCCTCACGCGGCAAGGGAAAACCACCCATGACCCTCGCGATCGACCGCAACGACCCTGCCGTCGCGGCCCATGCCGCTCTCTACCGGCGCGAGATCGGCGCGAGGCGGCTGCGCACGCTGCTCGGCGCGGCGCTCTTCGTCGCCTGTGTCCTCCTCGCCGCGATCGGCTCGGAGGTCGACCTTGCGAAGTTCGCCGAAAACGCCTGGCGCTTCCCGAAATACATCCTCGAGACCATCCCGACGCTGCGCCTCGCGACGCTCGGCGCCGATCTCAAGGAATGGTACTGGGGCCTGAACGGCTGGTTGAAGCTGCTCTGGCAGACCCTGCTGATCGCCTATGTCGGCACCGTGCTGGGTGCCGTCGGCGGCTTCCTGCTCTGCTTTGCCGCCGCCGGCAATCTCGGCCGCTCCAGATGGCTGCGCTGGGCGACGCGCCGCTATCTCGAATTCTGCCGCACCGTTCCGGAGATCGTCTTCGCGCTGATCTTCGTCATCGCCTTCGGGCTCGGCCCGCTGCCGGGCGTGCTCGCCATCGCCATCCACACCATGGGCGCGATGGGCAAGCTCTTCTCCGAGGTCGTCGAGAACATCGACATGAAGCCGGTCGACGGCCTCGCCGCCACGGGGGCGGGCTGGTGGCAGGTGATCCGCTTCGCCGTGGTACCGCAGGTCCTGTCCAATTTCGCCAGCTACGCGCTGCTGCGCTTCGAGATCAATGTCCGCGGCGCCTCGATCATGGGCTTCGTCGGCGCCGGCGGCATCGGCCAGGACCTGATCGAGGCGATCCGCAAATTCTACTTCACCGATGTCAGCGCCATCCTGCTGCTGATCATCGTCACGGTGATGCTGATCGACTACGGCACGGAGCGCCTGCGCCATGCGTTGCTGAGCCTGGACCACGGCCGATGAGCCTCACCCTATCGACTGCCGACCGCGCCGCCCTCGTCACCCGCCACAAGGCGGCGATCGACGGCTCGCTGAAGACCCGCCTCGTCACGCTCGCCGTCATCGGCGGCCTCATCGGGCTCTTCCTCTATGGGCTGACCACGCTCGAGACCTCGTTCTGGAAGATCATCGCCGGCTTTGCCAATCTCGGCAGCTTCGTGGCGCTGATGCTGCCGCCCGATCCGGGCTCGCTCGCCCGCGCCGTGATCTTCGTCAAGGCGCTGTTCGAGACCATCGCCATCGCCTTCCTCGGCACCATCCTGGCGGCGATCCTCGCCTTCCCGCTCGGCTTCCTCGCCGCCAAGAACGTCGTCGCCAACCGCGTCGTGCATTTCCTGGCGCGGCGTTCGATGGATACGGTGCGCGGCGTCGATGCGCTGATCTGGGCTCTGATCTGGGTCAATGTCGTCGGTCTCGGCCCCTTCGCCGGCATGCTCGCCATCATGACCAGCGACCTCGGCGCCTTCGGCAAGCTGTTCTCCGAAGCGATCGAATCTTCCGACCGCAAGCCCGTCGAGGGCGTCGCCTCGGTCGGCGGCGGCAAGCTCCACGAGATCCGCTTCGGGCTGATCCCGCAGGCGCTGCCGGTCATCGCCAGCCAGGTGCTCTACTATATCGAGTCGAACACCCGCTCCTCGACCATCATCGGCATCGTCGGCGCCGGCGGCATCGGCCTCTATCTCGCCGAGACGATCCGCACGCTCGAATGGCAGCAGGTCTCCTTCCTGATCCTGCTGATCCTCGCGGCGGTGACGGCGATCGATTTCCTCTCCGGCAAGCTGCGCTTCGCCATCATCGGCAAGCGGGCGCTCTGAGCGTTCCCTTCTCCCCTCGGGGGAGAAGGTGTCTGCGAAGCAGACGGATGAGGGCAGGACGACCGGCCACGCCAGTCAG
Source organism: Allobosea sp. (assembly GCF_036675845.1). GTDB lineage: Bacteria > Pseudomonadota > Alphaproteobacteria > Rhizobiales > Beijerinckiaceae > Allobosea. The sequence continues at coordinate 5,824 of NZ_JAKFED010000052.1, read as the reverse complement.
TCGTCCATCTGTCCTTCCCTCATCCGTCAGCGCTTCGCGCTGCCACCTTCTCCCCCGAGGGGAGAAGGAAGATCCCCGAACGGCTCGACGACCATCTCCATGCGCTCACCGGCGAAGGCGCCGAAGATCAGATGGATCGGCGTCAGATCCGGCAGCGCGTCGACCGCATGGGCCTGCAGCACCGCCGCTCCCGGCTCGAGCTTGAGCAGCATCGCCTCGCGCTCGGTCGCAGGCCGCGCCGCGAGCCGCGTCGAGCGCCGGACATAATCGGGAATGCCGCTGGCCTTGAAGGCTGCGGTGATCGACGCGCCCGCCTCGATGAGAATCGCATCGAAGCCCGGAAAGCGCTCGACCTCGAGATAATGCAGGCCCGTGCCGACCGGCGTGCCGCCGGCCCGGCTCAGCGTCTCGATCGCCCAGAGCGGCGTGCCCTCGGGGAGGCCCAGCGTCGCACAATGCTGCGGCTCGCCGGCCACGATCGTCGCTGACAGCATCGAACTCGACACTCCGATGCCGGCCGCGCCGAAATTAGTGCGCAGGCTGACGCGACGGCCGATCCGGTAGGGAAAGCGCGGCGCCGTGACCTGCGTGCCGCGCCCGCGCGAGACCGTGACGAGCCCGCATTCGGCGAGATGGCGGAAGGCCTGCCGCACCGTGTGGCGGTGCACGCCATACTGCTCGGCGAGCGCCACCGAGGCCGGCAGCGTGTCGCCCGGCCGGTACTCGCCCTGCTCGATCGAGGTCGCCAGCGCGTCGGCGATCCGCCGCCACGCCGTCCCGCCATCGCCGGCCCGCCCTTCCGAGGCGCTGTCCGTCATGAAAATTTCATCTGAAATGTATAGACCTTTCTCACGTTCAACCCCATAATAGTCTAGACATTAGCGCTTGGCGAGAGGCCCGCATCTGATGGACGAAACCGCGAAACGGCAGCACTGGATGGCCGTGCTGGCCCGCGCCTCGCAGCAGGAGATCGAGGCGCTGCTGCAGCAGGCCCGCCCCCTGCCGACCCATGAGGTTCTCAAGGCGCCGGAAACCGGCACCGTCATGGTCGAGGGCCGCGCCGGTGGCGCCGGGCGGCGCTTCAACCTCGGCGAGGCGACGGTGACGCGCTGCGTCGTCCGGCTCGAAAGCGGGACGATGGGCTTCTCCTACGCGCTCGGCCGCGATGCCGGAAAGGCGCGGCTCGCCGCGGTCACCGAAGCGCTGCTGCAAGGCGAGGGCGAAACCGGCCCGCTGCGGCGCGGCATCGCCGCACTCGCCGCAAGCCAGCAGGCGGCGCGCGAGCTCGCTTCGCGCAAGGCTGCGGCGACCAAGGTCGATTTCTTCACCCTGGTCAGGGGCGCGTGACGATGCAGAGCGACAGCCAGATCCATGCCGGCTTCTCCGACCCGGTTTTCCAGTCGCAGGCCGCCTTCCGGGCGCTGCTGACGGCTCTTTCCGAGCCCGGTCTCGTGCAGGATATTGGCAGCGCCTTGCAACCGCCCGCCGGCCTCGAAGCTGCTACCGCCATCGCCCTGCTGACGCTGGCCGATTACGAGACGCCGATCTGGCTGCCGCCCTCCCTGAAGGGCGGCCCGGCCGGCGCCTGGCTGCGCTTCCATTGCGGTGCGGCGCTGGTCGAGGATCCCGCCGCCGCAGCCTTTGCCGTGATCGACGGCAGGCTCAAGGCGCCGCTGCTTTCCGCCTTCAACCCCGGCGACGACCAGTTCCCCGACCGTTCGACCACGGTGATCGTGCAATGCGCGGCGCTGACCGCCGGCGATGCCGTCATGCTGGCAGGCCCCGGCATCGCCGGCAGCCGCGCGATCGCGCCGTCCGGCCTGCGCCCCGGCTTCTGGGCCGAGATCGAAGCCAATGCCGCGCTCTACCCGTGCGGCGTCGATCTGATCCTGAGCCATGGCACACAGGCGCTCGGCCTGCCGCGCTCGACGCAAATCCTTGAGGCTTAGCCGATGTATGTCGCGGTCAAGGGCGGCGAGGCCGCCATCCTCGCCACGCATGATCTCGTCGCCGAAGCCAGGCGCGGCGACGAGAACGTGCCGGAACTCGCCGTGACCCAGATCCGCGAGCAGATGGGCCTCGCCTGCGCCCGTGTCATGAACGAGGGCTCGCTCTACGATCCCGATCTCGCGGCGCTGGCGCTGAAGCAGTCCCAGGGCGACGCCATCGAGGCCGCCTTCCTGATGCGCGCCTACCGCACGACGCTGCCGCGCTTCGGCTCCTCCGAGCCGGTCGATACGGCCAGGATGGCGATCCGCCGCCGCGTCTCGGCGACCTATAAGGACCTGCCCGGCGGCCAGGTGCTCGGGCCGACCTATGACTACACGCACCGGCTCTTCGATTTTTCGCTGATGGAGGAAGCACGCGTCATGGTCGGGCCTGACCCGACCATCTCGGGACCAGAAAGCGACTCCGGGGCTCATCCGTCGGGAGATGCCCGGGTCGAGCCCGGGCATGACGCGAAACCCCTCGACGCCTTCATGCCGCGCGTGCCCGACATTCTCGGCGCCGAGGGTCTGATGGAGGAAGAGGCCCCGCCCGCAGGCGATCCGCGCCCCTTCGACCTGACCCGCGAGCCGGTCTCCTTCCCCGCCGAGCGCGATGTCCGGCTGCAGGCGATGGCGCGCGGCGACGAGGGCTTCCTGCTCGGCCTCGGCTATTCGGTGCAGCGCGGTTTCGGCGGCAACCACCCCTTCGTCGGCGAGGTCCGGGTCGGAGAGGTCTCGGTCGAATTCGTGCCGGAGGAGCTCGGCTTTGCCGTCGATCTCGGCGAGATCACCCTGACCGAATGCCAGATGGTCAACCAGTTCACCGGCTCGAAGGACGTCCCCCCGCAATTCACCCGCGGCTATGGACTCTCCTTCGGGCACAGCGAGCGCAAGGCGATGTCGATGTCGCTGGTCGACCGGGCGCTGAAATGCCGCGAGTTCGGCGAGGCGGCGGACTATCCGGCGCAGCAGGACGAGTTCGTGCTCTACCACTCCGACAATGTCGAGGCGGCCGGCTTCGTCGAGCACCTGAAGCTGCCACATTATGTCGATTTCCAGGGCGAGCTCGAGCTGATCCGCCGCATCCGCAGGGAGCGGGCGGAACGGCTGGCGCGCGAGGACGAACCCCTGCCGGAGGTCGCGGAATGAACGCGCATCAAAAGCCCGCCGGCGAAACCGCCCGACCGGCCTACAACTACGCCTATCTCGACGAGCAGACCAAGCGGATGATCCGCCGGGCCCTGCTCAAGGCGGTGGCGATCCCGGGCTACCAGGTGCCGTTCGGCTCGCGCGAGATGCCGCTCGCCCGCGGCTGGGGCACCGGCGGCATCCAGGTCACCGCCGCGATCATCGGCCCGGACGACAGGCTGAAGGTGATCGACCAGGGCGCCGACGACACCACCAACGCGGTCTCGATCCGCCGCTTCTTCGAGCGCACTGCCGATGCCAGGACGACCGAAGCGACGGAGGAGGCGACGATCATCCAGACCCGTCACCGCATCCCCGAGGCGCCGCTGAAGGCCGGCCAGATCATGGTCTACCAGGTGCCGCAGCCGGAGCCGCTGCGGAAGCTCGAGCCGCATGAGGCCGAGACCCGCAAGATGCACGCCTGGGCCGAATACGGCCTGATGCAGGTCAAGCTCTACGAGAACATCGCCCGCTTCGGCGAGGTGACCACGACCTATGATTATCCGGTCATGGTCAATGGCCGCTATGTGATGGCGCCCTCGCCGATCCCGAAATTCGACAATCCGAAGATGCAGATGTCGCCGGCCCTGCAGCTCTTCGGCGCCGGCCGCGAGAAGCGCATCTATGCGGTGCCGCCGCATACCAGCGTCAGGAGCCTCGATTTCGAGGATCATCCCTTCCGCATCCAGAGCTGGGCAGAGCCCTGCGGGCTCTGCGGCGCCAAGGACAGCTATCTCGACGAGGTGGTGATCGACGACCAGGGCGGGCGCATGTTCGTCTGCTCCGACAGCCATCATTGCGAGACGCGGCGCGAGGCCGGGCATCGCGGCGCCATGCTCGCCGACGCCTCGGCCCTGCATCTGGTCGAGGACGAGGCCAAGCCATGAACATGCAGGTCAATCCGCAGGAACTTTCGCTCGAACCTTCGCCGCTGCTCTCCGTCTCCGGGCTGAGCCGCTTCTATGGCGAGCGCATCGGCTGCACCGGGGTCTCCTTCGATCTCTGGCCGGGCGAGGTGCTCGGCATCGTCGGCGAGTCCGGTTCCGGCAAGTCGACGCTGCTGCGCTGCCTTGCCGGCATCGACCGGCCCGACGAAGGCGAGGTGCTGTTCCGCGGCGGGCCTGCGCCGCTCGACATCTACTCGGTCGCCGAACAGGAGCGCCGCCGCCTGATGCGCACCGCCTGGGGCATCGTCCACCAGAACCCGCGCGACGGCCTGCGCATGGACGTCTCGGCCGGCGGCAATGTCGGCGAGCGCCTGATGGACAATGGCGCCCGCCATTACGGCAGGATTCGCGAGAAGGCGCTCGACTGGCTCGCCCGCGTCGAGATCGCCGAGAACCGCATCGACGACCGGCCGCGCCAGTTCTCCGGTGGCATGCAGCAGCGCCTGCAGATCGCCCGCGTGCTGGTCTCCGAGCCGAAGCTGGTCTTCATGGACGAGCCGACCGGCGGGCTCGATGTCTCGGTGCAGGCAAGGCTGCTCGACCTTTTGCGCGTGCTGGTGCGCGATCTCGGGCTGGCTGCGATCATCGTCACCCACGATCTCGCCGTCGCGCGCCTGCTCACCGATCGGCTGATGGTGATGAAGGACGGCCGCGTCGTCGAGCAGGGCCTGACCGACCAAGTCCTCGACGATCCGCACCATGCCTACACGCAGCTGCTCACCTCGGCGGTGCTGAGCGTATGACGGCCTTCGACCACAAAGGCGCGGGGAACCCTCTCCCGGAGGGAGAGGGCAGGGTGAGGGGTTGGCCGTTTGACGGTTTGCAGCGACCTCACCGCTGGTTCGCTGTCAGGTTGGTGCTCAACTGGTCCCGGGGCCGACAACTCACCCCTGCCCCTCTCCTTACAGGAGAGGGGTTCCCCGCGCCCTTCACGGGCTGCTCGCTTCCGTCACATCCTCGTCATCGCGCCGGCACAAGGCATTGAAGCCATGACCACCATGATTCACGTCGAGAACGTCGCCAAGGAGTTCACCCTGCACAATCAGGGTGGCGTCCGCCTGCCGGTGTTCGGCAATGTCAACTTCTCGGTTGCCGCCGGCGAGGCGCTGGTGCTGGCCGGCGCGTCGGGGGCTGGCAAGTCGAGCCTGCTGCGCATCCTCTATGGCAATTACCGGCCGACCTCGGGCCGCATCGCCATCACCCATGGCGGGCAGCCGATCGACATCGTCACTGCCGTGCCGCGCACCGTGCTCGACATCCGCCGCCGCACGCTCGGCTTCGTCTCGCAGTTCCTGCGCGTCATCCCGCGCGTCTCGGCGCTCGACATCGTCCGCGACCCGCTGCTCGCCCGCGGCGTCTCGCCTGAGGACGCCTCCGAGCGCGCGAAAGCCATGCTGGCAAGGCTCAACCTGCCACAGCGGCTCTGGGACCTCGCGCCGGCGACCTTCTCCGGCGGCGAGCAGCAGCGCGTCAACATCGCCCGCTCCTTCGTCGACCCCTCGCCGATCATGCTGATCGACGAGCCGACCGCCTCGCTCGACGCCGGCAACCGCGACGTCGTGGTCAGGCTGATCGCCGAGGCGCGCGAGCGGGGCTCGGCGATCGTCGGCATCTTCCATGACGAGGCGGTTCGCGAAGCCGTCGCGACGCGCTATCTCGACATCACCGATTTCCGGAAGGCCGCCTGATGACCACCATCCT
>NZ_JAKFED010000131.1:0-10873 GCF_036675845.1 Allobosea sp. | reverse complement strand
CGCCGGCCGCCGCGACGCCCTCGCCGCGGACCCGCACCGCGTCGCTCGATCCGGCCCCGGCCGCCACCTCCGCGCCGACAGTGCCGCGCGCCGATCCCGATGGCGGCTATGCCGTGCAACTCGCGGCGCCGGGCAGCGAGGCGGCTGCGCGTGCGACCTTCTCGGCCCTGCAGCGCAAATATCCGAGCCAGCTCAGCGGCCAGACCCCGATCGTGCGCAGGACCGAACTGGCCGGCGGCAAGACCGTCTACCGGCTGCGTGTCGGGCCCTATTCGCGCGAGGACGCCGCGACGATGTGCACCGCGCTGCAGGCCGCCGGCGGCCAGTGCTTCATCGCCAAGAACTGAACTAACGGCATCGCCGTCGATCCATGAAGCGCCGGCCGCGAACACCGCGGCCGGCGCTTTCGTTTTGGGGCGCGAGCGCACGCTTGGCGCCCTTGCAGCAACGCCGCTTCCGTCGCGCGCTGCTGCAAGGCAGGGTGAGGTCTTCCTTCCAACCATGCGGCCCGCCTGTCATGCCTCTCGATCCGATCTCTCGCCCCGCCGAGGGCGGCACCTTCCTCGGCAGTGACGCCATCGCTTTCGACGCCGTGCCGCGGGGTGCGGTCGCGGTGGTCGGCATCCCCGGCGCGACGCCCTATCCGTCCGGCAGCCTCCATAGCGGCTCGGCGCCGGCGGCCATCCGCTGCGCGAGCGCGTCCCAGGCCGCGAAGCGCTCGCACTACGATTTCGATCTCGGCGGGCCGCTGACACAGCCGGGGCAGACGCTGGTCGATTGCGGCGACATCGCTTTCGGCGCCGCCGATTTCGCGAGCAATCGGAAGAGGATCGAGACGATCTTCGCGACGCTTCTCGATCGTGGCGCCGCGCCCTTGCTGCTCGGCGGCGATGACAGCGTCCAGATTCCGGTCCTGGGCGCGTTCGCCGCACTCGGCGAGATCAGCATCCTGCAGATCGACGCGCATATCGACTGGCGCGACGAGGTCGAGGGCGAGCGCTTCGGGCTTTCGAGCACGATGCGGCGCGCCTCCGAGCTCGCCGGCGTCAAGTCGATCGTGCAGGTCGGCGCCCGCGGCATCGGCAGTGCCCGGGCATCCGATGTCGCCGATGCGCGGGCGGCCGGGGCGCAGTTGATCGACATGCGGACGCTCAGGGCGAAGGGCATCGATCACGCCGTCCAATGCGTGCCGGAGGGGCGCCCGGTGGTGGTCTGCTTCGATGTCGACGGTCTCGATCCGACGGTGGTGCCGGGCGTTCTCGGCCGCGCCCCGGGCGGCCCGGGCTATGGCGATATCGTCGAGCTGTTGAACGGCGTCGCGGCGCGCGCGCCGATCATCGGCTTCAACATCGTCGAGTTCGTGCCGGAGGAGGATGTCGGCGGCCTCGGCACGCGGACCGTCTGCCGCCTCGCCATGCTGGGGACGGGGCTGCTCGCCAGAAGCGCCCGGCGCTGAGGTCGGCCTTAATCCTCGAACATGGTGGCGTTGCGGCCGCCGACGACGATGTCGAAGCGATAGCCGCCGGCGACGTCGCCATGGGCCGGCGCATATTCCTTGCCGATGTTCCGCTCGAAGGCATCGCCCATCAGGATCCGCATCGGATCGCGGTCATTGTGCGGATCGCCGGCGAAATACATCTGGGTGATCAGCCGAGCCCCGCCGCCGCGCAGCGAGAGATGGATGTGCTTCGGGCGCCAGCGGTCGATATCGGGCCGGGCGAGATAGGCGCCGGGCCTGATCGTCCAGAAGCGGTAGCTGCCGTCATCGCCGGTGAGGACGCGGCCGAGCCCGAGGAAATACGGGTCGAGCTTCAGGCCGGAATGATCCTCGGCATGGCCGTAGCGGCCATGCGTGTTGGCGTTCCAGATCTCGAGGAGAACGCCGCGCAGCGGCCGGCCGTTCTCGTCGCGGACCGTGCCCGTCACCTCGATCGGCGTGCCCTCGGCGCGCGGCAGGTCGGGCGCGAGGCGCGTCATATCGGCCTCCTGCGGAAGAAGGCCGGGCTGGAGGCGCGAATAGGGCGCGAAGGATTCGCGCGCCGCGGCGGGAATCAGCCGCAGCGGCTGGCGCGGCGTGCGCTGATGCGAGGTGTTGTCCGTCGGCCCGATCGCGAGGAGCCTGCCATTGCCGTCCATGCCTGCTGCCTCAGCTTGAAAGATCGTCGAAGAACGGCGTCTCGCCTTCCCCGGCCATGACGATGTCGATCTGGTAGACCTCGGCGCCATCGCCGCGACGGCCGTCATGGCGGGCGATCAGGCGCTCGCGCATGGGCTCCGGCAGCGACAGCAGCAGCGGGTCCGTGTCATTGCCTGCCTCACCGGCGAAGAAGACCTGCGTGACGATGCGGGCGATGCCGTCCGAGAACAGGGTGAGCGTGATGTGCGGGGCGCGGGCCATGCCTTGCGAGACGGTTCCGCCGGGCATCACCGTGCGCAGCTCGAACCGGCCATCACTGGCCCGGCAGCGGGCATAGCCGTCGAACCAGGGGTCGATGTCGGGATGGCCGGCCGTCGCCGGCGTCCGGTAGAGGCCGGCGGCATTGGCCTGCCAGAACTCGACGAGCACGCCGGCGGCGAGGTCGCCATAAAGGTCGAGGAAGCGGCCGCGCAGGATGATCGGCCGGCCGCCGGCACGGTTGACCAGGGCAAAGTGGGGCTGGACCAGGTCCATGCGATCGCCGTCGCAGAACGGGATCGGGAAATAGGGGCCGCAGGTGTCCTCGTTGGTCGCCGGCAGCGGTGCGTTCTGAGATTCGGACACGCATTCACCCATTGAGCTAGGTGATTGATTGAAGCGCTTGCCGGTGCTTTCGGCAAGCCCCTCCGCCCGGCTATCCGCGCCGGGACCGTGCGGTTTCAGGCGCGGCCGGTCGGGCTTGCCGCTCTGCCTCCGGTGCATGCCGGTCCTCCGGCCACGCGGTTTTGTCCCTGCTGCGGCATCGCTAGCTTCGCGCCACCCAGACGAGCGGCGCCCCGCAGGTGCCGATGGCTCGCAACCGAGAGGAAAATCATGGATCGCCGCAAATTCATCAAGTCGGCAGGTGCGGGCGCGACCGCCAGCGCCGTCATCGCCGCGCCCGCCGTGGCGCAGTCGATGCCGAAGGTCAGCTGGCGGCTGACGTCGAGCTATCCGAAAAGCCTCGACACGCTGTTCGGCATCTCGACGCAGGTCGCCAAGCGCGTCGCCGAGGCGACCGACAACCAGTTCCAGATCCAGACCTTCGCTGCCGGCGAGATCGTGCCGGCGCTGCAGGCGCTCGATGCGGTGCAGAACGGCACCGTCGAGTGCAGCCACACGCTAGCGAGCTTCTATATCGGCAAGGATACCGCCTTCGCCTTCGAGACGTCGTTGCCTTTCGGCCTCAACACCCGCCAGCAGAATGCCTGGCTCTATTCCGGCGGTGGGCTCGAGCTTTGCCGCGAGTTCATGAAGAAGTTCAACGTCCACACCGTCCCCTCGGGCAATACCGGGGCGCAGATGGGCGGCTGGTTCCGCAAGGAGATCAAGTCGGCGGCCGATCTGCAAGGGTTGAAGTTCCGGATCGCCGGCCTCGGCGGGCGGATCATGAGCAAGCTCGGCGTGGTGCCGCAGACGCTGGGCGGCGGCGACATCTACCCGGCGCTGGAACGCGGCACGCTCGATGCGGCGGAATTCTCCGGCCCCTATGACGACGAGAAGCTCGGCTTCCAGAAGGTGGCGAAATACTACTATTACCCGGGCTTCTGGGAAGGCTGCGCCAATGTCAGCTTCATCGCCAACCTCGAGAAATGGAACGCCCTGCCGCCGCATTACCGGGCGATCGTCGAGGCGGCCTGCGCCGAGGCCAACGCACTGTGCATGGCGAAATACGACCATGGCAATCCGGATGCGCTGATCCGGCTGGTCGGCTCCGGCGCCGAGTTGCGTGCCTTCCCGCAGGACGTGATGCAGGCGGCCTTCAAGGAGGCTTTCGCGCTCTATGCCGAGCTCGCCGCCACCAATCCCAACTTCAAGACGTTCTGGGATTCCTTCCTGCCCTACTGGAAGAAGGAGCAGCTCTGGTTCCGCGTCGCCGAACTGCCCTTCGACGCCTTCAACGCGCAGGCGGCGCAGCAACTGCGCTGAGGGTGTTCCGTCATTGCGAGGCGGCTTTTGCGCCGAAGCAATCCAGGGGCGGAGCGAGACCCCTGGATTGCTTCGCTTTGCTCGCAATGACGGCCGGTGCCTGGAGGGCTGGTGCTTGACCGCGCTCGCTTGGCTACCTAACGCAACAGCATGACTTCCCGCGCCTTCATCGCCGGCTGCCTCGGCACGAGCCTCACCGCCGACGAGCGCGCCTTCTTCCGCGAGGCGAAGCCCTGGGGCTTCATCCTGTTCAGGCGCAACACCCAGGACCCGGCCCAGGTCGCGGCCCTGACCGCCTCGCTGCGCGAATGCGTCGGCTGGCAGGCGCCGATCCTGATCGACCAGGAGGGCGGCCGCGTGCAGCGCATGGGGCCGCCGCACTGGCCGCCCTATCCGCCGGCGCTGGCCTTCCTCGCCATCAACGATCCCGTCCAGCAGCGCGAGATCGTGCGGCTCTCGGCGCGGCTGATGGCGCATGACCTGAAGACGCTCGGCATCGATGTCGACTGCCTGCCGGTGCTCGACGTGCCCGTCGCGGGCAGCCATGACGTGATCGGCAACCGCGCCTATGCGCGCGAGCCGGCCATGGTGGCGAAACTCGGCCGCGCCGCGGCGGAGGGGCTGATCGCCGGCGGCGTGCTGCCGGTCATCAAGCACATGCCCGGCCATGGCCGGGCCGGGGCCGACAGCCATCACGACCTGCCGGTGGTGGAGGCGAGCCTCGCGGAATTGCGGGCCCACGACTTCGCGCCGTTCCGCCATCTCGCCGACATGCCGCTGGCGATGACGGCGCATGTCGTCTTCACCGCGCTCGACAAGCGCAATCCGGCGACGACCTCGCGCAGGATCGTCAGGGAGGTGATGCGCGGCGAGCTCGGCTATGACGGGCTGATCATGACCGACGACATCTCGATGAAGGCGCTCTCCGGCGGCTTCGCCGAAAAGTCGCGGGCGGCGATCCGGGCCGGTGTCGATGTCGTGCTGCACTGCCATGGCATCATGGACGAGATGGTCGCGGTCGCCGGCGCCGTGCCGGCGATGACCGGCAACCGGGCGCGCCGGGCGGCGATGGCGCTGGCGCGCATCCGCCACGAGCCGGAGCCGCTCGATGTGGACGCGGCGCGCACGCAGCTTGCGAGCGCCCTTGCCTTGGGCGGCAGATAGGCCGAGTCTATGCCCCGGGGTTGTGGCGCGGCTATGGGGCCGTCGCTTGATATGGGGATGGGCCATCGATGGCCGCTGAGCTGCCTTTCCAGGAGAGCGCCGCGCCCGAGCGCGCGGTGGACGAGCCGGCGTTCCTGATCGACGTCGACGGCTATGAAGGGCCGCTCGACCTGCTGCTCGATCTCGCCCGGCGCCAGAAGGTCGATCTTTCGCGCATCTCGATCCTGGCGCTGGCGGAGCAGTATCTCGTCTTCGTCGAGCGGGCACGGGAGCTGCGGCTCGAGCTTGCCGCCGACTATCTCGTGATGGCGGCCTGGCTCGCCTATCTGAAATCGCGGCTGCTCCTGCCGGAACCGCCCAGGGGCGAGGAGCCGAGCGCCGCAGACCTGGCCATCGCGCTGGCCTTGCGGTTGAAGCGGCTGGAGGCGATCCGGGCCGCGGCGCAGCGGCTGGCGGTGCGCGAGCGGCTCGGCCGCGACGTTTTCGCGCGTGGCGCACCGGAGGCGGTCGTGGCCGGCGCGCGCCCGGTCTGGGAGGCCGAGCTCTACGACCTGCTGGCGGCCTATGCGCAGCAGCGCCAGCGTCACTCCCGCGTGCCGATGAGCGTCGGGCATCGCCAGGTGCTGTCGCTGGTCGAGGCGCGCGAGGCGCTGGCGCGGCTCGTCGGCGAGGCTGGCGACTGGACGGCGATCGACGGCTATCTCGCACAATACATGCAGAGCCACGGCATGCCGGCGCAGACGATGACTGCGACGGTGAAGGCGTCGTCGCTTTCCGCCATGCTGGAAATGGTGCGCGAGGGGTTGCTCGACCTGCGCCAGGATGGTGCCTTCGCGCCGCTCTATGTCCGCCGGCGCTCGGCCCGGCCGCCTTCGCTCGGATTGTGAGGACCTGACCTGCATGGCCTGGGCCGAAGCCGAGAGGGGCGAGGACGACGAGAGCTGGGACGAGGCGGAGGCGCTGGCGCGGGCCTGCCGCATCGCCGAGGCGCTGCTATTCGCCTCGGTGCAGCCGCTTTCCGCCGAGGAACTCGCCAAATCGGTGCCGGCGAACGTGCCGATCGAGCGGGTGCTGGAGGAGCTGGAGCAGACCTATGCGATGCGCGGCGTGACGCTGAAGCGCGTCGCCGGCGGCTTTGCCTTCCGCACCGCGCCCGATCTCGCCTATCTGCTCGCGCCCGAGGCCGAGCCGCCGCGCAAGCTCTCGCGCGCGGCGCTGGAGACGCTCGCCATCATCGCCTATCACCAGCCGGTGACGCGGGCCGAGATCGAGGAGATCCGCGGCGTCGCCACCGCCAAGGGCACGCTCGACATCCTGCTCGAGGCAGGCTGGGTGCGCCTGCGCGGGCGGCGGCGCTCGCCGGGCCGGCCGGTGACCTTCGGCACGACGCCGGGCTTCCTCGACCATTTCGGCCTCGACCGCATCGACGACCTGCCCGGCCTCGACGAACTGAAGGGCGCCGGCTTCATCGAGGGACGGCTGTCGAAGGACCTCTCGGTGCCGATTCCGGACGACGATCCTGACCTGCGCGCCGACGAGGACCCGCTCGGCGACCTGTTCAGCCCGCTTGACGGCGGCGACGAGGCGCCGCACAGCGCGGATGAGTGACGGGGCGGTCCCCACACCCGCTCCGTCATCCTGGACAAGCCGCGTAGCGGCGCAGCTCCGGGATCCATCGTAAAGTTCCGGAGCTTTACGATGGATCCCGGGACTTCGCTGCGCGAAGCCCAGGATGACGGTTCGTGGATTTCATTAGTCTGGGAGCACCCCTTGGCCCGCAGTGAAGGCGTTACGCGTTGGCTGGGCTGGGGGCGGCGCGGCACGGCCGGGGCCGCCATCCCGGTCTCGCTCGGCTTCGAGGGCGTGACGCAGCGATTCGGCGGCGTGACGGCGCTCGAGGAGGTTTCGCTGACGGTTGCGCCGGGCGAGGTCATCGCGCTGCTCGGGCATTCCGGCTGCGGCAAGACGACGCTGCTGAGGCTCGCCGCCGGCGTCGAGCGGCCGAGCGCGGGCAGGGTGCTGCTCGAGGGCCGGGACGTGTCCTCGGCCGCCGCCTTCGTCGAGCCGGAGGAGAGGGGGGTCGGCCTGGTCTTCCAGGACTATGCCCTGTTCCCGCATCTCAGCGTCCGCGAGAATGTCCGCTTCGGGCTGCGCGGCTATGGCGATGCGCAGGCCGACGCGACGGCGTTGCGCGCCATCGCCCGCGTCGGCCTCGCCGATCTCGCCGAAGCCTATCCCCACATGCTCTCCGGCGGCGAGCAGCAGCGCGTCGCGCTGGCGCGGGCGGTGGCCCCGCGGCCTGGCGTGCTCCTGATGGACGAGCCCTTCTCCAATCTCGACCGGCGCCTGCGCGACACGGTGCGCGACGAGACCATGGCGCTGCTCGACGAAATCGGTGCGACTTCGATCATCGTCACCCATGATCCGGAGGATGCGATGCGCATCGCCGACCGGATCGTGCTGATGCGCCAGGGGCGGATCGTCCAGGCCGGCACCGGCGAGGAGCTCTACCGCAAGCCCGCCAGCCTCTTTGCCGCCCGATTTTTCTGCGATCTTACCGAGATCGACGGCATCGTCGCCGGCGGCGCCGTCGATACGCCGCTTGGCCGCTTTCCTGCCGAGGGGCTGGCCGAGGGCGCGGCGGCGGTGGTCTGCGTCCGTCCGCAAGGGGTGCGGCTCGTGCCCAAGGGCTTCTGCCTGCCCGGCCGGGTGGTGACGCGTCGCTTCCTCGGCGAGGTCGACCATCTCGAGATCGCGGTCGACGGGCTCGACAAGCCGCTGACGGTCCGCTTCCCGCAGCCGGGTTCGGTGCGCGAGGGCGAGGATGTCGGCCTCGATATCCCGACCGACGAAGTCCTTGTGTTCCCTGCGTGGGACACCTAGGTTCCGGCACAAGCGACTGGCCCGGCTGGGAAGTCGGAGGCTGGGTTCAATTTCGGAGGATTTGCCATGGGTGGCGTCAGTATCTGGCACTGGGTCGTCGTCGGTGTCATCGTCATGCTGCTCTTCGGCCGCGGCAAGGTCTCGGAGCTGATGGGCGACGTCGCGAAGGGCATCAAGTCGTTCAAGAAGGGCATGGCCGAGGACGATGCGCCCGAAGCCAGCGCACCGCCGGCCGATCCCAAGGTGATCGACCACAACGCCCAGACGGCGAACCCCGCTCCCGCCAAGGCTGAAACCAAGGCCTGACGGCGCGCCGCCGGCGCACTTTCCGTTCGGCTGGATCGGCCGGGCGGAGGGAATTCGCGCCGGATCAAGATCTTGAGCAGCGCCGGCCGCAAAAGTGGTTTCCCCTTTTGCGGCGCATGCTCTAGAGCCGGATGATGTCAGATGGAATCATGGAATGATCCCATCTGACATCTGAATCCGTCTCTCACCGAAAGGTTAGAGCAGGATTCTTGCAAAAAACCGGTTTCCACTTTTTCGCATCCTGCTCTAGAGCGGCGAGGGTGGCGAGAGGACTGGCCGTCGATGTTCGACATCGCCTGGAGCGAATTACTGCTGATCGGGGGCGTCGCGCTCATCGTGATCGGCCCCAAGGAATTGCCGAGCGCGCTGCGCACCGCCGGGCAGGCGATCGGCAAGGTGCGACGCATGGCGTCCGAATTCCAGGGCCAGTTCAACGACGCGATGCGCGAGGCCGAGCTGCACGACCTGAAGAAGCAGGTCGAGGATATCGGCACCTCGGTGCAGGCCTCGACCAATTTCGACCCGATCGAGCCGATGAAGGATTTCGGCGCGCCGGAGGCGCCCAAGCCGGACGACACGGCGCTGAAGGAGGCCGAGGCCAAGCTCGCGGCGCTGCCGGGGCCGGAACCGCTGCCCGAGATCGTGATCGAGCCGGCGGCCGTCGCCGCTCCGGCGCCTGAAGAGAAGCCCAAGCGCCGGCGCAAGACCGTGGCGACCGTGGCCGCCAGCGAAGCCGAGCCAGCAGCGCTGGCCGAGCAGCCGGCCGCCAAGCCCGCCCGCAAGCGCAAGGCCAAGGCCGCCC
Source organism: Allobosea sp. (assembly GCF_036675845.1). Taxonomy (GTDB): domain Bacteria; phylum Pseudomonadota; class Alphaproteobacteria; order Rhizobiales; family Beijerinckiaceae; genus Allobosea. Next base: position 1,613 of record NZ_JAKFED010000131.1, on the reverse strand, counting down.
AGGCCGAAGACGGGAGCCCGGCATGAGTCTGGCCGAGGTGAAGACGCCTTCGGGACGCGAGGGCGAGGACGAGATCGAGGCCTCGCGCGCGCCGCTGATCGACCATCTGATCGAATTGCGCACCCGGCTGATCAAGTCGCTGGTCGCCTTCCTGATCATGTTCTTCGTCTGCTTCGCCTTCGCGACGCATATCTACAATATCCTGGTGCAGCCCTATGTCTGGGCGGCGGGGCCGGGCGCCAATGTGCAGCTGATCTACACGGCGCCGCTCGAATACCTCTTCACCCAGATCAAGATCGCTGCCTTCGGCGCCGGCTTCTTCGCCTTCCCGGTGATCGCGACGCAGATTTACAAATTCGTCGCGCCCGGGCTGTACAGGAACGAGCGCCAGGCCTTCGCGCCCTATCTCGCGGCGACGCCGATCTTCTTCGTGCTCGGCGCGGCGATGGTCTATTTCTTCGCCATGCCGGTGCTGATGAAATTCTCCATCGGCATGCAGCAGGCGGCGAGCGAAGGCCAGGCCGGCATCCAGCTGCTGCCCAAGGTCAGCGAATATCTCTCGCTGATCATGACGCTGATCTTCGCCTTCGGCATCTCCTTCCAGCTGCCGGTGATCCTGACCCTGCTCGGCCAGGCCGGGATCATCACCTCGCAGTTCCTCAAGGAGAAGCGCCGCTACGCCATCGTCTTCGTCTTCGTGGTCGCGGCCGTGCTGACCCCGCCGGACGTGATCTCGCAGCTGATGCTCGCCGTGCCGATGCTGCTGCTCTACGAGCTCTCGGTGTTCTCGGTGCGCCATGTCGAGAAGAAGCGCGCGGCGACGAAGGCGGCGGAAGAGGCGGCGGAGGAGTAGCGTCCCGCCGCCGGTCATCCTGGACAAGCCGCGTCAGCGGCGCAGCTCCGGAATCCATCGTAGAGACGGTTCCCGGGACGAGCTACGCTCGCCCAGGATGACGGTGGAGGATGTGACCGCGCCATGTGGGTCTACATCATGGCGAGCGGCTGGAATGGCACGCTCTATGTCGGAGTGACCAATAGCCTGAGCCGACGCATGGCTGAGCATCGCGAGGGCAGGGGCTCGGACTTCGCCCGGAAATATGGTGTCACCCATCTCGTCTACGCCGAGCGCTTCGAGCGCGCCGATGAGGCGATCGCGCAGGAGAAGCTGATGAAGCGCTGGCGGCGAGAGCGGAAGATCGCGCTGATCGAACTGGCCAATCCCGATTGGCGCGACCTTTACGATACGATTCATCTGGATTGATGGGACTGTACCCCGCCGTCATCCTGGGCTTCGCGCAGCGAAGTCCCGGGATCCATCGTAGAGCTCCTGAGTCCTACGATGGATCCCGGAGCTACGCCGCTACGCGGCTTGCCCAGGATGACGGCGCGGGTGAAGTGAGCACTGTGCGTTGCAAGGATGGCAGTTCCCTCGCTTGCCGTCCCGGTCTACAGCATCACGCGATTTCGATTAACGGCGTGATTGGCGATGTACGACATCAAATGGATTCGCGAGAACGCGGAAGCGTTCGACCGGGGGCTGAAGCGGCGCGGGCTGGAGCCGCTGTCGTCGTCCCTGCTCGGGCTCGACGATACGCGCCGTGCGGCCATCGCCA
>NZ_JAKFED010000111.1:0-10875 GCF_036675845.1 Allobosea sp. | reverse complement strand
AGCCTGTTCGATCGCGTCGTCAACTGCATGATGAGTATGAACTCTCTTCGAACGCAATCTCTCTGGCACTCTTGAGCGCCCCGACTGCGAAATCGGCATACGGGCTTTCACAGCTATTGCGGTTTTAATGTCAAAGCACTGCGAATGCCCGAATGGCGACCCCTCTCTCGAAAATCTAGTAAAATACCAGTATAACCATGCCCAGTCGAAACTTAATGGGTACGCTACAAGTATCGGCCTAGCGCCATTTGCGACAAAATTTACCCACTCCGCCGCTTCGGTCATAACAGATTCTGGCATAGAGCCGGCCAACAACAAACGCCCGCGATCCAATCCGTTTACCGCAAGCGCCTCTTGCTCGAAATTCTCAGAAATCGGCCTCAATTCAGCGTAAAATTTCTTCGAATAGTCCTGAGGGCGCTGAAAGCGCCGACCATCGAATGAGCCCGCGTATACAAGTGCAAACGAAAGCATCGAATATGGTCCCGGAATGGGACCATCCGTCTCAACGTCCGCTGAAAAGTACGCGTCCACCCCTGATCTCATTTCATGGGGTCGGCTGAGAGAGATTTCATAGAAGTCACCCTTTTCGTCCTGCAGTTCGTCGACGAGATGGCTCATCGTCCAATCCCTTGTTCACAAATTTGCAGGCTTTCTGACCTCCCCGAGAGGATAGCCGAGTCGTGCATATAAAAAACCATAGAGCGCGACCTTCTTAGGCCGTAGCGCTCTCCGATGGTAGCATCACTGAAGCCAACTCCACAGATCGCACAATTGCTCTCCGCTCCTCAGCGCAGCGGCCAGACCCAGAGGATCAGCGGCACGGCCAGCAACACCACCAGCAAGGACAGCGGTGCGCCGAGGCGGGCATAATCGCCGAAGCGATAGCCGCCCGGCCCCATCACCAGCGTGTTGCACTGGTGGCCGATCGGCGTGAGGAAGTCGCAGGCGGCCCCGATCGCCACCGCCATCAGGAAGGCGTCGGGATTATAGCCCAGCGTCTGGGCGAAGCCGGCGCCGATCGGCGCCATCACCAGCACCGTCGCGGCATTGTTGAGGAAGGGCGTCACCGCCATGGCGGCGACGAGGATCAGGCCGAGCGCACCCCAGCCGGGCAGGCCGGCGCCGGCCTGCGCCAGCCAGCCGGCCAGCAGATCGCTCGTGCCGGTGGTACGCAGGCTGTCGCTGACCGGGATCAGGGCGGCGAGCATGACGAGGATCGGCGCCTCGACCGAAGCATAGGCCTCGCGCAGCGAGAGCGCCCGCGTCGCCAGCAGCAGCACCGCCGCGGCGAAGAAGGCGATGGCGACCGGCACCAGGCCGAGCGCCACGACCGCGACCGTTCCCGCGACGATCGAGCCGGTGATCAGGCGCCGGCGGGCGCTGCCGAGCGAAAGGCTGCGCGCCGCCAGCGGCAGCAGGCCCAATTCGCGCAGCCGCTCCGGCAGCAGCCTCTCGTCGCCCTGCAGCAGCACGACATCGCCGACCGCCAGCCGGATATCGCGCAGCCGCTCGGTGAAGCGCTCGCCGGCGCGGCTGATGCCGAGCAAATTGACCTGGAAGCGGGCATGGAGATCGAGTTCGGCAGCGGTCGCCCCGGCCAGGGCCGAGGCCTGCGTCACCACCGCCTCGCCGGTGCGGGCCGGATCGAGCGAGCCCTCGATCTCGGTCGGCCGGTTCTGCCCGACGAGCTCGAGCTTGCCCTCGGCGACGACCCGCTCCAGCGCCTTGGCCTCGCCGCGCAGCATTACGATATCGCCGGCCTTGAGCCCGGCATCCGGCAGCGGCGTGCGCCGGCGCTGACCGCCGCGCAGCAGCGCCACGACCTCGACCTCGCCATCGGCGGGCTTCCTGAGATCGGCGATCGTCCTGCCGGCGAGCGGCGCATTGTCCGGAATGCGGGCCTCGGTGACATAATCCTTGATGTCGAGGGCCTGATCGAGCGAGGCCGAGCCCTGCCGGTCGCGCGGCAGCAGCCGGTAGCCGAAGCTGAGGAACAGGCAGCCGGCCAGGGCGACGCCGATGCCGACCGGCGTGAAGTCGAACATGGCGAAGGGCTCGCCGCCGAGTTCCTGGCGCACCCGCGAGACGATGACATTGGGCGAGGTGCCGACCAAAGTGACGATGCCGCCGAGCAGCGAGGCGAAGGCCATCGGCATCAGGAAGACGGAAGGCGATTTCCCGTCCTTGCGCGCGATCTGATAGGCGATCGGCAGCATCATCGCGAGCGCGCCGATATTCTTGACGATCGCCGACATCACCGCGACGGAAAAGACCAGCACCATGATCTGCGTCTGCGTGCTGCGCAGCGCCGGCGCGACGCGGGCGAGCACGCTCTCGACCAGCCCCGAGCGCGCCACCGCGGCGCTGACGATCAGGGCGCTGGCGACGATGATGATGATGTCGTCGGAAAAGCCCTTGAACGCATCCTGCGGCTGAACGACGCCGAGCGCGATGCCCGCCAGCAGCGCCAGCAGGCCGACGACGTCATAGCGCAGCCGTCCCCAGAGGAACGCCGCCATCATCGCGGCGATCAGCAGGCAGGAGAAGATCTGGGGCAGTGTCATCGGCAGCCGATCTGAAGCGGGAAATCGGTCGCCACCCGGTCACAACCACCGTTTCCAGCGGAAGAACAGGTAGGGCAGGATCGCGGCGACGACCATCATACCGAGCGACAGCGGATAGCCGAACTCCCATTTCAGCTCCGGCATCTTCTCGAAATTCATGCCGTAGATAGAGGCGATCAGGGTCGGCGGCATCATCACCACAGCGACGACGGAGAACAGCTTGATGATCTTGTTCTGCTCGATGCTGACCAGGCCGAGCGTCGCATTGAGCATGAACTGCAGCTTGCTGGAAAGGAAGGTCGCATGTTCCTCGATCGCCTGCACGTCGCGGATCGCAGCGCGCCATTCCGGCGTGAAGCCGCTCGCCGCCTTCTTGGTGCGCTTGAAGTTGGCCGAGAGGTAGAGCAGCACACGCTCGACCGAGACCATGCTCTCGCGGACATTCGAGATGATGTGCTCGTACTGGCCGATCTTGCGCACCACCGCCTGGTAGACGCGGCCCTGCTCGACGCTGGCACTGTTGCCGTCGAAGATCTGGCGCGAGCGCAGGTCGATCCGGTCGCCGACGCCGCGCAGCACCTCGGCGGCGCGGTCGACGACGGCCTCGATCAGCCCCTCGATCACGCCGGCGGGCTCGAGCTCGCAGCCGCCGGGCTTGGTGACGCGATTCAGGAAGATGTTGAAGGCGCCGGGCTCGTCGTAGCGCACCGTCACCAGGGCCTTCTCGGTCAGGATGAAGGTGACGTCGGCAAGGCGGGGCACGTTCGTTTCCGACTGGCAGATGACGCGCAGGGTCATGTAGTGCGCGCCGTCCTCGGCGTAGATGGTCTCCGACGGCTCGAGATCATGCATCTCCTCCCGGGTCGGGATCGAGATGCCGAGATGCTGCTCGACCTTGGCGTCCTCCGGTGTCGTCGGGTTGAGCAGGTCGATCCAGATCGCCCCCGCGGGGATCGACTCGTCGGGCCCGATGGTCTGGTGGACGAGACGGTCGCCCCGCGTCGGACAGATTCCATGGATCAGGAGCATGGGCAGTCATCCCGGAAGCGCAGGCGCCGGAGCGCCGCTTTGGAGGGCACCAACTCCAAACCTCCGGCGGTGTCAAACCGATGACGGCAGGTTCACATCCCGCCCTTCACCCCCTGCGGCGGCCTGCTGTCGGCCGGCACGAAGAAATCCGGCATCAGCGGTACCGAAGGGTCGACGCGGTAGGGCGTGAAGTCGGTGACGCCCTCGCCGGCCATGAAGCTGTCGTCGATCAGGAAGTTGCCGGAGAAGCTGCGCGACGGTTTGTTGAAGACCATATGGGCCGCCTCGCCCAGCATCTCGGGCGTCCGGCTCGCCTGCACCATCTTGTCGCCGCCGAGCAGGTTCCTGACCGCGGCGGTCGCGACGGTGGTGCGCGGCCAGAGCGCGTTGACGGCGATGCCCTTCGGCGCGAGCTCGCCGGCGAGGCCGAGAACGCACAGGCTCATGCCGTATTTCGCCATGGTGTAGGCAAGATGCGGGGCGAACCAGCGCATGCTCATGTCGAGCGGCGGCGACAGCATCAGGATATGCGGGTTCTGCGCCTTCTCCAGATGCGGAATCGCGTATTTCGAGACCATGAAGGTGCCGCGCGTGTTGATCTGGTGCATCAGGTCGAAGCGCTTCATCTCGGTCATCTGCGTGTTGGTCAGCGAGATGGCGCTGGCATTGTTCACGAGGATGTCGATGCCGCCGAAGTGCTCGGCCGTCCTGGCGATCGCCTCCGCCACCGCCTGCTCCTCGCGGATGTCGACCATCAGCGGCAGGCATTTGCCGCCGGCGGCCTCGATCTCGGCGGCAGCGGTATGGATCGTGCCTTCGAGCTTGGGATGCGGCTCGGCCGTCTTGGCCGCGATGGTGACGTTGGCGCCATCGCGCGCGGCCCGCAGCGCGATGGCGAGGCCGATGCCGCGCGATCCGCCGGTGATGAACAGCGTCTTGCCCTTGAGCGACATGGTGGTTTCCTCCAGCCTTATGGTTGCAGCGTGAAGCGGGCCGGCTGCGTGCCGTCCGCATCGGTGAAGCCGTAGAGCCGCGCCAGATCGGCGACATGCAGCACCTCTCCGGCATGGCGGGCGACCTCCGGGTCGGCGGCCAGCGCCGCGACGGCGCGCCCGGCATAGAGCGGCGTCTCGGTGGTCTCCCCGGCCATGCCGGCGTCACGCACCCGCTCGGTCAGGACATGGCCCGGCGACAGGCCGAGGGCGGTGACGCCGAAAGGCTTCAGCTCCTGCGCCATGGCGAAGCTCAGCCGGTTCATCGTCGTCTTGGCGAGATCGTAGAAGACGTCGCCGAGATAGCCGCTGCCTGTGTCGAAGCTCACCGTGACGATCAGGCCCTGGCGCATCTGCGCCATGGCCGGGGCGACGGCGCGGGCGAGCAGCAATTGCGCATAGACGCCGCTCTCGAAGCTTTCGCCCAGCCTGGCGACCGGACGGCGCCAGAACGGCGCGCCGAAGGCCGAGCCGTCGGGATAGCGCTCGCCGTCATAGCCCTCATTGCCGCCCCAGACCGCGTCGACGACACAGTCGAGCCGGCCGAAGCGGCGCAGGGACCAGGAGACGAGCTGGTCGACCTCGCGCTCGGCGATGTGGTCGCAGCGATAGGGGTGGCCCTTGCCGCCGGCCGCCTCGACCTCGCGCGCCGCGTCCTCGAAGGTCTCGGAACGCTGGTCGGTGCGCGGCCCGGCCTCGCTGGAACGGCCGGTGCAGATCACCGTCGCCCCGGCCTGGCCGAGCGCCCTGGCGATGCCGCGCCCAAGCCCGCGCGAGGCCCCGGCGACCAGGCAGACCTTCTGAGCGAGGGGCCAGGAAGGCTCCGTCACGCCGCGAAGACCGCCGCCGAATCCTCGACCGCCCCGGCGCCCTCGGTTACCGCCAATTCGAGCCCCGGCGCCTCGGCGGCGTTGTGCTCGGCGAAGAAGCGGGCCGTGGCGAGCGCGGCGGCGCCGGCATCCTCGCCGCGCAGCGCCAGCGCCTTCTTCGCCAGCCCGGTGCCGCCCTGCGCCAGCGCGAAGAGCTTGAGATAGGGCGTCGCGCCGGCAAGCGCGCTCGCCTGGTCGACGCCCATCGTCGCCAGCATCCACCGCGTCGCGTGCTCGAGCGAATCGACCGCGGCGCCGAGCCTTGCCGCCGCCTGGCCGAAGCCCGGCGTATTGGCCTCGCGCACCGCGGCGACCACGCCGCGCATCTCGTCGATCAGCGCCTGGACCGCCTCGCCATTGGAGAGCGGCAGCTTGCGCAGGACGAGATCGATGGCCTGGATGCCGTTGGTGCCCTCGTAGATCGTGGCGATGCGGGCGTCGCGCAGATGCTGGGCGGCGCCGGTTTCCTCGACATAGCCCATGCCGCCATGGACCTGGATGCCGGTCGAGGCGACCTCGACGCCGATATCGGTGGCATAGGCCTTGGCGACCGGGGTGAGGATCGCGGCGCGCTCGGCGGCAGCCTTGCGCCTTGCCGGATCGGTCTCGCGATGCGAGCGGTCGAGCGCCGCCGCCAGCATCAGCGCGAGCGCGCGCGCGCCTTGCGTCTTGGCGCGCATCTCCATCAGCATGCGGCGAATGTCGGGATGGACGATGATCGGGCTCATCGGCGCGCCCTTCGGCGCGTCGAGCGCGATACCCTGCCGGCGCTCCTGGGCGAAGGCGAGCGCCTGCTGATAGGCGCGCTCGGCAATCGCCACGCCCTGAATCGCGACGTTGAGCCGGGCATTGTTCATCATCGTGAACATGCAGGCCAACCCACGGTTCTCCTCGCCGATCAGCCAGCCTATGGCGCCGCCCTTGTCGCCATAGGCCATCGAGCAGGTCGGCGAGGCGTGGATGCCGAGCTTGTGCTCGATGCCGGAGCAGCGGACATCGTTGCGCTCGCCGAGCGAGCCATCGCCATTGACCAGGTATTTCGGCACGAGGAAGAGCGAGATGCCGCGCGTGCCGGGAGGCGCATCGGGCAGGCGGGCCAGCACGAGATGGACGATGTTCTCCGTCATCTCATGCTCGCCATAGGTGATGAAGATCTTCTGGCCGGTGATCTTGTAGGTGCCGTCGCCGGCGCGCTCGGCCTTGGCCCGCAGGGCATTGAGGTCGGAGCCGGCCTGCGGCTCGGTCAGGTTCATCGTGCCCATCCACTCGCCGGAGACGAGCTTGGCGAGATAGGTTTCCTTGAGATGATCCGAGCCATGGGCATGCACGGCCTCGATCGCGCCGACGGTCAGCAGCGGGCCGAGCGCGAAGGCGAAGGCGGCGGAATTCCACATCTCGGTGCAGGCCGACTGCACCAGATTGGGCAGGCCCTGGCCGCCATAGGCCTCCGGCCCCGGCAGGGCGTTCCAGCCGCCTTGCGCCCAGGCGTGATAGGCCTCCTTCCAGCCCGGCGGGGTGGTGACGACGCCGTCCTTCAGGGTCGAGCCATGCTGATCGCCGATGCGGTTGAGCGGGCTGAGGACATCGCCGGCGAATTTCGCCGCCTCCTCCAGCACCGCCTCGGTGACGCCGTCCTCGAGCTCGGGCGCGAGGCCATCGGCCAGGAGGGCGTCGAGCCCTGCGACATGGCGCATGGTGGCCAGGATATCCTCGACCGGGGCGCGATACGACATGGTCTTCTCCTCGACGCCCTGCGAATCCCGGCGGGCACTTTTTGCTGCATTGCGTTTGACGGCGATGTTAGCGGCGAACTATGCCCTCCGCCAACGCGCAAGCCGGCGCGGCTTCACGCATGCCGCCCCGGCATTGTTATGGTTCATATATAAACTTTCAAGAGCAGCCGTGCCCGAAACCCGCCAGACGCAGCGCCTGCAACCCGACGAGACCGGCATCGCCGAAGCGGCGCGGCTGCTCCGGGCCGGACGCCTGGTGGCGCTGCCGACCGAGACGGTCTACGGCCTCGCCGCCGACGCGACCGACGGCAAGGCCGTCGCCTCGATCTACGCCGCCAAGGAGCGCCCGAGCTTCAACCCGCTGATCGCGCATCTGCCGGACACGGCCTCAGCCCGTCGCGAGGGCGTTTTCGACGCGCCGGCGCTGGCGCTCGCCAAGGCGTTCTGGCCGGGGCCGCTGACGCTGATCGTCCCGGTCTCCGGCGCCTGCACGGTCAGCGACCTCGCCCGCGCCGGGCTCGGCACCGTGGCGCTCAGGGTGCCGTCGCACCCGGTCGCGCACGCCGTTCTCGCCGCCGCCGGCCGGCCGATCGCCGCCCCTTCCGCCAACCGCTCGGGGCGGGTCAGCCCAACCCTTGCCGAGCATGTCCTCGTCGATCTCGACGGCCGCATCGACGCCGTGCTCGATGCCGGCGCCACCGCGATCGGCGTCGAATCGAGCATCGTCGCCTGCCTTGGCGGCGCGCCGAAGCTGCTGCGGCCGGGCGGCGTGCCGCGCGCGGCGCTGGAAGCGGCGATCGGGCGCGAACTCGTCAGCGCCGATGCGGCAAGCGGCGCGGCGCCGATCGCGCCGGGGCTGCTCGCCTCGCATTACGCGCCGGAAGCGGCGGTCAGGCTGGGCGCGAAAGCGCCGCTGCCGGGCGAGGCCTGGCTCGGCTTCGGGCCGGAACCCGCGGGCCACGCCTTGCCACCGCTCTCGTTCAATCTCAGCCTGGGCGGCGATCTCAACGAGGCGGCGGCCAATCTGTTCGCGGCCCTGCGCCGGCTGGACGAAGCGGGGGCGACGGTGATCGCGGTCGCGCCGGTGCCGATGCAGGGACTGGGCGAAGCGATCAACAACCGCCTCGGCCGCGCCGCCGCGCCACGCTGAGATGCGGCCGCGCTGAGAGCGCCTCCCGCATCCTCGCGCAGCGCAGCTTGCAATCGCGCAAGATTTCACGATGCTGCGGGAACCGTTCCGGGAGCCCGCCCATTTCGATGTCGAAGCTAGCCTGGGACGATTTCCGCCTGATCAAGGCGGTCGCCGATGCCGGTGGGCTGACCGGGGCGGCCGCCGCGCTCAACGTCAACCATTCGACGGTGTTCCGCCGGCTCGGCCAGATCGAGGAGCAGATCGGCCACCCGCTCTTCGAGCGCCGCAAGACCGGCTATGTCCCGACCTCGGCCGGCGAGGAGATGGCAGCGCTCGCCTCGCGCATCGAGGAGGACGTCACCGCCTTCGGACGGCGCCTGGCCGGGCGTGATCTCGCACCCTCCGGCGAAGTCCGCGTGACGACGACGGACACGCTCTATCTGCATATGCTGCTGCCGATCTTCGCGGAGTTCCGCGCGGCCCACCCGCTGATCCGGCTCGACATCGTCATCGCCAGCCAGACCCTCAACCTCTCGCGGCGCGACGCGGATGTCGCGATCCGCGCCAGCGATTCTCCCGGCGAAACCCTGATCGGGCGCCGGCTGGCCGATCTGAACTGGGCCGTCTATGCCCGCGCCGACGCGCCCGTCACGCCCGAGGAGCAGGCCGATCCGGCCAAGCTCTTCCAGCGCATCTGGGTGACGCTGGGCGACCATCTCGGCTATGTGAAGGCCGCGCGCTATGTCCGCGACCATGTCGAGCCGGAGCGGATCGCGTTGCGCTCCTCCGCCGTGCTCGGGCTGACCGAAGCGGTCGAGCAGGGCATCGGCATCGGCCCCCTGCCCTGCTTCATCGCCGATCAGCGCCCGGGGCTGGTGCGCCTGCTGCCGCCGCGCTCGGAATTCACGACCGGCCTGTGGATCCTGACCCATCCCGACATCCGCCATGCGCCGCGGGTGCGGGCCTTCATGGATTTCTGCGGCAGCGAGTTGGCGAAGCGGAAGGCGCTGATCGAGGGGACGGTGTGACGAAGGTTTCGTCATGCTCGGCCTTGAGCCGAGCATCTCTTGCAAGGGATTCTCGGGTCTGCGTTGCGCTTCGCCCGAGAATGACGCCCCTGCCTCTCACCCGACTTCCACCACCACCCGCCCCCTGACCTTGCCGTCGACGATCGCGCGGCCGGTCTCGACGACGTCATCGAGCGGGATCGTGGTCGTCATCACCGCGAGCTTGTCGCGGTCAAGGTCGCTGGCGAGGCGGGCCCACGCCTCGAGCCGGCGCGGCTTCGGGCACATCACCGAATCGACGCCGAGCAGAGCGACGCCGCGCAGGATGAAGGGCGCGACCGAGGCGGGCAGGTCCATGCCCTGCGCCAGGCCGCAGGCGGCGACGGCGCCGCCATATTTCGTCATCGACAGCACGTTCGCCAGCGTATGCGAGCCGACCGCGTCGACGCCGGCGGCCCAGCGCTCCTTGCCGAGCGGGCGGCCCGGCGCCGAGAGTTCGTTGCGATCGATGATCTCGGCAGCGCCCAGGTCCTTGAGATAGTCCGCCTCCTCGGCCCGGCCGGTCGAGGCGATGACGTGCCAGCCGGCCTTGGCGAGCAGCGCGATCGCGACAGAGCCGACCCCGCCTGCCGCGCCGGTGACGACGACCGGGCCGTCGGCCGGCTTCAGGCCATGCCTCTCCAGCGCCAGCACGCAGAGCATGGCGGTGTAGCCGGCGGTGCCGATCGCCATCGCCTCGGCCGGGTTCATGCCCGCCGGCAGCGGCACCAGCCAGTCGCCCTTGACCCGGCTCTTCTGGGCGTAGGCGCCGAGATGCGTCTCGCCCGTGCCCCAGCCATTGAGGATGACGAGGTCGCCCGGCCTGAAGGCGGGGTTGTCCGAGGCTTCGACGCGGCCGGCGAAGTCGATGCCGGGGATCATCGGCCAGCGCCGCACCACCGGGGCCTTGCCGGTCAAAGCGAGCCCGTCCTTGTAGTTGACGGTCGAATGGGTGACGCGGACCGTGACGTCGCCTTCCATCAGGTCGGCCTCGGCGAAATCGCCGAAGGCGAGGCTGGTGCCGGTTTCGCCCTTGCTGGCGATCAGGGCCTTGAAGGTGGTCATCGGTGCACTCCGGAAATCTCTACCTCAGCCCTCATCCTGAGGAGCGGACGAATGTCCGCGTCTCGAAGGATGCTTCCAGTGAGCGCTGGAAGCATCCTTCGAGACGCCGCTCACGCGGCTCCTCAGGATGAGGGCTGAGGATGAGATCCGGCGAGCAAGGCAGTTGACCTTGCCCGGCCGCCGCCCGCAAGCGGCAAGCCGGTGCGAATTTGGTCAGGCGGGCTGCGCCGCCGGGCGCAACACCGGCTTTTCGACGATCGGCAGGTTGATCAGTGCCGAGGCGACGCCGAGCGCCACCGAAAGCCACCAGACGATGTCATAGGAGCCGAAGCGCTCATAGAGGATGCCGCCGAGCAGCACGCCGAGGAAGCCGCCGACCTGATGCGAGAAGAAGGCGAAGCCGTAGAGCATCGCCATGTATTTCGTGCCGAACATCAGCATC
>NZ_JAKFED010000204.1:0-46186 GCF_036675845.1 Allobosea sp. | reverse complement strand
GAACTCATAGGCGGCGGACGACCACTCTTTCCCCCTACTGGAGTTTGCACGCGCCTACGCTTGCTTGAAACGAACGCGCTCGACCAAGGCTGCGTTCGCCTTCATTACGCCTTTGATCCTTCATCTCGCGAACGAGCCTTACCGCGTGACGGAACCTAACGGCGTGTTATGCCCGATCTGTCTCTCGATCTGCGTCACCTCAAGTATGCCATGCTCGCCGTGGAGCATGGCAGCTTTCGACGTGCAGCCGATGCACTCAATCTTTCGCAGTCTACAGTCAGTCGCCGCATCCAATTACTTGAACACCGGATAGGGATTGCACTTTTCGAGCGGACGCGATCCGGCGTGCGGCCGACTACGGCTGGCGAACGCTTCATACGCGAAGCAGCAATTGGTGCTGGTCAGCTTCGCCAGGCTGTTGATTCGATGGCAATGGCTCAACGGGGGCATTTTGGTGAGCTTCGTATCGGCCTTATGGCATCCTTGGCGACCGGCTTTTTCGCTGATCGCTTGGCTCATTCCGTGACCGGTTTTCATCGATCGAGATCAAGCTGGAGGAAGCAACGGCGCAGGCAAGTGCGGCCGCTGTTCTAAGCGGACGGTTCGATGCTGCATTCATTCCCGGACATCCCCGTCTTCCTGGATGCAGGACGGAGACGCTTTGGGATGAAAGAGTTTACGTTGCTATTCCTGACGGCCATCCCGCCGCAGCGCTACGCTCGGTCGAATGGGGCGATGTGCGTGATGAGACATTTCTGGTTACGGCTGAAGCGGCAGGCCCCGAGATCGAAGATTACCTCGTTCGCCAGCTTTCCAGTCCCGGTTTTCGCCCAATTATCTCTGTTCAGCATGTAGGCCGAGACAACCTACTCAACATGGTCGCGAGGGAATGATTCAGGCCACTCCGAACGTCGCCGAAATCATACCAGAGTTCGACGTAAGCTACTCTCGGCGTTCACCACCGCCGCCTTTTGCAGCGATACCAGCCGGAAGCGCTCATTTGCCATCGGTCTGAGTCACGGTCGGTTCCAAGGGCATCTGGAAAGTGAACCTCGTCTCCTCGGCGTCCGACTTGACGCCGAGCCGCCCACCGTGCGCTTCGGCAATCTGGCTGGCGATGTAGAGCCCAAGCCCCAGGCCCTGCATGCTTGGCCGCACGTCGCCCCGATAAAAGGGTTGAAACAGTTGATCCATCGCCAATTGCGGGATTGGCTCCCCGGCATTGGCGATCGCAAGCACGAAACGCCCGTCGTCCACCGCCGCCTCGACCACGATCGGTTGGTCTTCGGCACCGTGGGTGATGGCGTTGCCAAGCAGATTGGAGAACATCTGCGCGATGCGGGCGTGGTCGACGTCGATCGGCTGCGAGAGGCTGAAACGCATTTCGATGTGCCTATCGGGGTGGGCGGTCTGCAGCTCGTTGACGACCTGGGCGAGCGTCGGCTCGATCCGCTCGCCCGCTGTGCGCTGGATGCCGATGCCACCGCCAAGGCGACCGCGGGCGAAATCCATGAGGTTGTCGATGAGCCCGTTCATGCGCGTGACGCTCTCGCCCATAAGCCGCAGGACGCGGACCGACTTCAGGTCGTCGTGCGTCTGCGCCAAGATGGTCCTGCCGGCGGCGAGAGCCGCCAAAGGATTGCGAAGATCGTGTCCAAGCACGGCGATGAACTGCTCGCGCAGCACCGCAGTCTCCCTCTCGACAACCCGCTCCGCCATTTGCTCCGCCATGTCGGCAGAAAGAGCGGCATTGGCCTCCGCGAGACCCCGTTGAGCCTCCCGCGCGGCTTCCTGTGCGTCGACGAGGTCGCGTTCGTATCGCCGGCGCTCGGTGGCCCGAAGGATGGTCAGCCGCGTAAATAGCACGTTCCCGGCTTCATCTCGGCGCTCGGCAGCGTTGGCGAGCACGTGCAGCACCGTCCCGTCCCCTTTCACGAGGTCGAGCGCGACTTCGTCGAAAAAGCCCTGCATGCGGAGCAGGGGTGCGAAATGCGTTTCGTAGAAGATGCTGCCGGCGATGTTCAGCAAATCGCGCAGGCGCTTTCCGAGAACGTCCTCCGGAGATCGGCCGATCCACTTGCAAAGCGTCTGGTTGACCTTGGCTATGCGGCCATCCGGGCGCAGCGAGAGATAGCCGCACGGGGCATTCTCATACAGATCCTCAAGATCCTCGTTCTGATCGTCAAACAAAGGTGTTCATCGCAGAGATCACTTCCTGAGGTGCGCTCAGGTTCGGGCAATGCCCGCTGGCCTTGATGTAGACGATCTCGCTTCCGGATATCGCCTTGTGAACGTATTCGCCGACCTGCTCGGAGGCGATGATGTCGTCGCTGCATTGCAGGATTAGCGTGCGGGCAGCGATCTTGCCGAGGTCCGATCGGTTGTCGGACATGAAAGTTGCCCGCGCAAACTGCTTGGCGATCTCCGGATCCGTCCGGCAGAAGCTGTTGGTCAGCTCCTCCCCGAGCTCGGGGCGGTCCGGATTGCCCATGATGGCGGGAGCCATCGCCGCCGACCACCCCATGTGATTGTCGGCCAAAGACGCTAGCAGGCCCTCGATCTGCTCCTCGCTAAATCCGCCCACATAGCCGGTGTCGTCGATATAGCGCGGCGAAGGGCCGACCATCACCAGATCGCCGAACATCTCAGGCTGCTGAATGGACGCGAGCGCCCCGATCATGGCGCTGACGGAATGGCCGACGAAGATGGCGTCCTTCAATTCCAGCTCGCGCCCTATCTCCAATACGTCGGAGGCATAGCCATCGAGCGTGGCGTACTTCTTCGCGTCGTAGGCGGTCATATCGGAGCGACCCGCGCCGACATAGTCGAAGAGCACGGTGCGGAAGCGGCCGCGGAACGCAGCCTCGACGAAGCGCCACATGTTCTGGTCGCAGCCGAATCCGTGGGCGAATACCATCGTCCGCTCGCCGGCGCCATTGATCTGGACGTTGTTGCGCTCGAGAACTGTCATCGCACCTCGCGGTTGCTTTGTCGCCCGTTCTCCCGATCTTGGCAAATGGATGCAAGTGGATGTGATCGTTAGGCCCCCCTGGGAGCGCGGCTTGGCGCTCACATTGAACACGGAAAGCCCTCATCGAGCCCGCAGGCCTTCTCGATGCATTCCAAGGCCCGGCCCGGGCGACTCGCCTTCTGGCTGCTATCTGCGCCCGCGAGCCGGCCGGCGCACCGCTCTCAGCTTTCCGCTGCGGCCGCCGCCGCAGAAGAACCGGTCGCCGCCGTCGGATTCCAGCCCCGAGACCCCGGCGCCGGCCGGCATCTCGAGCCGCTCCAGCACTGCTCCGGTGTCAGGGTCGATCCGCCTCAGCTCGCTCTCGTCGTTCTCCCAGGTGCCGTGCCAGAGCTCGTCATGCGCCCAGGTCACGCCGGTGACGAAGCGGTTCGATTCGATGGTACGCAGGATCGCGCCGGTCTCAGGGTCGATCTGATGGATCTTGCGGTCGCGGTATTGCCCGACCCAGAGCGTGCCCTCGGCCCAGGCCAACCCCGAATTGCCGCCGCTGGGCGCCGGGATCGTCGCGAGCACGTCGCCGGTCTGCGGATCGATCTTTCGGATCTGGTCTTCGGCGATCTGGAACAGGTACCGGCCATCGAAGGCCGTTCCCGCATCGGCTGCGACGTCGAGCGAGCGCACCGTCTTGCCGCTCTCGGGATCGAGCGCGTTCAGCCGGTCGCCGGACGCAAACCAGACATGCTGGCCGTCATAGCTGACGCCGGCCACGCTCTCGACATCGGGGAAGGGGCCGTATTCGCGGATGATTTCGGCTGCTGATCGTTTCATGACGCGATCCTAGTCGCCCGGCAGCGGCGCCGGGAGTAACAAGACTGTCGGGAAACCCGGCACGGGCGGCGTCACCCAGCGTCGCGCGCGCCCGCGCCCGAACGCCCCCACCTTGCCTGCGGAAGCGAGTGAGTCGAGTGCCCGCTGCACGGTGCGCGTGCTGGCCCCGAGCGCCAGCGCAAGCGCCGAGCTCGACCACGACTCGCCATCGGCGAGGAAGGCGAGCACTGCCCCATGCCGCTCCTCGACCGGCGGAGCCAGCACCACGATCTCGGCCGCGCGGCGCGGCGCCAGCGCGAATCCGTCCGCCGTGGCGCTGATCTCGGCGAGCCCCCGCAGTTCGGCGCGCAACCGCCCGATCTCGACGCGCAGCCTGGCGCGATGCGATTCATCCGCATGCTTCGCCCGGAAGGCGCTCGCAATGAGCGCGGCTCTCGGCACATCTCCGGGCCAGGCTTCGGCCAGGGCGCGCGCGAGCGCAAACAGCACCGGCCGCCTCGCGAGCGAGACTGTGGCACCTCCCTCCCGCACGGCGTTTCGGCAGGCGTCGATGACGAGCGCGCCCGATTCCGGCAGGGCTTCGACCTCGTCGAGCAGGAGCAGCCGCTCCTCTCCGCGTGCGATCAGCCGCGCCGCGGGCGTGCTCAGCAACAACGCGGCACTTTCGACCTCGGCCAGCAAGGCGGGGATGCCGGCCCGGCGCGCGGCGCTATTGGCCCGCGCCAGCGCGCCGCGGGCCTCCTTGATCCGCAGCCGCCTTATCGCGATCCCCGCGACGACGAGCTCATGAGCAGCTCGCGACGCCGGCGGGAAGGGCGCCGGGTCGACCCCGGCGAGCGCGCGCTCGGCTTCGTCGAGGCGCCCGATCAGGACGAGGCGCCGGACCTCGAGATGCCGCGCATGTGCGGCGTTCATCCAGTCGCCGCGCCGTTCGAGCGTCGCCCTTGCCGCGTCGAGCGCCTTCGCCGGCCAGCCGAGATCGCGCGAGACCAGCGCGATCTCGGCCTCGGCGACGATGCAGCGCGCACGGGCAACAGCCTCCTTCGCGCCGAAGGCCCGGGCCGCCTTCTGCAGCAGGGTTTTGGCGCGGGCGAGATCGCCCAGCCGCGCCATCGCGATGCCGCGCAGGGCGAGCGCCGGCGGGTCCTCGCGCAGCGCCACCCGGTTCAGCGCGCCGAGCAGGTCGCCCGTCGCCAGCGCGCGGGCCGCGGCCGTGATCATCGAGTCCATTCAAATCCCGCCACACTTGTCACTCCCACCGTCTCACGCCCGGCGACTACCACCAACAGCGACGCCGCTTCGGGCACGGAACGGGCGGCTAAGGACATCAGACGACAGGAGTGAAGACCGATGACGACACATCTCACCGGCTCCCGCGACGAATGGCTCGCGGCGCGGATCGAGCTGCTCAAGGCCGAGAAGGAACTGACGCGGCTCAATGACGACCTGGCAAGGCGACGCCGGCAGCTGCCCTGGGTCCGCATCGACAAGGAGTTTCGCTTCGAAACCGACGAAGGCAGCGCATCGCTGGCGGACCTGTTCCGCGGGCGCTCGCAGCTCCTCGTCTACCACTTCATGTTCGGGCCGGACTACAAGGCGGGCTGCCCCTCCTGCTCGGCGATCGCCGACGGCTTCAATGGCATCGCCGTGCACCTGGCGAACCATGACGTCTCGCTCACGGCCGTGTCCCGGGCCCCGCTGGCGAAGCTGCAGGCCTACAGGCAGCGCATGGGCTGGACCTTCCCCTGGGCCTCGTCCTCCGACAGCTCGTTCAGCTTCGACTTCAACGTCTCGTTCACCGAGCAGCAGCAGCGCGAGGGCTCGATCGAGTACAATTTCGCGCGTGAGCCGGCGTTCGAATGGCGCTCGGGCAAGGAAGGCGACGGCGCCTCGGCGAGGGCCAGCTTCGCGGCCATGACCGGCACCGACATGCAGACCTATACGCGCGACAGGCCGGGGATGAGCGCCTTCGCCATCGAGGACGGCGTCGTCTACCACACCTACTCGACCTATTCGCGCGGCGTCGACGGGATCTGGAGCATGTATCCCTGGCTCGACCGCGCTCCCAAGGGGCGCAACGAGCCGAGCGGTCCCTGGTGGCGTCGTCATGACGAATACGGCAGGGGCTAGGCCGGCTATGGCGGATTGTCATGACAGCGGCGGTGCGGCGCCTCTCGGTGCGGCCGACTGGCTGGGCCTTGCCGCCGCGCCCACCTTTGCGACCATGGGCCTGCTCACGGCCGTGTTCGGTGGCGGTGAACCGGCCGTCCTCTGTTCGACCGCGCCGGGCGCCGCGCCGATGAGCGGCATGGTCGCGATGTACCTGCTGATGAGCGCCTTCCACGCGGGGCCCTGGCTCAGGCTGATCGCCGAACGAGGCGGCAGCGCTCGCAGGTCCTGAGGCCGGCGCTTCCTAAGCCGGCGTTTCCCGGAGTGGGCGCGGCCCGCCCCGCAGCAGCAATGACCCGACACCTCATTCCATGGGAGAAGAACGATGAGCGATGCCTACACCGGCGGATGCGCCTGCGGCGCGATCCGCTACGAGATTTCCGCCGAGCCGCTGGTGATGGGCGATTGCCAGTGTCGCCACTGCCAGCAGCGCAGCGGCACCGGGCATGGGTCCTATCTGACCTTCGGAAGCCGGCAGGCCGTGAAAGTCGAGGGCGAGGCAAAGTCCTGGGACGTCGCCGCCGACAACGGCAATGTGAAGAGCCACGCCTTCTGCCCGATCTGCGGATCGCCGGTCTACCTGACCTTCTCGGCAGCGCCGGAGCGGTTCACCATCCACGCGGCCAGTCTCGACGATCCCGGCCGATACTCCCCGCAAATCGTGACCTTTACGGTTCGGGGCCATGCCTGGGACCATCTCGATCCCGCCTCGTCGAAGTTCGAGAGGATGCCGACCGGGTGAGCGACGGCGTTTGCGCGACCGTCGCGATCTTGCATTTGTTCGCTATATGTTCTAATTTTGGTTTGGCGGGAAGGTCAACCGAGGGAGAGCCAAATGTTCATGGGCGAACCGGGCGGGTATCCGTCCACGCAGCCGGTCAACCGCTATTTCTTCGCCATCGTGCCAGAGGCCGGGCCGGCCAGGGCCATTGATGGGATCACCGCCGACCTGCGGCAATCAAACGGCTTGCGCGGGACAATCATCGATCCCAGCCGCTATCACATCTCATTGTGCGGCGTCGGCGGCCCTGGTGAAGCGCCGCACGATGTGTTGTCCAAGCTCATCGCTGTCGGCGACCAGGTCCGTTACCGCCCCTTCGATGTCGGCTTCGACCATGCGATCAGCTTCAGCCAGGGGGCACGCAAGCGGTCTCTGGTCCTCGCCCATAGCGAAACCATGCCGGCGCTGAACTGGTTTCAGGCGGGACTCAGGCGAGCGATGGCCGCCGTTGGGCTCGCACCAAAGCGCCAGCAGCCGTTCGATCCGCATCTGACGCTGCTCTACGATGAGCAGAGGCTCCTGGAGACGGGCATCCCGTTGCTACGCTGGACGGTGCGCGATTTCGTGCTGATCCGCAGCATCCATGGCGAAAGCCGCCATCGCCATCTGGCGCGCTGGGCGCTCGGCGGTGGAAGGTCCGGCGGCATCGCTTGATCGGCGTCACGGCTCGTGCGACGCGAGGCGCGCCCGCCACCCGGCGGGCGCTGCAACGAAGTGCGCGAGCGATCGGACGAATGGTCACCCTCTACGGCATCAGGAACTGCGACACGATGAAGAAGGCGTGGAGCTGGCTCGACGCAAATCACGTCGCCTATGAATTCCACGACTACCGCGCCGCCGGGATCGACCGGGCGCGGCTCGAGGCCTGGTGCCGCGAACTCGGCTGGGAGAGGGTGCTCAACAAGGCCAGCACTACCTTCCGGGCGCTGCCCGAGGCGGACAAGCAAGGATTGGATGCCGACAAGGCGGTCGCGCTGATGCTGGCGCAGCCGACCATGATCAAGCGCCCGGTGCTCGATCTCGGCGAGCGCCGGCTGCTCGGCTTCAAGCCGGAGCTCTATGCGGCCGCTTTCGCGGCGAGGGCCTGAATTCCCAGGCCGCCCGGCAGCGCCGTCACGCCTGCCCGGCGCAGGCTGCACTTCCGCCGCCGGCCCGGCTGGGCTAGTCCGGCGCACATGACAACCGATTTCAGCTTTCACCTGCTCGGCCGTGACGGGGCCGCGCGCACCGGCGAGATCCGGATGCCGCGCGGCGTCATCCGCACCCCCGCCTTCATGCCGGTCGGCACGGCGGCGACCGTCAAGGGCATGTATCCCGAGCAGGTCAGGGAACTCGGCGCCGATGTCGTGCTCGGCAATACCTATCACCTGATGCTGCGCCCGGGCGCCGAGCGGATCGCTGGGCTGGGCGGCCTGCACAGGTTCATGAACTGGCCGCACCCGATCCTGACCGATTCCGGCGGCTTCCAGGTGATGTCGCTCGCCAATCTGCGCAAGCTGACCGAGGAGGGCGTCACCTTCCGCTCGCATATCGACGGCTCGAAGCACATGCTCAGCCCCGAGCGCTCGGTCGAGATCCAGAACCTGCTCGGCTCGGACATCGTCATGCAGCTCGACGAATGCGTCGCCCTGCCTTGCGAGGACAAGGTGGCCGAGAAGGCGATGCGTCTGTCGCTGCGCTGGGCGGAGCGCTGCAAGGCGGCCTTCGGCGAGCAGCCGGGCAGGGCGCTTTTCGGGATCGTCCAGGGCGGGGCGGTGCCGTCCCTGCGCGTCGAGAGTGCCCGCGAGCTCGCCGCCATGGATCTCAAGGGCTATGCCATCGGCGGCCTTGCGGTCGGCGAGCCGCAGGATGTGATGCTGGCGATGATCGAGACGGTCGAGCCGCATCTGCCTGGCGAGAAGCCGCGCTATCTGATGGGCGTCGGCACGCCGGACGACATCCTCGAGGCGGTCAGCCGCGGCGTCGACATGTTCGACTGCGTGATGCCGACCCGGGCGGGGCGCCATGGCCAGATCTTCACCCGCTTCGGCCGGATGAACCTGAAGAACGCCAAGCATGCCGACGATACCAGGCCGATCGACCCGCAATCGAAGTGCCCTGCGGCCAACGCCTATTCGCGCGCCTATCTCCACCATCTCGTCAAGGCCGAGGAGATGCTCGGCAAGATGCTGCTGACCTGGGTCAACCTGGCCTATTACCAGGAGCTGATGGCCGGGCTGCGTTCCGCGATCGCGGCTGGCCGGCTGGCCGATTTCATCGCCGAGACCAAGCAGGGCTGGGAGCGGGGCGAACCGGCGTGATCGAGCCCTGGCTTGTCGTGCTCGGCCTCAAGATGGCGATCGCCGCCGGCATCGTCGTCGGCTGCTCGGTCATCGCCGAGCGCAGCGGCCCGTTTTTGGCGGCGATGATCGCGACCCTGCCGATCTCGGCGGGGCCCGTCTATGTCTTCCTCGCGCTCGAGCACGACGCGGCCTTCATCGCCGGGAGCGCGCTTGCCGGCATGGCGACGAACCTCGCCAATGGCGGCTTCCTGCTCGCCTATGTGCCGCTGGCGCAGCGTTTCGGCCTCGCCGTCAGCCTCGGTGCGGCGCTGCTGGCCTGGTCGGCGATCATCCTGCTCTTCCGCGCCGGCCAGCCTTCGTTCCTCCTGCTGCTGGCGCTGACGCCGCCGGCCTTCCTGTTGCTGCACCGGCTGTTCAGGCCGTATCTGGAGGCTCGTCCGGCCGTGCCGCCGAAGCGGCTCTGGTTCGCGATCCCGCTTCGCGCCGCGGCGATCGCGACCGTGGCCGGGGTCGCGAGCACCGTCAGTGCCCGTGTCGGACCGGCCTGGTCGGGGGTCATGGCCGGCGTTCCGATCGTGCTCTCCAGCCTGATCGTCATTCTCCAGCCACGCATCGGCGGGCCGGCCTCCGCGGCGGTGATCGCCAACGCCGCCATCGGGTTTCTCGGCTTCGGCTCGGCGCTCGCGGTCGTGCATCTGGCCGCGCCGCCGCTGGGCTCATGGCCGGCGCTGGCGCTCGGCCTCGCCGTCAGCATCGGCTGGAACCTCGTTCTGATGGACCTCGCCCGCCGCCGGTCGGCGCCATGAGGCGACGAAAAGCCCGGCGATGATGATCGCGATGCCGCCGATCTGAAGGCCGCTCGGGATTTCGCCCAGCGCCGGGATCGCCAGCAGCGTCCCCACCACCGGGATCATCGGCGGGAAACGGCCGATCACGGCCGGGCTCAGCACCGGGGTCGACCAGCTCCAGATCCACAGGCCGAAGATGATGTTGAGGACGCCCTGGTTGAAGGCGTGCGCCAGCAGCACACACCAGGGCGCGACATCGAAGCCGCGGAAGAAGAACAGCGCGTAGACGGGCAGATAGAGCATCGACACGACGGAGACCACGGCGGTCGCCTTCAGCGCGTCGACACGCCAGAGCTGGATCAGGAGCGGATAACCACCCCAGATCAGGCCGACGCCGAGGAAGCAGAGATCGCCGAGCAGGATGGTCGCATTGGTGTGCCTGGTGCCTGCGAACCCGAGGCAGGCCAGGCCCACCAGAACCGCGCAGACGCCGATGACGAGCGGGCGCGACAATCTGCTGCCGAACAGCACGACGCTGCCGACGATGCCGATCACCGTGACCATACCGGGGCCGATCACCGCGCCGTGCGCCGCCGGCGCCATGGTCAGGCCGGTCATCAGCAGGTAGCTCATCGGAAAGCCGCTCATCACGACAAGCGCCAGCCCGCGCCCCCAGCCGATGCCGCCGCAGGAGGCGACGCCGCCGGCCAGGAAGGTCGGCAGCAGCAGGAAGCCGGCCGTGGCGAAGCGCAGCGCCAGCATGTCATGCGAGCTCAGGCCGTTGAGCACGGCATGCCGGCTGACGACGAAGTTCGCGCCGAAGATCACCATCGCCAGCGCCATGCCGCCGAAGGCGAGCCGTCGCCGCAGGCGGATCCGGGCGTCGGAAAGCGGCACGGTTTGATGCATGCTCCGGCTTAGCGCCGGAGCATGGCTTCAGTTAGTGGGTTTGCCGCATGGGCCGCGCGCGCGGCTTGCGCTGCGGCGCACAAAGATCGCTCAGGCCAGCGCCTTCAGCGCGGCCCGGCCGGCATAGACCGCCTGGTCGCCGAGCTCTTCCTCGATGCGCAGGAGCTGGTTGTATTTCGCGGTCCGGTCGGAGCGGGAGAGCGAGCCCGTCTTGATCTGTCCGCAATTGGTCGCGACCGAAAGGTCGGCGACGGTGGCGTCCTCGGTCTCGCCCGAGCGGTGCGACATCACCGCGGTGTAGCCGGCGCGCTGTGCCATCTCGACCGCCGCCAGCGTCTCGGTCAGCGTGCCGATCTGGTTGACCTTGACCAGGATCGAGTTCGCGGTCTTCGCCTTGATGCCGCGCGACAGGCGGGTGACGTTGGTGACGAAGAGGTCGTCTCCGACGAGCTGGCACTTGCTGCCGACGAGATCGGTCAGCGCCTTCCAGCCTTCCCAGTCATCCTCCGACATGCCGTCCTCGATCGAGACGATCGGATAGCTGCCGACGAGCTTGGCGAGGTATTTCACCTGGGCCTTCGGATCGCGGGTTTTGCGTTCGCCTGCATAGACATAGGCGCCGTCCTTGAAGAACTCGGTGGCGGCGCAGTCGAGCGCCAGCGCGACGTCCTCGCCGGGCTTGTAGCCGGCCTTCTCGATCGCCTGCATGACGAAGTCGAGCGCCGCTTCGGCCGATTTGAGGTTGGGGGCGAAGCCGCCCTCGTCGCCGACATTGGTGTTGTGGCCGGCGTCGTGCAGCGCCTTCTTCAGCGTGTGGAAGATCTCCGCGCCCATGCGCAGGCCCTCGGCGAAGGAGGGCGCGCCGATCGGCATCACCATGAATTCCTGGAAGTCGATCGGGTTGTCGGCATGGGCGCCGCCGTTGACGATGTTCATCATCGGCACCGGCAGCACCCGCGCCTGGGTGCCGCCGACATAGCGGTAGAGCGCCAGGCCCGAGGCCTCGGCCGCGGCCTTGGCGACGGCGAGCGAGACGCCCAGGATGGCGTTGGCGCCGAGCTTGCTCTTGTTGGGCGTGCCGTCGAGCTCGATCATCGTCTCGTCGATCGCGACCTGGTCCTCGGCGTCCATGGCGACCAGCGCCTCGGCGATCGTCATGTTGACCGCCTCGAGCGCGTTCTGCACGCCCTTGCCAAAATAGCGGCTCTTGTCGCCGTCGCGCAGCTCGACCGCCTCATGCGCGCCGGTCGAGGCGCCCGACGGTACGGCGGCGCGGCCCATCGAGCCGTCTTCGAGCACGACATCGACCTCGACGGTCGGATTGCCGCGGGAATCGAGGATCTGGCGGCCGATGATGTCGATGATCGCGGTCATGGCGGGCTCCGGAGCAGGGGCGGGAACGGAATGATGCGGCGCTTCTAGACAAGAGGAGGGGCGACGGGAAGAGGCGGTGGCGTTTGAATGGCGTCGGCGATAAAAGCCCGCTTGAAACGCAAGTGGTGCCTGAGGATCGCTTGCAACGACGAGCCCTCATCCTGAGGAGCCGCGAAGCGGCGTCTCGAAGGGTGGATCCAGAGGGCGCTGGAGCATCCTTCGAGACGCGATCGGCGATCGCTCCTCAGGATGAGGGCCAAGTATCGATTGGAGAGAGCATGACCCTCGACGCCTCGACCCTGCAGCTCGGCCAGCCGAGCGCCCTGCCGCGCTCGCCGGAGGAGGCGCGGCTCGACCGCGTGCCGAACCCGCATGCCGGCACGAACTATCTCGCCCGCTTCACCTGCCCGGAATTCACCTCGATCTGCCCGGTCACCGGCCAGCCCGATTTCGGCATCCTGGTGATCGACTATCTGCCGGGCGACTGGCTGGTCGAGTCGAAGTCGTTGAAGCTCTATCTCGGTGCTTTCCGCAACCACGGCGCCTTCCATGAGGACTGCACCGTCAACATCGGCAAGACGCTGGTCGAGCTGCTGGAGCCGGTCTGGTTCCGCATCGGCGGCTACTGGTATCCGCGCGGCGGCATCCCGATCGACGTGTTCTTCCAGACCGGCGAGCCGCCCAAGGGCCTGTGGCTTCCGGACCAGGGCGTGGCGCCTTATCGCGGGCGGTGAGAGCTTGCCGCCGAAAAGTGCGAAGCGGTTTTCGGATCACGGCAGGCTCAAACGAAACTCAGGTCCTGCTCCCTGCCAGCGGCAGGATGCGCGGCACCAGGAAACCGAGCAGGCCGATCCCGGCCGCGAACAGCAGGATCGCGCCGCTGGTTCCGAGCAGGTGGAGGGCCGTGCCCATCAGGAGCGGGCCGAGCGCATGGCCGCAAAACAGCGCGCAGGCGAACAGTGCGACCGCCGAGCCGCGCGCGCCGGGCGCCAGTTCGGTCGCCTGCGCCTGGAAGGTGCCGTGCATCAGGAAGAAGCCGAAGCCGCTCAATGTGAAGATCGCGATCGCGCTCCACCAGGGCAGCATCGGCAGCGCGAAGAGGCCGTAGGCCAGCGCCATCAGCGTACCGCCGATCGTGGTCATCCGCGCCGGCCCGAGCCGCTCGACCAGGATCCGGGTCAGGATGCCGTAGACGATGCCGCCGAGGCCGGTGCCGGCGATGACGAGCCCGGCCTGCGAGGCGCCGGCACCGGAGCGTTCCTGCAGGATCGCCGCCACAAAGGGCGGCATGCCGAAGATCAGGGCACCCTCGACGATGACCAGGCCGTAGAGCAGCTTGGTCTGCGGGTTGGCGAAGACGGTGGCATAGTTTGCGATCGCCCCGGAAAAGCTCAGTGGCGGGCGCAGCGCGTCCGGGCGCGGCTTCAATACCAGGATCACCAGCACGCCGGCGAGGGCGGAGAGCGCGCCGGCCACGAGGAAGACGCCGCGCCAGCCGATATGGTCGGCGATCAGCCCCGAACAGGCCGCGCCCGCCATCTGGCCGACGATCATCAGCACGAGGAAGCGCCCGAGCTGTACCTGGCGTTCGGCCATCGGCGCGCGGTCGCCGATGGCCGCCATCGCGGCCGGGATCACCCCGCCGGCGACGATGCCGGCAGCCGTCCGCATCAGCGTCAGCGCGTCGAAGGACCAGGCGAAGGCGGCTGCGGCCGAGAGCAAGGCGAGGAGCAGCAGGCAGGTCGAGATCGTCCGCAGCTTGCCGAGCGAATCCGCCACCGGCCCGAGAAAGGGCTGGCCGACGGCATAGGCGAAGGAGAAGGCGGTCGCGACGGCGGCGACCTGCGGCACGCTGCGCTCGAACTCGCCGGCCAGCGTCGGCACCAGCGGATCGAGGATCCGCATGGTGAAGGTCGAGGCGAAGCCGCAGGCTCCGAGGACGAGGATCAGTGCTGTGAGCGAGCCGTCCGCGGGCCGCGGTTGCGGCGCCTCAGCCACGGGCGGGCGTCGCCTGCGCCAGGCGCTTGGCGACGCGGTCGAACTCCTGCAGTTCCGCGATCAGTGCCGGGAATTCTTGCAAGGGCACCATGTTGGGGCCGTCCGACGGGGCCTTGTCGGGGTCGGGATGGGTCTCGATGAAGACGCCGGCGACGCCGACCGCCACCGCCGCCCGCGCCAGGACCGGCACGAATTCGCGCTGCCCCCCGGTCGAGGCGCCCTTGCCGCCGGGCTGCTGCACCGAATGCGTGGCGTCGAAGATCACCGGCGCGCCGATGCCCTGCGCCATGATCGGCAGGGCGCGCATGTCCGAGACCAGCGTATTGTAGCCGAAGGAGGCGCCGCGCTCGGTCACCATCAGGTTGGGATTGCCGCTCTCGGTCACCTTGGCGGCGACATTGACCATGTCCCAGGGCGCCAGGAACTGACCCTTCTTGACGTTGACGATCCGGCCGGTCTCGGCGGCGGCGACGAGCAGGTCGGTCTGGCGGCAGAGGAAGGCAGGGATCTGCAGGATGTCGACCACCTCGGCCACGGCGGCGCACTGGCCGGCCTCGTGCACGTCGGTCAGCACGGGAAGGCCGGTGCGCTGCCTGATCTCGGCGAAGACGGGGAGCGCCGCCTCCAGGCCCATGCCGCGCTGGCCCTTGACGCTGGTGCGATTGGCCTTGTCGAAGGAGGTCTTGAAGACCAGCCCGATCTGGAGCCTGGCCGCCATCTCCTTGAGCGCCAGCGCGACTTCGAGCGCGTGCTCGCGGCTCTCCATCTGGCAGGGGCCGGCGATCAGCGAAAGCGGCAGCGAGTTGCCGAAGCGGACCGGCTGGGCGAGGTCGGCGCCGGCGGTGACGATGGCGTTGGCGCTCATGAAAACGGATCCTGTACCGGGCGGGCGGATGGCCCTCGCGCCCGGCGGGCAATTCGGTCGGGCGCCCGCGTATCACGGTGCCACCCCGTCGGCGCGCCCCGGCTCTAGGACTTGTGCGCCTCGCAGGTCAAGCCGGGAGCCGCGAAGGGCCGCTCAGGATAGCGCCAGCCAGGCAGCAACCAGCAGCATGCAGATGCCGAAGCACCAGCCCTGGATGCGCGTCGCCCGCGCGGAACGAAAGCGTCCGAGGATGACCTGGCCGCCATAGACCCAGGGGAAGTGGCACAGGATACCGACCGCGAGAAAAGCCAGCGTGAACTGGGTCACCTGGCTCCCGGATGAGCGGCCGGGGTCGAGGAACTGCGAGAACATCACGGCGATGGTCGAATGGATCTTCGGGTTCAGCGCGACCGCGAGGAAGCCGTCGCTGAAGCGCAGGCCTGTGGGAGCGGCTGTCTGCGCGCCTTCCGCCGGTGTCGCGCTGCGGATGAAGTTCCAGCCGAGATAGACGAGATAGGCGATGCCGGCCCATTTCAGCGCCAGCTCGAATCCGGGATGGCCCTGCAGCGCGCCGCCGAGGCCCAGGCCGTAGAGCAGGCAGAGCGCGATGTTCGCGGCCTCGAAGCCGGCCCAGAAGGGCAGCGTCCCGCGGATCCCGAAGCGCGCGCCGGCTGTCGCCAGCAAAGTGTTGCCCGGCCCGGGGCTGAACACCATCGGGACAGTGAAGCCGAGGAACAGCAGCCAGGTATTCCAGGCGATCATCGATTTGTCCTTGCGGGGAGGAGGCACATGGTTGCGGCCATAGAGACCGCTTCCGCGGGGCGGCAAAGCGATCTATCCTCATCCGCTCGATAAGCTGGGGTCATCGAGCATGCGCCGCCTTCCACCGCTCGGCGCGCTGCGTGCCTTCGAGGCCGGCGCCCGCCATCTCAGCTTCACGCGGGCGGCGAGCGAGCTCTGCGTAACCCAGGCCGCGATCAGTCATCAGGTACGCCAGCTCGAGGACTGGCTCGGGGTGCGCCTGTTCGCGCGGAGGGGGCATGCACTCAAGTTGACGGCCGAGGGCGCCGCCTATCTGCCGGAGCTCAGCGAGGCGCTCGACCGTATGGCCGCGGCGACGCTACGCCTGCGCCGGCGTGCGGACGGGCCGTTGCGCCTCACGGTCCTGCCGTCCTTCGCGGCACGCTGGCTGGTGCCGCGGCTCGGGCGCTTCCGTTCCCTCCATCCCGATATCGACCTGCGGCTGACCAGTTCGGCCGATCTCTGGAACTTCGCGACCGAGGGCTTCGATCTCGCAATCCGCTCCGGACTGGGACGCTGGCCGGGGCTGAGGGGCGATCTCGTTGCCCGCGAAGCGCTCAGCCCGGTTTGCAGCCCGGCCCTGGCCGCCGGGCCGCCGCCACTGCGCGAGCCTTCCGAGCTGCGGGGCCTGAGACTGCTCCACGATACGCCGCGCGACGGTTGGGCGCGCTGGCTCGCCCATGTCGGCGTCGCGGGGGTGGATACCGGAGCCGGCCTCACCTTCGACGATGCTGGGCTGGTGCTGCAGGCCGCCATCGACGGACAGGGCGTCGCGCTTGGCCGATTGACCCTCGCCGCCGACGATCTCCGCGCCGGGCGCCTCGTCCGGCCCTTCGAGGCGGAGTTGCCGAACGACTACAGCTATTGGCTGGTCTATCCGCGCCTCACGCTCGAGCGACCGGAGGCGGTGGCGTTCCGGAACTGGCTTCTGGCAGAGGCCAAAGGCGCCGGGCCGGCGGCGACGCCGCCCGCCTGAGACTTCGCCCGGACCGCCATGCCGATCCGGCTCGCAATCTTCGGGCGAAAGTGCTACCCGGCAGGGCAGCAAGCATTTCCGAGGCGTTATGTCCGATATTTTCCGCGAGATCGACGAGGAGGTCCGCCGCGAGAAGGCGGCCGCCATCTGGAACAAGTACAGCACCGTCTTCATCGCGCTTGCCGTGATCGCCGTGGCGGCTGTCGCCGGCTGGCAGTTCTGGCAGCACCAGGAGCGGCAGAAGGCCGAGGCCGTCGGCGCGAAGTTCGAATCCGCCGTCCGGGCGGCACGCGACGGCAATGCCAGCGAGGCCGAGGCGACGCTGACCGAGCTTGCCGCCAGCGCTCCGGCCGGCTACCGCCAGATCGCCCGGTTCCGCCTCGCGGCCGAGGTCGGCAAGCGCGATCCGGCGGCCGGCGCCGCGGCCTTCGACGCTCTCGCCGATGACGCCACGATCGATGCGAATTATCGCGATCTCGCCCGCTTGCGGGCCGGGCTGCTGCGTGTCGATCTCGTGCCCTATGCCGAACTGCGCCCGGCTCTGGAGCCGCTCGCGGCGCCGACGGGCAACTGGCGCCATTCGGCCCGCGAAATCCTCGGCATCGCCGCGCTCAAGGGCAATCTCTTCGAGGATGCCGGCCGCTGGTTCGACGCCATCGTGACGGACGCCCAGACGCCGCCGGCGCTGCGCCAGCGCGTCGAGCTCTACCTCGCCTTGGTGCGCGGCGGCGCCGTCGAAACCAAGAACTGAAACCGCACGCCGGTCCGTACCGGCCGGTGCCGGTGTAACTGGACGGATCATGACCGCGACCATCGCCATCGTCGGCCGGCCCAATGTCGGCAAGTCGACCCTGTTCAACCGGCTCGTCGGCAAGAAGCTGGCGCTGGTCGACGACCGGCCGGGCGTCACGCGCGACCGGCGCGAGGGCGAGGCCAGCCTCGGCCATCTGCGCTTCACGGTGATCGATACCGCGGGCCTCGAGGAGGCCGACAAGGAATCGCTCGCCGGCCGCATGCGCGCCCAGACGCAGACCGCGATCGACCAGGCCGACGTCATCCTGTTCATGATCGACGCCAGGCTCGGCCTGACGCCGATGGACCAGCCCTTCGCCGATCTGGTGCGCCGCTCCGGCAAGCCCGTCATCCTGCTCGCCAACAAGGCCGAGGGGAACAAGGGCAAGGACGGCGTCATGGAAGCCTATTCGCTCGGCCTGGGCGATCCGGTGCCGTTCTCCGCCGAACATGGCGAGGGCACCTCCGACCTGCTCGAGGCGCTGATGCCCTTCGTCCCCGACGAGCCGGAGGAAGAGGAGGAGGATGAATGGGCCGAGGCGCCCGCCGCCCTCCCGGACGACGAGGAGGCCGACGACCCGAACCGGCCGCTGCGCGTCACCATCATCGGCCGTCCCAATGCCGGCAAGTCGACCCTGGTCAACCGGATGATCGGGCAGGACCGGCTGCTGACGGGGCCTGAGGCCGGCATTACCCGCGACACCATCTCGGTCGACTGGCAATGGCGCAGCCGGCCGGTCAGGCTGTTCGACACGGCCGGGATGCGCAAGCGCGCCCGCATCGAGGAGAAGCTGGAGAAGCTCTCGGTCGCCGATGCGCTGCGCGCCATCCGCTTCGCCGAGGTCGTGGTCGTGCTCCTCGACTCGACGATCCCCTTCGAGAAGCAGGATCTGACGCTGGTCGACCTGACCGAGCGCGAAGGCCGCTGCGTCGTCATCGGTCTCAACAAATGGGATCTCGTCGCCGACAAGGCCGGCCTGCTCGCCGAGCTCAAGGAAAAGGCCAATCATTTGCTGGCGCAGGTGCGCGGCGTCGAGATCGTGCCGCTTTCGGGCCTCGCCGGCGAAGGCATCGACCGGCTGATGCAGGCGGTCTTCCGGTCCTATGACGTCTGGAACCGCCGGGTCTCGACGGCGCGGATCAATCGTTGGCTGGAGGGTGTGCTCTCGGCCCATCCGCCGCCGGCAGTGGCCGGCCGGCGCATCAAGATCCGCTACATGACGCAGGCCAAGGCGCGGCCGCCGACATTCGCACTGTTCGGCAACCAGCTCGACCATCTGCCGGTGTCCTATACGCGCTACCTCGTCAACAACCTGCGCGAGGCCTTCGAACTGCCCGGAACGCCGATCCGCCTGCACACGCGCGGCGGCGCCAACCCGTTCGACAAGCCCAAGCGCTGATGGCGAGCGCGCCCGAAACGGTCAGCGCGCTCTTTCTCAGATCAGACGGCAGGGTCCTGCTCGGCCTGCGCGCCTCGTGGAAGCGCGCCTGGGCCGATCACTGGGACGCGATCGGCGGCCGGGTCGAGGCCGGCGAGGGGCTCGACGAGGCGCTGATCCGCGAATGTCGCGAGGAGGTCGGGCTCGTGCCGACGACCTATCGGCTGATGCTCTCGGCACCGGAGCATTTCCCGGAGCGCAACGGCGCGGCGCTCCATCACATCTACGTGGTCTCGGCCTGGGACGGTGGCGAGGCGGAAAACCTCACCGACGAGCATAGCGAGATCGGCTGGTTCTCCATCGAGGAGATGGAGCGCCTGCCGAATCTCACGGTCTCGGAATTGATCGAGATCCTGCGAGAGTGTTGCCCGTCCTGATGCCTTCGCGGCGCCGCCTATCCGAGCGTCATTCCGGCGCTTCGCTTCGCTGCGGCCGGAATGACGGCGAGTAGGGAGGAGCGCTTCCCTCTAAGCCGGCATTTGCGGCGTCAGAACCTTGCCCTGCGGGAAGTCGAAGATCTTGCCGGTCTCGCGCCAGTCGGGCGAGGCGAGCCGGACCAGATGCGGCGCCAGTTCCTCCGGCGTCTTCAGCGTCTGCGGGTCCTCGCCCGGCATCGCCTCGGCCCGCATGCGGGTCCGCAGCGGCCCCGGATTGACCAGCATGACGCGCAGCGGCGTGTTCTCGGTCTCGTTGGCGTAGCTGCGCGCCATGGCCTCCAGGGCGGCCTTGGAGGCGGCGTAGGGCGCCCAATAGGCGCGGCAGTTATGCGCGGCGCCCGAGGATAGCAGGATCACCCTGCCGGCATCGGAGGCCTGCAGCGCCGGCTCGACCGATTTCAGCAGGCGCCAATTGGCGGTGACGTTGATGTCGAGGACCTTCGCCCATTCCTTGGCGCTGGCATGGGTCAGCGGCGAGAGCGGGCCGAGGATGCCGGCATTGGCCAGGACGATGTCGAGCTTGCCCCAGCGCTGCAGCAGGGCCGGCCCCAGCCGCTCGATCGCGCCGGCATCGGCGAGGTCCGCCGGCACCAGCGTGGCGCTGCCGCCGATCGCCTGGATCGCGTCGTCGAGCTCCTCGAGCGCGCCGGTGGTGCGCGCCAGCGCCACGACATGGGCACCGGCTTCGGCGAAGGCGAGCGCCGCAGCGCGGCCGATGCCGCGCGAGGCGCCGGTGACGAGCGCGACGCGCCCCTGCAAAGGCTTGGTCATGATGATAGCCGTTCCGGTTCGATCAGGCTTTCGTCATTCCGGACAAGCCGCGAAGCGGCGCAGCTCCGGAATCCATCGGAGAGTTCGAAGCCTACGATGGATTCCGGCGCTCCGCTTCGCTACGGCCGGAATGACGTGGAGGGATGAACAAGGGCGTCAACCCGCTTCCGCCAGCAGCGACAATTTCTGCTTGGCGCTCTCGCCGATCACATCGGTCAGCGAGGTCGGATAGTCGCCGGTGAAGCAGTGATCGGTGAAGGCAGGGCGGACCGGATCGCGCCCGGGATGGCCCATGGCGCGATAGAGCCCGTCGATCGAGAGGAAGGCCAGCGAATCGGCACCGACGAAGCGCCGCATCTCCTCGAGCGAATGGGTCGCGGCGAGCAGCTTCTCGCGGTCGGGCGTGTCGATGCCGTAATAGTCGGGATGGGTGATCGGCGGCGAGGAGATGCGGAAATGCACCTCGCGGGCGCCGGCCTCGCGCATCATCTTGACGATCTTCAGCGAGGTCGTGCCGCGCACGATCGAATCGTCGACGAGCACGATGCGCTTGCCGGCGACGACGCTGCGGTTGGCCGAGTGCTTCAGGCGCACGCCGAGCTCGCGCACCTTCTGCGTCGGCTCGATGAAGGTGCGCCCGACATAGTGGTTGCGGATGATGCCGAGCTCGAACGGCACGCCGCTCGCCTGGGCGTAGCCGAGGGCTGCTGGCACGCCGGAATCCGGCACCGGTATGATGACGTCGGCATCGGTCGGAGATTCGGCGGCGAGCTGGGCGCCCATGCGCTTGCGCCGCTCATAGATGCTCTGGCCCTTCACGATCGAATCCGGCCGGGCGAAGTAGATGTATTCGAAGATGCAAGGGCGCTCGGCCACCGGCGGGAAGGGCTTGTGGCTTTCGATGCCATGCTCCGAGATGACGATGACCTCGCCGTTCTCGACCTCGCGGACGAACTTGGCGCCGATGATGTCGAGCGCGCAGGTCTCGGAAGCCAGGATCGGGCAGCCGTCGAGCTCGCCGAGCACCAGCGGCCGGATGCCGAGCGGATCGCGCACGCCGATCAGCTTCTTGTTGGTCATGCCGACGAAGGCATAGGCGCCCTCGATCTGGCGGATCGCATCGACGAACCGGTCGATGAAGCGGGTCTTGCGGCTGCGCGCCACCAGATGCAGCAGCACTTCGGTGTCGGAGGTCGACTGGTAGATCGCGCCGTCGCGCACCAGGTTGCGCCGCAGCGTCAGCCCGTTGGTCAGGTTGCCGTTATGCGCGACCGCGAAGCCGCCGCCATGCAGCTCGGCGAAGAGCGGCTGGACATTGCGCAGGATGGTCTCGCCGGTGGTCGAGTAGCGCACATGGCCGATTGCCTGCTTGCCCTTGAGCTTCTCGATCACGCTGGCATCGGAGAAGGCGTCGCCGACCAGGCCGAGCTGGCGCTCGGTGTGGAAGCGCTGGCCGTCGAAGGAGACGATGCCGGTCGCTTCCTGGCCGCGATGCTGGAGCGCGTGCAGGCCGAGCGCCGTCAGCGCCGCCGCATCGGCATGGCCGAAAATGCCGAAGACGCCGCATTCCTCGCGCAGGCGGTCGGCATTCGGGTCGAACGCAGCCTCGCTATCGCGGATATGGCTCATCTTTGGCTCCATCGGGACAGGCTCTCCAGTCAGGGGCGGGGAGCGGCCGGGGCGGTCGTTCCGGTCGGGCCGTTCGAATCGATTACGCGCTGCAGCGCCTGCCGGTCGGTCGTGGCGGGCGCCTGGGTGCGCCGCTGCGGGTCGGCAGGAGGCGTGCCCGCTGGCGGGGTGCGCGGCTCTTCGGCCGGCGCCTCGGTCGGCTCGGTTCCGCTCTTCGGCTGAAGCAGCTTCTTGACGAATTCGGAGTCGATGTCCTGCGGCAGCATGGTCAAGAGGCTGCGTCCGGTCTCCTCGAGGATCGGCTTGGCCCGTGCGTCGCGCGCCCAGGACGGCTGCATCTTCTCCGGCACCAGCGCGGTGAAGAAGAGATAGCCGACGACCGCGAGCAGGAGGCCGCGGCCGGCGCCGAAGACGAAGCCGAGCGTGCGGTCGAGCGCACCGATGCGCGAATCGAGCACGAAGTCGGAGATGCGCGCCGTCACCAGCGAAACGACGATCAGCGTCGCCAGGAACAGGCCGGCGATGACCACGACGAGCGCGACCGTCTTGTTCGGAATGTGCTGCTGCGCGATCGGCAGAAGCTGCGGATGGAATACCCAGGCGACGATCGCCGCGGCGGCCCAGGAGGCGATCGCCAGGACCTCGCGCGTAAGGCCGCGCACCGCCGCGAGCAAAGCGGAAACGAGAACCACGCCGACGACGACGAGATCGAGAAGGGTCACAGGCATTTCGGGGCCGCTTCGCTGAAAAATCGGGGCCAGCTCGCCAGAGATGGGGAGGCCAGGCGGTTTTTGCTATACAAGCTCGCGTGTCGCGCGTCACCCATGCAGTCGGCTCATTTTGCACCGCGAGAGCCGGGTCCGATCGGGTTATCCAACCCGATCGGTGAATCCGTCTCTCCACTTTCAGATCGAGACCGTTTTACCGGTCAGCTTGCGGAGCACGCTGACCGGAACGGGCTCGAGGTGCGGTGGCAGCGATCTCCGCGACGAGTTCGCCGACATGGCCGAGCCGCTTCAGGCCAAGCCCGCCGCCATCGCCGGTATCGGCGCCGCCGGCAGGCAGGACCGCGCTGCCGAAGCCCAATTTGGCAGCTTCGCGCAGCCGCGCCGCTGCGACCGAGACCGGGCGGATGGCGCCGGAAAGCGCGATCTCGCCGAAATAGACCGCGCCGGCCGGCAGGACCGCTCCGGTCAGCGAGGAGACCAGCGCCGCCGCGACCGCGAGATCCGCCGCCGGCTCGCCAACACGCAGGCCGCCGGCGACGTTGAGATAGACGTCGTGCTGGCCGAGCTTCAGCCCGCCATGGGTCTCCAGTACCGCCAGCACCATGGCGAGCCGGCTCGTATCCCAGCCGACGACGGCGCGGCGGGGCGTGCCCAGCGCCGTCGGCGAGACCAGCGCCTGGATCTCGACCAGCACGGGGCGCGTGCCTTCCATGCCGGCGAGCACGGCGGCGCCCGGCGCGCTCTGGTCGCGCCCGGCCAGGAACAGGGCCGAGGGATTGCCGACCTCGGCGAGGCCGAGGCCCGTCATCTCGAAGACGCCGATCTCGTCGGTTGCCCCGAAACGGTTCTTCTGGCCGCGCAGGATGCGGAAGGCATGCGCGCCTTCGCCCTCGAAGGAGAGCACGGCGTCGACCATGTGCTCGACGACGCGCGGGCCGGCGATCTGCCCGTCCTTGGTGACGTGGCCGACCAGGATCAGGCAGGCGCCCGAGGTCTTGGCGTAGCGGATCAGTGCCTGGGCCGAGCCGCGCACCTGCGTCACCGTGCCCGGCGCGCTCTCGACCTCGCCGGACCACATCGTCTGGATCGAATCGATCACCACGAGGGCGGGGCGCTCACCCTGGCCGAGCGTCGCGATGATGTCCTCGACATTGGTCTCGGCGGCAAGATCGACAGCCGCCTCGGCGAGGCCCATGCGCTGCGCCCGCAGTCGGACCTGGCTGGTCGATTCTTCGCCGGAAACATAGACGACGCGCCGGCCGGTCAGCGCCATCGCTGCGCAGGCCTGCATCAGCAGCGTCGACTTGCCGATGCCGGGGTCGCCGCCGATCAGCAGCACCGAGCCGGGCACGAAGCCGCCGCCGGTGACGCGATCGAGCTCGCCGATGCCGGAGACGATGCGCGGCGCATCCTGCGTCTCGCCCTTCAGGCTCTCCAGCGCGAAGATGCGCCCGCGGGCCCGCCCGCCGGAGGCCCTGCCGCCGCCGGGCACCGGCGCGGCCTGCGCCTCCTCCGACAGCGACGACCAAGTGCCGCAGGCGTCGCATTTGCCCTGCCAGCGATGATAGACCGCGCCGCAGGCCTGGCAGGTATAGGTCGGGCCGCGCTTGGCCATTATTCGCCGACCCAGATTGCAGGACCTGCTCGATCATCCCGGACGAGCCGCGAAGCGGCGTCGATCCGGGATCCATGCCTGAGCTTGGCTCGGATGGGCTCCGGCATGGATCCCGGGTCTCCTTTCAGTCGCCCGGGATGACTGCGCGGCGTTGTTTGGAACATCCCGGCTACAGCCCGACATAGCGCCGGGCATGGCGCCGGCCGAGGCTGGTCAGGATCTCGTAGCCGATGGTCTTGGCGCCCGCGCCGACAGCTTCGAGGTCGAGCTCGCCGCCGATCAGGATCGCCCGCGCACCGCGCACCGCGGCGCCAGGCGGCGCGTCGGAAACGTCGACGATGATCAGGTCCATCGACACCGTGCCGACGAAGGGACA
Source organism: Allobosea sp. (assembly GCF_036675845.1). GTDB lineage: Bacteria > Pseudomonadota > Alphaproteobacteria > Rhizobiales > Beijerinckiaceae > Allobosea. The sequence continues at coordinate 21,657 of NZ_JAKFED010000204.1, read as the reverse complement.
GCGCACGCCGCCGATCAGGGCCGAGCCGCCGGGCGAGGTATCAGTCCAGCTCGCATTGCGCGGATAGCCATCGGCATAGCCGAGGCCGATCGTGGCGAGCCTGCGCCGGCCCTTGGCGGTCCAGCGGCCGTTATAGCCGACCTGCGTCCCGGCCGCGACTTCGCGGACCTGGATGATGCGGGCCTCCAGCCCGACCACGGGCTGCATCGGATTCGGCCTGCCGGGGGTCGGGTTGCCGCCATAGAGCGCATAGCCCGGCCGGGTGAGCTGGTAGGACGGACAGCCCTCCAGGAAATGCCCCGACGAGTTCTTCAGCGAGGCCGGCACGCCCGGAAACGCTGCGACGATCTCGGCGAAGGCCGCGATCTGGCGCGCGTTGGCGGGATCGGCCACGTCCTCCGAAGAGGCGAAATGGCTCATCACCAGCCCGATCTCAGCAGCGGCGATCACACCCGAGCGCTCGCGGGCGAGGTCGAGCCCTTCGCCGGCCCAGAGCCCGAGCCGGTTCATCGCCGTGTCGACATGCAGCGCGGCCGGCCGGACCTTGGCCCCGCTCTGGCGGAATCCCGCCCATTCGAGCAGTTCTTCATGCGATCCCAGAACCGGCGAGAGATCGTGCTCGGCATAGGCTCCGCAGCCATCGGGCGGGAGGCCGTTCAGCACATAGACCGTTGCATCCGGCGCGGCGGAACGGGCGCGGATGCCTTCCGACAGATGCGCCACGAAGAAACTGCGGCAGCCGGCACCGGCGAGCGCCGTCACGGCCGGCTCGATGCCGATGCCATAGGCGTCGGCCTTGACCACGGCGGCGGCTTCCGTGCCGGCGAGGGCGCCGAGCGCGCGCCAGTTCGCCACCAACGCATTAAGATCGACCGTCAGGAGCGGGCCGTGGCCGGCGTTCTCCGGCGCGTCGAAGACGGTCATTCGAGGCGCTCCGGCAGGTGGCTCTGGTCGGCCCGGTCGGAGAAGCGCGTCACGTCGGCGTCGAACTGCAGGGCGACGCTGCCGGTCGGGCCGTGGCGCTGCTTGCCGATGATGAGCTCGGCCAGGCCGTGGGCCGCCTCCATCTCGATCTGCCACTTGTTGTGCTCTTCGGTGCCGGGGCGCGGCTCCTTGCCCTTCAGATAATATTCTTCGCGGTAGACGAACATCACCACGTCGGCGTCCTGCTCGATCGAGCCCGACTCGCGAAGGTCGGAAAGCTGGGGCCGCTTGTCGTCGCGGCTTTCGACCTGGCGCGAGAGCTGGGAGAGCGCCACGATCGGAACCTCGAGTTCCTTGGCCAGCGCCTTCAAGCTGGTGGTGATCTCGGTCAGCTCCTGCACCCGGTTCTGGTTGTTCTTGGCCGAGCCGGCGAGCAGCTGGAGATAGTCGATGAACAGGACGTCTAGGCCCTTCTGGCGCTTCAGCCGTCGGGCCCGCGCCATCAGCTGCGCGATCGAGATGCCGCCGGTTTGGTCGATATAGAGCGGCAGTTTCTCGATCTGCGCCGCGACGTCGCTGAGCCGGGCGAATTCGCCCTCGGTGATCCGGCCCTGCCTGATCTTGTAGGACGAGATGCTGGACTGCTCGGCGACGATACGGGTCGCGAGCTGGTCGGACGACATTTCGAGCGAGAAGAAGCCGACGATGCCGCCATCGACGGATTTGAGCGAGCCGTCCTCCTGGCGCTCGCCGCGCCAGGCCTTGGCGATGTTGAACGCGATATTGGTGGCGAGCGAGGTCTTGCCCATGGCGGGGCGCCCGGCGAGCACGATCAGGTCGGAACGCTGCAGGCCGCCCATCCGCTGGTCGAGGTCGCGCAGACCAGAGGAAATGCCCGAGAGCCCGCCGGCGCGCTGGAAGGCATTGGCCGCCATGTCGATGGCGAGGCGCATCGCGGTGTCGAATTTCTGGAAGCCGCCCTCGTAGCGGCCCTTTTCGGCGAGCTCGTAGAGCCGGCGTTCGGCCTCCTCGATCTGCTCGCGCGGCGCCATCTCGACGGGGGCGTCATAGGCGACGTTGACGAGGTCCTCGCCGACGCCGATCAACTGCCGGCGGATGGCGAGGTCGTAGATGGTGCGGCCATAGTCCTGGGCGTTGATGACGGTCGTCGCCTCCGCCGCCAGCCGTGCCAGATATTGCGAGGCGGTGATGCCGCCGAGGTCGAGCTCGCCGACATAGGTCTTCAGCGTGATCGGCGTCGCGATCTTGCCGTTGCGGATCAGCCCGGCCATCAGCTCGAAGATGCGCCGGTGCAGCTCCTCGAAGAAGTGCTCGGGCAGCAGGAAGTCGGAGACCCGGTAGAACGCGTCGTTGTTGACCAGGATCGCGCCCAGCAGCGCCTGCTCAGCCTCGATATTGTGAGGCTGGACACGGAAATTGGCCTCGCGGTTGTTGTCGAGGCGGGCGACGAGGGCGGTCGCGGTGGACATGGTCGACGAGCGCTTCGGTTCGGGTGAGTCGGGATAGTCTCAATCTACCACCCTGACGGCCTGCGCCAGCATCGCCTTTATTCAATCACCGCTCTGCACAGGCGAATGCATGAAAAGGGCGCCGTGTTGCCACGGCGCCCATTGACTCCGGCAGGAGCCGGAAAAGTGCTCAGCGATCGTCGTCGTCGCCGGATTCGGCCAGCGCCGCACCGACCTCGAGGCCGAGATCGTCGAGGTCGAAGGCCTCGCGGGCCGTGACGTTCTCGCCGCGCACCTGGCGCTCGGCTTCTTCCGCCGAACGGGCGACGTTGACGGTGACGGTGACCGAGACTTCCGGATGCAGCACGACCGGGACGGTGTGCAGGCCGAGCGTCTTGATCGGCGCGTTCAGGGTGATCTGGCCGCGATCGACCGAGAAGCCGTCGGTGCTCAGCGCCTCGGCGATGTCGCGGGTCGAGACCGAACCGTAGAGCACGCCCGATTCGCCGGACTGGCGCAGGATCACCACCGAATGGCCGTTCAGCGTCTCGGCGACCGAATCGGCCTCGTGCTTGAGCTCGAGATTGCGGGTCTCGAGCTGGGCGCGCTGGTTCTCGAAGCGCTTCTTGTTCTCTTCGGTGGCGCGCAGGGCCTTGCCGCGGGCGAGCAGGTAGTTGCGGCCATAGCCGTCGCGCACGCGCACGGTCTCGCCCATCTGGCCAAGCTTGGCGACGCGTTCGAGCAGGATCACTTCCATGGTCTTCTCTCCTAGGTGTTTCTTCGAGGGGTTGATTTCAGGCGGCAGGCGGCGTCGGCGATCTGCGCCGGCGCAAGTCGAACAGCGCGTCGGCGATGCCGAGCAGCGCGAGGAAGGGGAACACCGTGATCAGCATGATCAGCAGCGCCAGATAGACCGCGAACAGGGTCGGCATCCGCCACGGCTTGCCGCGGCTGAGATCGTGGATGGCAGCGAGCCCGGCAAGGCCGAAGGCCGCGATCAGCGCCCCGGTGATAGCGCCGCCGGCGAGGCCGACGAAACCGTCCATCAGGCTCAGCACGACGCCGGCGCCCAGCGCCGCGACCGCCTTGGCTGGCAACCGCGTGGCCGGGATGAAGGGCCAGGGACGCGGCAGGCGGCCTGAAAGCCGGACGGCCTTCGCCGCCAGCCAGAGATTGGCAACGATCATCGGGACGAAGGAGGCGCCGGCGGCGGCCGGCACCAGCGCGGCGAGGCGGGCCGCGAGATCGGCGACATCGATGCCGCTCGGCAGGCGCATCGCCGGCGCGACGCCTTCGCCGCCGCTGAGCACGAGCTCGAGCCCGCGGGTCATCACGCTGCGATAGGTCTCGTAGTCGGGAGAGATCGCCAGCGCGCCGCCGACCGTCACCAATGCGGCGATCGCCGCGATCCAGACCAGCAGCCGCCCGAGCGGGTACCATTCGCTGGTGCCGGCGCCGTCATCGCGTGCGAGCAAAGCGAGAAAGGCGATCCACCAGGCCGGCAGCGCCGCGCCGATGGCGAAGGCGAGACCGAGCGGGAGCTTCAGGGCGATCGCGACCGCGGCCGTGCCGCACGCGGCGGCGACCAGGCCGGCACGGTGGTTCCAGCCGAGCGCTGCGATGAAGACCGGCAGCGGGGCGACATAGGACAACAGCAGCGCCAGCGGCGATCCGGTGATCACCACTGTGAACAGAAGGGCTGAAACCAGCCCGGCGCCGATGCCGACGATGGGTAGCATGTCCGTCCTGCTGTCCCGCTGCTCTCGCGCGCATTCCGTTCGACCGGTCCGGTCGAACGATCAGAATTCGCGCCAACTGAGTTGGAGCATGTTCTGATCGCAAAAGTGGAAACCACTTTTGCGGAATAGGCTCTCGGCAGGGTGAGAGGGCTTTCGCCTCAACATACCCGGGGGGATTTCACCGCCGGGCGACCGAGAATTGCAAGGGACCGGCGGCCAGGGCCGCCGGTCCCGGTCCGCTCAGCGGATGACGTAGGGCAGCAGCCCGAGGAAGCGGGCGCGCTTGATCGCCTGGGCGAGCTCGCGCTGCTTCTTGGCCGAGACGGCAGTGATGCGCGAAGGCACGATCTTGCCGCGCTCGGAGATGTAGCGCGAGAGCAGGCGCACATCCTTGTAGTCGATCTTCGGAGCGCCTTCGCCCGAGAACGGGCAGGACTTGCGGCGGCGGAAGAAGGGGCGGCGGGCGCCGGCAGATGCGGTCGACATGGATCAGGCCTCCCCGGCAACGGTTTCGGTGGCTTCGTCTTCGCGGCGCGGACGCTCGCGACGCGGGCCACGGTCGAAGCGATCGCCGCCCGGACCACGGTCGAAACGGTCGCCGCGCTCGTCGCGGTCGCGCTTCTGGAGCATGACCGACTGGCCGTCCTCCAGCGCCTCGACGCGGATGGTCATGAAGCGCAGCACGTCTTCATTGATGCGCATCTGGCGCTCCATCTCGGCCACGGCGGTGGCCGGGGCGTCGATGTTCAGCAGCGAATAATGCGCCTTGCGGTTCTTCTTGATGCGGTAGCCGAGGGACTTGACGCCCCAGTACTCGACCTTGGCGACCGAGCCGCCATTCGCCTCGAGGATGCCCTTGAACTGCTCGACAAGGGTCTCGACCTGCTGCGCGCTGACATCTTGTCGCGCGAGCATCACATGCTCGTACAATGCCATGAGTGGCCTTCCTTCTTTCACCTGCTTCGTCCGGCGCGGAGCCCTCCGAGCCCTGGATAAGGCCCGACAGGATTTCATCGAAGGCGGAGACACGGGATGACGGCCCCTGGGAAGAGAAGCCGAACGGAGCTGTCCAAAAAAGGGAACCGCTCCGCCATCCGTTCAGCCTCCGGCCGAACAAGCAGAGGGCTCGTTACAGGCAGACGGCGCTTCACGCAAGCCAAAAACATCGGGAAATACGCCCGCAAGTCCCGTTTCGAGGCGTCGACGCCTTGACTTGCCCGCCCGCACGATGCGACTGCGCCCGCAATGTTAACCAAGCGTGATCTTCAGGACCCTTCCGACATGGCGACGGCTTTCATCTTCCCCGGGCAAGGTTCGCAGGCCGTCGGCATGGGCAAGGGCCTGGCCGAGGCCTTTCCGGCGGCGCGCGCCGTCTTCGACGAGGTCGATGCGGCTCTGTCGCAGAAGCTGTCGGCATTGATGTGGGATGGCCCGGGCGAGGAACTCACCCTGACGGCCAACGCCCAGCCGGCGCTAATGGCGGTGAGCCTGGCGGTGATCCGCGTGCTCGAGGCGGAGGCAGGGCTGTCGCTTGCGCGCGACGCGGCCTTCGTCGCCGGCCATTCCCTCGGTGAATACTCGGCGCTGGCCGCGGCCGGCACCTTCTCGATCTCCGATGCGGCGCGGCTCCTGCGTATCCGCGGCGACGCGATGCAGAAGGCCGTCCCCGCGGGCGAGGGCGCCATGGCGGCGCTGCTCGGCGTCGAGCTGGAACAGGCGCGCGCCATCGCCGCCGACGCCGCCCAGGGCCAGGTCTGCGAGGTCGCCAACGACAATGGCGGCGGCCAGGTCGTGCTCTCCGGCGCCAGGGCCGCAATCGAACGCGCCATCGCGCTCGCCGGCGAACGTGGCGTGCGCCGGGCCATGCTGCTGCCGGTTTCGGCTCCCTTCCATTGCGCCCTGATGCAGCCGGCGGCCGAAGCGATGCAGGCTGCGCTGGCGGAAGTCGCCATGAGCGCTCCGGTCGTTCCGGTGATGGCCAATGTCGGGGCGGCGCCGCTTGCCGATCCTGCCGCCATCCGCGCCTCGCTGGTGGCGCAGGTCACCGGGACGGTGCGCTGGCGCGAATGCGTCGAGGCGATGGCGGGCGCCGGCGTGACCCGGTTCTTCGAGGTCGGCTCCGGCAAGGTGCTAGCCGGCCTGGTCAAGCGCATCGCTGCCGGCACGGCCGCATCCTCGATCGGCGCGCCGGACGATATCACGAGCTACAAGGCCCAGAAGGATTCACTCTAGCTACAAGGCCCGGAAGGGTACGTTCTAGGGCCGGGTTCGATCAGGTTGCATCGACCTGATCGGTGAATCCGCCTCTAAACGATTGATAGAGAACGCGTTATCCGATCAGATTGCCCAGCAATCCGATCGGATCCGGCTCTAGAGCGGCGGAACGCCGAAAAGGAGGAAGAATGCTTGATCTGACCGGGAGGAAGGCGCTGGTGACCGGCGCCACCGGCGGCCTCGGCGGCGCCATCGCACGGCGGCTGCATGCGCAAGGCGCCACGGTCGCCTTGTCGGGAACGCGGGTCGAGGCGCTGGAGGCGCTGGCGAAGGAACTTGGCGAGCGGGTCGAGATCGTGCCCTGCAACCTCGCCGAGCGCGATTCGGTCGAGGCCCTCGTGCCGGCCGCCGAAGCCAAGCTTGGCGGGCTCGACATCCTCGTCAACAATGCCGGCGTGACTCGCGACAACCTGTTCATGCGGCTCAAGGACGAGGACTGGGACCTGGTGCTCGCGGTCAACCTGACGGCCGCCTTCCGACTCTCGCGCGCCGCCGTGAAGAGCATGATGCGCCGGCGCTATGGCCGCATCATCTCGATCGGCTCGGTGGTCGGCACGGCCGGCAATCCGGGGCAGGGCAATTATGCGGCCTCGAAGGCCGGCCTGATCGGCATGTCGAAGTCGCTGGCCGCCGAGGTGGCCAGCCGCAACATCACCGTCAACGTCGTCGCGCCCGGCTTCATCGAGTCGCCGATGACCGAGGTGCTGAACGAGAAGCAGCGCGAGACCATTCTCGCCGACGTGCCGATGGGCCGTCTCGGCGTCGGCGAGGACGTTGCCGCCGCGGTGGCCTATCTCGCCAGCAGCGAGGCTGCCTACATCACCGGGCAGACGCTTCATGTGAACGGCGGAATGACAATGATCTAAGCCGGTTAGCCTCGGTTCTTGGAGCGATTCGAGGCTTCGGAACCGCTCTCGCCAGCCCATTGGTAGTGTGTTAACTACCCATCCGGCAGCGCGACGATCGACACCCGGGGGGCTTGACGCCAACCTGGTTGTTGCGTTTGTGCAGCCATGAACACCCCGACCGGCGCGCCATCAGGCGCGAGCGCCGGCCGGGAAACCGGTTTCAACCACGCGTCGCTGTCAGCGGTGTGTTTTCAAGGTTCGAGGAAAGACCCATGAGCGATGTCGCCGAGCGCGTGAAGAAGATCGTGATCGAGCATCTCGGCGTCGACGCCGACAAGGTCGTCGAAGGTGCCAACTTCATCGAGGATCTCGGTGCGGACAGCCTCGACACCGTCGAGCTGGTCATGGCCTTCGAGGAGGAGTTCGGCGTCGAGATTCCCGACGATGCCGCCGAGACGATCGTGACGGTCGGCGACGCCGTCAAGTTCCTGTCGAAGTCCGCCTGAGCGGCTCAGAGTCTGACGCGCCATCCGGCGTCTTGACCGAGCGAGGAATACCGATGCGGCGCGTCGTCGTCACCGGACTTGGCATGGTGACCCCGCTTGGATGCGGGGTCGATGCGACCTGGTCCCGCCTGATCGCGGGCGAGAGCGGCGCAGGGCCGATCACGAGCTTCGACGCGTCGGATCTGCCGAGCCGTATCGCCTGCAACATCCCGCGCGGCGACGGCTCCGCCGGCACCTTCAATCCCGACGATTGGATGGAGCCGAAGGAGCAGCGCAAGGTCGACGACTTCATCGTCTTCGCCATGGCCGCCGCGACCCAGGCCTTGCGCGATTCCGGCTGGAATCCGCAATCCTATGAGGACCAGATCGCGACCGGCGTCGCGATCGGCTCCGGCATCGGCGGCCTTGGCGGCATCTACGAAGCCTCGCTGCTGCTCAAGGAGCGCGGCCCGCGCCGCCTCTCGCCCTTCTTCATCCCCGGACGACTCAGCAATCTGGCGGCGGGCTATGTCTCGATCGAGCATGGCCTGAAGGGCCCCAACCATGCTGTCGTCACCGCCTGCTCCACCGGTGCCCACGCCATCGGCGACGCCGCCCGCATGGTCGCGCTCGGCGATGCCGAGGTGATGGTCGCCGGCGGCACCGAATCGGCGATCAACCGCATCGGCATTGCCGGCTTCTGCGCCTGCCGCGCCCTTTCGACCGGCTTCAACGATACCCCCGAGAAGGCCTCGCGGCCCTATGACAAGGACCGCGACGGCTTCGTCATGGGCGAGGGCGCCGGCGTCGTCGTGCTCGAGGAACTCGAGCACGCTCTGGCCCGCGGCGCGAAGATCTATGCCGAGATCGTCGGCTACGGCATGTCCGGCGATGCCTACCACATCACCTCGCCGGCCGAGGACGGGGACGGCGCCTATCGCTGCATGCAGGCGGCGCTGAACCGCGCCGGCTTGCGCGCTTCCGATGTCGACTACATCAACGCCCACGGCACCTCGACGCAGGTCGGCGACGAGATCGAGCTGCGCGCAATCGAGCGCCTGCTGGCGAATGCGCCGCACCGACCGGCCATGTCCTCGACCAAATCGGCGACCGGCCATCTGCTCGGCGCTGCCGGCGCGATCGAGGCGATCTTCTCGATCCTGGCGATTCGCGACCAGCTCCTGCCGCCGACGATCAATCTCGACAATCCTTCGATCGAGACCGAGATCGACCTCGTGCCGCACAAGGCGAAGAAGCGGAAGGTCGATGTCGCGCTCTCCAATTCCTTCGGCTTCGGCGGCACCAATGCCTCGCTGGTGATGCGTCGCTTCGACAGCTGATCCAGCAATCAGCGCGCTTTCGCCATAATTTTCGCTAGCCTGTCGCCGCTGCCGTGCCAGAATACCGAGAGCGCGGCCGACAGGTGAAAATCCACGCCGGCAGCGCAGGTCGTGATGTCGGGAAATCGGGCGTAAGCATCATGAACCAACCGCCCCGCGTTGCGCCGAGGAGCCCCAACGAGGCGTTGAAGCCCGTAGCGCCGCCTTCGCCGCCGCCCAAGGTGCGCCGCCGCCGGCGTTCGCCCTTCATCGCCATGCTCAGCGGCCTGTTCACCGCGACGCTCGTCCTTGCCGGCCTGATCGGCGGCAGCATCGCCTTCGTCGACAGCCGCAGCCGTGCGCCCGGTCCGCTCGCCAATGACCGGGTGCTGATCATCCCCAAGGAGAGCGGCCTTGCCGAAATCGCCGAGCTGCTCCAGCGCGAAGGGCTGATCGAGCATCCCTGGGCCTTCCGCATCTCGGCCCTGCTGTCCGGCAACTGGAGCAAGCTCAAGGCCGGCGAGTATCTGTTCAAGGCGCGCATCAGCCAGAGCGACATCCTCAACATCATCGCCGAGGGCAAGGCGGTCGAGCATTCGGTCACGGTGCCGGAGGGCTTGACCAGCGAGCAGATCATCGCCCGCCTGAAGGAGAACCAGCTGCTTACCGGCGAGATCTCCCAGGTCCCGCGCGAAGGCGCGATGCTGCCCGATACCTACAAGTTCCAGCGCGGCTCGACGCGGCAGGCCATGGTCGACCGGATGACGCGCGACCAGCGCCGCATCGTCAACGACGTCTGGGCGCGCCGCCCGGCCGACCTGCCGATCAAGACGCCGGAGGAACTCGTCATCCTGGCCTCCATCGTCGAGAAGGAGACCGGCCGCGCCGACGAGCGCACCCGCGTCGCCGGCGTCTTCATCAACCGGCTCAACCGCAAGATGAAGCTGCAATCCGACCCGACGATCGTCTACGGGCTGGTCGGCGGCAAGGGCACGCTCGGACGCGGCATCATGCGGGCCGAGATTAGCCAGGCGACGCCCTACAACACCTATGTGATCGACGGCCTGCCGCCGGGTCCCATCGCCAATCCGGGCCGTGCGGCCCTGGAGGCGGTGGTCAATCATTCGCGCACCAAGGACCTCTATTTCGTCGCCGACGGCAGCGGCGGCCACGCCTTCGCCGAGACACTGGAGCAGCACAACCGCAATGTCGCGCGCTGGCGCGGGGTCGAGGCCGCTCGGCGCGAGGCCGGCAAGCCGGCGCCCGAGTCGAGCATCGACAAGGTCGAGCCGCCGCCTTCGCCCGATTCCCGCACCGAGGCGCCAGGCGCCTCTCGCCCCAGCACGCAGGCGGCGCAGGCTGGAACGGATGGCACCCGGACGCGCGCCTTCGACGCTTCGGAAGGCACCGACCGCGATCCGCTGCGCAATCGCACCTTCGACCTGAACAGCCCGAAGACCGTTCCGCCCCTGCGGCCCTGACCGGGAAGGTCCGTCCACAGCCCGCGCTTGTCGCGGCGACGAGCCCTGTCTAGAGACGGATTCAGCTTTCAGACGGAAACGCGAAGCGCTTCCGTCTGAAAGCTGAATCCGTCTCTGATCAAGGAGTTAGAGCAGGATGATCGCGAAAAACCGGTTTCCACTTTTTCGCATCCTGCTCTAGGGTCCGGCCGCATTCGCGGGCAGGAAGATTTCAGCATGGCAATCGAGAGCATGACGGGTTTCGCGCGCGAGGCCGGGACCGTCGCCACCCACGCCTTTGCCTGGGAGGTGCGCAGCGTCAACGGCCGCGGCCTCGACGTCCGTGTCCGCGTTCCGCCCGGCTTCGAGCTGTTTTCCGAGGCGGCGCGCAAGCAGATGGCCGCCGCCTTCTCGCGCGGCACGCTGCACGTCAATCTCGCCATCACCAGCGCCGCCGCGCCGGCGCGGCCGCGCATCAACCATGAGGCGCTTGCCGCCTTGCTCGATGCCGCCGGGCGCGTTGCCTTGCCGGCCGGCATCGCCCCCGCCTCTCTGGACGGGCTGCTCGCCATCCGCGGCGTGGTCGAGATCGCCGAGGAATCGGACGACGCGCTTTCCGCTCTCGAAGGGCCGGTTCTGGCCGCGCTGGAGCGCCTCGTCGCAGCGCTGAAGCAGGCCAGGCTGGCCGAAGGGCAGGCGCTGGAGACCGTGATCGCCGGGCATCTTGCCACCATCGCCTGGCTGACGGGAGAGGCCGAGCACCATCCGGCCCGCAGCGTCGAGGCGGTGCGGGCGCGGCTTTCGGCGCAACTCGCCGCCCTGCTGGAAACGAGCGCTCCGCTGGAACCGCAGCGCCTGCATCAGGAAGCCGCTCTGCTCGCCGTCCGCGCCGACATCCGCGAGGAGATCGACCGGCTGCACGCCCATGTCGCCGGGCTGCGGGAACTGCTGGCCCAGGGCGGGCCGATCGGCCGCAAGCTCGACTTCCTGGCGCAGGAGTTCGGCCGCGAGGCTTCGACGCTCTGCGCCAAGGCGGGCGATCCCGGCCTGTCGCGCATCGGCCTGGATCTGCGCACGACGGTCGACCAGCTCCGCGAGCAGGTTCAGAACGTGGAGTGATGCCGATGGCCGATCTTGTCCGACCGGCCCGGCGCGGCCTGATGCTGATCCTGTCGTCGCCTTCCGGCGCCGGCAAGTCGACCCTGACGCGCACGCTGTCGCAGAAGGAAACCAATCTCGATCTCTCGGTATCGGTGACGACCCGCGGCCGGCGCCCATCCGAGATCGAGGGCGTCCACTACCATTTCATCGGGCGCGACGCGTTCGATGCCCTGCGCCAGCGCGACGAGCTGCTCGAATTCGCGGAGGTCCATGGCAACGGCTACGGCACACCGCGCAAGCCGGTCGAGGACGCGCTCAAGGCCGGCCGCGACGTGCTCTTCGACATCGACTACCAGGGCACGCAGCAGATCCTCGAAAAGGCGCGGGAGGACGTCGTCGCGATCTTCATCCTGCCGCCCTCGATGGCGGAGTTGCGCTCGCGTCTCGTCCGGCGTGCCGAGGATGCGCCCGAGGTCATCGCGAAGCGCCTCGCCAACGCCCGCGACGAGATCGCGCGCTGGGGCGTCTACGACTATGTCATTATCAATGACGATCTCGGCGCCGCCTATGAATCGGTCCGCGCGATCCTCGTCGCCGAACGCCTGAAGCGCGTGCGCGCGACGGGCTTGGCTGCCTTCGTCGACGGGCTCCTGGCGGAGCAGACGGGCTGAGCCGGCGGGGGTCGGCCTGGAGGTCGGCTCAGAGTGTCCCGGCCAGCGCGTTCGCCAGCCGCACGAAGCCCGAGACCGGTATCTCCTCCGCCCGCGCGGTCGGCGACAGGCCGGCTGCCTCGATGATCGGCGTCGGCTCGGCCAGCACGGGCTTCAGGCTCTGGCGCAGCATCTTGCGGCGCTGGCCGAAGGCGGCGAGCGTGACGCGTTCGAGCAGCCGGCGGTCACACGGCTCCGGCTGCGGACGCGGCACCAGTTGCACGACCGAGGAGGTGATCTTCGGCGGCGGCACGAAGGCGTTTTTCGGCACGTCGAACAGGATCTTCGCCTCGCAGCGCCAGCCGGCGAGGACGGCGAGGCGGCCATAGGCGGCGCGCTGCTCCGGCGTCGCGACGATGCGCTCGGCGACCTCGCGCTGGAACATCAGGGTCAGCGAGCTCCACCAGGGCGGCCAGGGCTCGGCGCTGAGCCAGCCGACGAGCAGCGGCGTGCCGATATTATAGGGCAGGTTGGCGACGATGCGCGCTTCGCGACCACCGAGCAGGTGCGAGAGATCGACCGCGAGCGCGTCTCCATCGACCACTTCGAGCCGGCCCGGATAATGCGCCGCGATCTCGGCCAGGGCCGGCAGGCAGCGCCGGTCGCGCTCGATCGCGATCACCTGCGCCGCGCCGTTCGCCAGCAGCGCCCGCGTCAGCCCGCCCGGGCCGGGGCCGATCTCGACCACGGTCTGGCCGGCGAGCGGCCCCGCCGAGCGCGCGATCCGGCCGGTCAGGTTGAGGTCGAACAGGAAGTTCTGGCCGAGCGCCTTCTGCGCCATCAGCCCATGGCGCTCGACCACCTCGCGCAGCGGCGGCAGGCCGTCCTGTGCCGTGCCGTCCCGGGCGGTCATGCGGGCGTGCCCTTCTGCGTTTCGGCCATCCGGGCGGCGAGCCGCAGGGCGGCGCACAGGCTGTCGGGCAGTGCCACGCCCTTCCCGGCGATATCGAAGGCGGTGCCGTGGTCGGGCGAGGTCCGGATGAAGGGCAGGCCGAGCGTGACGTTGACGCCGTCGTCGAAGGCGATCGTCTTGATCGGGATCAGGGCCTGGTCGTGATACATCGCGAGCGCGACGTCGTAGCCGGCGCGCGCCCGCTCGTGGAACATCGTGTCGGCCGGGTAGGGGCCGCTGGCCTGGATGCCGAGCGCGCGCAGTCTCGCAACGGCCGGGGCGATGATGGCCGCATCCTCGGCACCGAGCGCCCCGTCTTCGCCGGCATGCGGGTTGAGCCCGCTCAGTGCCAGCCGCGGCCTGGCGACGCCGAAACGCCGCGCCAGGTCCGCGGCGACGATCTGCCCCGTCTCGACGATCAGCTCCGTGGTCAGGAGCGCCGGCACGGCGGCGAGCGGCACATGGATCGTGACGGGCACCACTGCGAGTGCCTCCGACCAGATCATCATCACCGGGTGCGGGACGCTTTCCCGGCCGCGCCCGGCGAGTTCGGCGAGGAACTCCGTATGGCCAGGATGCGAGAATCCGGCAGCATAGAGCACGCTCTTGGCGATCGGGTTGGTGATCAGAGCGGCAGCCAGCCCGGCATTGACGGCAGAAACGCCGTGTTCGATCGCCTCGATCACGCCGGCCGCGTTGGCCGGGTCGGGCTTGCCGGATTCGGCCGGGGCGGCGCTCGCGATCTCGATCACCGGCAACACCGTCTCGAAGGCGGCTTCCGCCTCCTCCCAGCCGACGCTGCGCACCGGAACCGCCAATCCCATCCGGCCGGCGAGATCCTGCAGCGCGGCGGCGTTGCCGAGATAGGCGAAGGCCGGCAGCCGGCGCTGCTGCCGCTGCATCCAGGCCATGAGGCTGAGCTCAGGTCCGATTCCCGCAGGGTCGCCCTGGGTCAGGGCCAGCAGACGATGTCGCAAGCGCGGCCTCCTCCGGGACGATGGCGAGACCGCGCCGTGGCGCCGTCAGTTGCTGGCCACGCCGTCGCCCGCACTGGCCGTGCCGAGGTTCTGCGAATAGCTGATCTCGCCCAACGTCCGCAGCTCGAGCCGGAACATCACGGTCCGCGTGTCGTCCTTCGCGCCGGCCTGGCGGTCGGCATAGGACTGCGAATAGGTCACGTCGAAGATCGTGCACTCGTCCTGGTAGCGCAGCCCCGCCGACAGCGCGGCGGTCTGCAGCGGGCCGGTCTTGGGGAAGATCGGCGCGGCGTAGACGGTCGGGTAGAGCTGGTTCAGGACAGCGGCGTCGCGATAGCGCTCGCGGTCGTACTTGTACTTGTCGAGATCGAACAGCACGCTGCCGCGGACGCTCCAGTATTGCGCGAAGCTGACCGACTGGCTGAGGCTCAGGCCCTCGCGGCGGCGCGGGATGCCGAGCTCCGGCTGCGGCTCGTAGCGGCTGTAGCCGACGGTCGTGGCGAAGATGCTGCTCGAGTAGGAGGCCGAGGCATCGATGCGCTGGGCTTCCATTGTCGACTCGTCGAAGCGCGCGCCGCCTTGCAGCAGCAGGCTCTTGAACGGCGAGAGTTGCGCCCTGGCGACATAATCCGAGCGGCGCGTATCCAACCCGGAATTGAGGCCGGTATTGACCAGGTCGCCCATGGTGAAGGAGTTGCGGCCGCCAAGATGATAGGATTGGCCGACGAGCAGGTTGGCGTAGGCGTCCTTGCCGAAGGTCCCGGAATAGCGCAGGCCGAAATTGGCGCGGCTGCCGCCCTCGACGCGGTCATAGCCCGAGAACTTGTTCCACTCGAACAGGTTCGTATCGTCGAAGACCAGGCTCTGGGCATCTTCGTTGGCGATGCGCAGGCTGTTGGTCTCGTTCGGCCGGACCACGACCTGCGCCACCGGCTCGAGAATATGGGTGCCCCACGAGGCCGTGGCGACGAAGGGATAGCGGTAGAGCAGGCCGGCCGCCGGCATCACCCGTCCGAACACCTCGTCGGAGGTATCGGCGATCGTGCGGACATTGGCGTTGGCGTAGTCCGTCGTGTTCGGGTTGATCGAGAAGATGTCGGCCCGGACCGAGGTGTAGGGCGTCCAGATCTGACCGAAGGAATCGGTGAAATTGCGCCGCCAGGCGACCTCGGCCGTGGCGCGCGCGACCGTTCCGGCGAGCCCGCGGACCAGACAGGTGTCCTTCTGATAGACCGCGCAGCCGTCGAACAGCGAGTAGGCCGGCGTCGTGATCAGATAGGTGTTCTGGTTCGGGATTTCCTTGAACGCCGCCGCCTCGCGCGTCAGATGCGTGATGTTGACGGTGAACGACAATTCGCCGCCGATCAGCGAGGGCTTGTGGAGCCGCTTGTTGTAGTCGACCACCGGCAGCACGACCGGCTGCTGCTTCTGCCAGTCGAGATAGGTCAGCGGCTGGAAATAATAGCCGCGCATGTCGAACCAGGCGCTGGCGGTCTGCCCGTTGAGGGCGACGGTCGAGGTCGATTCCTGCAGGAAGCTCCCGCTCGTGATGCTCTCGCTGCGGATGCGGTAATTCTTGTAGAAGAAGCGGTCGGTCGAGCCGGCGATGTCCCAGCTGAAGGTCCAGCGCGGATTCACGAAGACCTTGCCGCTGGTCTCGATCGAGCCGCGGAACTTGTCGTCGCCGGCGCCGAACGGAGTCGGGAGGAAGGCGGACTTGTCCTGCTGGAAGATGCCTGCGGCGCGGACATTGTACGAGCCGTTCGAGAAGCGATGGCGCCACTCGACCTCGCCGAGGAGGCCCTGGCGCGAGAGATAGGTCGGCGTCAGGGTGACGTCGTAGTTCGGCGCGAGGTTGATGAAATAGGGCAGGCCGACGCCGTAGCCCAGCGCCGAGGTGTTGATGAATCGCGGCGAGAGAAAGCCGGTCTTGCGCTTAACCGTCGCGTCCGGACCCGACATGTAGGGGATGTAGGCGATCGGGACGCCGGCGAATTCGAGCCGCGCCTCCTCGTAATAGATCATCTGCTCGGATTTCTTGTGGATGATCCGGGCAGCGCGGACTTGCCAGAAGGGCGGCTTCTCCGGGTTCTCCGCGCAGGGTTCGCAGGCGGTGTAGATGCCCTTGTCGAAGACGAAGACCTCGCCGTCGGTGCGCTCTGCCCGCGGCGCCGAGAAGCGCGTCTTGTCGGGGTTCACGACGCGCAGCGAATCGATGAAGCCGTCGCGGAAATCGTCGGTCAGGTTGAAGCGGTCGCCGGTGATGACGGTGCCGTTCGCTTCGGTGATGCGGGCATTGCCGGTGGCGACGACGCGCTTGCTGATCCGGTCGTAGACGACGCGGTCGGCTTCGATGGTGCGGCCCTGATAGAGGATCTGGACGTCGCCGACGGCCGAGACCGTGTTCCTGTCCTTGTCATAGACGAGCTCGCGCGCGTCGACGACCATGCGCTCCTGCGGCTTGGCCGCTCCCTGCGCGTAGGCGATGTTCGGCCCCGCGAAGACCGGCGCGAGCGTCGTCGCCAGCGCGGTCGCTGCGGCAAGGCGCACGATGCGTCTCACGCCGGGAACCATGAACTCAATCCAAAATTAACCATAGGCACCGTATTATCAGCCGTCTTCCTGATGGAGCAGGGCGAGGGCGCCGAGCAGGCTGCCCACGACCGCAGGCAGCCACGCGGCCACCGGGGCGTTGACGATCCCCGATGAGCCCAACTCCTCAGATAATTGCGTAGCAACATAGAGCATGAACCCAGCCGCCACGCCACCTACCACCAGTTTGGTGACACCACCAAACCTGAAAAATCTTAAGGAAACGGATGCCGCCACCAGAATCATCGCGATGAGCAGGAGAGGGCGCGCCTTCAGGGATTCGTAGCGCAGTTCGTAGCGCGTCGTGTCGAGCCCGGCCTTGCTGGTCCGCTCGATCACGGCGGGCATCGACCAGAAGCCGACGGAGTCCGGTGGAGTGAAACTTTGCCGCACCTGCTCGGGCTCCAGATTCGTCGCGACGAGGTATGTCGTGTAGCTCTGTGGCTCTTCCATGACCGAGGTGACCCTCGCATCGGACAGCTCCCAGTAGCCGTGGTGCAGGATCGCCTGGCGGGCTTCGATTCGCTCGCTGAAGCCGCCATCGGGGGCGTAGTTGAAGAAGGCGACCCGGGCCAGGCCGACCCCGTCCTCCAGCGCCGCGGCAGCCCGGATGATCGCCTGGCCGTCGAGGCTGCGCTGGCGGATCCAGATCTCCTTGCCGCTCGCCACCTGTCCGGTGCGGGCAAACAGCGAGGCTTCCAGCTTGGTGGCGCGCTGCTTCAGCTCTGCCGCCACTGGGTTGTAGATTCCGATCGAGATCAGGCCGACCAGGCCGGCGACCAGCGCCGCCGGCTGCAGGAACTGCCAGGCCGAGATGCCGACGGAACGGGCCACCACCAGTTCGAGCTTCCGGCTCAGGCTCAGCAGCGCGAACATGCCGCCGAACAGCACGGCGAAGGGGAAGATCTGCTCGGCCACCGACGGCGCCCGGTACAGCGCGAGCTGGATGATGCTCGGCGTGGTGGCCACCGGTGAATCGCCGGCGCGGCGCATCAGCTCGACGAAGTCGAGCGTCAGGATCAGGAAGAAGAACGTCCCGAACACGCTCAATATGGCGCGGAGGAAGCGCTGGGTCAGATAGCGCCCGAAGGTCTTGAACAGCAGCATCAGGTCCGCCGCAGTCGCGCCGAAAGCGCCAGGAAGGGAGCCGCCAGCCGGTCCGTCAGCTCGTCGATGACGGCGCGCGCGCGCGCGCCGTAAGCGATCACGCTGGCCGAGACAGCGATCGTGACGAGCGGCAGCACATAGAGCAGGATGGCGGCGAAGCCGGAGCGCACGCTCCCCGTCCAGGCTGCATAGGCGCCGATCCTGATCGCGCCGACCAGCAGGATCGCGAGCTGGATCGCGACGGCGCGGCCCTGGCGGGTGGTGCGCGCCTCGCCGAGGATCGCGAAGGCGACGAGCATGAAGGCGATCGGATAGAGCGGCGCCGACAGGCGGTTGTGCAGTTCGGCGCGGAAGCGGCCTTCCTGGATCTTGTAATAGGGCTCGTTCGGATCCTGCCGCAGCAGCGCCCAGGTCGTCCGCTCGCGCGGCTTGTAGATCACCTTGTCGCCATCGCCGCCGCCGGCACCGTCCGAATCGCCGGACAGCGCCGAGAGGTTGAGCGCATAGCGCTCGAACGAGATGATCGAGCTCGAATTGCGGTCGCGGCTTTCGCGCTGGATCGTGCCCTTCTCCAGCATCAGGAAGCTGTTGCCGTCGGCTTCCGCGGTCTGGCCGCGCTCGGCGATGTAGACGGCCGGCTGGTTCGGGTCGCGCCGGTCCTGCATGAAGATGCCGAGCAGGGCGTGGCCGGAGCGCTCGCGGTAATGGAAGGTGACGCCGGAATCGAGGGCGACGAATTGCCCCTCCTTGACGACATTGGCGACGAAGTCGGCCCGGATCAGGGTGATCAGGTCGCGCAGCGAGCGGAAGCCGGCGGGCATCACCGAAAGCGACATCCAGCCGACCAGCACCGCCGTTACCAGCGTCAGCACGACGAAGGGCCGGGTCAGGCGGTACGGCGCCACCCCGGTCGCGTTCATCACGATCAGTTCGGAATCGCTGTTGAGCCTGTTGAGCGTGTAGAGCGTCGCCATGAACAGCGCGACCGGCGCGATGCCGGCGAGCAGCGCCGGCAGCGAGAGCAGCGTCACGGTGAAGAAGATCATCACCGTCTGGCCCTTGCCGGTGATCAGGTCGACCTCGCGCAGCGCCTGCGTCACCCAGATGACGCTGGTCAGGCCGACGAGCAGGATGACCGTCGCCACCGCGGCAATCTTCAATATGTAGCGGTCGAGCAGTCCGAAACGCACGCGGTCGATCCTGGGCAGGCGGGGCACGGGTGAAGGCGCTCCCCTTGGACGGCTCGCCTCGAAGCTCCTATGGTATAGCTTCGATCATGGCGCAAACGGGAATCGTTTGTGGCCTTCCCGCGCCGCCACCCGCCATTTCCGTCCTTCCCCGCCCGTCTTCTCCCAATGTGAGCCTTCGATGTCGCAGCGCCTGAAGCTTGAGGTCAAAGCCCTGAACGCCATCGCCGGGGAGGACCTCGTCATCCTCCTCTCGGACAAGCTGACGCCGGCTAAGGCTGCCGACGAATGGCTCGGCGAAGGTGGCCGCAGCCTGGTCGCGCGCGCCGCCGCGACCGAGCGCTTCAAGGGCAAGGCGCTTTCGGGGCTGACCGTTCTGGCACCGGACGGGGCCGGCTATGAGCGCCTGATCCTGATCGGCACGGGGCCGGCGGCCGAGCGCGACAAGCTCGACTTCGCCCTGCTCGGCGGCGCCATCGCCGGCCGGCTCGGCCATGGCCGCAGCGCCGACATCATCGCCGCCCTGCCGGAGGGCGAGCTTGCCGCCGCCGAGGTCGCCGAGATCGGCCTCGGCCTGCGGCTGAGGACCTATGCTTTCGAGCAGTACAAGACCAAGAGCCGCGAGGCCGAGCAGGCCGAGCCGAAGACCGCGATCCTGCGGGTCCCGGACCCCTCCGCGGTCAAGAAGGCGCTGAAGGCGCGCGAGGCGATCGCGGCTGGCGTCGAACTGGCTCGCGACCTCGTGAACGAACCGCCGAACGTGCTCCACCCGGAGGAGTTCGCCGACCGCGCCGCCAGGCTGGAGAAGCTCGGCGTCGAGATCGAGATCCTCGACGAGAAGCAGCTGAAGAAGATCGGCATGCGCGCGCTTCTCGGGGTCGGCCAGGGCTCGCGCCGCGAGAGCCGTGTGGTGGTGATGCGCTGGAACGGCGTCAAGGGCGGCGCCAAGCCGGTCGCCTTCGTCGGCAAGGGCGTGACCTTCGACACCGGCGGCATCTCGATCAAGCCGGCGGGCGGCATGGAGGACATGAAGGGCGACATGGCCGGCGCCGCCTGCGTCACGGGGCTGATGCATGCGCTCGCCGCGCGCAAGGCCAAGGTCAACGCGGTCGGCGTCATCGGCCTGGTCGAGAACATGCCGGACGGCAATGCCCAGCGCCCTGGCGACATCGTCACCTCGCTCTCCGGCCAGACCATCGAGATCATCAACACCGACGCCGAGGGGCGTCTCGTGCTCGCCGACGTGCTCTGGTACACGCAGGAGCGCTTCAAGCCCGGCTTCATGGTCAACCTGGCGACGCTGACCGGCGCGATCCTGGTCGCGCTGGCGCAAGAGCATGCCGGCCTGTTCTCGAACAGCGACGAGTTGGCCGAACGGCTCGCGGCTGCCGGCAAGGCGACCGGCGAGACGGTCTGGCGCATGCCGCTCGGCCCGGCCTACGACAAGATGATCGATTCCAAATTCGCCGACATGAAGAACGCGGCCGGGCGCCATGGCGGCTCGATCACGGCGGCGCAGTTTTTGCAGCGCCATGTCAACGACACGCCCTGGGCCCATCTCGACATCGCCGGCACCGGCATGGGCTCGCTGACGAGCGAGATCAACCGTTCCTGGGCCTCCGGCTGGGGCGTGCGCCTGCTCGACCGGCTGGTGGCGGATCATTACGAAGGATGATTCGAATTCTCGGCCGACGCCCGTAAGCCGCTGGAAAGCCCGGCATCATGGCGGAGATCTGGTTCTACCATCTGCAGTCCCGCCCGCTCGAGCAGGTGTTGCCGACGCTGCTCGAGCGCTCGCTGGCGCGCGGCTGGAAGGCGGTGGTCGAGTGCTCCAGCCGCGAGCGGCTTGCGGCGCTCGACGACCGGCTCTGGACCTATGCCGACGACGCCTTCCTGCCGCACGGAGCCGCGACCGAGCCCGACGCCGCCGGCAATCCGATCGTGCTCACCGCCGCCTCCGACAATCCCAATGCGGCGCAGGTTCGCTTCTGCGTCGATGGCGTCCGCATTCCCGACGCATTGGATGCCTATGAGCGCGTCATCCTGATATTCGACGGGGACGATCCGGAGGCGCTGGCCTCCGCCCGCGAGGACTGGAAGAAGCTGCGCGCGCGCGGTCTGGCCGCCACCTATTGGCAGCAGGACGAGACCGGCCGCTGGGAGAAGAAAGCGTGAGAATTCCCGTAATGCTCGCTTTGGCCCTCGGCCTCGGCGGCTGCGCCGTCGACATGGGCGGCTTTTCCTTCGTTTCCGACGGAAACAAGTCGACCACCTCCAGCGCCTCGGCCCGGGTCTCGACCCAGGAGGCGATGCTGGGGCCGGACGGCGAATGCGCGGCAGGTGTCTCGCTCGATCCTTCGACCCGCCCCTTGCCGGGCGAGATCGCCGTCGGCATCACCGAATGCGAACTGATCAAGCTCAAGGGCAAGCGCCCGACCGACGTGCTGATCGGCGGCGACGGCAAGGGCCGGCGCGAGGCCCAGGTGCTCTATTCCGAGCCGGGCGGCCGCGAGATCTACATGTTCACCGACAACCGCCTGAGCCGGATCGTCAAGCCGGGGCAGGGGTGAACC
>NZ_JAKFED010000074.1:0-11199 GCF_036675845.1 Allobosea sp. | reverse complement strand
CGATGGCCGGCAGCCGGCCGGCACCACCGGCAGCTCCAGCGGCGTGCCGTCGGCGCAGCGCCGGTCGGGCGCGCGGTCGTCGCGGGCCGCCGCGATCAGGAAGGAGTTGTTCCAGGCCAGCATTTCGGAGCGGATCTGCTGGCCGGCGGGCAGGTTGCAGAGCCGGTCGAGCAAGGTGCGCGAGAATTCCTTGGTGCCCTGCGGCGTCGGCTGCGTCAGCGACGCGTCGTAGAGCGCTTCGCAGGGCTGCGAGCGGATGGTCGGCCCGGCCGCGTCGAGCCAGATCAGCCCGGTCGAGACGGCTTGCTTGAACAGGTCCTCGTTCGAGCGGCTGGTCTCGGTGAAATCGGGCTGCTTGATCCAGGCCCGGCTGGCGGCGAGCTCGCCGATCAGCCCGCCGGAAAGCCAGAGGAAGCCGGCGATGGTGACGATCCCGACGGCAACGGCCGTCAGGCTGCTGCGCAGGCCGCGGAACAGCGGATGGCTCATGGCGTCGCCCCCCGAAGCTCGACCACCAGCGGCCCGAGCACGAACGGCCCGTTGGCGGGGATGGTGCAGGTGCCGGCAGCTTGCGCCTTGCGGTCGCCGAGAATCCAGATGTCGCCGGCCGACTGCACGGCGACCCCGCCCGGCACCGCGGCGATGAAGCCGACCGGGTTGTGATCATAGAGATTGTCGAGCCGCTCGACCACGCCGGAGCCGAACTGCACGCGCACCGCCTCGCCGAGCCAGTCGAAGCTGCCATAGCCGCGCGAGGACTGGTCCGGTCCGAACGAGATCGCAGTCTGCTCGCGCGGCAGGGCGATGTAGCCGAACTCGCCTTCCTCCAGCATCAGCACCGAGCGGCGGCGATTGTCGAAGCTCATGCTCTCCGCCCGGAATTCGCCACCGGCGCGGCTGTAGCGCAGCTCGCGGCGGTCGTAGCGGCGCGCATCGCGGCCCTGCACGACGATGCTGTCGCGCGGCGCCAGCATCGCCGAGGACATCAGCCGGCCGCCATGGCTGCGCTCGATCCAGTAGCGCGCCATCCGCCTGCCGCCGAAATTCTCCGGAATG
Source organism: Allobosea sp. (assembly GCF_036675845.1). GTDB lineage: Bacteria > Pseudomonadota > Alphaproteobacteria > Rhizobiales > Beijerinckiaceae > Allobosea. The sequence goes on along the minus strand of NZ_JAKFED010000074.1, from coordinate 10,143 downwards.
GCGAGGCCGAGCACCGCCAGATGCGGCCCGCTCAGTGGCTGCTGGTGCAGGCGGCAGGGCCGGCGGTCGAGCGTCACGTCGACCATGCCGAGCGAGACGCGGCCGGTTTGCGGGCGGATGCCGAGGATTTCGAAGCGGGCGTCGATGCCGCCTTGCGTCGGCGTCGGCAGTGCCTCGACCTGGATCGCCTGGGCCCGCGCCTCGGGTGTCTGCGGCAGGGCGGTGAGCAAAGGCAGGCCGCCGGCATCGCGGGCCGAGGAATCGACCGGATAGCGGCCGAGGAAGAAGATCGTCCCGGCCGGCAGGTCGGGGTGGACGGCAGGGGTCAGCATCTCGCTGCGCGAGAAGGCGAAGCGCGCCTGGCCGGGATAGAGCCCGCCGGCGGTGTTGGCGCCGATGATCGGCTGGCCGATGGCGATCTCGGCGTTCTGCCGGATGACCACCTCGCCATGCGCCAGGCGGCCGCCCTGCGGCGGGGCATGCACGCCATGGCCGAGATAGACCGCGACCGGCGCTGCCGCATGCAGGCTCTGCTCGACATGGACGGTGACGCCGATATCGGGGTCGATCACGTCGCGGTAGCGCTGCTCGATCCGGTCGGCGAGGAAGCGGCCGAGTTCCTGCGCGCCGGGCAGGGATTCGGCGGTGAGCACCACGATCGAGGTGAAGGGGATGTCGATCGGCTGCGGACCGCTGCCGCCGTCGATCAGGGCGATGCCGCGGTTGCGGTCGATCAGGTCTTCCAGCGAGAGCCGCGCATCCTTGGTCGGCTGCCCGGCCTGGGTCACGGCGAAGACCGGCTTGCGCCAGAGGTTCTCGATGCCCGGCATCGCCTCGCCGGGCTCGCCGGCGACGGCGCGCAGGCAGGTCAGCCGCCGCGGATCATGCATTACCAGGTCCATCAGATCGGGCAGGGCCATGGCGTCAGCTCACTCGGGCGGAAGGGAAGGCGGAGCGGGTGGAAGGGGCAATGGGGCGAGGCAAGCCCGCCCTTGTGACGGCCAGAGCCGTTTTCGCCTGGTCGCGTGTCATTCGGTTTGCCACGGCAAGAGGGCTTGTAGCTGAAGCGCAGGTCGTCCCGGCTCTCCCTGCGGTCGCCCGGGACGACCTCCGATGTTGGATCATCGACATTGCCGGGCTCAATAGATCCGCGAGACGCGGTCATGCTCGATCCGCCAGCAGGCTTCCCAGCCCTCATTGGCGGCGAGCACCGTGACCTTGCGGCTGGTCGGCGACAGCACCTCGGAGACGATCTCGCAGGGGCCGAAGCCGTCCAGCCCCTCGCGATGCGCCTCGACGATCGAATCGCCTTCGAGCAGCACCATCGGGTCCTGGCCGGCGAGCAGCGGGCGCAGCCGCGACAGCGCCTTGCCCTGCGGGTCGAGCCCGGGAATGGTGCGCACGAACTGGAAGCGCCGGCCGAGATTGGCGCGCCCGCCGAGGCTCGGCGCGACCTCGTCATGCTCGGCATGGAGCCGGTCGCCCGAGCCCATGTCGTAGCCGAGATAGTGGATGCGTTCGGCGGCGAACTCGGTGCGCAGGCCGGTGGCGCCGAGATCGCGCATCTGCACCGCCATGGCGGCGATGCCGAGCGGGTTTCTGTGCAGCACGGCGCTGCCGGCCATGTCGCCCTCGATGCCGAGGATGGCCGCGCCGGCGATCACCGCCTTCTTCATCGCCGCCGGCGAGAACGGCCGCTCGAACGGGAAGGCGCTGTGGCTCGCCTTCGCCTCCTCTGCGATCGCCTCGAAGATCGGCGGCCAGAGCGCGGCCCGCCCGGTCGGCACCATGACGATGGTCGGGCGCTGCAGCGGGTTGGGGCCGGCGGCACGCGCCATGCGCGGCAGCATGCCGCCGAGCACGGCGGCGATCTCGTTGAGGCGCTCGGAGGCAGCGCCGGCGCCCTTCTCCAGCGCCATGCGCGAGAGCTTCAGGACGAGGCGGCGCGTTCCGGCCTTGTCGGCGGGATCGAGCGCCAGCCGCAGGCCGGCCGGCAAGGGGGCCTCGGCCAGTGCCGGCTCGCCCTGCGCCACGAACAGGCCGGCCACCTCGCCATCGCGGCGCAACTCGGCGAGGACGAGGTCGAAGCTCTCGTCAGGCGCCTCCCTGTCCCAGCGATAGGCGGAACGGCCGGCTTCCGCCTTGGCGGTGAGGCGGGCGGCGAGGTTTGCCTTGGCCTGCTTCACCGCGTTGCGCAGCCAGGCCCTGGCGGCAAGCGCAGCCGCGTCCTGGCGTTGCACGGCGCGGGCCAGCGAGGCCTCGGCGAAGGCTGGCTGCCAGTGCGCCTGCTGGGCTTCCATCGCCTTGTCGATCAAGAGCGCGGCGATCTCGGCCAGCGCCTCGTCCATCAGGTCGCCGCCGACCGGCAGGCCGAAGGTCGCGATTGTCTGGTTGCTCAGCCGGTCGCCGTCGCGCCGCAGGCGGGCGAGCGCCACATCGCTGGTGCCGCCGCCGATGTCGAGCGTCACCAGCAGCGCCTCGCCATGGTCCGGCACGGCGGCGCGGACCTCCGGCAGGCTGGCGACATAGCGCGCCGCTGCGACGGCCTCGGGAACCGTGACGGCGGCGTCGGCGAAGCTGGTCGCGCCCGGGAACAGCCGCTCCAGCCGCTGCGCGAAGAGTTCGAGCGCGGCGCGGTAGCGCGAGACGATCTCGTCGCCGATGCCGCTCGGGCAGGAGATCAGGATGCGCGGCACGATCGGCGCCGGCGCATGATCCTCGATCCGCAGCCGATCCTCACCGAGGCGCAGCACATAGAGGTCGACCAGTTCGTCGAGCACGTCGGCGACGAGCGGCGCGATCTCGACCGTGTTGGTGGCGACGACCCGTTCGGCGGCCACGTCATAGCGGTGGACCTGTTCGGGCAGCGTCAGCGAGACCGCACCCGAGGTCAGCGCATGCTTCAGCGAATCGATCCGCTTGCCGCCCTCGGGCAGGCCAGCTTGGGGCGGTGGCGCCGGCGCCGAGACGTCGTAACGGCGCGAGAACGCCTTCAGCCGCCGCGCCACGGTCGCCCGGTCGGAGCCGATCAGCGACAGATCGGGCAGGCTGTGCGGCGCATGGTCGGCGCGCAGATTATTGCCGGAATCGAGCCCGACATGACTGGGGATCAGCGGCGCGGCGCCGGCGTCGTGCAGGGCCGCCTCGCCATGGCGCGGATCGACATGCCGCGCCAGCCAGGAGCCGAGGGCCAGCGGCCTGATCTCGGTGGCGCGGCCGGCGGCGCGCGGCGCGCCCGACCAGATCGAGGTCGCCGAGGCGCCGAGATCGATGCAGATCGGCAGCCGGTGGACGCGGCGGCTGTAGCGCACCGGCAGGGTCGCGCGAGCGAAGGCCTTGCCGCCATCGTCGCCGGCCGTGATCGCGAGCGAGATGGTGATCGGTCCGCGCAGCACATTGGCGCCGCTGGTCCGCACGGCGCGCGACAAGGTCGTGGTCAGCGCCTGCATCGGCACGACGGCGCGGCCGCGCCGGCCGAAATCGCCCTCGCGCACGATCTCCAGCGGGAATGGCGTCTCCGGCTCGGCGATTTCGGTCTCGCCCATCCGGCTGACGACTTCGACGGTCAGCGGTGCGGTCCGGGTCAGCGGCCAGCGCCTGAGGTCGATCACCAGCCCGTCGCAGCGCACGATCGAGGTCTCGTCATCGGGGTCGACCTCGGCATTGAGGCCGCCCTCGATCTCGAAGCTAGAGCTCTCGCCGAGCGGGCAGGTGAGGTGGGCGCCGGCGATGGTCAGGACGACATCGCCGCGGTTCTGGCTGCGGATCGGGACCGAACGGGCCTCGAGAGCGCTCGACCAGGGCCTGGCCGGCCCGTCGGGGTCATGGCCCGAGCCGTCCTGGCCGACCCAGCCGCCGAGCTTGGCCGTCAGCCTTACCTGCAGCGCCGCCTTGGGATTGGCCTGGATCGTCTCGTCGACGAAATCGAGCACGGCGTCGCGCGTCAGCGTCACGTCGAGCCGGACCTCCTGCCCGGCCAGCGCCGGCGCGTCGGCGAGCCAGAGCAGATGCCGGCAGGTGCTGGCGCCGGCATCGGGATAGCGCCTGAGCGAGACCGAATGGTCCATCGGCGCGGCGATGGCGAGCGAGAGGTTCTGCGCCTTCAGGCCGAAGCAGCTCGCCTCGATGGTCAGGCCGCGCCGGCCTTCCAGCACGATGTCCTTCGGGATGTCGATGGCGATCTGGCTGACGCCGAGCGTCTTGCCGGTGGCGAGCGAATCGAGGTCGATCTCGACCGGCTCGATCCGCCATTCCGGCTGCGAGGCGCCGGCCAGCACCGCGATCCTGACGACGCGCCGCGGCGAGGCGCGGGCGCCGCCCGGCGTCTCGACGATGGTCGAGAAAGCGATCTCGAGGCTGGCGTCGCTGTCGATGTCGGCCTGCTGGCGGTGGCTGGCGACGGCGCGCATCACCGCCTCGCGCCGCAGGCCGAGCACCAGCCGCTCGCCGGCGCGCACTGCCGCCTTGTCGAGCAGCGCCTCGCCTTGCAGCCAGCCGATATCGGCGCCGCTGGCGAGGCCCGGCGCATGCGAGATCAGCGCGACCGTGACAGCCTTGACCATGTCCTCCGGCGCCTCGAAGGCGAGGATGTCGATCAGCGCCTCGCTGCCGTCGAGCGCGACGGAGGCGCTGAAGCTCGCGAGCCGGGTCTCGAGATTATAGCAGGAAGCCGCGGTCATCCGTCCTCTCTTCCGGCTCCGGTCGGTGCCGGCTCATCTGCGGGAGCGCCGCGGCCGAGCGCGGCGCCCCATTCATGGTCGACGCCCGAGACCGCCGCGGCGGCGGCGAGATAGCGGGCGAGGGTGTCGCTCGCCCCGGCGCGCAGGCGCCGATAGGCGGCGCCGAAGCCGGGGTCGCCAGCGTCGGCGAGCGCCTTGGCGGCGAAGGGCGTGCCGGCGAAGGCGGCATCGGCCTCGCGAAGGGCGAGATCGGCCAGCAGCAGCCTGCCATAGCCGCTGAGCGTCCGGCGCAGCGCGGTGGCGTGGGCTGCCGTGGCATCGTTCTGGCCCAGCGCCTGGCCGATCTGCGTCTCGATCGCGGCGAGCGCCGGCGCCAGGCCCTCGACGGCGTCGATCGTGGCGACGAAGCCCTGCGTGGTCGCCGACAGGCGGGAAGCGCCGCGCAGCGGATCGCCGCCGCGGTCGCTGCGCGCGGCGAGGCCGGCGAGCCCGGCCGCGACCTCCCAGGCGACGACCAGATCACCGGCTGCCGCGCTCTGTTCGGCCTCGCGGCGGAGCCCGGCGAAATGGCCATGCAGCAGCACGATCTCGCCGGGAGTCAGCTCGGCTAGCCGTTTCGCCAGCTCGTCCAGGATGCTCGCGGGCTGGCTCGACTGCGCTGCCGCGTCAATGAGTTCGCTGCGCCGGCGCGCCACCTCCTCGAGCGCCGGTGTCGCCGGCGGCCGGCGCTGCGCCTTGCGGCGCAGTTCGAGCAGCAGGCTGTCGAGGCTGCTCAGCGGGCGCTGGCCGCGGCGCTTGCGCGCTTCCGCGATCGTCTGCTCGACCTCGGCGACGACTTCCGCGCCGAGCCAGCTCTGATGCGCGCAGGCCGCGATGTCGTGCAAGAGTCGCATCGCCCGGCGATCCTGGCCGGCCAGCGTCATCGCCTCGCGGCTCAGGAGTTGCGGCAGGGCCGGATCCTCGTACCAGCCGAGCAGGCGCTCGGTCTCAGTGGAGGGGCGATCCGCGCGCGGCGCCGGCAGCAGCAGACGCACCGCGCAGGCGCGCGCCGCCAGCTTTGGTTGCGCCACCGCCCAGAGCAGCATCGCGATCTGCTCGTCGAGGCTGCGCTCGCCGAGCTCATCGGCCCGCGACGGGTCGAGGCCCGCCATCGCTGCCGCTGCCTCCAGCAGGCTGCCGGCAGCGTCGGGCGCCTTGGCGCGCGCGTCGATCCGGGCGAAGGGACCGGCATCGGCCGGTGCTTGCGCCCGTGCAGCTGCGATTTCCGCCAGAAGCGTGCTCAGCCGCGCCGGTCGTGCCGGGGTTCCAGCCTGCCAGAGGCCCTCTGCCAACCGGCCGGCGGCGAGTGCGAGATCGTCGCGCAACGGCGCCGCCATGCCCGGTGCGGCGACGACCAGCGCCTGGCCGCTGCCGCCACCGAGCGCCAGCCCGGTCGAGACCGAAGCGGCATAGCTCTCGCGATGCGAGACGGCGCCGAACTCGCCCTCCCGCCAGCGGATCGTCATCGGCGCGCCGTTCGCGGCCTCGCCCGCGCCGGTCCAGACGAGCTGGCGGCGCGGCTCGGCGAAGATCAGGACCTCGTCCTCTTCCAGCCAGTCGGGCAGGCTCAGGCGGCAAGCGCCGTCCGCCTCGGCGGCCGGGTGCAGCAGGCGGAAACCGCGGCGCAACGCTGCGACGCGGCCGATGCCGGAGGCGTCGGTGTCACGCAGGTCGGCGGGCGTGGCGGCGAGCGAGTCGAGTTCTTCTTCGACGGCGAGCCGCAGATCCGGGTCGAGCTGCGCCAGGGCCTGCCGCGCCTGCCGCATCGCCGCCGGCAGATGCGCCACGAGGATGCCGGCCCGGCTGCCTTCGCCGCTGAAATCGAGCGTCAGGCCACTCGTGCGGGCGACCGCGACGCGCGTTAGCGTCGCGCGCTCGTCAGCCGGGTGCATGAAGGGGCCGGCCAGCAGGCGAAGCCCGCCGGAGCCGGTTTCGCTGATCTGGTTCAAGCCGCTGGCAATGAGCGATGCCGGAGCGTTCTGCGACCGGTCGGCGAGGGCAAGACGCGCGATCGACAATGGACCCGCAGCGGCGTCTGAATGCGCCTGCAGCAAAGCGAGGCCGGCGCTCTGCGGGTCGGACTGGTCCGGCGTCAGGCGCTCGTCGAGCTGCACCGGGATCGCGCTCATGCCGCCATCCGCCGAGACGGTGACGGCGTGGACGATGCGGCTTCCGGCCGGCAGCGCCCCGGCGAGCGGCGCGCCTTCGCCGTCACCGGCGGCGATCAGGGTGATGCGGCCGCCAGCCTCCTCGGCTGCCAGGAAGCGGGCCCGGGCGCTTTCGCTCCAGACCGCGGCGACATGACGTGAGCCGTCCCAGATGATGGCGACAGGCGCCACGGAAAGATGCACTGGTGCAGGCTCCGGAAAGACAGGCGCGAGAGGATGTCGGCGGGCGGACCTTGCGCGATGGTCCGGCGTCTTGCAAGACGTTGCGGCAAGGCAGGCGGCGAAGCTTCCCTATTGCTGGGGAAGCTGCGGCTTGCGAGGTCCAGCGGTCCCGCCCTAATCTTGCGAAGACGGGCGCGCGACTTCACGGGCCGGAATCTACCCGCTCCGCTCGTCGGAGCGGCGCTCGAATGCACGATGTGACGGTGGAGAGCGCTTCCATGACGGCAGAGCCGGTCTGTTTCGCGGCCTTGCCCGCTTCGCTGCCCGCACATTGGGCGGCGCCTGCGGCCGATTCGCCTGCCGGCGAAGATGTCGTCATGCGCCGCGTTTCGCTTTCCGGCCTCGGCCAGGGCGAGACCGTGCAGGAGGCGCAGGCGAGCTTCCTTGCGCCGCGCCTGCTGCCGCGCCTGTTCCGCGAACCGGCCCAGGCCGGCGCCGAGGCGCGAGCGGCGCTGGGCGGCGCACGAAGGCTCGTCGTCCTGCTGCCGATCGGCCGCTATGATGACGGCGTCTGGGCGCCGATCATCGAGCGCATCCTGCTCGGTGCCGGCGAAGCTGCCGCCGGGCCGCGCGAGACCATCCTGGCCTGGAGCGGCGTCGAGCCGTTCCTCGCGCCCTTCGGTCGGCGGGCGCAGGAAATCTGGAGCGATCCGCGCCTGGTCGAGGCCTTGCTCGGCGTGTTCGAGCGCTCCGCCCGCTCGCTCGCCGCAGTCCTGCGCGAGCTCGGCGAGGGCGCCGGCATCCGGCGCGGCCTGATCCGGTTCGAGCCCGGCCCGGCGGAGGCACCGGCGCGGGTCGCGCTGGCGCTCGCCTGAGGCCAAGGCTACTTCCAGACCAGCGCGTTGGCGAGGTCGCGACGGCCGCATTCGAGCGACATGGCGTTGACGGCGGCCTGGTAGCCTCGGAGCGAGTAGACCACATGCGCCGGGCGGCCATCCGGCGTAATGCCGTTGATCTCCAGCTTCGTGCCGCGATTATAGCCGGCGACGGCATCCATATCGAGGATCGGCTGGCCGTTCGAACCCTGCTTGGTCGGCCGGATGAAATTGCCGGTTGCCGTCGCGCTGGCGTTCAGCTCGCGCATCGCGCCGCCATCGTCGATCATCGCCTCGAACGGCGCGCCGGGGCGGTAGAAGCGCTTGTCCTCGATCAGGTGCTGGATCTCGCCGCTGCCCTCGCTCTGGGCCGAGAGCAGGATGAAGGGCGCCTGCTCGCGCCAGTTCAACGGTCCGGCCTCGACCGCGGCGGTATAGGCGTAGCAGGTGCGTCGGCCGGTCCGCGGATCTTCTACAACGCTGGCATACCAGTTCTGGAACTGGCGGATCAGGCGGCCGGGCGCCTCGGGCAACAGCATGTCGGTGGTGTCGACCGCCCGGGCGCGCAGCTGGTATGACTGCTCCGTCTGCGCGCCGCTCGCGACGCGGATCGTGTACTGGCCGGCAGGCAGCCTGTAGCGCCTGAGATTGGGCCGGCTCGGATTGACGATGTGGATCGTCTTCAGCGGGATGTTGCGAGCGCCGAACACGTCGAGCTTGAGGGCCTTCTGCACACCGGGCACGCTCGTCGTCGGAATATCGACCTCGACATAGGATTCGCGGCCGACCGAGAAGGCGTATTCCTGGAAGCCGCGCCCACCGGCGACCCGTCCGTTCAGGCGCAGCGGCGCGGCGCCGAGCCGGGGCACCACGGCGCGCACGCTGCTCGACGGGCCGAGTGCCGCCCACTGCATGGCGGGCAGGTCGTCGGTCGAGACCAGTCCGTCGCTGAAGACGGCCGTCTCGTCCTTGCGCCGAACATTGATCGAGAGGTGATAGCCATTGGGGCGCGGCACGACGATCACGGAGGCGGCCCAGAGTTCGGTCGCCTCGGCGGAGGCCTCCATCGGGCTGATGACCGGCACCTGCGTCGGGTTGCCGACGGATTCCTCGGGGGCGGTGCGGCGGGCGTCGTCGATCGCCTTCTCCATCAGCCGCTGGAAATAGTCCGGCAGCTGCGGATCGAGCGAGGTCCCGTTCGGCAGGCTCGCGCTCAGGACGAGCGGAACGGAGCCGCGCGTGCGCCTCCAGACTTCGCGGGCGGCGTCGGCGAAGATGTTCTCGGCGCGCTTGTAGATCTCGCCGACGAGATTGGCCGGCACCGAGACCGGACCGACGCTGGGCGAGCATTGGTAGTCGCGGCGGCCGATCGCCTGCAGCACGAAGTTAGTGTTAGGGCCGACACGCTGGCCGGTGGCGCGGATGACGATCTCGACCTTGTCGAGGATGGCCTCGACATCGCCGGCATTGGGTGTCGCGGTCAGCCCTGCGCCCTTGACCTCGAGCAGCGCGCCGATGTCGCCCAAAGGCGCCATCTTGAGGCCGTCCAGCCGCGAGAAGGCGGCGTGGACCTGTCCCATCAGGTTGTTGCCCTGGTCCTTTGTGAACGCCTGGGCGGTGACGGGCAGGGAAGCCGTGCCGACGAGCACGGGCGTCTTCAGCGGTCCGCACTGCGCGTTGACCTGGCGCCACAGCTCCTTGGCGGCGGAGCCGATCGGGTCCTGCTCGTCGAAACCGGCGAACATCTGGGTCTGTGCCGAGGTGACCGCCGGAGAGGCCACCGTCAGGCAGGCGGCCGTCATCCAGGAAATCAAACGCGGCAGCGATGTCGCCGTCATACTCGTCCCCTTGCGACCCTCCCCCGCAAAGGAGGGAGGGCCGTTTTTCTGCAAGCCTCGGCTCAGATGCCGGAGGCTTCGTTCGTCGACAGGTTGACCTCGACCGTGTCGCTGCCGGCGGCCTGGCCGTTGCGGGTCACGGTGCGCTCGACGACGCGGACGCGCTGGCCCGAGCTGTTGTTGTAGGTCCGGACCGGGCGAGCCCGCACCACGACATCCTGGCCGCTCGAATTGCGGAAGCGCTGCGTGTTGGACGAGCCGGAGCGCGCTGCGAGATAGGCAGCCTCGCGGGCCCGCTCCCTCTCGATCGCATCGGCGATGACGAGGCCGGTGAGGCCGCCGACCTCGGCGCCGATCGCCGCGCCGCGCCAGCCACCGACCG
>NZ_JAKFED010000002.1:0-11384 GCF_036675845.1 Allobosea sp. | reverse complement strand
TCCACGCCGAGCCGGTGGCCTTCGCGGCCGACATGCTGGCGATGGGCCTGTGCGAGATCGGCAACCTCGCCGAGCGCCGGATCGCGTTGCTGGTCGACCCCGTGATGAGCGGGCTGCCGCCCTTCCTGGCGCGCGATGCCGGCCTGAATTCCGGCTTCATGATCGCCCAGGTGACGGCCGCCGCGCTCGCCTCCGAGAACAAGCAGAAGGCTTACCCCGCTTCCGTCGACACCATCCCCACTTCAGCCAACCAGGAAGACCATGTCTCGATGGCGACCCATGGTGCCTGGCGGCTGATCGAGATGGCGAAGAACGCGGCGAGCATCGTCGCGGTCGAATTGATGGCGGCGGCGGAGGCGATCGAGCATCACCGGCCGATGAAGACCTCGCCGCGGCTGGAGCCGGTGTTGAAACTGATCCGCGAGAAGATCGCGCCGCTGACCGAGGACCGCTATCTCGCGCCCGACCTCGCGGCGGCGACGGAGCTGGTGCTGTCCGGCGCGCTGGGACGGGCGGCAGGGCTCGACAGCTTTGGGGAGTTCGGCGCGTGAGGGATGCGAACCGCGACAGGAAGAGGCGCGGGGAACCCTCTCCCGTAGGGAGAGGGCAGGGTGAGGGGATGGCCGTTGGACCAGCGGGGCGCGCCCCTCACCGCGCGCCTCGGTTCGGGCCAACGAGTTCGGGCCTACACCTCACCCCTGCCCCTCTCCTTACAGGAGAGGGGTTCCCCGCGGTTCTTCGACAGCGCTGGAGCCACGGCCATGCCACCTGACATCGTCACCGTCACCCGCGGCTCGTCTCCCCTCGTCCTGTCCATGCCGCATCCCGGCACCGGCCTGCCGGACGAGGTCGCCTCGGCGCTCAACGCGCGCGGGCGGCAGGTCGAGGACACCGACTGGCATATGCGCCAGCTCTATGCCTTCACCGAGCGCTTCCAGCCGACCATCGTCGAGGCCGGCCTGTCGCGCTATGTCATCGACCTCAACCGCGACCCCGCCGGCGTCTCGCTCTATCCGGGCCAGGCAACCACCGAACTCGTCCCGACCACGACCTTTTCAGGCGAGCCGATCTGGACGACGCCGCCCGACACCGCCGAGATCGCGCGGCGACGGGAAGCCTATTTCCTTCCCTATCACGCGGCGCTCGCCGCCGAGGTCGAGCACGCCAGGGCGCAGCACGGCTTCTGCCTGCTCTGGGACTGCCACTCGATCAAGTCGGTGATCCCGCGGCTGTTCCCGGGCACGCTGCCGACACTCAATCTCGGCACCAATTCGGGCGCGAGCTGCGCGCCCGCGGTCGAAGCTGCCGCCGTCGCCGCCATGGCGGGGGCCGCCTTCACCCAGGTCGTCAACGGCCGCTTCAAGGGCGGCTGGATCACGCGGCATTACGGCCAGCCGGCGGAGCATGTGCACGCGCTCCAGATGGAAATCGCGCTCTCGGCCTATCTCACCGAGGAGGCGCCGCCCTGGAATTTCGACGCCAGCAAGGCCGCCAGCCTGCAAGCCGCCCTCTCCGCCATGATCGAGGCAGCGCTGGCCGCCGCCACACAGCTCGAACGGACCCCGTCATGACCCGCATCGACAACAGCCGCGTCATCCGCTCCCCCCATGGCAGCACGCTTTCGGCCAAGAGCTGGCTGACCGAAGCGCCGCTGCGCATGCTGATGAACAATCTCGATCCCGACGTCGCCGAGAAGCCCGGCGAGCTCGTGGTCTATGGCGGCATCGGCCGCGCGGCCCGCACCTGGGAGGATTTCGACCGGATCTGCGCCTCGCTGCGCACGCTCGAGGCCGATGAGACCTTGCTGGTCCAGTCCGGCAAGCCGGTCGGCATCTTCAAGACGCATGCCGATGCGCCGCGCGTCCTGATCGCGAATTCCAACCTCGTCCCGGCCTATGCCAACTGGGAGCATTTCCATCATCTCGATAAGCTCGGGCTGATGATGTACGGCCAGATGACGGCCGGCTCCTGGATCTATATCGGCACCCAGGGCATCGTTCAGGGTACCTACGAGACCTTCGTCGAGGTCGGCCGCCAGCACTATAATGGCAGCCTCAAGGGCAAATGGGTCCTGACCGGCGGTCTCGGCGGCATGGGCGGCGCCCAGCCGCTGGCCGCGACCATGGCCGGCGCCTCGATGATCGCCGTCGAGTGCAAGCCGTCGAGCATCGATTTCCGCCTGCGCACCGGCTATCTCGACGAGAAGGCGGAAAGCGTCGACGAGGCGCTGACGATCATCGAGGCCGCTCACGCGAAGGGCAAGGCCGTCTCGGTTGGCGTGCTCGGCAATGCCGCCGAGATTTTCCCCGACATGGTCCGCCGCGGCATCCGCCCCGACGTCGTCACCGACCAGACCTCGGCCCATGACCCGCTCAACGGCTACCTGCCGGCCGGCTGGACGCTGGAGGAATGGGAAGAGCGCAAGGAGCGCGACCCCGCCGGCACGATTCAAGCCGCCAAGAAGTCGATGGCCGAGCATGTCAGGGCGATGCTCGATTTCCAGAAGATGGGCGTGCCGACGCTCGACTACGGCAACAACATCCGCCAGATGGCCAAGGACATGGGCGTCGACAACGCCTTCGACTTCCCGGGCTTCGTGCCGGCCTATATCCGCCCGCTGTTCTGCCGCGGCATCGGCCCGTTCCGCTGGGCCGCGCTTTCGGGCGATCCGGAGGACATCTACCGCACCGACCAGCGCGTGAAAGAGTTGCTGCCCGACGACAAGCACCTGCACAACTGGCTCGACATGGCGCGCGAGCGCATCCAGTTCCAGGGCCTGCCGGCGCGGATCTGCTGGGTCGGCCTCGGCGACCGCCACCGGCTCGGCCTCGCTTTCAACGAGATGGTGGCGAAGGGCGAGCTCAAGGCACCCGTCGTGATCGGGCGCGACCATCTCGATTCCGGCTCGGTCGCCTCGCCCAATCGCGAGACCGAGGCGATGAAGGACGGCTCGGACGCGGTCTCCGACTGGCCGCTGCTCAACGCGCTGCTCAACACCGCCGGCGGCGCGACCTGGGTCTCGCTGCACCATGGCGGCGGCGTCGGCATGGGCTATTCGCAGCATTCGGGCGTCGTCATCGTCGCCGACGGCACGCCCGAGGCGGCCAAGCGCCTGGAGCGCGTGCTCTGGAACGACCCGGCGACCGGCGTGATGCGCCATGCCGATGCCGGCTACGAGATCGCGGTGGAGTGCGCCCGGGAGAAGGGGTTGAAGCTGCCGGGGATTCTCGGCTGAGCAGCCCCCGCGTCATTCCGGCGGTACATGGCAACGCCCACGGCCCCGACGCGGCTCCAATTCGCCATGCTCGCCCTTGTGGCGAGCATCCACGTCTTGAACACCGGCCTTGACCAACGAAGACGTGGATGGTCGGGACAAGCCCGACCATGACGGAAGGGAGCGGCCCCGTTCCGCAAATCCGAGGAACGAACCTGATGCGCATCATCCGTTACCAGGACTGCCGCGTCATGCCGTGGAAGAACGGCGGCGGCAGCACGACCGAGATTGCAATTCATCCGGAAGGTGCCTCGCTCGACGATTTCGACTGGCGCATTTCGATGGCTGATGTCGCGAGCGACGGGCCGTTCTCGCTGTTTCCCGGCGTCGATCGGACCCTGTCGGTGCTCACGGGCAACGGCATCGCGCTCGCCTTCGGCGCGCATGGGACAGTGACGTTGCGGCCCGGCTCCGCGCCCCATGCCTTTGCCGGCGACGCCGCGGTCGTCGGGGAGCTCATCGACGGGCCGATCACCGACCTCAACGTGATGACCCGGCGAGGCCGGGTCCGCCATCGGGTTCGACGCCTGTCAGGGCCGGCGCCGATCGCGATCGCGCCGGAAGGCGAGCTGCTCGTGCTGTTCGCCGGCTCGGGCGAATGGCGTGCCAAAACCACTGGTGGAACCCATGCGCTCGGAGCCCGGGACAGCCTGGTGATCGAGGCCGGCGAAAGCGCCAGCCTCGACTGCGGGGACGACGCCGGCGAGCTCTACGCGATCGATCTGTGGACCGGCGCCTTGCGCTGAGCGGCTCCGGCGGGCGCCATGTAGTCGCGCGTCATCGGCAGGGTATCGAGCCGCTTGGCGAGCTGGAGCTGGAAGACGACGAGCCCGTCATAGCGGAAGCTCGCCTCGGAAGCCGCGAGGTAGAACTCCCACATCCTGGCGAAGCGCTCGTCATACATCGCCACCGCCTCGCCGCGGCGGGCGAGGAAGCGCTCGCGCCAGGCCTTCAGCGTCTCGGCATAATGCAGGCGCAGCACCTCGACATCGGTGATGATCAGGCCCTCCTTCTCGACCGCCGCGGCGATCTCCGACAGCGCCGGGATATAGCCGCCAGGGAAGATGTACTTGGCGATGAACGGGTTGGTCGCGCCGGGCGGGGTGGCGCGCCCGATCGTGTGGATCAGCGCGACGCCGTCATCCTCGAGCAGGTCGCGGATCTTGCGGAAATAGTTGCGGTAAAAGCCGACGCCGACATGCTCGAACATGCCGACCGAGACGACACGGTCGAAGCGCTCCTTCACGTCGCGATAGTCCTGGAGGCGGAATTCGACCGGCAGGCCGGACTCGGCAGCGCGCTCGTTGGAACGGGCGAACTGCTCCTGCGACAGGGTGATGCCGGTGACGTGCCCGCCCGTCTCGCGCGCGATGCTCAGGCCGAGCCCGCCCCAGCCGCTGCCGATATCGAGAACACGCTGGCCGGGCTTCAAGGCGAGCTTCGCGGCGATCCGGCGCTTCTTGGCGGCCTGCGCCTCCTCCAGCGAGGCATCCGGCCGCTCGAAGAAGGCGCAGGAATATTGCTGGTCGGCATCGAGGAAGAGCTCGAAGAATTCGCGCTTGAGATCATAATGGTGATGGACGTTGCGCTTGGCCCAGCCCGGCGTGTTGTGCTGCGTCAGGCGCCTGACCGAGGTCCGCAGCCGCTCCAGCCCCTTCGCCCAGGCCGAAGGCGGCTGGCGCGAAAGGCCGCAGACCAGGGCTTCGAGCAGCTGGTAGAGCGTGCCGCGCTCGACGATGACGCGGCCGTCCATCACGGACTCGCCGAGAGCCAGCTCCGGATCGAGCGCGAGCCGCAATTCGGTCTCGCGATCGGCGATGCGCAACCGCACCGCCGGCGTCGAGCCCGATCCGGCCGAGTGCAGCGAGCCATCGGCGAAGACGACGTCAATTCTGGGTTCCCGGACCAGCCGGGACAGCATTCTCGCAATCAGCGTGCGCATGGCTCCACCTCATGGCAGTGCCCCTTCGCAGATAAGATGGCGAACGGGCCGCACGGTGCGGCAGATGGGCGGATGCAACTCCGATCATCGCTGGCCGCATGCCGCGGCGGTCAGCGCCATGATCTGAAAGATAGGATGGAGCCCCCCGACTCGCCAGAGCCGCAGCGGGCGGCCGGCCGCGCGGCCCGTCCTTGCGAGCAAAAGCGAAGCGATCCAGGGAGAGGTCGAGCGCTGCTGCCCCTGGATTGCTTCGTCGCTTCGCTCCTCGCAATGACGGCTTGGAGCCGGACCGGAAACCGCCTCAGTGCGCCTCAGTGTCCTTCGGCTGCCAGCACGGCCTCGACCCGGATCTCCTCGACCAGCCGCTCCTTCAACGCGACGAAGGCCGGCGAGGTCTTGATCGTGTAAGGCCGGGGATGGGGCAGGTCGACGGCGATGTCGGCCTTGATCCGGCCGGGCCTGGCACTCATCACCACGACGCGCGAGCCGACGAAGATCGCCTCCTCGATGTCGTGGGTGACGAAGAGCACGGTCTTCTGCTCGCGCTCCCAGATGCCGAGCAGCATTTCCTGCATCAGCGCCCGGGTCTGGTTGTCGAGCGCGCCGAAGGGCTCGTCGAGCAGCAGGATCTTCGGATCGTTGGCGAGCGCGCGGGCGATCGCGGTGCGCTGCTGCATGCCGCCGGAGAGCTGCTTGGGGAAATGCCCGACGAAGCCGGAAAGCCCGACGCGCTCGGCCCAGCCGCGGGCGATGTCGAGCCGCTCGCGCTCGGGCACGCCCTTCTCGCGCAGGCCGAAGGCGATGTTCTGCGCCACCGTCAGCCAGGGGAAGAGCGTGTAGCTCTGGAAGACGAAGCCGCGGTCGGCGCCCGGCCCGATGACCGGCGCGCCATCGAGCACGACCTTGCCTTCGCTCGCGGTTTCCAGCCCGCCGATGATGCGCAGCAGGGTCGACTTGCCGCAGCCGGAGGGGCCGAGGATGGTGATGAAGTCGTTGTCGCCGACGGAGAGCGAGGTCGGCATCAGCGCCCGCGTCGCCTGGCCGCCATGACGGGCCGGAAAGACCTTTCCGACATTGTCGATGATCAGCTTCGTCACGCCTGCGCCCACGGAAACAGGCGCTGGTTGACCGCCTTGAAGAGGAAATCGGAGATCAGCCCGATCAGGCCGATGACGATGATGCCGAAGATGATCTGGCCGGTGTTGAGCAGCGCCTGGCTGTCGACGATCATGTGGCCGATGCCGGAGGAGGAGCCGATCAGCTCGGCGACGATGACATAGGTCCAGGCCCAGCCGAGGACGAGCCGGAAGATCTCGGCGATCTCCGGCGCCGCATTGGGCAGGAGCACGCGGCGCACCACCGAGGCATCGCCGGCGCCCAGCGTATAGGCGGCGTCGACCAGGTCGCGCCGGACGGAGCCGACCGCAACCGCGATCATCAGGATGAGCTGGAAGACCGAGCCGATGAAGATGACCAGGAGCTTCTGCGTCTCGCCGATGCCGGCCCAGAGGATCAGCAGCGGGATGAAGGCCGAGGCCGGCAGATAGCGCGCGAAGGAGACGAAGGGCTCGAGGAAGGCCTCGACCGGCTTGTAGGCGCCCATCAGGATGCCGAGCGGCAGCGCCACGATCACCGCCAGGACGAAGCCGCCCAGCACGCGCCAGATCGTCATGCCGATGTCGAACATGAAGCCGTGGACGACGAGCAGGTTCCAGCCCTCGGCCACCATGGTCAGCGGATCGGCGAGGAAGAGCCTCTGGACATAGCCGCCAAAGGTCGCGACCGACCAGAAGGCGACGAAAAGCGCGAAGAAGGCGACGCCGAAGCCGATGCGGACGCCGCCGGAGACCGGCTGGAGGGGTTTCATGAGCAGATTGCTTGCAAGAGGAAGCGCGGGATCCCCTCTCCTGTAAGGAGAGGGGCAGGGGTGAGGTGTGCGAGAGGGGTATCGTCAGCCTGAACCCAACCACACGGAGAGCGCTCGCGGAACTGGTCCAACGGCCTGCACCTCACCCTGCCCTCTCCTTACAGGAGAGGGTTCCCCGCGCCTAGATTGGTGAGATGAGCGCTCAGCTGGCGCCGCCGGCGACGTATTTCGTCTCGACCAGCGAGTTGAGGTCGGGCTTCACCTTGATCAGCCCGATCTCGAGCAAGAGGTCGGCCGCCTTGGCGGTGAAGGCCTGCCATTCGCCGGAGAAGAACTTCTTGTTGCCCTCGGCATCGGACCAGCGCAGGAAGCCGGCCGACTTGCCGAACTGCTCGCCCGACTGCTTCACATCGGCGCCCATGATGCCATAGGCCTTGTCCTTGTCGGTCTTGATCATCTCGAGGGCCTCGAAATAGCCCTTGGTCAGCCCCTTGGCGGCGGCATCGTTGGCGGCGAGGAAGGCCGGGGTGCAGCCGAAAGTGTCCATCACCATCGGATAGTCGAGCGTGGTGGCGATGATCTTGCCGGCGTCCGGCTTGTCGCGCACGGCCGAGAGATAGGGCTCATAGGTCATGGCGGCGTCGTTCTGGCCGGCGATGAAGGCCTGGGCCGCCGGGCCTGGCTCCATGTTGACGACCTTCACGTCCTTTATCGACATGCCGTTTTCCTTGAGGAACCAGGCAAGCGCGAAATAGGGCGAGGTGCCGGGCGCGGAGGCGGCCACCGTCTTGCCCTTGAGATCCTTGATCGAATTGGTCGAAGCTCGCACCGCCATGCCGTCGGCGCCATAGCTCTTGTCGAGCTGGAAGATCTGCTTGGTCTTGATGCCGGCCGCATCCCAGACGATCCAGGTCTCGACGGTGGTCGCGGCGCACTGGATGTCGCCCGAGGCGATGGCGAGATGGCGATCCTTCTGCGGGATCTTCTTGATCGTCACGTCGAGGCCGTTCCTGGCGAAGATGCCGGCCTCCTTGGCGAGCACCAGCGGCGCAAAGCCGGTCCAGCCGGAAATGCCGATGGTGACCTTGGTCTGTGCCTGTGCGCCGCCCGCCGCCAGGAGAGCCGCAAGGCCGATTCCGGCCGCCGCTCCGATGCGCTTCAAAACCGTCATTAGAAAACCCTTCCCCTGCTTTTGGCGCCGATACCGCGTGGCGAGCCTTAGCGCAGGCCTTGGCTTTAGCGCAGGCCTTGGCGCGGCACCATGCAACCCTTGTTCCAAAGCAGGTTAAATGCCTATGCAAATACGTCAAGCCGGCATCAACATCGCTGGGGGAGGTGATGAATTTCTCTTGTTTGACAGGAGGAGGCATATCTCATCCCCTCGCCTCCCCGGCGCGCCGCGCCATCGCGACGAGGTTTCCCGAATGAACGGCGCCGACCGCCTGTGCGACACGTTGCTGGTCAACGATGTCGATGTCTGCTTCGCCAATCCCGGCACCTCCGAAATGCACTTCGTCGCGGCGCTCGACCGCAAGCCGCAGATGCGCTGCGTGCTCGGCCTGTTCGAGGGCGTGGTGACCGGCGCCGCCGACGGCTATGCCCGCATGGCCGACAAGCCGGCGGCGACGCTGCTGCATTGCGGGCCGGGCATGGCGAACGCGCTGGCCAACATGCACAATGCCAGGCGCGCCCGGACGCCGATGATCAACGTCGTCGGCGACCACGCGACCTATCATCTCCAGCACGATGCGCCGCTGACCAGCGACATCGAGGGCCTGGCCGCGCCGATGTCGCATTTCGTCCGGCGCATCGCGAGCCCTGAGGATGTCGGCCCGGCGATCGGCGAGGCCTATGCCGCCTCGCTCTCCCTGCCCGGCGTCACCACCGTGATCCTGCCGGCCGACTGCGCCTGGGGCAGCGTCGAGCCGGCGGCGCTTTCACCGACGCCGGTGCCGGCGCTGAAGAGCCCCGAGCCGGAGCTGGTGCGCGAGATCGCGGCGCTGCTGCGCAAGCATGGCTCGCGCGCCGCGCTGATGATGACCGGGCTCGCGCTGCGCGAGGAGCCGATGGCGATGGCGGCGCGGATCTGCGCGGCGACGGGTGCGCGCCTCTTCGGCCAGATGTCGAACGGGCGCATCGAGCGCGGCGCCGGCCGCGTCGCCCTGCCGAAGGTGCCCTACCCGATCGACCTGGCGCTGCAGCAGCTCGAGACGATCGACCTGCTGGTGCTGGTCGGCGCGCAGGTGCCGGTCGGCTTCTTCGCCTATCCCGGCAAGCCGGGCCGGCTGATCCATGACGGCTGCGCCGTCGCGACGCTGGCGGCGCCCGGCGACGATCTGCCCGGCGCCATCGCGGCGCTGGCCGACGAGCTTTCCGCCCGCGCCGTCGCGCCGGCCTTCATCGCCGAGGCGGCACCCGAGAACGCCGCACTGCCCACCGGCGCGCTCGACGCCGACAAGGTCTGCAGCATCGTCGCGACGCTGCTGCCCGAGAACAGCATCATCTGCGACGAATCGATCTCGTCGGGCCGGATGTTCTACGCGCAGTGCCATCACGCGCCGCAGCACGACTATCTGCAGCTCACCGGCGGCGCGATCGGCGAGGGCATCCCGCTCTGCATCGGCGCCGCCGTCGCCTGCCCCGACCGCAAGGTGATCGGCATGCAGGCCGATGGCAGCGGCATGTACACGGTGCAGGGGCTGTGGACGCAGGCGCGCGAGAACCTCGACGTCGTCACCGTGATCTTCGCCAACCGGACCTATGCGATCCTGCATGGCGAGATGCGGGCCGTCGGCGTCAACGATTTCGGCCGCAACGCCACCCAGATGCTCAATCTCGACCAGCCGGCGCTCGACTGGGTCGCCATGGCGAAGGGCATGGGCGTCGAGGCCGGACGGGCGACGACCGCCGAGGAGTTCACCAAGCTTTTCAAGGGCGCGCTCGGCCGCAAGGGGCCGTTCCTGATCGAGGCGGTGATCTGAGGAAGCGGTGGTCATAAGGCGCGGGGAACCCCTCTCCTGCAAGGAGAGGGGCAGGGGTGAGGTGTTCGGAAGGGAAATCGTCAGCGTGAACCCGACCGCGCGGTCGGCGCTCGCGGCACTGGCCCAGCGGCCTACACCTCACCCTGCCCTCTCCTTCCAGGAGAGGGTTCCCCGCGCCCTTCTCTATTTGCTGAACCCGCCCAGGAACGCATCGAGGCATTCCCCGATCGCCTCGATGGCGTAGCCGCCTTCCTGAACCACGAGCGTCGGCAGGCCCATCGCCTTGACCTGCCGGCCGATGGTGCCGAAATCGGCAGCCTCCAGCTTCAGCACGCCGATCGGGTCGTCCTTGTGGGCGTCGTAGCCGAGCGCCACGACCAGGGCGTCGGCGCCGAATTCACGGATCGCCCGCGCCGCCCGGTCGACCGCCGCCTCCATCTCCGGCCCGGCGGCGCCATGGACGAGCGGCAGGTTGACGTTGAAGCCCTCGCCCGGCCCGTTGCCGCGCTCGTCGTCATAGCCGGTGAAGAACGGATAGTAGTTCGACGGGTCGGCATGGATCGAGATCGTCAGCACATCGTCGCGGCGATAGAAGATCTGCTGGGTGCCGTCGCCGTGATGGGCATCGACATCGAGGATCGCGACCTTGCCGTAGCGGCTGCGCAGGCGCTGCGCCGCGACCGCCGAGTTGTTGACATAGCAGAAGCCGGTGGCGCGGTCGGCCCGGGCATGGTGGCCGGAGGGGCGGCAGAGCGCATAGACCGCGGGCTCGCCGGCGAGCACGGCCTCGGCGCCGGAGACCGCCGTCTCGGCCGAGCGCAGGGTCGAGAGCCAGCAATGCTCGCCGATCGGCACCGAGAGATCGCCGAGATACCAGCCGAGCTGGCCGATGAAGCCGGTCGGGCGGCAGGGCGGGCGCTTGTCCTCGTCCGGCCTGCCGCTCCAATAGGGGAAGGTGCTCGGCCAGACCTCGGGGCCGCGCTCGGGCGGCAGCTCCTGCCAGCGCGCCCAGGCGGTTTCGAGGAAGCTGATGAAGCCTTCGTCATGGATGTCGAGGATCGGCGCCGTGCCATGCGCCTGCGGCGGCTCCGGCGCAATGCCGTGGCGGGCGAGCGCGGCCAGCAATCTGTCGGTCCGCTCCGGCAGGTCCTTGGGCGCGACGACGCGGCCGAAGCGCAGATATTGCTGCGGATCATGGAGCGATTGTTCGGGATGGTAGAAGGCGCGCATGCGGGTTCGACTCGTTTCGCGGGCTCGGAGGAGCGCCATACCGCCACGAAAAACCCGACACCGCCAGCGCGCAGGATCAGCCGGCGGCGC
>NZ_JAKFED010000019.1:0-47956 GCF_036675845.1 Allobosea sp. | reverse complement strand
ATCGACTTCGGCACGTCCAACTCCACCGTCGGCTGGCTGCGCCCCGGCATGGAAACGATGATCGCGCTGGAAGACGACAAGCGCCAGATGACCGCGCTGGCGCTGGCGGAGGCCAAGGCCGATCTCTGGATGCTGCAGGAGGTCGATTCGCTCGCCAGCCTGCAGGCCTTCTTCGCCAATTACGTCCACCGCATCGCCGATCATCGCTACGGCCATTTCACCCTGATCGACGGCAATGACCGGCGCAATATCGACATCGGCTTCGCCGCCCGGCGCGATCTCGTGGCGCCGCAGCAGGTCGCGGTACGCTCGCACAAGGAGATGAGCTTCGCGGAAGCGGGCGCCTTTTCGCCCGAGATCGCCGCCTTCGGCATCGGCCCGCGCGACAAGGTCTTCGCCCGCGACTGCCTCTCGGTGACGCTCGATCTCGGCGACCGGGAGCTGACGCTGTTCGGCTGCCATCTCAAGTCGATGAACAATGGCCGCGACGACGGCCGGCAGGCGACGCTGCCGATCCGCCGGGCCGAGGCGCTGGCGGTCAGGCGCATCGTCGAGGAGCGCTTCGGCGGCGGCTGGCACGAAGCGAACTGGGCGATCCTCGGCGACCTCAACGCCTATCGCGTCGGGCTGGGTCCGCTGGCGGCGCCGACGGACGAGGGCGAGAGCGGGATCGAGCCGCTGCTCGACGATTTCGCCATCGACCCGATGGGAGGCTTGCCGGAGCACGAGCGCTGGACGCATTTCCGGCGCTACTGGTCGGAGACGCAGCAGCGCCTGCTCGAGAGCCATATGCCGCTCGATCATATCCTGCTCTCGCCGGCGCTGGCGGCGGCCAATCCGGCGCCGAGGATGCAGATGATCCGGCGCGGCCTGCCCTATCGCGTGCCGCTCGACCCGCGCGAGGCCGACCGCTCGATGGGCAAGCTGGCGCTGACCAATGATCGCTATCCGCGCGTCGGCTGGGACCGGCCCAAGGCTTCCGACCATTGCCCGCTGACGATCGAACTGACGATTCCAAGACCGCAAGGGAAGTCCTGATGCAGCGCCGCTTCGTCACGCTCGACGTCTTCGCCGCCCGTCCTCACGCCGGCAATCCGCTGGCGGTGGTGCTCGATAGCGAGGGTCTCGATGCCGCGGCGATGCAGGCGATCGCCCGCGAGTTCAACCTGTCGGAGACGGTCTTCGTCCTGCCGCCCGACAACCCCGCGCACCGCGCCGCCATCCGCCTCTTCACGCCCGAGCGCGAACTGCCCTTCGCCGGCCACCCGACGGTCGGCACGGCGGTCCTGCTCGCCTTGCGCGACGCGGCCGAGGGCAGGCCCGCCGATCTGCTCGTGCTGGAGGAGAAGGTCGGGCTCGTGCCCTGCGCCGTCGGCCGCAGCACGGCGCGCTCCGGTCGCGCCACCTTCACCCTGCCGCGCCTGCCGGAGCAGGTCGAGCGGGCCGCTGCATTGTCGCTGCTGGCCGGTGCGCTGGGGCTCGACCGGCGCGACATCGGCTTCGACGAGCACGTGCCGAGCGTGTTCTCGGCCGGGCTCGGCTTCACGCTGGTGCCGGTGGCGACGCGCAAGGCCCTGGCCGGCATCCGTCTCGACACCAGCCTGTGGTCGCAGGCGATGCGGCCTGCCGGGCAGGAGAACGCCTTCGCCTATTGCCGCGAGACCGTCGAGACGGGTCATCATTTCCATGCGCGGATGTTCGCCCCCGGCATGGGCGTCGCCGAGGATCCAGCCACCGGCTCGGCGGTCGCTGCCTTCGCCGGGGCGGTCATGCGCTTCGAGAAGCCGGGCGATGGCGAGCATCGCCTTGTCGTCGAGCAGGGCTACGAGATGGGCCGGCCGTCGCAGATCGAGCTCGGGCTGGTGGTCGAGGGCGGCACACTGGTCTCGGCCACGATCGGTGGGGCGGCGGTGATGATGAGCGAGGGCGTGCTGCTGTGACGGGCAATGGCGTCGCCGATGGCAGCATCGTCGCGCTGAGCCGCGTCGAGGCTCTGGTCGAGCCCTATGACTGGGAGTTCGCGCGCG
The DNA here is from genome assembly GCF_036675845.1 of Allobosea sp. Lineage (GTDB taxonomy): Bacteria > Pseudomonadota > Alphaproteobacteria > Rhizobiales > Beijerinckiaceae > Allobosea. The sequence continues at coordinate 45,929 of NZ_JAKFED010000019.1, read as the reverse complement.
AGAAGGCCGACGGAATCGCCGAACATTGGGCGAAGCTGACCGTTGGCAAGCCTTCGATGTTCAACGGCCGCGTCATGCTGCAGCACCGGGCGGCGATCGAAGACGGCGTCTTCCGCGCCGGCTATTTCGGCGCCGACTACGCCGCCTTCCTGGCCTGGCGCGATTTTGGCCAGCCGCCACCCTCGATCCGCAACGGCTTCGGCATGGCGGCGCTCCGGGCGGCGGACGGCGCCTTCCTGCTCGGCCGGATGGGCGAGCACACCGCCAATGCCGGCAAGGTCTATTTCGCCGCCGGCACCCCCGACCAGGACGATGTCCGGCCCGATGGCAGCCTCGATCTCGCCGGCAGCGTCACCCGCGAGCTCTGCGAGGAGACCGGGCTGGAGCCCGGCGAGATCACAGTCGAGGAGCGCTGGACGGCGGTGATCGTGCCCGGCAAGGTTGCCTTCATGCGCCCGGTCGGGATCGACCTCCCGGCGGAGGCGGCCCGGGCCGTGATGCTGGAACGGATCGGCCGGCAGGAGGAGCCCGAGCTCTCCGACATGGTGATCGTCCGCAATCTCGGCGATTGTGCCGGCCACGACATGCCGCCCTTCATGAGCGCCTATCTCGCCCATATCTTCGGGCGGGAAGCGAAAACGCCGTGACCTCCACGCGCGTCATTCCGGCCGCAGCGCAGTGGAGCGCCGGAATCCATTGTAGAGCGCTGCGCCCTACGATGGATTCCGGAGCTGCGCCGCTACGCGGCTTGTCCGGAATGACAGCGATTGTTTTTGGGTGCCTGAGCCCGGCACGTTCGAGGATGACCAGATGACCGCATCCGAAGCCCTGAACCTGCCCGCGGGCAACCCGTTCGCGCAGGCCTGGGAGACGCCATTCGGCCTGCCACCCTTCGCCGAGATCACCCCCGAACATATCCGCGAGGCCTATCCGGCGGCGCTGGAGAAGCACCGGGCCGAGATCGAGGCGATCAAGGCCGAGCCCGCCGCGCCGGACTTCGCCAACACGGTCGAGGCGCTGGAGCGGGCAGGGCGCGGCATGAGCCGGCTCGGCGGCGTGTTCTACAATCTCGCCGGGGCCGACACCAACGAGGCGCTGCAGGCGATCGAGCGCGAGATGTCGCCGGTGATGTCGCGCCACTGGTCGGCGATCATGATGGATCCGGCCCTGTTCGCGCGGGTCGATGCCGTGTTCCGCCAGCGCGAGGCGCTCGGCCTCGACGCCGAGCAGACGCGCCTGCTGGAGCGGACGCATCGCGGCTTCGTCCGTTCGGGCGCGCAGCTCGGGCCTGAGGACAAGGCCCGGCTCGCGGCGATCAACGAGCGGCTGGCGGGCCTCGGCACCAGCTTCGGCCAGAACCTGCTCAAGGACGAGGCGGGCTATGCGCTGGTGCTGGAGGACGAGGCGGACCTTGCCGGCCTGCCGCCCTTCGTCGTCGCGGCGATGGCGCGCGCTGCCGCCGATCGCGGCCATCCCGGCAAGCATGCGGTGACGCTGTCGCGCTCGATCATCGAGCCCTTCCTGACCTTCTCGACACGGCGTGACCTGCGCGAGGAAACCTTCCTGGCCTGGAGCCGGCGCGGCGAGAATGGCGGCGAAACAGACAACCGCGCCATCGTCGCCGAGATGGTCGAGCTCCGGGCGCAGAAGGCGAAGCTGCTCGGCTTTGCGACCTTCGCCGATTTCAAGCTCGACGATTCGATGGCGAAGACGCCGGCTCATGTCCGAGAGCTGCTCGAGCTGGTCTGGAAGCCGGCCAAGGCGCGCGCCGCGCAGGAGGCCGCCGATCTTGCCGCGCTGGCCCAGGCCGAGGGCGAGAACGGGCCGATCCGCCCCTCCGACTGGCGCTATTATTCGGAGAAGGTCCGGCAGCAGACCTATGCGCTCGATGAGGCCGTGCTGAAGCCCTATCTCCAGCTCGACCGGATCATCGCCGCCGCCTTCGACACGGCCGGCAAGCTCTTCGGGCTTTCCTTCGCCGAGAAGCCCGAACTCGCCGGCTATCATCCCGATGTCCGCATCTGGGAAGTGAGCGAAGAGGCGAGCGGCCGGCATATCGGCCTGTTCCTCGGCGATTATTTCGCCCGCCCCTCGAAGCGTTCCGGCGCCTGGATGAGCGCCTATCGCGGCCAGCGCCGGCAGGACGGCGAGGTCCGGCCGATCATCGTCAATGTCTGCAACTTCGCCAAGCCGGCTGAAGGCAAGCCGGCGCTGCTCTCGATCGACGATGCGCGCACCCTGTTCCACGAGTTCGGGCACGCCTTGCACGGGCTGCTCTCGGACGTGACCTACGGGTCGCTCGCCGGCACCTCGGTGTCGCGCGATTTCGTCGAGCTGCCGTCGCAGCTCTACGAGCACTGGTTCCTGACGAAGGAGGTGATGCAGCGCTTCTGCCTGCATGCCGAGACCGGCGAGCCGATTCCCGACGCGCTGATCGAGAAGATCAGGAAGGCGCAGACCTTCAACCAGGGCTTCGCCACGGTGGAATACACCTCCTCGGCGCTGGTCGACCTCGCCTTCCATTCGCTCGAGGCCCCGGCAAAGGTCGATCCGCTCGCCTTCGAGGCCGCCGAGCTCGCAAGGATCGGCATGCCGGCCGAGATCACCATGCGCCACCGCACCCCGCATTTCAGCCATGTCTTCTCGGGCGATGGCTATTCGGCCGGCTATTACAGCTATCTCTGGTCGGAGGTGATGGACGCCGACGCCTTCAACGCCTTCATCGAGGCGGGCGACGTGTTCTCGGTCGAGGTCGCGGGCAAGCTCAAGCGCTACATCTACTCGGCCGGCGACACGCGCGATCCGGCCGAGGCCTATACGCTGTTCAGGGGCAGGTTGCCGACGCCGGACGCGCTGCTGGAGAAGCGGGGGCTGGCGGCGTAGGGCGGAGCGTCATTCTCGGGTCAAGCGAAGCGCAGACCCGAGAATCTCCGGCAGAAGGCGGCTTGCGTGCCTCTTCCGCAGGAGATGCTCGGGTCAAGCCCGAGCATGACGGACTGTTCTCACGGATAACCGAATTTCGTCTTGGTCGTCCGGAGCTGGGCGAGCGCGCCGCTCTCATTGCCGGAGGCGCAGGTCGCGCGCGCCTTTTCGATCTCGGCGCTGACGCGGACATGCACGTTCCGGGTCGTGTGCCCGGTCTGCACGTCGTTGTCGACAACCGCCTTGAAGCGCTCGATCTCGCCGCCGCAGCCGCTGCCGGCCGGCATGCGGAAGGTGTTCGGGGTCACGCCGGTCGGCGCCTGCTCGGGCGAGGGGGCCGGCGGCGGGCCGGCGGTCTGGCAGGCGGCGAGCGCGAGGCCGAGGGCGATAGCGAGAAGTCCGGCACGCATGATCGACTCCGAAACAGGATCGCCGCCGACCATGACCGATTCCATGCCGGCAGCCAATCAGCGGCGGCCGGCGGACACAGTCTTGTCACCACCCTACTGGATGCTGACCGCCATGACCGTCGAAGCCCAAATCGAGATCGCCGTCTTCGCCGACTATTTCCAGTTCTATGTGCAGGACGAAGCGGCCAACGAGGATTTTGGCCCGCTCTGGACGGACGATGCCGTCGAGCGGCTGATCGCGGTGGCGGAATGCAGCGTCGGCATCGGCACCGTTCGCAACATGGCGGTGCCGATCGTGGTTTCGCTCCACCAGGAGGAGCCGGAGGATGATTTCCGCGAATGGGATCTCGTCAACGAATGCTCCTTCACCGTGCGTTCCGGCCGGATCGCTGTCCTCGGCTGCACGGATGCGCTGCCGGAGGCGGCGCGGCTCTCGGTTCCGGCCGGCCCCTACCGGCTGCGCGCTTCCTATGTCGGTCTCGACAGCCTGAGCGAGGATGGGCTCGACGGTGACGATTTCTACCGCCTGCAGATCTGGCCGGCGCCGCTGGCCGGGCTGAGGACGCTGAAGGAGAAGGCCGGCGCGGCGCGCTGATCGGGCGCCTTGCACAGGCCACGCCAAATCGGTTACACAGCGTCATTCGAAGAGGAACGCCTGTGGCCGCATCCGCCACCCATGCCCTGACGCAGAACCGCGCGACCGCGCGGCGCACCGGCATGCGCTCTCCTCTCGGCCTTGGTCAGCTTCTTCTCCTTATCAGCCCCTGAGGGCCGGCCGGGCATGCATGCCTGGGCGCTCAGGGGAGTGACGAGAGCCGAAATCCAGACCCTCCGCGCCAGCCATACGAAATAGCGGCGCGTTCCGAGCCAAGGAACAGCAGCATGACCGTCTCCAGCAAGCCCGCCTCGTCGAAGGACCGGGTACTGATCTTCGACACCACCCTGCGCGATGGCGAGCAATGCCCCGGCGCCACCATGACCTTCGAGGAGAAGCTCGAGATCGCCGACTTCCTCGACGCGATGGGCGTCGACATCATCGAGGCCGGCTTCCCGATCGCCTCCGACGGTGATTTCGAGGCGGTGTCGGAGATCGCCAGGCGGATCAAGCGCGCGACCGTGGCGGGCCTGGCCCGCGCCATCAGCGCCGACATCGCCCGCGCCGGCGAGGCCGTCCGCCATGCGGTGAAGCCGCGCATCCACACCTTCGTCTCGACCTCGCCGATCCATCTGCAGCACCAGATGCGCAAGACCGAGGAGGAGGTGCTGGAGATCATCACCAGGACGGTCGCCCAGGCGCGCAACCTGGTCGAGGATGTCGAATGGTCGGCGATGGACGCGACGCGGACGCCGATCGACTATCTCTGCCGGACGGTCGAGACCGCGATCAAGGCGGGCGCCACCACGATCAACCTGCCCGATACGGTCGGCTATGCGACGCCGGACGAGTATCGCGCCATGTTCCAGCAGATCCGCGAGCGCGTACCGAACGCCGACAAGGCGATCTTCTCGGTGCATTGCCATAACGATCTCGGCCTGGCGGTGGCCAATTCGCTGGCCGGCATCGAGGGCGGCGCCAGGCAGGTCGAGTGCACCATCAACGGCATCGGCGAGCGCGCCGGCAATGCCGCGCTGGAAGAGGTGGTGATGGCGCTCCGGGTGCGCGGCGACGTGCTGCCCTACGACACCGGGATCGAGGCTGCCCTGCTGACCCGGGCCTCCAAGGCGGTCTCGACCGCCTGCTCCTTCCCGGTGCAGTACAACAAGGCGATCGTCGGCCGGAATGCCTTCGCCCATGAGAGCGGCATCCACCAGGACGGCATGCTGAAGCACCAGCAGACCTACGAGATCATGACGCCCGAATCGGTCGGCGTGACCAAGACCTCGTTGGTGATGGGCAAGCATTCAGGCCGCGCCGCCTTCCGCTCCAAGCTGAAGGAGATGGGCTACGACCTCGGCGACAACCAGCTGGAGGACGCCTTCACCCGCTTCAAGGCCCTGGCCGACCGCAAGAAGCATGTCTACGACGAGGACATCGAGGCCCTGGTCGACGAGAACATCGCCTCCGCCCATGACCGGGTGAAGCTGGTCTCGCTGACGGTGATCGCCGGCACGCGCGGCCCGCAGCGCGCCATGATGAAGCTCGATGTCGAGGGCCGGGTCGTCTGCGAGGAGGCCGAGGGCAACGGCCCGATCGACGCCGTCTTCAACGCGATCAAGGCGATCGTGCCGCATGAGGCGCGGCTCGAGCTCTATGACGTCCACGCCGTGACCGAAGGCACGGACGCGCAGGCCGAGGTCTCGGTCAGGCTCTCCGATGGCGGCTCCTCCGTCACCGGCCGCGGCGCCGATCCCGATACGCTGGTCTCCTCCGCCAAGGCCTATCTCGTCGCGCTCAACAAGCTGATCGCGCGGGGTGCGCGCGTGCATCCGCAGGCGGCTGCCGAGTAGAACGCGCCCGTCGAGCGCCCGCTGTGCCGCGCTGTGACCGGCGCGGCACAGCGGGCGATTTTCTGCCGGCGGCATGGAACAAAATCTGGATTCGCGAAACGGATGCCGCTCTCATGTTGCGGGTGTCATCGCGAGACGTTGTCCCATGAAGTCGCGTCGCCTTGTCCTGTTGGGCGCGCTGGCTCTGCTCCAGGCCGCGCCCGTATCGGCTCATGCGCCGCTACCGTCGATCTTTCCGGCGGAGCAGGCCAGCGAGCGCGCGCAAATCTGCATGGGCAGGATCGAGGCGCCGCGCGGCGAGCGCAAGGCGGCCTGCGACGACAGCCTGCGGGTGGAACTGAACCGCAGCGACCGGGCCGATTTCCTCGCCAGCCGTGGTTGGCTGGCGCAGGGCGAGCGCGCCCATGACGCGGCGCTGCGCGATTTCGAAGCGGCCCTGAAGGCGACACCCGGCCATCTCGCGGCGCTGCGCGGCCGCGCGGCGGTGCTTTCGGCGCTCGGGCGCCATCGCGAGGCGGAAGCGGTGATCGCTGCCGGCCTCGCCGCCGGCATGGCGCCGGCGAGCCTGCTGATCGATCGGGCCGGCCTGCGCGAGCGCCGTGGCGACCTCGCCGGCGCACGAGCCGATCTCGACCGCAGCCTGCAGCGCGAACCCTCCAGCGCCTGGGCTCGTGCGGCGCGGGCCCGGCTGCTGCAAAGCCTCGGCGAGCACGATCTCGCGCTGGTCGATCTCGACATGGCGCTCGAGCTGGAGCCCGCCATCGCCTCGCATCATTATCGGCGCGGCCTGTCGCTATCGGCGCTGAAACGCCCCGGCGAGGCGGTCGCCGCCTTCGACCGCGCCCTGCGGCTCGAACCGGCGGTGCCGCAGGCCTGGGTCGAGCGTGGGCGCGCTTTCGAGACCCTCGGGCATAAGGAGGCGGCGCTCGCGAGCTATGAGCGGGCGCTGCGGCTCGATCCGGATAGCCAGCCCGGCTTGTCTCGCCGCGCGCTGGTGCTGCAGCGGAGCGGCCGGCCGGTCCAGGCCATCGCGGCCTATGGTGCCCTGCTCGAAGCGTATCCGGACACCGTCTTCGCCTTCAACAACCGCGCCTTGCTGCTGATCGAGCAGGGCCGGCAGGCCGAGGCGCTGCGCGATCTCGACCGGGCGCTGGCGCTGGCGCCGCGGGATGGCAACAGCTTGCGCAACCGCGCCCGCCTGCTTCTCGCGCTCGGGCGGAACGGCGAGGCGCTGGGCGACCTCGACCGGGCCGGGCCGGGGCGCAACGCGATCGACTGGGGCGCCATGCGGGCCGACGCCCTGCTCGCGCTCGGCCGCGCCGCGCCTGCCCGCGAGGCCTATGCCTCGGTGCTGCGGGCGCGTCCGAACGATCTGGCGATGCGCTTCGGCCTGGCACTGGCCGAGGACATGCTCGGCGACCGGCTGGCGGCGCACGCGGCCTATGACGCCGTGCTGGCGCTCGATCCCGCCCATGCCGGCGCCATCGAGCGGCAGGAGGCGCTGCTGCCGGCGCTCGGGCGCTCCATCGAGGTCTGGCCGATGCGCCTGGCGGCCTTCCTCCATTCCGCTCGCCAGCAACTCCAGCGCGAGCGCGAGGCCTTCTGGCAGGCCTATCATGCGGCGCGGCCGCAGCCGGCCAGGCCGGCGCGCAACGAGATCGCCGAGCTCGATGCCGCCCTGGCGATCGACGGCCTCGACGTGGCGCGGCTGGTTCGCCGGGCCCGGTTCGGCATCGGCCAGCCGCAGCGCGAGGCGCAGGCGCGCCAGGATATCGCGACCGCGCTGGCGATCGAGCCCGGTCATCCCGTGGCTCTGGTCCAGCGGGCAAGGCTGCATTTGCGCGACGGCGCCTTCGCGGAAGCGGTTGCCGATTGCGAGGCGGCGCTGCGGCGCGCGCCCCGTTCGGTCGAGGCGCTGTTCCAGCGGGCCCGCGCGCTCGAGGCGCGGGGGCAGGGCGCGGCCGCCCTGAAGGCCTATGACGAGGTGCTCGCGGTCGCCCCGGCCAACCATGCGGCATTGCTCAATCGCGGGCAGCTTTTGCAGCGCTCGCGGCAGTTCCAGCGGGCGCTCGCCGATTTCGACGCGGCGCTCGCCATCGACCGTGGCGATGCCGATGGCTGGCTGTCGCGGGCTGCGGTGCGGCGCGCTCTCGGGGAGCCCGAGGCGGCGATCCCGGATTACCGCGAGGCGCTGGCCCTGGCGCCGCACCGCATCGACGCGGCGCTGGGCCTGACGCAGGCGCTGGTCAGCGCGCAGCAGCCGAGCCTCGCCATCGACGAGCTCGGCCGCCTGATCAAGCGTCATCCCGAGCAGGCCGGCTTCTGGAACATGCGCTGCCTGATCCGCGCCGTCAGCGGCCAGGTGGCCGGGGCGCTGCCCGATTGCGAGGAGGCGCTGCGCCTCGCACCGAACCAGAGCGGGGTCCTGCACACGCGGGCGCTGGTCCTGCTCAAGCGCGGCAATCTCGACGGCGCGATCGCCGACTACGACAAGGCGCTCTCGCTCGATGCCCGGCTGGCGCAGGCCTGGTATGGCCGGGGCATCGCGCATCAGCGCCGCGGCGACGCGGCCGAGGCAGCCTCCGATTTCGCCAGGGCGCTCGATCTCGACGGCAGCGCCGGCGAACGCTACCGCGCCTATGGCGTGACGCCCTGATTGCAAGGCCGAGCACCCAGAGTTCGCTCGGAAGGCCTTCGCGCCCTGACCTTCGAGACGCCGCTGCGCGGCTCCTCAGGATGAGGGCCGTGCGTTTCCAAGCAGCCCTCAGATCGGCCAGCCACGGTCGGGCTTGATCGTCGCCAGCACGAAGGAGGAGCGCATGTCGGCGATGCCCGGCAGCGTCAGCAGGCGCTGCATGGCGAACTCGCCATAGGCCTCGATGTCGCTGGCGACGATGTGGACGAGCAGGTCGCATTCGCCGGTCATCGCCTGGCAGGAGATCACCTCGTCGAAGGCCTTCAGCTTCTCGATGAGGCGGGTGCGCCAGTCCGGATCCGATTGCGCGAGCTTGACGAAGGCATAGGCCTCGACGCCATGACCGAGCGTGCGGCGGTCGATCAGCGCCCGGTAGCCGGAGATGACGCCGTCCTCCTCCAGCGCTTTCAGCCGGCGCAGGCAGGGCGAGGGCGCCATGCCGATCCCCTCGGCGAGCGCGGCATTGGTCAGCCGGCCATTGCGCTGCAGGGCGCGCAGGATACGCCGGTCGGTCTCGTCGAGGCGTGACGGCGGTTTTGCAGAATGAGGCATGATCGGACCTCATTATTTGAATTCAGGTCGGATTATTCTCGATGACGCCCGGGTTGGCAAGAGAAAGGCAGGACATGACCCGGGGCCGGGAGCAGCATGTTCCCAGCATTGGGAGGTGCGCCATGTCATCCGATCCCTTCATCCGCTCCGGCTTGCAGCCGCATCAGATTCCGGCCGATTTCGTCGTCGACCAGCGCCACGGGAGCTACACCGCCGCCGATCACGAAACCTGGTCGAAGCTCCACCGCCGGCAGTTCGAACTGCTGCGCGGCCGCGTCTGCGACGAGTACTTCGCCGGCCTCGCCGCGCTCGGCATCGCCGCCGACGGCATCCCCGATTTCCGTGACCTGAACCGGGCGCTGAAGGCGGCGACCGGCTGGGAGATCGTGGCGGTGCCGGGGCTGGTCCCGGACCGGGTCTTCTTCAGCCATCTCGCCGAGCGGCGCTTTCCGGCCGGGTTCTGGATCAGGCGGCCGGAGGAGTTCGACTATATCGAGGAGCCCGACATCTTCCACGATGTCTTCGGCCATGTGCCGCTGCTGATGAACCCTGCTTACGCCGATTTCGTCGCGGCCTATGGCGCAGCCGGCCTGCGCTATGGCGACCCCGAAGATCTTGCCCGGCTGGCGCGGCTCTACTGGTACAGCGTCGAGTTCGGGCTGGTCGAGACGGATCAGGGCCTGCGCATCTTCGGCGCCGGCATCGCTTCCTCGCCCGGCGAGACGGTCTATGCGCTGGAGAGCGGCAAGCCGAACCGCATCGCCTTCGATCCGGTGCGGGTGATGCGTACCCGCTACAAGATCGACGATTTCCAGCAGAGTTATTTCGTCCTGCCCGGCTTCGAAACCATGCCCGACCTTTCCGCCGAGCCGCTGGAGCGGGCGATGGCGCAGGCGCGGGCGCTGCCGGAGCTCGAGGCCGACGCGCTGATTGCCGAGGACAGGCGGATTGCGATCGATGACCGGCGGAGGCGGCCGGCGGCCTGAGCGAACGCCGATCCTGGTGGCCCGTGTGAGAGTATCGCCCTCATCCTTCGAGACGGCCGCTTTCGCGGCCTCCTCAGGATGAGGGCTGGATTCTTGATCAGGTTCTCGGGCGGCGCGCGCTGTTTGCGGTGGACGGCGCGCGCTGCTCGCTTGGCGCAGGCCCGATTCTTGCCACTATTCCGCTCCGATGCGCATGCGCGCGGTGGCTGGGAGCGGGCACGATGGCTGGCTATTTTCCGAACTGGACGCTGAAGACCTCGGGCGAGGTGATGCCGGATGAGCGCCTGCCGACCGGGCAGACCATCATCGCCGGGCTGCAGCATGTCGTCGCCATGTTCGGCTCGACGGTGCTGGCGCCGATCCTGATGGGCTTCGACCCCAATGTCGCGATCTTCTTCTCAGGCATCGCGACGCTGCTGTTCTTCGTCATCACCGGCGGGCGGCTGCCGAGCTATCTCGGCTCCTCCTTCGCCTTCATCGGCGTCGTCATCGCCGCCACCGGCCATTCCGGTTCGGGCCCGAACGTGAACCTGCCGGTCGCGCTCGGCGGCATCATCGCTTGCGGCGCGGTTTATGCGTTGATCGGCCTGGTCGTGCAGGGCGTCGGCACGCGCTGGATCGAAAAGACGCTGCCGCCGGTCGTCACCGGCGCGGTGGTGGCCGCGATCGGTCTCAATCTGACCTCCGTCGCGATGAACATGATCTCGGCCAGCCCCTATACCAAATGGATCGCGCTGTTCACGGTCGTGGCGGTGGCGCTCGTCGCCGTCTATGGCCGCGGCCTGGCGCAGCGCCTGCCGGTGCTGATCGGCGGGCTTGCGGCCTATATCCTCTATGCCGCGACGGCCGCGAGCTTCGGCGCGCCGCCGGTCGATTTCGCCAAGGTCAGCGCCGCCGCCTGGTTCGGCCTGCCGAACTTCGTCGCACCGGTGTTCGAGCCCAAGGCGATGGCGCTGATCGTGCCGGTCGCGATCATCCTGGTGGCGGAGAATCTCGGGCACATCAAGGGCATCTCGGTGATGACCGGGCGCAACCTCGACCACCTGATCGGGCGCGGCTTCTTCGCCGACGGCGTCGGCACGATGATCGCCGGCTCCGGCGGCGGCACCGGCGTCACCACCTATGCCGAGAACATGGGCGTGATGGCGGTGACCCGGGTCTATTCGACGCTGGTCTTCGTCGCCGCCGGCGCGATCGCGCTGCTACTCGGCTTCTCGCCCAAGTTCGGCGCGGTGATCGGCACGATCCCGGTCGCGGTGCTCGGCGGCCTCGCCGTCGTCGTCTTCGGCCTGATCGCCGCCACCGCCGGCCGCATCTGGGTCGAGAACAAGGTGAACTTCGCCGAGCCGAAGAACCTGCTGACGGTCGCGACCGCGCTGATCCTCGGCGCCGGCGACCTCAAGCTGCCGATCTTCGGCTATGAGCTCGGCGGCATCGGCACCGCGACCTTCGCCGCGATCGCGCTCTATCACCTGCTCGATCGCCGGAGCGCCTAGATGCGAGCGCATGCTTAGAGGCCAGAACGGGCTCGAGGCGCATGCCAGCGGGTGCCCGGTCAGCCGGTCTTGGGCAGGTTGCGCTTGAGCCAGTCGCTGAACGGGGCGCCCTCATAGCCCTTCTCGCGGACATAGCGGAACATCGCCAGGAATTGCGGCGGGTCGAGCAGGCCGGGCATCCGCGCCACTTCGCGCTGCTGCGGCTTGCGGTCCTTCAGCCCGGCGACGCTTTCCGGCAGAAACTGGATGGTCGGGGTGAACCTGACGCCGTAGCGCTCGCCGAGCGCCTTCTCGCCGAGCTTGCCGCCGTCGAAATCGGTGACCTCGCGGGCGCCGATATGGTTGAGGTGGAGCACCTCGAAATTCGCCTTGATGTAGCCTTCGATCGCCGGGTCGGCGAGGTGGACCTCGTGCATGCGGCGGCAGGCGGGGCAGCCCTTGAGCCCCCACATGATGGCGAGGCGCTTGCCGTTCGCGGTTGCGCCCTGCAGGTCCTCAGTGAGGTCGAGGAAGCTCTCGAGATACCAGTCGAGATGGTAGAGCCCGTCCTCGCCCAGCGTCGCACGGGCGGCGGCTGGCCTGGCCAGCGTGGCCGCGAGGGCCGTGCCCATCAGGGTTCTGCGCGTCAGCATGAGCCGCTCCTATCCAATCGTGCCGAGGGCCGGAATCGTCTGCAGGAGCCAGCCGGCAAGGACCGGCATGGCCCCGGTCATGAACAGCAGGCCGGTGACGACGAGCGCTGCGCCCATGGTCTTCTCGACCATCGGCATATGTCGGCGAAAGCGCGTCATCAGATTGAGGAAAGGTCCGGCGAACACGGCCGACAGCAGGAAGGGCACGCCGATGCCGAGCGAATAGGCCGCCAGCAGGACGGCGCCACGCGACGCCGTTCCCTCGGCGCCGGCCACCATCAGCACGGTCGCCAGCACCGGCCCGACACAGGGCGTCCAGCCGAAGGCGAAGGCGAGGCCGACCAGATAGGCCCCGAACAGGCTCGCCGGCTTGCGCTCGGTCTGGAAACGCGCCTCGCGATAGAGCAGCGGAATCCGCAGCCAGCCGAGGAAATGCAGGCCCATGACCAGGATGAGCCCGCCGGCGATGATCGAGAGCGTCTCGAAATAGGCGGTGACGATCGTCCCGATGGTCGAGGCCGTCGCTCCCAACGCCACGAACACGGTGGTGAAGCCGAGCACGAAGGCGCCGGCCATCATGACGATGCGGCGCGACTGGCGGGCCTCCAGCCTGCCGCTCGAGCCGGAGAGTTCGGCGATGCCGACGCCGGCCAGGAAGCAGAGATAGGGCGGGACGAGCGGCAGCACGCAGGGGCTCAGAAACGAGAGCAGCCCGGCGGTGAAAGCGCCTGCGATCGAGATGTCGAACACGCGTAGCCTTACCTCTAGTGTAAACATCTGAATACGACTATGTTAAGCGGATGAATGCAACTGCCAATGTCGTGCGAAGCGCCCTGGTCGGCTTGTCGGCCATGCTGTTGCCTGCGACGGCTGCCGGCAGCGCCGAGCTCCTGATGTTCGAGCGCGAGGGCTGCATCTGGTGCGCACGCTGGGATCGCGAGGTCGGCCCGGCCTATGACAGGACCGCGGAAGGGCGGGCCGCGCCGCTGCGGCGCATCGACCTCGGCAGGGGCGGTGCGGCCGATCCCGCTCTTGCCAGGCCGGTTCGCTACACGCCGACTTTCGTCCTCGTCGAGGACGGTCGCGAAGTCGGCCGGATCACCGGCTATCTGAGCAACGAGACTTTCTGGGGTTTGCTTGGCAGGATGCTTGCTGACATAGAAAAGCCCATTCAGCGAACGAGAGGCGTGGCCGCGACGATGGAAGCACAATGAGCGCGATCGTTTCCAAGGCTCTCGAGACCGAGCTGCGCGACGGCGAGGAGTTCTCGCCCGAGCTCGACATCCTGATGCGGAAGGCGCGCAAGGCGAGCGATTTCCTCAAGGCCCTGTCGCATGAGAATCGGCTGCTGTTGTTGTGCCTGCTCGCCGAGCGGGAGCGCACGGTGACCGAGCTCGAACACATCCTGTCGCTGCGCCAGCCGATGGTGTCGCAGCAACTCGCCAGGCTCCGGCTCGACCAGTTGGTGACGACGCGGCGCGACGGCAAGGCGATCTATTACAGCCTCGCCAATGACGATGTCCGGCGCATGATCTCGGTGATCTACGACATCTTCTGCGGACCGCAGAAGCCGGTGGCCGACGACCGATGACCGGCATCGCTCCGTCGCATTCGCGCTGAGCCATGGGTCCGTTGTCGCCTTGGGCGGTGACGCTGGTCGGCGCCGCGATCGGCGCCGCCTGCGGTTTCACGGCACGCCGGGCGCGGTTGTGCTCCTTCGGCGCCGTCGAGGATGTCTGGATCGGCGGCGATACGCGCCGGCTGCGGATCTTCGGGCTGGCGCTGGCCGTCGCTCTGCTCGGTACGCAGCTCTTGATCTGGCGCGGCGACCTGTCGCCGGGCTTCTCGACCTATGTCCCCAATGCGATCGCCTGGTTCTCGATCATCCTCGGCAGCACGCTTTTCGGCATCGGCATGGCGCTGGTGGGCACCTGCGGCTTCGGTTCGCTGATCCGGCTCGGCGCCGGCGATCTGCGCAGCCTGATCGTGATGATCGTCTTCGGCGCCGTGGCCTATGCGACATTGCGCGGCATGCTGGCGCCGCTGCGCATCGACGTGCTGGAGCAGGTCGCGATAGCCGTGCCCGGCTCGGTTCAGGGCGATCTGCCCTCGGTGCTGAAATGGCTGGGGGCGGGGGAGGTCGGCCTCGCGCTCGGCGTGACCGCTTCGGCCGTGCTCCTCGTGGCCGTGCTGATCGATCGGCGACTGCGGCGCTCGCCGCGCCTGCTGCTGGCGGGGCTGACGCTGGGCCTCGGCGTGGTGCTGGGATGGTGGGCGACCGGCGTTGCCATCGACGAGTTCACCATCAACCCCAGGGCCCAGAGCCTGACCTTCGTCTCGCCGATCGGCCGGGCGCTCTATGCCGTGCTGACCACGCCCGCCGGGCTGCTCGATTTCGGCGTCGGCACGATCTTCGGCGTGGTCTGCGGCTCGTTCGCCTCTGCGATTTTCGATGCGGAGTTCCGCTGGGAGGCCTTCGACGACCATCACGAGATGCGCCGGCATCTGCTGGGCGCGGTCTTCATGGGCGGAGGCGGCATCCTTGCCGGCGGCTGCACCATCGGGCAGGGCATCTCGGCCGGCTCGATGATGGCGCTGTCCTGGCCGATCGCGATTGCCGGCATGATGATCGGCGCCAGGCTCGGCATCGCCTTCCTGATGGAGGGCTCGATCCGGAACATCTTCCGCCATTGAGCGGATGTTGCGGGCGGTCTGCGCCTCCCGCCACTGCAGGCCCGTCGGGCGCCACGATGAAGAATCGGTGGTCGCAGCCATCGGCGCGGCGATTGATCGAGATCATCGCGCCTCGCCGTATTCCTTCTCACAATCGATTTCGTCGGCCGGCAGAATCTCGGTCGTCGCGAGGTGGTCGCTTGACAACTAATAATTCAAACATATGAATGTAAGAATGTTTTGACCGAGGAGCAGGTCGATGAATGTCGGTGTCCTTGATCGCTGGGTACGCTTCGTCTTTGGGCTTGTGCTCGTCATGGCGGCGTTCGTCTCGCCGTTTGCCGAACTTGTCGCTGGTTGGGGGGCGTGGAAATACGCGCTGACGATCTGTGGCGTGGTCATGCTGGCGACGGCACTGTTCCGCTTCTGCCCGGCCTACACCTTGCTCGGCATCCGTACCTGCGAGCGGGCGCAGCCCTGAGCGGGAAGGCCGCAAGTTTCGACACGAGCGCGGCTGCGTCGGTGACGCATCAAGCGACCGATCGCGGCGCGCTGCGTGAACGCGCATTTTGAAAAGGGCAGGGAAGTCCGCCATGAAACGTCAGATCGTCATCCTGTCGGTGATCATGATGGTCGCCGCTTCCTCTCCGAGCGGCGCCCAGGCACCGGCGCAGCCCGCCGCGCCGTCAGCGGGCATTGCCATCGCGGTGCCCAGAGCGGAGGTTCCCAAGGCCAAGCAGACCTCTCTTGGCCTCTATATGAGGCCGCGGGATGCAGCAGAGGCGATGAGCAAGGATGGCTCGCGCACCTTGTTCATCGACGTGCGAACCCGCGCCGAAATGATGTTCACCGGCTGGGCGCCGCTGATCGACGGGCATGTTCCCTTCGTCGAGGTGACCGAGTTCTGGGATTGGGACGATAGGGAAGGACGCTACAAGCTCGACGCTAATCCGGTCTTCAGCCAGAGCGTCCAGCGGCTGCTGGCCGCAAAGGGGCTGAGCAAGAATGACCGGGTCATCCTGATGTGCCGCTCCGGCGACCGCTCGGCCCGTGCCGCCGACAAACTGGCCGAGGCCGGGTTCACCCAGGTCTACAGCCAGTATGAAGGCTTCGAGGGCGACCTTTCGCCCTATGGCCAGCGTAGCGTCAACGGCTGGAAGAATGCCGGACTGGCCTGGACCTACAAGCCCGACAAGGCGAAGTTCCATGTCGGAGGCCGGTAAGCCAGGGGCAGCCGGCATCCGCTGCTTCGCCCGATGTCAGCCTGGGGTCGCGAAGCGGTAGGCATTGCCCGCGCGCTCGACCCGGCCGATGCCGCCCTCGAGATGATAGCCGATCACCTGCGCCTTCTCCGTGGCCGCCCGGTCCAGCAGCCGGCGCCTTGTCGCAACCGCCAGATCGGCATCGTGGTCGGAGGTGGGGCGCCATTCGGGATGGGCGAAGGAGGCGATCTTGTGCGTCAGCGCATCGCCGAGGACGAAAACCGGGCCGCTGGCATCCTTGAGCTCGAACGAGACGTGCCCGGGCGTGTGCCCGGCAGTGTCGAAGGCTGCGACGCCCGGGATCCATTCAGAGCCGGCATCGTGCAGTTCCAGCGTCTCGCCCAAGGCCTTGACGATCCGCTGCGCACCGGCGGCGAAGGCGTGCCGGTCTTCGGACAGCTTTTCGTAGACTTTGGCGTCGGTCCAGAAGGCGACCTCGCGCCTGTCGGCATGCCAGCGGGCATTGGGAAAGAGCGGCGTATCGAAATCGTCGAGCGCGCCCCAGAAATGGTCCGGGTGCAGATGCGTGAAGAGCACATGGGTGACGCTGTCCGGCGCGATGCCGGCCGCCTCCAGGCTGGCGCCGAGCTTGCCGGTGCCGGGCAGGAAATTCGAGCCCGAGCCGCAGTCGAACACGATCACCTGATCGCCCTGCCTGAAACAGGTCACGTTCAGCACGCTCGTGCTCGGGCCAGCCGCCCCGGTCGCCTGCGCGATGGTCTCAATCGGGATATCGCGTGCCAGCATCGAGCGCGGCATCTCGAAGGCGCCGTCGCTGAGAACCGAGATCGCGCGTTGTCCTTGCGCGGCGGTGGCGATCACCTGGGCGCGGGTTTCCGAGATCGACCCGGCCAGCGCAGCGGCCGCGCCGCCCACCAGCATGTCACGACGGTTCAGCATGTGGCTCCCCAATAGCTTGCCGAGTATCTAGCTCTATGTATCGTATTTTTTGAATATATCGAGTTTCCACGCGGGGGCAAGGCTGGTCCATCACAGCCGGCGAATCGAGGCCTATCCCTGGAATCGAGGCCTTCCTCAACCGGAACAAGGAGCCGCTCGCCCGCGCTGCCGACAGGGCTTGCGGCACCCTCGAACGCTTCTTGCGCCGCATGCAGGACCTGCGCGGGCTCGTAACCTGCTCCGAAAAAACCGCCGCAAAGCTGGATCATGCGTGTTGCCAGATGCCGGGAAAATTGAGACCACATCCTGAAATCAAGCATCCTTGCGCATTCATCCGTCCCTCAGCGGAGCGAACATAATGGCCGACAAGACGTCGATCGAAGCAACGAAGGGCGCGGCGAAGACGGTCAAACCGCGCAAGACGGCCGCCAAATCGGCAGCTCTCGAGCCCACAGCCGCGGCGGCCGCGGAGCCGACCCTCCTCTCAGGCGGCAACCCCCAGATCGCGAAGGGCTATGGCGATGCGCCGGTGCAGGCCTATATCGCGGCCATGCCGGGCTGGAAACGCGATGTCGGGCAGCGCCTCGACGCGCTGATCGCGCGCACCGTCCCCGGCGTCTGCAAGGCGGTCAAATGGAACTCGCCGCTGTACGGCGTCGAGGGCCAGGGCTGGTTCCTCAGCACCCATTGCTTCACGAAATACGTCAAGGTGGCCTTTTTCCGCGGCGCGTCGCTGCAGCCGGTTCCCCCAGGCCCGTCCAAGCAGAAGGAGGTGCGCTATCTCGACATCCATGAGGACGACCAGTTCGACGAAGCTCAGCTGGCCGCCTGGGTGAAGCAAGCCAGCCAATTGCCCGGCGAACGGATGTAAGCGGATATGAGGAAAGCGACCGCGACCATGAAGCAGAGCGAAACGAAGGCAGCAGAAGGCGGGGACACTCCCTCCCAGCTGATCGATGCGAGAATCAAGGAGCTGGGCGATTGGCGGGGCGAGACGCTGGCCCGGGTCAGGGCGCTCATCAGGCAGGCCGACGCCGAAGTGGTCGAGGAGTGGAAGTGGAGAGGCGTTCCGGTGTGGTCGCACGCCGGGATCATCTGCACCGGAGAGACCTACAAGAATGCCGTGAAGCTGACCTTCGCCAAGGGCGCTGCGCTGGAGGACCCCGCAGGCCTCTTCAACGCCAGCCTCGAAGGCAACACCAGGCGTGCCATCGATTTCCATGAGGGCGACAAGATCGACGAAAAGGCGCTGAAGGCGCTGATTCTCGCCGCCGTGGCCCTGAACACTTCGAGGTGAGCGCCGGCTCCGTCCGCTCTCGGAAGAGGCGACGGTCGAAACGGGAGATTGGCGATCCAGGAAATCCTCGGCGCCCGTCGCTCATCGCCGGGGCGGCGTGGTCTTGCCACCCGTCTCAGGCGAAGGAGGGCGCCAGAATGGCACGGGTCCGGAGCCAGCTTTCTTCGTCAGGCGCGCAGAGCAGGCCGAGCGTGGGCCTTGCCGGCTGATAGGGCTGCCCGTTCAGCGTGCGGACATGGCCGCCGGCCTCGCCATAGATCAGCGAGCCGGGCGCATGGTCCCAGGGGCTGAGGCGGCCATAGAGCAGGAAATGGCCGTTGCCGGCGGCGGCGAGCCGGTATTCATGGCCGCAGCAGCGCAGCGACGAGACATTGGCGAAGGCCGGCAGGCGCCCCGGAATCTCGCTGCGCAGCGGCTCGGGGAAATACTGCCAGCTGACCATGCCGGTCATCGCCGACGGATCGGCTCCCGGCGCCACCCGCAGGTCGCGGCTCTTGCCGTCGCCGCGGGCGAGCCAGGCGCCTTCGCCGCGCAGCGCCATGGCGCTGTCCTCGACGACCGGATCATGGATCACGGCGGCGACGACCTCGCCCTTGACGAGCGCCGCCGCCATCACCGCGAAGAGCGGCAGGTCGGAGGCATAGTTGAGAGTACCGTCGATCGGATCGATGACGAAGGCGAGCTCGGCATCGGCGAGGGCCTCGAGCAGGGCCGGGTCGGCGGCGACCGCTTCCTCGCCGATCAGGGCGGCGCCCGGAAAGGCGCGGGCGAGCTCGGCACTGATGAAGCGTTCCGCCGCCTCGTCGGACTCGGTCACCAGATCGGTGGCCGAGCGCTTTTCGCGGATCTCCCCCTCGTTCAGGTTGCGGAAGCGCGGCATGACCTCGCGGCGGCCGGCCTCGGCGAGGATACGCGCGAGCGTCTCATGGTCCTGGCGGGTGAAGATCATGCTGTTCCGGTCTCGGGAGCGGCGCCGTGATTCGGCGGGTGGTCTTCAATCGACGTCGAATTCGACGAGGATCGGCTGGTGGTCGGAGACCTTGGTCTCGACATCGCAGGTGATCGAGCGGGCCCGCGCCGCGAGATCGGGCGTCGCCAGCACATAGTCGAGGCAGCCGGGCTGGCCATAGGTCTGGTCGTACAGGTTGGCGGTCGGCGGATGCGGCGCCTCGCCCATCACCGAAGGCCAGAGGTCGACGAGGGGCGGCTCGCCGCCGTCGAAGGGCGCCATCAGCCGCGCCAGCACCGGGTCCTGCGGCAGCATGTTGAAATCGCCGGTGAGCACGGCGCTCGCCGAGCTCGGCGTCATCTTGTAGGTGTGCGGCCCGGCGGAGCGGGGTTTGGCGTGACGCGCCAGCGCCATGCGGTGGGCCTCGCGGATGCCGTTCACCTGCGCGGCCCGCAGCTCGGAGGACGAGTATTCGAGATGCGTCGTCATCAGCCTGACCGGGCCGAGCGGCGTCAGCGCCATCGCCTCGACCAGCATGCGCGGCATGTTGCGGGTCTCGGCCGCCTCCCAGGGCAGGAGATGGCGCAGCGCCTGGGCGACGGGATAGCGCGTCAGCAGCAGGTTGCCGAAGCGCCGGCGGCCGCCCTTGCCGTCGTCGACATCGACGCCGATGCCCTCGATCGCGGTGAAGCCGGGCAGCAGTTCGGCGAAGCGCGCGAACTGGTTCGTCTCGTCATTGCCGTCGAGCTCGGGAAAGTTGTCGGCGACCTCCTGCAGGCAGAGAACGTCGAAATCCGCCATCTGCCTTGCATGGGCGACGATGCGCGCCGGGTCGACGCGGTTGTCCATGCCGCGGGCCCACTGAATGTTCCAGGTGATCAGCTTCATCCGAACCGCCGTGTCGTCACTTGATTCCTGCGCGCATAAAACTCTGCACGAACTGACGCTGGAACAGCAGGAAGGCGAGCAGCAGCGGCGCCGAGGTCATCAGCGTCGCGGCGCAGATCACCGCCCAGTCGATGCCCTGGTCGCTCGAGGAGAAGACCTGGAGACCGACCGTCAGCGGCCGCGACTCGACCGAATTGGTCACCAGCAGCGGCCAGAGGAAGTTGTTCCAGTGATAGCTGACCGAGACCAGCCCGTAGGCGATGTAGGTCGGCTTGGCGAGCGGCACATAGACCTTCATCAGCACCTGGAGGGGGGAGGCGCCCTCGACGCGGGCGGCGTCGTCGAGCTCCTTGGGCACGGTCTTGAAGGTCTGGCGCAGCAGGAAGATGCCGAAGGCCGAGGCGATATAGGGCAAGGCGATGGCGGTGATCGTGTCGATCAGGTTGAAGCGCGCCAGGGTGCGGTAGTTCTCGACGATCAGCGCGTCCGGCATGATCATCAGCTGCGCCAGGATCAGCGCGAAGGCGACATCGCGGCCCCAGAAATCCTGGCGCGCCAGCGCATAGGCGGCGAGGGTGCCGAGCACGAGCTGGCAGCACAGGATCATGGTGACGAGCACGAAGGTGTTGAGGAAATAGCGGGCGAAGGGGGCGGCGGCCCAGGCGCGGGTGAAGTTCTCCAGCGTCAGCGGGGCGCTCAGCACGAAGCGGGTGGTGTATTCCGCCGGGTGGATCGCGGCCCAGACGGCATAGGCCAGCGGCAGCACCCAGAGCACGGCGAGCAGGATGGCGCCGGCCGATTCCAGCGAGAGCGCCAGCCCCTTCGGCGAATAGGGATCGGAGCGCGCGGCGGTCGCGGCCTGCGGCGTGGAGGGCGCGCTCATCGATAATGCGTCCTGCGTTCGAGCCAGCCATATTGCGCGAAGGCGACGAGCGCGAGCAGCAGCAGCAAGACGCAGGTCAGCGCCGCGGCATAGGCGGTGTCCCAGAAGCTGAAGCCGACCTGGTAGATGTAGAACAGCAGCAGGGTCGTCGCGTTGTCGGGCCCGCCGCGCGTCATCACGAAGATATGGTCGACCATGCGGAAGGCGTTGATCACCGCGTTGATCAGCACGAACAGCGTCGTCGGCATCAGCAGCGGGAACTGGACGCGCCGAAAGAAAGTCCAGCGCGAGGCGCCCTCGATCGCCGCCGCCTCGCCGAGGCTGGGCGGGATCGCCTGCAGCGCGGCGAGGTAGAAGATCATGAAGAAGCCGGCTTCCTTCCAGATCGCGACGACGGTGATGGCGTAGAGCGCGGTGTCCTGCGAGCCGAGCCAGTTGGTGCTGCTGCCGCCGAAGAAGCCGACGATCTGCTCGAGCAGGCCGTATTGCGGGGTGAAGAAGAACAGCCAGATATTGGCGACCGCGATCATCGGCAGGATGGTCGGGGTGAAATAGGCCATCCTGACCCAGGTCCGCCCGACGATCCTGTCATTGACCCAGACGGCCATCAGCAAGGCGAGCGCGATCGAGGTCGGGATCGTGCCGGCGGCGAACCAGAGATTGTTCGCCATCGCCTTCCAGAAGATCGGGTCGGCCATCATCTGCTGGTAGTTTTCGAGCCCCACGAAGCGCGCGGGGCGGCGCGCCCGCGGGGTCGACATG
The DNA here is from genome assembly GCF_036675845.1 of Allobosea sp. Lineage (GTDB taxonomy): Bacteria > Pseudomonadota > Alphaproteobacteria > Rhizobiales > Beijerinckiaceae > Allobosea. Next base: position 24,174 of record NZ_JAKFED010000019.1, on the reverse strand, counting down.
AAGCTGTCGATGAAGCTCGCGATCGCCGGCCAGTGCGTGAACAAGGCCAGGCAGGCCATGGCCGGCAGCAGCAGCAGCCAGCCATGGATTGTCGCGGTCGCGCGGCTGTTCATCGGCTCAGCCCTCCGTCATTGCGAGGAGCGTGAGCGACGAAGCAATCCAGGGTCGGCCGAGTTCTACGTCTCCCTGGATTGCTTCGCTTCGCTCGCAATGACGGTTGGGCTTCATCAACGATACTCTAGCGATAGGACTTCAGGATGCGCTCGGCTTCCGCCTGGGCGTCGGCCATCGCCTGCGCCGGCTGCTTGGTACCGGTCAGGGCCGCCTGCAGTCCGTCGTTCAGCGCCTTGGTGACGCGCTGGTTCTCATGGGTCGAGAGCTCGGCGACGGCGGTCGGCAGCTGGTCGCGGGCGACGAGGGCCTGCGGGAAGCCGGCGACGTATTTCTTCATCGCCTCGGTCTCGTAGGCCGCCGGCGTCACCGCGACATAGCCGGTTTCGGCGCTCCACTGCGCCGCCCGTTCCGGCGTGGTGATCCAGCGCACGAACTTGAACGCCGCCTCCTGCTCGGCCGGGCTCGCCTTCTTGGAGAGGTAGAAATTGCCGCCGCCGGTCGGGCTGCCGGGCTTCTTGCCGGCGGGCAGGACGGCGACGCCGAAGGGGAACTTGGCGTTGGTCCTGACATTGGTCAGGTTGCCGGTGGTGGTCCACATCATCGCGACCTTGCGCTCGAAGAAGTCGCGCGGCGTGGTGCCCCATTCGACGATGCCGGGCGGGTGGACCTTGTGCTTCTGCGCCAGGTCGACCCAGTATTGCAGCGCCTCGACGACGGCGGGATTGGCGAAGTCGGTCTTGTCGCCGGCCGGATTGGCGAGGATGGCGCCGGCCTGCGTGGTCAGGCCCTGGAAGAGCCAGTAGGGGAAGCCGGAGGAGGGGATCTGGATGCCCCACTGGCTGGTGTTGCCGTCGGCATCGCGCTTGGTCAGCTTCTTGGCGAATTCGAGCTGTTCGGCCCAGGTCGTCGGCGGCTTCTCGGGGTCGAGCCCGGCCTCCTTGAACAGTTCTTTATTCCAGTAGAGCACCACCGTGGAACGCTGGAACGGGATGCCCCAGGTCTTGCCGCCGGTCTGGCTGTTCTCCATGAAGCTGGGGAAGAAACCCTTCAGCCACTTCTTGTCGTCTTCGGTCTTGATGAAGGGATCGAAGGGCACGATGGCCTCTTCGTCGATCAGGGTGAACATGTCGGTCGAGAGCAGGACCGAGAGCACCGGCGGCGTGCCGCTCTTATGCGCGGTCAGCGCCTTGACGATGGTCTCCTGATAGGTGCCGGCATAGATCGGCTTGACCTTGATGGTCGGGTTTTCCTTCTCGAAGCCGGCGGCATAGGCGTCGATCAGCTTGGTGATCGGCCCGCCGACGGCGACGGGATAGAAGAAGGAAAGTTCGGCCGTTTGGGCCAGCGCCGGTCTTGCCATGGCGAGCGAGCCTGTGAGAGCCGCAGTGCCGCTTAAGAATTCACGCCTGTCCATGTCTCATTCTCTCCCCTGCTACGGCGTTTGAACGCCTGGTTATTCAGGCGTCGTCAGTCGAGGACGAGCCTGTGCTCGGTCTTCAGGTCGAACCAGTGCACCGCCGATTGTGACAGCCTGATGTGGACCCGTTCGCCCGGCGCGGCGCGGACCTTGCCGGGCCGGCGGACGATGAAGGAGTGGCTGTCGACGCGGGTTTCGACCAGCGTGTCGGCGCCGAGATATTCCACCGCCACGACATCGGCCGCAATGCCGGTCTCGGCGAGTTCGGTCATCTCGGGGCGGATGCCGACGGCGAGCGTTGCCCGGTCGGCGTTGGCCGGTGGCGCCAGGTCGCCGCCACCACCCTGCGCCAGGACGGAGGCGAGCGGGATGACGTTCATCGGCGGCGTCCCGACGAAGCGCGCGACGAAGATCGTCGCCGGGTTCTCGTAGAGCTGGTCGGGCGGGGCGTCCTGCTCGATGCGGCCCGAGCGCATCAGCACGACCTGGTCGGCCATGGTCATCGCCTCGACCTGGTCGTGGGTGACATAGACCATGGTGATGCCGAGACGTTGCTGCAGTTCCCTGATCTCGCGCCGCATCTCGACGCGCAGCTGGGCGTCGAGATTGGAGAGCGGCTCGTCCATCAGGCAGACCGGCGCCCGCGCCACGATGGCGCGGCCGAGCGCGACGCGCTGCTGCTGGCCGCCGGACAATTGCGAGGGCTTGCGATCGAGCAGCGCGCCGAGGCCGAGGATCTCGGCGGCGCGCGCCAGCCGCTCGTCGCGCTCGGCGCGCGGCAGCTTGCGGACCTTCAGCCCGAACAGGATGTTCTCCGCCACCGAGAGATGCGGGAAGAGCGCGTAGTTCTGGAACACCATCGCGATGCCGCGGCGCGAGGGCGGCGCATGGGTGACGTCGTTGCCGCCGATCGCGATGACGCCGGCGCTGGCATCCTCCAGCCCGGCGATCAGCCGCAGCGTCGTCGACTTGCCGCAGCCGGACGGCCCGAGCAGCGCCACGAGCTTGCCCTGCCCGACGGTGAAGGTCACCCGGTCGACCGCCGGCGTCCCGCCCCAGTCCTTCGAAACGGCTTTGAGCTCGACTGAAACCATTCGCTGACCGGCTCTTCCCGAAGACGCTGCGCTGCCCCGCCGAATCCGCGGCGCATCCGCCCCGGCTCCGATATGCGCGAGCATGACGCGAAAATTTTTCTCCGCACAAGGCCCCCACCATGGCGGTGGCTCGCTCGCTCGGCAGGCAGCCGCGCCACCGGCCCCCTTCACAAAGCTGTTGCACGCGGGTGCAACTGTCCGCTACGCTTATTCCAAGCGAGACCGAAAATGGATATTTTATTCCATTCTGTCGGGATAAGATCGCGAGAGGGAGAAGGCGTTTTGCAGGCGGCTCGGCAACACGGTTTGCGTTCCGGCGAGGCCATCAGCGTGCGCGACCTGCACGTCGGCTACGGCAGCACGCGCGTCCTGCACGGCGTCGATCTCGACTTTTCTCCCGGAAGCTTCACGGCGCTGCTCGGTTCCTCCGGCTGCGGCAAGACCACGCTGCTGCGCTCGCTGAGCGGCTTCGTGCCGGTCCAGTCCGGCTCGATCATCGTCGGCGGCAAGGATGTCGCGGCGCTGCCGCCGGAGAAGCGCGGCATGGCGATGGTGTTCCAGTCCTACGCGCTCTGGCCGCATATGAGCGTGCTGCAGAACATCGGCTACGGGCTGAAGCTGCGCGGCGTGCCGAAGGCGGAGATCGCCGCCAAGGTCGCGGCGATGCTCGAATTCCTCGGCCTGCCCGGCTATGAGGACCGGAAGGTCACGGCGCTCTCGGGCGGCCAGCGCCAGCGCGTCGCGCTCGGCCGGGCCCTGGCGATCGATCCCGGCATCCTCTTGCTCGACGAGCCGCTCTCCAATCTCGACGCCAAGATCCGCATGACGATGCGCCATGAGATCCGGGCGATCCAGCAGCGCCTCGGGCTCACCGCCGTCCATGTCACCCATGATCGCGAGGAGGCGATGACCATGGCCGACCGCCTGGTCATCATGGAGGCGGGGCGGATCGCACAGGTCGGCACGCCGGAGGAGATCTACGACCGCCCGGCCAGTGCCTTCGTCGCCAATTTCATGGGGGCGGAGAACATCCTGCCGCTGCGGGTCGAGCATTCCGGAGACAGCGCGTCGCTCACGGCCGGGGACGCCGTGGCCGAACTGCCGCCGGCGCTGCGCGATGCCCTGCCGGCCGGCCGGGCCGTCGCCTATTTCCGCGACGATGTCGCGCGGCTCGACGCGGCCGATGCGCCGGCGTCGGGCGATCTGGTGATGACGGGCCGCGTCGCGGCCCGTGCCTATCCGGGTGGGGTCTACCGCTATCGCGTGGAGACCGGCGATTGCGAGATCACGGTCGACGACGTCACCCGTCACGAACTCGGAACGAAGGTCGGGCTGCGCATTCCCGTGCAGCGCCTTCACATCTTCCCGGCATCCGAGGCCGGGATCGCTGCCTGACAGGGGTTGATCACATGCGCACGCTCACGATTGCCTGTTCGATCGCAGCGCTGATGGCGGCGACGCCGCTTTCGGCGCAGACGCTGAATGTCGCCACGGCCGGCGACCAGAACATGGTCGACTATGTGAAGGACTATCTCGGGCCGATGTTCGAGAAGTCGCATCCGGGGGTGAAGGTCGTCTCGGTCGGGACCGGCCCCGGCGATGCCGGCTCCCAGAAGATCTTCGAGAAGCTCGACGCCCAGAAGGCCTCCGCCGCCACGGATTTCGACGTCGTCGTGATCCACCAGAAGGCGGCCGGCACGATGGTCAAGGAAGGCCTGCTCGCCAAGTATACCGACAAGGTCGAGACTGCGAAGCTGGTCTCGAGCGAGGCGGCGAAGAACGCGCTCGGCTCCGACGTCTCGGGCTATGTCCTCCCGATGTTCCAGTCGCAGACGGCGCTGGCCTATAATGCCGACCTGCTCAAGACCCCGCCGAGCAGCTACGCGGAGCTCAGGGACTGGGCCAAGAAGAACCCGAAGCAGTTCGGCTATAACGGCATCAAGGGCGGCATGTCCGGCGTCGCCTTCGTCACCGGCTGGGTCTACGCCTTCGGCGGCGATGCCGAGAAGCTGATCAAGGGGCCCTATGACCCGGCGGTGAAGGCCAACTGGGACGGCGCGCTCGCCGAGCTCAAGGACTTCAACAAGAACGCCGTCATCACCCCCGGCAATGCCGGCACGCTCGACATGCTGAACCGCGGCGAGATCGCCATGGGGCCGGTCTGGGTCGACATGTTCTATTCCTGGCAGGCCGACGGCAAGCTGCCGCCGAACATGAAGCTGAAACTCGCGGCGCCGGGCATGCCGGGACAGCCGATGTACTACGCCGTGCCGGAGAAGACCGCGCATCGCAAGCTGGCCGAGGAGTTCATCGCCCTCGCCACCAGCCCGCAGGTCCAGGCCGACGGCATCGTCAAGCGGTTCAACTGGTATCCGGGCATCGACGCCAAGAACCTCGAGGGCAAGCTCGACCAGGCCGCCTGGAACAAGCTGTTCACCGACATCACCCCGGCGGACCTCGCCAGCAAGGGCAAGTCCTTCCCGATCGCGCCCTATTTCAACGACATTCTCGAGAGCTACGAGAAGAAGGTCGCGAACTGAGCCGTCCTCGTCCGCTCCACCGTCATTGCGAGCGTAGCGAAGCAATCCAGAACCGCATGTTCCGGCCCCTGGATTGCTTCGTCGCTCCGCTCCTCGCAATGACGGATGGCGTTCCCACGCATCACTGATCGGCGATCCTGCCCATGCTGTCTCAACGCCAACTGGCGCTGATCCTGATCGCTCCCGGCCTGTTCCTCGTCGCGGCGCTGTTTCTCTATCCGCTCGGCTTCTCGCTGGTCTCGGCGTTCACGCGGCCCGACGGCTCGCTGACGCTGGAATGGTTCGCCAAGGCCTTCGAGCTCTATTCCGGCGACATCCTCTTCACCATCATCATCGTGGTCACTTCCTGCGTGCTGACGGCGCTGGCCGCCATCGCCATCGCCGGCACGCTGACGCTCGGCGAGAATCCCTGGATCGTCGGCACGCTCAAGCTGCTCTATCGCTGGCCGCTGTTCATCCCGTTCATCGTCGCGGCGCAGTGCATGCGCACCTTCCTCGCCAAGAACGGGCTGATGAACAACACCTTCGTCTCGCTCGGGCTGATGGACCCGCTGAGCGCCATGAGCTTCCTCGACTGGCGCGGCATCATCGCCACCTTCGTCTGGAAGCAGACGCCGTTCGTCGCCCTGCTGCTCGCCGGCGCGCTCGCCTCGATCGACCGCGCGACGCTGGAGGCCGGCCGCAATCTCGGCGCCTCGCGCCTGCGCGTGCTGGTCGAGCTGGCGCTGCCGCAGGTGATGCCGACGCTGCTGGTGGCCCTCGTCCTGTCCTTTGTGACGATGCTCTCGGTGCTCTCGGTGCCGATGATGGTCGCCGGCTCGCAGCCGACCATGCTGACCGTCGACATGGCCTTCCGCATCAACGCCTATGGCGACTACTCGACCGCCAACGCGCTCGGCGTCATCACCTATCTGATCAGCGCCGGCGCGGCGATCCTCTACCTGAAGCGCGGCATGTCCAAGGAGGCTGCGCCATGATGCGGCTCGCCTCGGCCTTTCGGGCGACGCTTGCGGCAGCGGTGCTGACCGCCTTCGCCTTCGTGCTGATCGGCCCGCTCGCCAATCTGGCGCTCTGGTCCGTGGCGGAGCGCTGGTACACGCCCCACAAGCTGCCGGTGACCTATGGCACGCGCTATTGGGAGCAGGTCTTCCGTCCCACCGGCGACGCCATGGCCTCGCTCGGCACCAGCGTCTGGATCGCGGTGCTGACCGTCATCGTCGCGCTCGCGCTGTCGATCCCGGCCGGCTATGCGCTGGCGCGGCTGAAGCTGCCGGCGCGGGCGCTGTTCATGGTGCTCTTCCTGCTGCCGCAGGCGTTTCCGTCGGTTGCGATCTACATCAACGTGGCGCGGATCTTCTATCAGCTCGGCATCAACGGCACGGTGCTGGCGGTCGTGCTGGTGCATGCGGCGCACGGGCTGGTCTATTCGGTCTGGATCGCGGCCGCGGCCTTCGCCGCCGTCGACAAGGATCTCGAGCTCGCCGCCCGCAATATCGGCGCCTCGCCCTTGCGGACCTTCGCCACCGTGACGCTGCCGCTGGCGATGCCGGGCATCATCGCCAGCGGCATCTTCGTCTTCCTTGAATCGCTCGACGAGTTCACCGGTACCTTCTTCGTCGGCGTGCCGCAGGTCACGACCCTGCCGCTGCTGCTCTACAATGCGGCGATGGGCGGCAATTATCAGGTCGCCTCGATCACGGCGCTGATCCTGCTGGTGCCGTCGGTGCTGTTCATGCTGTTCATCGAGCGTTTCCTGCGGGCCGATGTCCTGGCCAAGGTCGGTGCCTGAGGCGCCGGCAAAGAGCGGTCAGTCCGCCCAGGACAGCAGGATCTCGCCGATGACTGGTTTCACCGCCCGGATGTCGGCGTCGCTGGAGGCGAACTCCCGGTCGCCGGATACCCGCTCCAGCGCTGCGCCATTGGCGCCCGGCGTGTCATGGAAGCGCACCAGCAGGCGGCAGCCGCCTCCCGCCTTGGTCAGCTTGCCGCCGCGCCAGTCGGTCGCGGTGCCGGCATAGTCCCAGCCGAAGCCGAGGATGGTGAAGGGGCGGCCATTGGCCTTTTCGACTTCGGCGAGCGTCGTGCCGATGGCGATGCGCGCGCCGTCCGGAGCGAGCACGGCCTGCTGCGAGCCCTCACGAATATAGATCGTGGCGGGGCGGCGGCGCTTGGCGCCGTCATGCCAGGTCAGTTCGATCCGGCGCTTGCGATCGTTCGGAAAGAGGATTGCGCCGGGCTGCTTCTCGCCTTCGCCGACTTCGATCCGGGTCCGGCGGACATTCGCCGCCCCGAAGGCCCGGATCAGCGCCGCTTCGTCGGCATTGCGAGCGAAGGGGCCGCTGCAGGCGATCGGGGAGGGGGCCTGCGCGAACGCCGGCAGGGCGCCGAGTGCCAGCACGGCGGCAAGCGGTGCCGGGCGCAGCCACCGGCGAGTATTCGGGCGATTGGCGAGGCTCATGCGTCAAGCCTAGCGCAGCGTCCGGGTTTGTCACCTGCCCGCCGCGCTCGCTGCGTCAAACCTTCGGCGGCTTCGAGCCGCGGTCGAAGACCGGGGTCGCCTCCGTCGGGCCGGCAGGGTCCCGGCCCGACGGGATGTCCTCGGCGGCGTGCCGGACGGCTTCCTCCTGCTCGGTCAGCCCGTCGACGGTTTCATTGGCGTCGCTGCCGGCATCGTGGACATTGGTTTCGTCGCTGACCCGGCGCCGGTCGCTGCCGACCAGATCGGGATCGGGGCGGACCGAGGCGTCTTCCGGCCGGATGGGATCGGAGGCGATCCGCTCATCCAGCAAGGCGGGGTTCTCGCGCGGCTTGGCATTCTCCGGCATGGCGGCTCTCCTGGCTCGGCTGATGCCGAACCAAGCGCCGAGCGCCGGCATTGTTCCACGCCCCCGGCGGCCGCGCGCGACCGAACTTTCCGGCGCGCGATGCGTTGCGACAGGCAAAGGGAGAATTCGATGATCGCAGAACAGCAGGTCGCAGGTGAACCCGGCGGCGACCCGATGCCGCCGATTCCGCCGCCCGAACTGCCGCCATTGACGCCGGGCGAAGTGCAGCCGGTGCCCCCTGTCGAGTCGCCCCCCGACACGGAGCCGGCCGGGATTCCCACGGACCCGCCGCCCGAGCTGCCGCCGAACGCCCCGCCCGAGACGCCACCGGCGACGCCGGTCGATCTGCCGCCGTCGCGCGATCCGCGCCAGCCGCAGGAGTGAGGCGAGAAGGAGCAAGGCCGATGGGCGCGGCGCCGATCGACAGCGACCTCGACGACATGAGCCGTGAGCGCCTGATCGAAGAGGTCAGGCGCCTGCGCGCCGGTATCCGCGAGCATCGCGATTCGACCGGCCACGACCTGTGCTGGCACCATCCGGAGCTTTGGGGATTGCTGCCGGAGCGGACCCTGCTCGAGATCGCCGTCCCGCCCTGGCCGAAATTCCTGCGCGGCTGCCTGCGCTATCGCGAGAGCCTGGAACGGCAGCGTCCGGACGCTGCCGTCTTCGACCGCGAATATGGCGGGCGCTGAGCTCAGAGCGGCGGCGTGTCGCCTTCGCCGAGATCCCAGTAGAGACCCGCCATCATCGCCAGCCCCTCGCGCGCTATCGCGACCGGCAGGTGCTCGTCGGGTGCATGCTGCGAGCAGCCGGGATAGGAATGCGGCACCCAGATCGTGCGCATGCCGACGATCTCCGAGAAGATGTCGTTGGGCAGACCGCCGCCGAGATTGGGCAGCAGCGCCGGCTTCTTGCCGGTGCTCTTTTCGACCGAGGCGAGCGCCCAATGCACCCAGGCGTCCTCGGGGTCGAGCCTTGTGGCGTTGAAGACCGCATCGCGCGCCTTGGTGACCTCGACCATGTCGAAGCCGTGGCGCGCAAGATGGCGCTGCAGCGCCGGCATGACGTCGTCGGGATCGATGCCGACGACGAAGCGCAGCGCGCAGCGGGCCCAGGCGCTCGGCGGCACGGCGTTGACGGGGGTCTCGGGCACGCCCGACTTCATCGCCAGCACGTCGAAGGAGCACCAGCCAAAGACCTGCTCGGCCGGAGACAGGCCGGGCTCGCCCCAGCTGGGATCGATGGTCGGGCCGTCGGGGCCGCCGTCGATCTCGCAATCGGCCAGCGCCTTGCGCACTGCCGGAGGCAGTTCCTTCGGAACCCATTCATGAATGCGGATCTGGCCGGTCGGCGAGGTGATCGAGGCGATGGCATGGGCGAGCTGGATCGCCGGGTCGGAGAGGATGCCGCCCCAGTTGCCGGAATGATGGCCGCCCTCGCGGGCATTGATCGTCAGGTCGAAGGTGACGCCGCCGCGCGCGCCGAGGAAGAGGGTCGGGCGCTCGGCATTGAGGCGCGGCCCGTCCGAGGCGATGAGCACGTCCGATTTGAACAGCTCCTTCTGCTCGGTGCAGAGCTCGCGCAGGCCCGGCGAGCCGCATTCCTCGCCCATCTCGATCAGGTATTTGGCGTTGAAGCCGAGCTTGCCGCGCGATTCAAGAACGGCGCGCAAGGCGTTGATGTTGATGACGTGCTGGCCCTTGTTGTCGACCACGCCGCGGCCATACCAGCGGTCGCCGCGCTCGGTGAGCGTCCAGGGCGAGAGGCCCTCGCTCCATTGCGCGTCGAGCCCGCGGATGACGTCGCCATGGCCATAGCCGAAGATCGTCGGCAGGGCCGGATCCTCGATGCGCTGCGCGAAGAGGAAGGGACCGCGGGCCTTCGGATGCGTCAGCGTCGTGCAGGTGAAGCCGAGGCCTTCGAGCAGCGGGCGCATCTCCTTGTCGAGGTATTCGCCCAGCACCGGCGCGCGCTCCGGGTTCTGGCTCTCGGTCGGCATGGCGACGAGCCGGGCGAGATCGGTCTTGAAGCTGCCCGAGTCGAAGTAATCCTGGGCATGCGCGATCGCCTTGGCGCGGGTCATGGGGTCGTCTCCTCGCTGAATTTGGCTTGTCTCAGCCCTCATCCTTCGAGACGCCGCTGCGCGGCTCCTCAGGATGAGGGCTGAGGGATTGGGCGGGCATGTCAGGCTGACGCGGTTGCCGCCGGCTCGTCATAGAGATGACAGGCGACCAGCCCTGCCGGGCCCGCCTTCAGCGCCGGCGTCACCGTCTCGCATTGCGGCATCTTCGCCGGGCAGCGTGGGTGGAAGGGGCAGCCCGGCGGCGGGTTGAGCGGGTCGGGAAAAGCGAGGCCAAGGCCGGTCTCGGGGATGCCCTTGCCCGGTTCCGGCGTCAGCACGGAGGCGAGCAGCGCCTTGGTGTAGGGATGGCGCGGCGCCTTGAAGAGCGTCGCAGTATCGGTCAGCTCGACGACGCGGCCGAGATACATCACCGCGACCCGGGTCGCGATGTGCTCGACGACGACGAGGTTGTGGCTGATGAAGACATAGGTCAGGCCGAGCTCGCGGCGCAGGTCGTTGAGCAGGTTGAGGATTTGCGACTGCACCGAGACGTCGAGCGCCGAGGTCGGCTCGTCGCAGACCACCATCTCGGGATTGAGGATCAGCGCGCGGGCGATGGCGACGCGCTGGCGCTGGCCGCCGGAGAGCTCGCGCGGATAGCGATCGGCGAAGCGGCGCGGCAGGCCGACCTTGTCGAGGATGGCGATGGCGCGCTCGCGGCGCTCCTTGCCCGTGCCGATGCCCTGCACCGCGAGCGGCAGCGCCACGATCGAGGCGACGGTGCGGCGCGGGTTCAGCGAGGAATAAGGGTCCTGGAAGACCGGCTGCACCCGCTTGGCCATGCCGAGCCGGCCGAGCTTGCCGACATCCTCGCCGGCGAGCTCGATCTCGCCGCTGGACGGGGGCAGCAAACCGAGCAGCATGCGCGCCAGGGTGGACTTGCCGCAGCCGGATTCGCCGACGATGCCGAGCACCTCGCCCTTGGCGATGGAAAGCGAGACGCCGTTGACGGCGTGGAGCTTGCGCTTGGCCTTGAACAGGCCCTGGCTGACCGAGAAGGAGCGGGTGAGGTCGCGCGCCTCGAGCAGGATCGGGGTGGTCGCGCTCATGCCGCGTCCTCCAGGATGCAGCGCCAGCGATGCCCGTCCGGGCGCTGGCGCAAGGGCGGCTCCTCGGCACAGACCGGCTGAGCGTGCTTGCAGCGGTCGCGGAAGCTGCAGCCCCTGATCTCGCCGACGAGGGAGGGGACGACGCCGGGGATGACGCCGAGCCTGCCGCCGGGCTCGGTGCGGCCGGGCACCGGGATGCAGTCGATCAGCCCTTGCGTGTAGGGATGGCGCGGATTGCGGAAGATCGCCTCGGTCGGGCCTTCCTCGACGATCTGGCCGGCATACATCACGCCGACCCAGTCGGCGATGCGGGCGACGATGCCGAGATCATGGGTGATCAGCACCATGGCGATGCCGAGCTCCTTCTGGAGGTCGGCGAGCAGGCGCAGGATCTGGGCCTGGATGGTGACGTCGAGCGCCGTGGTCGGCTCGTCGGCAATCAGCAGGTCAGGCGAGCACATCAGCGCCATGGCGATCATCACGCGCTGGCGCAGGCCGCCGGAAAGCTGATGCGGATACTGGCCGAGGCGCTGGGCGGCGTTGGCGATGCCGACCTTGCCGAGCAGCAGGATGGCGCGTTCGCGGGCTTCAGCCTCGCTCGCCTTGCGGTGCAGCGTATAGGCCTCGGTGAGCTGGTCGCCGATGGTGTAGGCCGGATTCAGCGCCGTCATCGGCTCCTGGAAGATCATCGCCATGCGGTCACCGCGGAGCGCATTGATCCGCTTGGCGCCGGCCCTGGAGAGATCCTCGCCGGCGAAGGCGAGGCGCTTGGCGCTCTTCTTCGCCGCCTTGGGCAGGAGGTCCATGATGGCGAGCGAGGTCATCGACTTGCCGCAGCCGGATTCGCCGACGAGGCAGAGCGTCTTGCCCTTCTCGACGGTGAAGGAGAGCTCGCGCACCGCATGCAGCGGGCCGCGCGGCGTGGCGATGTCGACGCTGAGGCCGTCGACCTGGAGGATGGCTTCGCTCGTCACGTGCGGCCCTCCGGCGAGATCACGTCGCGCAGGCCGTCGCCGGCGAGGTTGATGGCGAAGATCAGCAGGGCAAGCGCGCTGCCGGGCAGGGCGATGAGCCAGAACGAGAAGAACATGTAGGCTTTGGCTTCCGAGATCATCAGGCCCCAGGAGGGCAAGGGCGGCTGCACGCCGAGGCCGAGGAAGGAGAGCGCCGCCTCGAGCAGGATGGCGCTGGCCGCCTCGAGCGTCGCGACGACGATGAGGTGCGGGGCGATGTTGGGCAGCACCTCGCCGAGGATGATGCGCGCGGTCGAGGCGCCGGCGGCCTGGGCGGCGGCGACATAGTCGAGCGAGCGCACCTGCTGCGTCGCGCTTCGCATCACCACGGCGAAGCGGTCCCATTTCAGCAGGCCGAGCACCAGGATGACGATCCAGAGCGAGGAACCGACGATGGCGACGACCGCCAGCGCGACCAGGATCACCGGCATGGAGAGCCGCGTGGTGACGAGGAAGGTCATGACCATGTCGACCCGGCCGCCGAAATAGCCGGCGAGCAGGCCCATGGTCGTGCCGATCAGGCCGGAGATGATGACGACGCTGATGCCGATCAGCAGCGAGATGCGGGCGCCGTAGATCAGCCGCGAGAGATAGTCGCGCCCGAGCGGGTCGGTGCCGAGCGGATGGAGCCAGTTGCCCTTCTCGTACCAGAAGGGCGGCACATTGCGCGCCGTCAGGTTCTGCAGATAGGGGTCGTGCGGCGCCAGCAGGGGGGCGGCGAGCGCCACCAGGATGAACAGGACGAGCAGGCCGAAGCCGAAGACGAAGGCCTTCTGGCCGAGGAAGCGGCGCAGTAGCTTGCGGCCTTCGGAGAGCTCGGGCGCGTCGGCGACGGAGAGGGCGGTCAACTGCGAGTCAGGAGCTTGCATGGTCAGGCCACCCTGATGCGCGGATCGAGCCAGGCATTGGCGATGTCGGCGGCCAGCGTCAGCAGGACGTAGACCACCGAAAGCAGCAGGACGACGACCTGCATGACCGGGAAATCCTTGTAGGTGATGCTCTGATAGGCGAGGTAGCCCAGCCCATCGAGCGCGAAGATCGTCTCGATCACCACCGAGCCGCCGAGCAGGAAGCCGAGCTGCACCGCCGCCAGCGCCACCACCGGCACCACGGCGTTGCGCAGTGCATGCTTGAAGATGATCTTGCCGGGCGGCAGGCCCTTGGCGCGGGCGGTGCGGATATAGTCGGCCGAGAGCACCTCGATCATGCCGGCGCGGATCAGGCGCATGAAGGCCGGTGCGGCATAGTAGCCGAGCGCGATGGTCGGCATGACATAATGCTGCCAGGTGGCAGAGCCCGAGACCGGCAGCCAGCGCAGCGTGATCGAGAACAGCATCACCAGAATCAGGGCCAGGAAGAAGTTCGGCATGGCCTGGCCGAAGACGGCGACGGCGAGCGCCAGCCGGTCGATCCAGCTATTGGCGTAGATCGCCGCGAGCACGCCGAGCGGGATCGAGATCAGCAGCGCGAAGGCGAGCGAGGTCAGGCCGAGCATCAGCGTCACCGGCATCTTCGCCAGAACCAGGGAGGCGACGTCGGTCTTGAAATAGATCGAGGTGCCGAGATCGCCGCGCAGGGTCTTCCAGAGCCAGTCGAGATACTGGACCAGCAGCGGCCGGTCGAGCCCGTAGGTCTTGCGGATCAGGTCGATATCGGCCTGGTGCGCGCCTTCGCCGGCGATCGCCACCGCGACGTCGCCGGAAAGGCGCAGCAGGAAGAAGGCGATCGCCGAGACCGCGAGCGCGACGAGCAGCGCCAGGCCGAGGCGTTTGAGGATGAAGCCGAGCATGGGGCTTCCTTCGCACTTTGAAGGGTTATGTTCGCCAGGCCCGCGAGCAAGCGGCCCTGGCGTCATGGTCGGCCTTGAGCCGACCATCTCGTGATTGAGGTTCTCGGATCTACGCTTCGCTGCGCCCGAGAATGAGGCTGCGCGTCACTTCCAGCTCATCTCCCAGAAGCGCACCACCTCGTCCGGATAGGCCTTGAAGTTCAGGTCCTTGTTGGCGACGTAGTAGACCGGCAGCGAATAGAGCGGCGCGGCATAGGCCTTGTCGGCGATGATCTTGAGGGCGCCCTTATAGGCTTCCTTGCGCGCTGCCGGATCGACCGAATTATTGCCCTTGTTGAGCAGGTCGCGGACCTGCGGATCGCGGGTGATGTCCTCGCTGCGGAAGGCGAAATAGTTCGGCGTCGCGGCCGAGACGTCGTTGACCGAGAACGAGCCCCAGGTCTGGTGCGTCAGCATCGCCTTGTTGGTGGCGATCTGCTCGCGCATCGCGGCGTATTGCAGGAAGCGCAGATTGGTCTTGATGCCGACGGCCTGGAGATAGCCGATCAGCGCCTCGGTCTGGTTGCGCTCGCGATAGGCGACGATGTCCAGGGTCAGGTTGGGATGGCCGGCTTCGGCCAGCAGCGCCTTGGCCTTGGCAGGATCGTAGCTGTAGCGCGCCGCGCCCTCGTCGGTGCAGCCGAACTGCGAGGGGAAGCAGATGGTGTTGATGACGCGCGAACCCTCGCCGACGATGTTCTTGACCATCGCCTCGCGGTCGATGGCGTGGATGATCGCCTTGCGGACGCGCTCGTCCTTCAGGGCGGGCGAGGGCGTGCCTTCCTGGATGTTCATCTGCATGAAGACGATGCGCATCGTCTCGCCCGAGACGACCTGCAGGGTCGGCACGGTCTTGAGCTGGTCGGCCTGATCCTTGGGCACGTGCATGATCAGGTCGCCGCCGCCCGAGAGCATCTCGGCCATCTGGGTCTGGCGGTCGGGGATGAAGCGGATCTCGATCTTGCCGATCTTGGCCTGCGCCTTCGGCGAATCCTTGAAATAGTCCTTGTTGGTCTCGAGCGTGATCGACTTGCCGGGGACGTAGTTCGTGACCTTGTAGGGACCCGAGCCGACCGGCTTCTCGTTCTGGCCCTTGGGGCCGACCTTCTCGTAGTACTCGTTCGGGTGGATGACGACCGGGCCGGCGAGATACTCGATCGCGGCCGGGAAGATCTCCTTGGTGGTCAGCCGGACCTTGTATTTGTCGAGCTTCTCGGCCTTCCCGATCCAGTTGACGTTGCCCTGGGTGACGACCTTGTTCTCCGGCTTGGAAATGAAGTTCAGCGTGTAGACGACGTCGTCGGCGTCGAACTCCTCGCCATTGTGGAACTTCACGCCCTGGCGCAGCTCGAACTCGATGGTCTTGTCGTCGACCTGCTTCCAGCTCTTGGCGAGCTGGCCCTTGTACTCGTTGCTGACCGGGTCACGGTAGATCAGCGTGTCCCAGACATTGGCGCCGATGATGACGCCGATACGGACATTGTTGAAGAACGGGTCGACGTTCTCCGGCGCCTGGTCATAGGCGAAGCGGATGGTGTTGGCTGCCTTCTGGGCGAAGGCGGGCATCGCTGTCAGCGCCGCGATGGCCGAGCCGGCCAGCGCCAGAGCGATCGTCCTCGTCGGAGTTCTCATTGGTCTTCCCCTCACAACTTCGTTGTCCGTGCTGACACGGCGCAGCCACGGCGTTCGTGCCGCAGTTTCGCTTTGGAGGAAATCTGCCCAAGGATCGCGCTTGCCGCCATAAGAATGAATCGAAGGGATCGTTGCCGAACCGGCAAAGCTTCTCTAAATCCGGCCGATGCAGACAGCGGCTCTCCGATATTTCCTGGCGGTGGCGCGGACCGGCTCGGTCAGCGCCGCGGCGCAGCGCCTGCGGGTGGCGGCCTCGGCCGTCAGCCGCCAGATCGCCAATCTCGAGAAGGAGCTCGATGCGAATCTGTTCGAGCGGCGCTCGCACGGCATGATCCTGACCCAGGCCGGGCAGACGCTGGCTGCCTATGCCCAGCGCCTCGCGCTGGAAGCCGAGCAGGTCGTCAGCGAGATTCGCGAGCTGCACAGCGCCGGCCGAGGGCTGATCCGTCTCGGCGTCACCGAGGGCTTCGCGGTCAGTTTCATTCCCGAGACGATCTACGCCTTCCGCGAGCGGCACCCCGACGTCGCCTTCGACGTCAAGGTGATGTCGCCGCAGGCCGTGACCGAGCATGTTCGCATCGGGGCGATCGATCTCGGGCTGACCTTCGTGCTGCAGCAGGAGCGCGGCGTCGCCATCAACTGGCAATGCGCGGCCCGCACCTACGCCTTCGTCGCGCCGCATCACCCACTGGCGGGAAAGCCGCATGTCGAGATCGAGGACATCTTCGCCCATCCGGTCGCGCTGCTCGACGGCGAGGCGACGGTGCGCAAGATCGTCGACATCTATTTCTCGGCGCGCGGCCTGACCGTCGATCCGGTGCTGGTCTCGACCAATGTCGCGAGCCTCCGGCATTTCTGCAAGCTCGGCGGCGCGGTGATGTTCGCCAGCTCGATCTCCTTCGGCGCCTCGATTCGCGACGGCTCGGTGGTGGCGCTGCCGCTGAGGGACGGCGAGCTGCCGCCGCGCAGCCTGCAGGTGCAGACCATGTCGGGCCGGGCGCTGCCGCGGCTGGTGACGAATTTCCTCGGCCTGCTGGTCGGGCGGCTGCAGGCCGAGGAGGCGGCGGTCGCGGCGGCTGCGCCATTGGCCGGCCATCCCGCCGCCCCGGGCGGCCTGGCGGGAGCGCCGCGGGCATGAGGCGGGGCGGCGAGCCGGGGCAGGGCGCTGCCGAAGTGATGGTGCCGCATCCGCACCAGATCGTGGCGCGCGATGCCATCCTCGCGGCGCGTGCCGCCGGCAAGCCCGGCTTCCTGCTCGGCGACCTGACCGGGCTCGGCAAGACGCTCTCGGCCTGGCTGGCGCTCGCCGCGATGCCGGAAAGCGAGGTGCTGGTGATCTGCCCGAAAGGCGCGATCCCGCAATGGCGGCGGACCATCGCCCATGCCGGCCTGCCGGAAAAGAAGCTGACGCTGATGAATTTCGAGCGCACCAAGTCGCTGCTCGCCCCGCCGCCGGCGAGCAGCAAGCGCTCGACAAGGGCGAAGAACAACGAGCTCGCCAAGCATGGCACGCCGAAGCGGGTCTGGCCGCTGGTGGTGATCGACGAGGCCCACCGCATCCGCAATCCCAACTCGCAGCAGGGGCTGGTCTGCCGGCAGATGGCGGCCGCCGCCGAATTCACGATCTATATGAGCGCGACCGCCGGCCAGGCGCCGCATGAACTGTCCTATCTGGCGCGGCTGCTGGGCGCGGCGGCGGGGCTGCCCGGCGCCGAGCTCGACGGCTTCCGGGCGCTGATGAAGCGGCTGAAGATCGGCCGGGCCAAGGGGCGCTGGAAGAACTGGAGCTGGGAGCCGAACGAGCAGGACCGGCGGCTGATGGCCGACCTGCTCTATCGCGGCGCCAATGCCATCGGCCTGCGCCGGCGACCCGAGGAGATCGCCGGCTGGCCGGAGGTGCAGCGCGAGCTGGCGCCGGTCGGGCTCGATGGCGCCGAGCGCAAGCTCTATGACGCGACCTGGCGCGAGTTCCGGCGCGAGCTCGGCCTAGCCGGCGGCTCGACCCGCAAGCCCGCCGGCTGGGCCGCCGATCTGCGCTTCCGTCAGAAGGCGAGCCTGCTCAGGACGGCGGGTACGGCCGATTTCTGCGAGGACCTGCTCGACAACGACCAGCAGGCGGCGATCTCGGTGGCCTTCCTGGAGACCGGGGCGATGCTGGCCGAGAAGCTCGCGGGCCGGGGCTGGCGCGTCGGCTCGATCACCGGCGAATATTCCGGCGAGGCCAACGAGGCGACCCGGATCGCCTTCCAGACGGGCCAGCTCGATGCCGTGATCTTCACCGTGACCGAATCGATCTCGCTGCATCGCGGCGAGATGCCGGGCGGCGAGCGCGAACGCTCGCTGGTCGTCCACGATCTGCGCCACAGCGCCATCCAGCTCCAGCAGATCGAGGGCCGCTGCCACCGCGACGGCCAGCACGCGACGATCTTCTACACCTATGCCGAGGACACGGTGGAGGAGAAGGTCGCGGCGACGGTGCTCGCCCGCATGGCGGCGATGGAAGGGCTTGCCGGCGACGAGACGGCGCTGATCGAGGCGATCGCCGGCGAGATCGAGCGCGCGGCGCTGGCGCGCGAGGCGGCGTGAAGCCGAACTCCTGCGTCATTGCGAGCGAAGCGAAGCAATCCAGCCTCATAGAACTCTATGGCCCCTGGATTGCTTCGCTTCGCTCGCAATGACGGGGAGGAATGGCGAGCTCAGTTCATCTGCGTGCGCGGCGGTTCCTCGCGCAGCGGCTGTTCGGGGCGCGGCTCCTCGCGCGCCGGCTCGCCGATGCGCTTGGCCTCACCGACGAGGCGCTCCGTCGCGCCGACGACATTGTACCAGGCGCTGCGCGTATAGGCGCCCTGATGGACGATCGCGTCGTAACCGATGGCGATCACGGCGATCAGCAGCAGAATGCGGAACATGGGTCCCCCTCATCGAGAATCTTCGCCGGACAAACGTCCCGGGGCGCGGGCAGGTTCCCCGGAGCGGCCATCGGGCGGCCGGTTGACCGGGCCGGCGCGGCGTTGTCCCCTCCGGCGCGGAAAGCCAGGAAACGCTTCAGTGGGCTGCGGGAGAGAACGGCATGTTCGGGGATCTGAGCGGCAAACGGGTGCTGGTGACCGGCGCCTCGTCCGGGCTGGGAGCGCATTTCGCCCGGTTGCTGGCGGAACGGGGCGCCCATGTCGCCGCCGCGGCGCGGCGTACCGACCGGCTCGCCGCCTTGGCGCGGGATTGCGAGAGCCTGCCGGGGCGGATCGTGCCGCTGGCGCTCGATGTCGGCTCGGTCGCGGCGATCGAGGCTGGGATCGGCGAAGCTGCGAAGGCGCTCGGCGGGCTCGACGTGCTGGTCAACAATGCCGGCGTCGCCGAGACCGAGCGGGCGCTCTCGGTGAGCGAGGCGCAATGGGACCAGCAGCTCGACGTCAACCTGAAGGGCTGCTTCTTCGCGGCGCAGGCAGCGGCCAAGGTGATGGCGGAGCAGCCGGAGGGCGGGGTCATCGTCAACATCGCCTCGATCCTCGGCGAGCGCGTCGCGGTCAGCGTCGCGCCCTATGCGATCTCGAAGGCCGGGCTGGTCCAGATGACCAAGGCGCTGGCGCTGGAATGGGCGCGGCACAAGGTGCGCGTCAACGCGCTGGCACCGGGCTATGTCGTCACCGACATCAACCGCGAATTCTTCGCCGGCGAGGCGGGCGAGGCGCTGAAGAAGCGCATCCCGATGCGCCGGCCGGGCGAGCTTGCCGATCTCGACGGGCCGTTCCTGCTGCTCTGCTCGGACGCCGCCCGCTACATGACCGGCGCGGTCGTCGCCGTCGATGGCGGGCACCTGGTCAGCGGGCTGTAGGGGACGGGGCCACCACTGTCATTCCGGGGCGACGCGCAGCGGCGAGCCCGGAATGACGAAGGAGAGCTGTCAGCCCGGCAGCAGCTCCCTCAGTCTGATCAGAGCGATCTTCTCGACCTGCGCCAGCGCGGTCTCGAACTCCTGCTCCGGTGTGCTTTTCAGCCGCGCCTCGAAGGCGGCGAGGATCGCGTCCTTGCCCAGCCCCTTCACGGCGAGGATGAAGGGGATGCCGAAACGGGCCTTGTAGGCCTCGTTCAGCGCGGTGAAGCGGGCGCGCTCGTCGCTGGTCAGCCGGTCGAGCCCGGCCGAGCCCTGTTCGCCGGCCGATTCCGGCGTCAGCTCGCCCGCCGCCGCGATCCTGCCGGCGAGATCGGGATGGGCGGCGAGCAGCGCCTTCTGCCTGTCGCGCGGGCTGGCGCGCAGCACCTTCAGCATCGCCCGGTGCAGCCCTTCGGCATTGTCCTGCTCCGGCCCGATCCCGGACGCATGGGTCGCCTCGGCGATCCAGGGCGAATGCTCCCAGACCCGGCCGAAGACCTCGACGAACAGCGCTCTCGGCACGGCAGAGGGCCGGTAGCCGCCGGCCGGTGGATGCCGTCTGATCCAGTGGCGGGCGATGTCGAGCCTCGTCGCGATCCAGACGCGATCATGGCTTGCGACATAGTCGAGGAAGCGCGCCAGCGCCGCGGCGCGGCCGGGCCGGCCGACAAGGCGGCAATGCAGGCCGACCGACATCATCTTCGGGGCGGTTTCCCCTTCCGCATAGAGCGTGTCGAACGAGTCCTTGAGATAGGCGAAGAACTGGTCGCCGGCATTGAAGCCCTGTGGCGTGGCGAAACGCATGTCGTTGGCATCAAGCGTATAGGGCACGGCGAGCTGCGGGCCATGCGGGCCTTGGA
This sequence comes from Allobosea sp., assembly GCF_036675845.1. Lineage (GTDB taxonomy): Bacteria > Pseudomonadota > Alphaproteobacteria > Rhizobiales > Beijerinckiaceae > Allobosea. Next base: position 3,809 of record NZ_JAKFED010000019.1, on the reverse strand, counting down.
GCCAGTAGGGCAGCTCGTCGGCATAGACGTCCGCCGTGTAGAGGAAGCCGCCTTCCGCCATGGTGAGCGGAATCGTGTTCTGCGAGGTCCGGCCCTGATAGAAGCCGAGCGGGCGTGTCCCGGCGATCTCGCTCTGGATACGGATCGCTTCCTCGATATGGGCGCGCTCGGTCTCTGCCGGCAGATCGCGATAGTCGATCCATTTCAGCCCGTGGCTGGCGATCTCCCAGCCGGCCTCCTGCATCGAGGCGACGATCCCGGGATAGCGCTGGAGCGCCGAGGCGACGGCGAAGACGGTGACCGGCATCTTCCGCTCCGTGAACATCCGCCAGAGCCGCCAATAGCCGGCGCGCGAGCCGTATTCGTAGATCGACTCCATGTTCATATGGCGCTGGCCGGGCCAGGGCGCGGCGCCGACGATCTCGGAAAGGAAGGCTTCCGAGGCGGCGTCGCCATGCAGGATGTTGTTCTCGCCACCCTCCTCGTAATTGATCACGAACTGCACCGCGATGCGAGCCTCGCCCGGCCAATGCGGGTGTGGGGCGTCGCGGCCATAGCCGACGAGGTCGCGCGGATAGGGGGAGGCGTTCATAGGGTGATTCAAGTCCATCTGACGGCGATTCAGGAACGGCCTGCAAGCTGTTGGAAAAGGATTCGTTTTTCGACTCAGCTGCCGCGATAGGTCGAATAGTTCCAGGGCGAGGCGAGCAGGGGGACATGATAATGCCCCTCGGCCTCGGCGATGCCGAAGCGGATCGGCACCAGGTCGAGGAAGGCCGGCTCGGGCAGGGCCGTGCCGAGGCTGCGGAAATAGTCGCCGATGTGGAAGGTCAGCTCGTAGCTGCCGGTCGTCAGCGTGCCGCTCAGCAGCGGCGCGTCGGTGCGGCCGTCGGCATTGGTGAGCGTCTCGGTGACGCGATTGCGCGCGCCGCCCGGAGCGATCCAGTCGAGGGTGATGCGCACCCCCGCCGCCGGCCTGCCATTGACCGTGTCGAGCACATGCGTCGACAGGCGCCCCATGCCTGAACCTTTCGCTGAAGCCGCCGCCGGGCGGCCGGAATGATGCTTGCGTTCCGGAAAAGGCCGAACCTAGTCTGGACGCCGCATGCAAGTTCCATCCCCGAATCCACCCTGTCAATTCGAGCGCTTCGGCCCGGTCGCGGAGCGCCTGCATGCTTGAGGCCTATCTCCTCGAATGGGGCGGCATGCTGCTGCGCTGGCTGCATGTCATCGCGGCCATCGCCTGGATCGGCTCGTCCTTCTTCTTCATCCATCTCGACGCCTCGCTGCGGGCCGCGCCCGACGCACCGCTGAACGAGGCCGGCCAGCCGACGCAGTACCTCGCCTGGCAGGTGCATGGCGGCGGCTTCTACGCGATGCGGAAATATCTGGTGGCGCCCGAGGTGCTGCCGAAGGAGCTGACCTGGCATAAATGGCAGGCCTACTGGACCTGGATCTCCGGCTTCTTCCTGCTGGTCTGGGTCTATTACGCGCAATCCGAGCTCTATCTGATCGATCCGGCGGTGATGGCGCTCTCGCCCTTCGCCGCCGGGGCGATCGGCATTGCGGCGCTCGCCGGCGGCTGGCTGTTCTACGATCTTTTGTGCAGGTCGCCGCTGGGGAAGAACGACGTCGTCCTCGGCCTGCTCGGCTTCGGCTATGTCGTCGCGGCGAGCTGGGCTTTCGCCTCGGTGTTCTCGGGGCGCGGCGCGCTGATCCATACCGGCGCGCTGATGGCGACGATCATGTCGGCCAACGTCTTCTTCGTGATCATGCCGAACCAGCGCAAGACCATCGCGGCGCTGACGGCGGGAGAGCGGCCCGATCCGGCACTCGGCAAGCAGGCCAAGCAGCGCTCGCTGCACAACAACTACATCACCCTGCCGGTGCTGTTCCTGATGCTGGCGAACCACTACCCGGTGACCTACGCCAATTCGGCGGTGATCCCGCTGCTGGTCGCGCTCATCATCGTCGCCGGCGCGCTGATCCGGCATTTCTATAATCTCCGCCATGCCGACCATGCCAGATCGCCCTGGTGGACCTGGGCGGTGGCGGCGCTGGCGCTCTGGCTCGCCTTCTGGGTGGCGATGGCGTCCTCGCCGGGCGGGCGCGCGCAACTCGGGCTGAAGCCGCTCGAACCGGCAAGGACCGTTCAGCTCGCCGGCCTCGTGCCGCCGCCCGCCGAGGTCGCCGACATCGTCACCGGGCGCTGCGCCATGTGCCACGCGCCGGAACCGTCCTGGCCCGGCATCCAGATCGCACCCAAGGGCGTGCTGCTGCATGAGCCCGAACTGATCGCGCGCCAGCGCCGCGCCATCGCGGTGCAGGCGGTGATGACCCATGCGATGCCGCCGAACAACCTGTCGGGGATGACGGCGGATGAGCGCCGCATGCTCGCCGCCTGGGTGGCGCAGAAGCGCTGACTCTCGTCAGAGGCTGCCTCCAGCGCTCATTCTGAGGAGCGAGCGCAGATCGCGTCTCGAAGGATGTTCAGGAGGCTCAGGAGATCGCTGAACCATCCTTCGAGACGCCGCTGCGCGGCTCCCCAGGATGAGGGCTGAGGGGATGGTGCCGCGTCGGTAGTGGCGTGTTGACGCTGCCCGGCGAATCTGAATCGCGCAGTGGTTTCATTCAGTTTCGGTTCACATCGCGCACCGCATCGTCTCGCCCGATCAAATCGGCGTGAGCGGTCTTCCGGGAATCGGGAGGAACGTACGCCCCAGGGACCGGGGGGTCCGCTTGAACGCCTTGAAGCAGGGCGTCAGCTACAAGCTGGCCGCCGCGATGTTCCTTTGCGCCTGGGCGCTGCTGTGCTGGCCCTGGCTTTCCGGGGCGGTGACGATTCCGTTCGATGCCAAGGCGCATTTCCAGGCGCAGATCCAGTTCCTCGCCCAGGCGCTGCATTCCGGCCAGTCGCCGTTCTGGACGCACAACGTCTTCGGCGGCTCGCCGCAGATCGCCGACCCGCAATCGCTGATCTTCTCGCCGGCGATCCTGCTCGCGCTGCTCAACCCCTCGCCGAGCTTCCGGGCGGTCGACGCCTATGTGCTGGCGCATCTGCTCGTCGGCGGCCTCGCCTTGCTGATGTTCTTCCGCGATCGCCGCTGGCATCCGGCCGGCGGCCTGCTGGCGGCGCTGGTCTTCGCCTTCGGCGCCTCGGCCGCCTGGCGCGTCCAGCATGTCGGGCAGATCGCCAGCCTCGCCTTCTTCGCGCTCGCCTTCTGGCTGACGGCGCGGATGCTGCAGCGCGCCTCGCCGCTCTATGGCGTCCTGGCCGGCCTGGCCGCCGGGCTGATGGTGCTCGACCCCGACCAGGTGGCGCTGCTCGGCGCCTATGTGCTCGTCGGCATGGTGGTGGCGCACTGGATCGCCGAAGGCCGGACGGGCTTCCGTACCAGCCTGGCCCCGGTCGCGGCCGCCTGCCTCGCCGGCCTCGCGACGATCGCGGTGCCGCTGCTCTGGACCTGGCTGTTCGCCGAGGCGACGACGCGCCCGGCGGTCGATCTCGTCGAGGCGGGCAGGGGATCGCTGCACCCGGCCTCGCTGCTGACCGCCTTCGTCGGGGACCTGTTCGGCGCCGGCGATCCGGCCGTGGATTTCTGGGGGCCGTACAGCCCGCAATGGGATGCCAAGGAGCTGTTCCTGTCGCAGAACATGGGACAGATCTATGCCGGGGCGCTGCCCGGCCTGCTGCTGATCGCGCCGGGCCTGAGCCGCGGCTGGCTCTGGGACAAGGCGATCCGGCCCTTCACCATCCTGTTCGTGCTGATGGTGCTGTTCTCGCTCGGGCGCTACACGCCGTTCTTCCA
>NZ_JAKFED010000015.1:0-11553 GCF_036675845.1 Allobosea sp. | reverse complement strand
TACGGCCCCGGCCGCAACGCCATCACCAAGCTGCGGGCCGGCACCGCCAACCGGCTGATCAAGCCCGGCCAGGTCTTCAACCGCATCCATGTCGACGACATCGCCGGCGTGCTGATGGCCTCGCTCGAGAAGCCGCGTGCCGGCGCGGTCTACAATGTGACCGATGACGAGCCGGCGCCGCCGCAGGACGTGGTCAGCTTCGCCGCCGAGGCCGCAGGGCTGGCGCCGCCGCCGGAAACGCCCTTCGATCCGAGCAGGCTCTCGCCGATGGCGGCGAGCTTCTATGGCGAGAACAAGCGGGTCTCGAATGCGCTGCTGAAGCGCGAACTCGGCTATGCCTTCCGCTATCCGGATTATCGCCAGGCGCTGCGCGACCTCGCGGCGGCGGGGGAGTAGGCGAAAACACCGCCCGCCGCAGGTCAAGGCTCATCCGTCATTGCGAGGCGGCGAAGCCGCCGAAGCAATCCAGGGGCGGCCGGGCGAGCCCTCCTGGATTGCTTCGCTGCGCTCGCAATGACGGGGTTGGACGGCGCTCGACGCTCCGCTCAGGCGGCGTAGCGCTGGCCTTCGTCGCCGTAATAGTCGCGATAGCGCTGGTCGATCGCCGCGACCGGCAGGATCACCAGCACGTCGATCGTGCCGAACTGCCGGTCGATCACGGCGCCGGAGCCGAAGCGCGCGCCGATGCGCAGATACCCCTTGACCAGCGGCGGCAGCGATTTCAGCGCCGCCTTGGCGTCGACCATGCCCGCCGGCAACAGGTCCATCGCGACATGGCGCTCGGGCTGGGCGGCAGCGCGCCATTCGTCCTGCGCCGTCGCATGATGGTGCAGGAAGGAGAGCGGCAGGGCCTGCATTCCGGGATCGGTGCCGTCGAAGCTGGCGCAGCCGAACATCGCGTCGATGCGATGATGGCGGACATAGGCCCAGATGCCGTGCCAGAGCAGCTCGACCGTCTTCTTGGTGCGATAGGGCTTGAGCACGCAGGAGCGGCCGAGCTCGAGGAAGCGAAGCTCCGGATGGCGCGCGATCATCGGCGCGATGTCGAATTCCGACTGGCTGTAGAAGCCGCCGAGCCGCCAGGCCGCCTGCTCGCGCATCAGCCTGTAGGTGCCGACGACCTTGGGCTTGATGCCGCCGAAGCGGCCGCGGGCGGCATGGTCGATGACGAGGAGATGGTCGCAGGAGGCGTCGAAACGGTCGGCGTCGCGCCGGAACATGCGCGAGACGACATCGGGCTTGGCCGACATCTCCTGATAGAAGACGCGGTAGCGCAGGCGCTGCGCCCGCCAGATCTCGCGCGGGCCGCGTGCGAGACGGACCTCGAGCGTGCCGGAACGGCCGAGCGTGCCGGAGAGCGCGTCCGGGCCGGGATAGGAGAACACGCCGCGCTGCTTGCCGGCGGCCATCAGCCCGAAGGGCGCGAAGCGCGCGCGATACGGCTGGGCTCGCGGCTTCTGCTTTGCCGGCTGGCGGAGACCAAGGAGAACGTCGAGCGCCATTTGCGGTCTTATCCCTGTGCGGCCTCGGCTGGGCGTATGACACCACTGCGCCGAACGTCTTACGGGATCGCGACAGAACTACGTCAGAGATATGACGAAGAGATAGCCGATCAAGAGCGCGATGGCGAGCCCCCCGGCGCGCGAGATCGCAGGCAAGCCGGCTTCAGGCGTAGCGGGCGGACACGGCCGCGGCACTGGAAAGCTTCTCGACCCAGGCGCGCAGGGCTTCGCGCGAGAGCGGCTTAGCCAGGCAATCATCCATGCCGCTGGCAAGCGCAGCGAGCCGGTCCGCCTCGGCGGTATTGGCCGTCACCGCCAGGATCGGCAGCCGGGCGACGCCGCGCTCGCGCTCGGCCGCCCGGATGCGGCGCGCGACGGCGATCCCGTCCAGCTCCGGCATGCGGATATCGAGCAAGGCGAGGTCGAAGCCCGGCCGCTGGCCAGCCAGCGCCGCCTCGAGCAGGCGAACCGCCTCGCCGCCGTCGCGCGCCCAGGTCGGCACGCAGCCCAGCCGCTCGAGCGTACGCGTCGCCAGCAGCGCGTTGATCTCGTTGTCCTCGGCGACGAGCACCCGAAGGCCGTTCGCCGCGACCGGCAGCGCGGCGCCGTTCCCGGCCGCAGCGGGGCCGCGCTGGCGCTCGGCCGCTCCGAGGCGCTCCTGCAGGGAGCGGGCCCGCACCGGCTTGACCAGGAAGCCGGTGAAACCGGCAGCGAAGGGTGAGCCGTAGCCGCGGCGCTCTCCCGGCGAGAGCATGATGACGATCTCGCTGACGCCGGCCCGTTTGGCGGCGGCGGCAAGCTGCTCGACCTCGCCACCGGGCAGCGCCCGGTCGACCAGCACCGCCGCGAAGGGGCCATCCTCGCGCAGCCGGGCGAGCGCCGCCTCGCAATCGGCCGCCAGGATGACGGCTGCGCCGAGGCGGCTGGCCTGCTCGGCGAGATGGCCGGCGCTGAAGGGCGCGCCCGAGGCGACCAGCAGGCGCTTGCCGCGCCAGTCGGGCGGCGCGATCGCCGATGCCGGCGCGGCGACGGCGCGCAGCGGCAAGGCGAGCCGGAAGGTCGCGCCGCCCTCCGGCGGGCTTTCGACGGAAATCGTCCCGCCCATCGCCAGCGCCAGCCGGCGCGCAATGGCGAGGCCGAGGCCGGTCCCGCCGGGCGCGCGCGCGTTCGTCTCGATCTGCTCGAACTCCTCGAAGATGCTCGAAAGGCGCTCGGCCGGTATGCCCGGGCCGGTATCGGCGACGAGGATCACGACCTCATCGCCAGCGCGCTCGGCCCGGATGCCGACGCCGCCGGCCTCGGTGAACTTGACCGCGTTGCCGACGAGATTGAGCAGGATCTGGCGCAGGCGCTCGGCATCGCCGCGGATCTGCACCGGCAGGTCGGCGGCGAGCAGGGCCGAGACCTCGGTGCCCTTGGCCTGGGCGCGCGGTGCCATCAACTCGGTGACGTCCTCGATCAGCAAAGCGAGATCGAAAGGCTCGTCGGCCAGTTCGAGCTTGCCGGCCTCGACCCTGGCGAAATCCAGGATGCCGTCGACCAGGCCGAGCAGCGCCTCCCCCGACGTCCGCTGCGCCCGGACATAGGTTGCCTGCTCCGGGTCGAGCCTGGTGTCACCGAGCAGGTCGGCCATGCCGAGGATGCCGTTGAGCGGGGTGCGGAATTCATGGCTGACCGTGGCGAGGAAGCGCGACTTGGCGGCGCTCGCCTCCTCGGCCCGGCTGCGGGCCTCCTCGAGTGCGCGCTCGCCGGCGATGCGGGCGGTGATGTCGCGGCCGACGCGCTGCAGCACCGTCCGACCGGCCGCGACCGGAACCGCGGTCTCGACCCAGGAAAGCCAGCGCTCGCCGGCATCCGTCTCGATGCACTCGTCGAAGACGCGGGCGCCGTCGGCCAGGGCCTGCGCCGGCCGCGCGACACGGACCCGCGGCATCTGCAGGCTGCCGGCGACCTCGCTCTCGGCGAGGCCGAGCAGCGCCGCATAGGCGGCATTGGCGTAGACGATCTTGCCCTCGCTGCGGCGCACGATCAGGTCGCCCTGCGCCTCGATCAGGCTGCGATAGCGCTCCTCGCTGTCGGCCAGCTCCCAGAGCTTGTCGTTCAGCCGCTCGACGTCGCCGGCGATCGCCGCCGCCTGACGCACGACCCGGCCGCGCTCGCGCAGCAGCCAGAGCGCGGCGATGCCGCAAAGGACGGCAAGCAGCGAGGCCGCGAGCGCGACGAGGATAGGCAGGGGCGGCCAGATCATGGCACCGGTCTAGCATCGTCGCGTTGAGGAAAAGTTCGCGGCAATGGCACGGACTGTGGCTGGTTTGAATGGTTTCGTTAACCGTTTGGCATGGATCGACGGAGCGGAAGCAGGGCGCGCAAGGCTTGCGGGCCCGGTCACGAGCTGTCGAGGCCGAGGCGCATCCGCGCTCCCCGCGACTTCAGCCTGGCGAGGACCGGGCCGGAGCGTGAACCCATAAACAGCAGCTACCGGCGGAGCGCCGATACGCTCTGGCAGCCATCCGGCCGCAAGACGCGACGGCGCGTCAACCGCGCCGCGCCGCCTCGATCGCGGCGACATCGATTTTCGTCATGGTCATCATGACTTCAAAGGCACGCTTTGCTTCGGCGCCGCCAACCGCCAGGGCATCACTCAGGACGCGCGGCGTGATTTGCCAGGAAAGTCCCCATTTGTCCTTGCACCAGCCGCAGGCGCTCTCCTCGCCGCCATTGCCGATGATGGCATTCCAGTAGCGGTCGGTCTCCTCCTGATCCTCGGTGGCGATCTGGAACGAGAAGGCTTCATTATGCTTGAACGTGGGACCGCCATTGAGGCCGAGGCAAGCGACGCCGGCGACGGTGAACTCGACCGTCAGCACGTCGCCCTCCTTGCCGGATGGGTAGTCGCTGGGGGCGCGGTGCACGGCGCCCACCCGGCTGTCGGGAAAGGTCTTCGCGTAGAAGCGCGCAGCAGCCTCCGCATCCTTGTCGTACCAGAGGCAGATCGTGTTCTTTGCCATGATGCATCCTTCCGTTCTGAAGCCGGCTCCGGCCTTCCATCCACGCGAAAGCGTCCGGCTTTGCCGGCAATCGCAAGGGGCGGCGGACCTTAACAGCGCTGCCTGCTCCGGAGTGGCAGCAGCCGCGTCGCGTGCGTTCAAGAACCTAGGCCGCCTGTGCCGCCTGGTCGATGCGCGAGCGGTAGGACAGCGCCTCGGCGAGATGGATGCGCCCGATCTTTTCCTCGCCGTCGAGGTCGGCGAGCGTGCGCGCGACCTTGAGCACGCGGTGATAGCCGCGCGCGGTCAGCCGCATCGCCTCGGCGGCGCTGCGCAGCAGGCTGAGCCCGGCGGCATCGGGCCGCGCCACCTGGTCGAGCACCGCGGCCGGGCAGCCGGCATTGCTGGTGACATTGTCCAACCCGAGCGCCGCGAAGCGGGCGGCCTGGCGGGCCCGCGCCTGCGCCACCCGCGCCGCGACCTCCGCCGAGCCCTCGGCGGCGGCCGGCAGGAGCAGGTCGGAGGCCGCCACCGCCGGCACGTCGATGGTGATGTCGATCCGGTCGAGCATCGGCCCGGAGATGCCGGACTGGTATTGCGCCATGCAGCGCTCGTTCGGCTGGCGGCGGCAGGCGAAGCCGGGCTCGGTCGCCTTGCCGCAGCGGCAGGGGTTCATCGCCGCGACGAGCTGGAAGCGGGCCGGATAGACGGCGCGATGATTGGCGCGCGAGATCAGCACCTCGCCGGTCTCCATCGGCTGGCGCAGCGCATCGAGCGCTTGCGGCTGGAACTCCGGCAACTCGTCGAGGAAGAGCACGCCGTGATGGGCGAGCGAGACCTCGCCCGGCATCGCCTTGATGCCGCCGCCGACGAGCGCGGCCATCGAAGCCGAATGATGCGGCGCCCGGAAGGGCCGCCGGTCGGTCAATGCCCCGTCGGCGAGATGGCCGGCGACCGAAAGCACCATCGAGACCTCGAGCAGTTCGCGCGGCGCGAGCGGCGGCAGGATCGAGGGCAGCCGGCTCGCCAGCATCGATTTTCCGGCTCCCGGCGGGCCGTTCATCAGCAGGTTGTGGCCGCCGGCGGCGGCGATCTCGAGCACGCGCTTGGCGCTCTCCTGGCCCTTGATGTCGGCAAGATCCGGCAGCGGCCCGGCCTGGCGGGCGACGGCCGGCTGCGGCCGCGCCATCACCTGCGTACCCTTGAAGTGATTGGCGAGCTGGATCAGCGAGCGGGGCGCCAGGATATCGAGGTCCTGCGCCGCCCAAGCGGCCTCGGGGCCCGAGGCGGCCGGGCAGATCAGCCCCTGACCGCGGCCATAGGCGGCGATGGCGGCCGGCAGCACGCCGGCGACCGGGCTGATCGAGCCGTCGAGCGCAAGCTCGCCGAGCACGGTGTAGCCGGCGAGCGCATCGTGCGGAATCGCCCCGATCGCCGCCATCACGCCGAGCGCGATCGGCAGGTCGTAATGGCTGCCCTCCTTGGGCAGGTCGGCCGGGGCGAGATTGACGGTGATGCGCTTGGCCGGCAGCGCCAGCCCCGAGGCGATCAGGGCGGCGCGGACGCGCTCCTTGCTCTCGCCCACCGCCTTGTCGGGCAGGCCGACCAGGATGAAGGCGACGCCGCCCGGTGTGACCTGGACCTGGACGTCGACGGCACGCGCCTCGATGCCCTCGAACGCCACCGTCGCGACCCGCGTCACCATTCCGCGCCACCCCGTTCCCGCGTCATGACGCTAGCGGAAGCGCGTCAGGGTTGCAAGAACATATCGGGAACCCAAGAGTTACCTGGAGATGTCTCTAAGCCGGGGCGACGGCCGCCCGCCGCGCCAGCACCTGCCGCAGCAGAACCGGCGCGGCGATGACCAGCCCAGCCGCCACGCTGACAGGCGTCGCCAGGATCATCGGCAGGGCGGCGAGCGCGATCAGCCAGCGCTCCCACATCGCCAGCGGCGCCAGCAACCAGCCGGCGAAGGCCGCGGACAGGAAGGTGATGCTGGCGATGCAGGCGGCGGTCGAGCCGACAAGCTCGGTCCAGGTGAAGCCCGGCGCCATGATCAGCATCGAGGGCGAGAAGACGAAGACGAAGGGCACCAGCACCTTGCCGAGCGCGAGCCGGAAGGCGGTGTTGCCGGTCCTGAACGGGTCGGCTCCCGCCATGCTCGCCCCGGCATAGGCGGCGATCGCCACCGGTGGCGTCACATCGGCGAGCACCCCGTAATAGAACACGAAGAAATGCGCCACGAGCGGGTCGACGCCGAGCATGCCGAGTGCCGGCGCCGCCACCGTCACCATGATGATGTAGTTGGCCGTGGTCGGCACGCCGCAGCCGAGCAGGATGCAGACGATGCCGGTCAGCAGCAGCGTGAAGAACAGCGTCGCGCTCTTGATCTCGAAGGGCAGGAACGGCGCGATGGCGAGCACGCCATTGGCCCATTGGTCGGCGAGCGAGGTGACGATCCAGGAGATCTTGAAGCCGACGCCGGTCAGCGTCACCACGCCGACGATGATGCCGACCGTCGCCGCGGCGGCGCCGACGCCGATGGCGTATTTCGCCCCGAGGATGAAGGCGTCGACCATCTCCTGGACGCGCTTGCGACCCTCCTCCCAGCGGCTCAGGACGCCATGCGCCATGGCCGCGAAGGCGGCGAGCGTCAGCGCCAGATTGACGCCGGGCATGCGCAGGATCTCGGTCGGCGCCGCGATGCCGAGCGCAACCGCCAGCACGAGCGCGGAGGCCGCGCGGTAATGCGCCAGGCCGACCAGCATGCAGCCGGTGATGCCCCAGAAGGCGGCGAGATAGGGGGTGTAGCCGGTGAACAGGATCAGGATGAGCACGAAGAGCGGCGCGATCGTCGGCCAGTCGCGCGCGAAGACCTCGGACAGCTTCGGGATCTCGGCGTCGGTGAGGCCGCGCATGCCGGAGCGCTTGGCCTCGAAATGCACCTGCATCAGCACCCCGAAGAAGTGCATGAAGGCGGGGATGATCGCGGCGACGACGATCGTCGCATAGGGCAGGTTGAGGAACTCGACCATCAGGAAGGCGGCCGCGCCCATGATCGGCGGGGTGATCTGCCCCCCGGTCGCGGCGGTCGATTCGACGGCCGCCGCAAAATGGCGCTGATAACCGAGGCGGATCATCATCGGGATGGTCAGCGAGCCGACGGTGACGGTGTTGGCGACCGAGGAACCCGAGATCATGCCGAACAGGGCCGAGCCGAAGATCGAGATCTTGGCCGGGCCGCCGGCGAAGCGCCCGGCCACCGCCGCGGCGACGCCGAGGAAGAGCCGGCCGAGGCCGACCCGCGTCGCCAGCACGCCGAACAGCACGAAATGGAAGACATAGGTCGCGACGACGCCGAGAGCGACGCCATAGACGCCCTGGCTGGTCAGATAGAGATGGTTGACCAGGTTCGACCAGGTCGAGCCCGGATGCAGGAAGATGCCCGGAAACCAGTTGCCGAACATGGCGTAGAACATGGCGAAGAGCGCGATCAGCGGCAGGCCCCAGCCGATCGCGCGACGCGTCGCCTCGATCATCAGGATGATGGTGGTCGAGCCCATGATCACGTCGAGCGTCGAGGGATTGCCGACGCGGAAGACCATGTCCTCGAAGATATAGGGCACATAGAGGCTGGAGACGGCAGCCGCGGCGGCGAAGATCCAGTCGTAGAGCGGCACGCCGCCGGGGCGCAGCACGGTCGAGGCATGCACCGTCCCGGCGTCGCTCTTGCGGCCGGAGAAGACGAGGAAGATCAGCCCGAGCACGAACGCCAGATGGATGCCGCGATGCGTCGTCTCGCGCAGCAGGCCGAAGCCGGCGGTGTAGTAGTGGAAGGCCGAGAGCGCGAGCAGCAGGCCGCCGACGAGCAGCGCGGTGTCATGCGGCACCTTGCGGAACTGCATCTCGGGATCGAGCTCTTCCTCGAGCTTGGCGAGTTCGGCGACGGAGGGCTGGGTTGTCATGGAAGACCTCGACGGTCGTGATCGGGCGCGATGACGTCAGCCATCGACCAAAAAGAAACGCCGTCATCCCGGTCGTAGCGAAGCGGAGCACCGGGATCCATCGTAGAGCGCCAGAGCCTTACGATGGATCCCGGGACGACCTTCGGCCGCCCGGGATGACAGCGGTCAATGCAAGCTGGTGGAGGGCTGGGGGCTATTTCAGCAGGCCGGCTTCCTTGTAGAACTTCTCGGCGCCGGGATGCAGCGGCACGCCCTGCAGGCCCGACAGCGCCGTCGCCTTCTGGATCGCCTTGCCCTTGGCGTGGCCGGCATCGAGAGCGGCTCTAGCCTTGTCGCTCCACAGCCCCTTGGTCACGGCATAGACCGTGTCGGCCGAGACCTTCGACGAGGTCAGCCAATGGGCGCCGACCGCGACCGTCTTGACCGCGCCGACATCCTTGTAGGTGCCGGCCGGGATCTCGTCGGCGGCGAAGAAGGGCGATTCCTTGGCGAGCTTCTCGGCCGGCGCGCCGGTGATCGGCAGGATGTCGATGCCCGAGCCGGTCGAGGCGAGTTCCGAGATCGCCGCCGCCGGAAAGCCGCCGGTGAAGAAGAAGGCGTCGACCGAGCCGTCCTTCATCTTCTCGGCCGCCTGGTTGGGCTTGAGGTATTCGGCCGTGATGTCCTTGTCGGTGACGCCGAAGGCGGCGAGGATCGCCTTGGCGTTGAGCAGCGTGCCGGAGCCCGGCTCGTCGAGCGAGACCTTCTTGCCCTTGAGATCGGCGACGCTCTTCACATTCGAGGCCTTGCGGACGACGAGGTGGACGCTCTCCGGATAGAGATTGGCGATCGAGCGCAATTCCGCGACCTTCGGCTTGCCCTCATAGACGCCGGTGCCGGAATAGGCCCAGTAGGCGACGTCGGCCTGGACGAAGCCCGATTCCGCCGCGCCGCCGACGATGGCGTTGACATTGGCGACCGAGCCGTTGCTGGCGACCGCGGTCGAGACCAGCTGCGGCGGCGCCGAGATCGCGTTCGCGATCAGGCCACCGATCGGGTAATAGGTCCCGGCGGTGCCCCCGGTGCCGATGCGGAAGAAGGCCGGGGCCTGGGCCAGGGCGACGCCCGCAACGAGCGCGAGCGCGCCGATGCCGAGACCGATCCCGCCGAGGCGCTTGGTGAGCTTCGAGTTCATGGAAAATCTCCGGTTGCAGCCGGAGAGTGTCCGAAGCTTTGCGGCGCGGATCAAGGGGCCGGCCGCGCAAGATTGTGTCTAAATTGCGGCCTTCTTCACAAACGAGGCGCCGGCATTGTCGCCCCGGCGCGGCCGGGAGTGGCGGCCGGAGCGACGGGCGCGCGCCTTCAGGCGGCGACGCCGGTGCCGATCTGGCAGGCGACGCCGGTGCCGCCGAGGCCGCAATAGCCGGCCGGATTCCTCGCCAGATATTGCTGGTGATAGTCCTCGGCGAAGTAGAAGGGCGGCGCGTCAACGATCTCGGTGGTGACCGGAGCATAGCCGCCGGCGGCGAGCGCGCGGCCGTACTGCGCCCGCGAGGCCTCGGCGGCGGCGCGCTGGGCGGCGTCGAAGACATAGATGCCGGAGCGGTACTGCGTGCCGATGTCATTGCCCTGGCGCATGCCCTGCGTCGGGTCGTGGCTTTCCCAGAAGGTCTTCAGCAGCGCCTCATAGGACAGCCTGGCCGGGTCGAAGGCGACGAGAACGACCTCGTTGTGGCCGGTCAGGCCCGAGCAGACCTCCTCATAGGTCGGGTTGGGCGTCGCGCCGCCGGCATAGCCGACGGCCGTGACGAAGACGCCCTCGCCGGCCTGCCAGAACTTGCGCTCGGCGCCCCAGAAGCAGCCGAGCCCGAACAAGGCGAGCTGCATGCCGTCCGGATAGGGGCCCTGCAGCGGCCGGCCGTTGACGAAATGCCGCTCGGCCGTGGCGAGAGGCTCGTCACGACCCGGCAGCGCCTGGCCGGGAGCGGGCATTTCGGTCTTCCTGCGCAGAGAGAACATGGCGGCCTCCGTCTTCGATCCGATGCAATATAGGGGCGGCAGGCGGTCGCGCCCAGCCGTGCCCGCCGAGACGGCGCTTCACCGTCGCGTGACGATGCCGATCACCGGCCTCGGCTCAGCGCCGAGCCAGAGCAGCAGGAAGCCGAGCAGGAGGCCCGCGAGCGCCGTCGGGGCCAGCATCAGATGGAGAAGCAAGGGATCCCAGAGCAGCGGATGCAGATTGCGTTCGACCGCGGGCTGCAGCTGCCGGTAGCGCTCGCCCAGCAAGGCCAGCAGCGTCTCCCCGAGCAAGGTGAAGCGCAGCGCCGAGTTGGCGATCGAGCGCGCCCCGTCGGTCAGCAGGACGACGAAGCCGCCCGCAACCAGAAGATAGCCCAGAAACCTGACCAGAAAGCGCAAGCCCACCCCCATCCTGCCCGCCACGAGCGCCGAGACGCCCTTGCCGAAACGCCCTTGCCGACCGGCTCCCGCCACGGCCCTGGTACCGCCAGGCCGGGAAACCGGATGTGCCCCCAAGGCCCCATCATTGCAACGGCAAAGGAGAATTTGTCGCAAGCCTTGCGATCGGCCGGCTTCGGCACTTGAAAGAAGCGGGGCCGGAGGTCATAAGCAGCGCGCCGGACAGGTGGCCGAGTGGTTGAAGGCGCACGCCTGGAAAGTGTGTATACGGGAAACCGTATCGCGGGTTCGAATCCCGCCCTGTCCGCCATCAATCCCTTTCTATGTATCTGACTTAATTCTCTTTTTGGGGAACGAAAGGCCTTCTTACCCCAACGTGCGCCCCAACGGCTTCCTTTGGTTGGCCGTTGAGGGGCGAGTTGCGCCAGTGGACTAAGCCGCTCTCGCGGCAGGGCGCTGCGGCGCGTTCAGCGCTGAGATTTCGCATGTGAGGCGCTGCATTCGAGGATTTCGGGGTCGTTTCCCCTGATCCTTGGAGGCTTCCATGACCGATGCCGTCACCGTCAGTCCGCTGCGCCAGCGGATGATCGAGGACATGACCATCCGCCGGTTTGGCGAGCACACGCAGCGCGATTATGTCCGGCAGATCCGTGAGTTTACGGCCTTCCTCGGCCTGCCGCCGGATCGGGCCGAGCCGGAGGA
>NZ_JAKFED010000143.1:0-11636 GCF_036675845.1 Allobosea sp. | reverse complement strand
GGAAACCTCCAAGGATCAGGGGAAACGACCCCCAAATCCTCGGATGCAGCGCCTCACAGGCGAAATCTCACTGATGACCGCGCCGCAGCACCCTGCCGCGAGAGCGGCTTAGTCCCATGGCGCTTCCGAGCTACTCGTGAAGCCAAAAACTGCTGTTCTTACGACGACCTTGATTTCATGAAACAACCAATCGCGGTGACCACGAAACTGCAGTTGGCCATGTTGACGACGAGTGATCGGCGCCTTCTGACGCTCGTTCCTTGTCAATCGAGTGGCGCGATATCCACGACGAAGGTTTTCAGCGTCACGGTTCGCGCACGAGAAAGAGATCGAGTTGGTGCGGATCGATAGCACGCAGCGCGCGCCGGGCACGGACGAGGAGGCCGAGGTCGCCATACTTCGCGGCGCCCCGAAGCTGGGCACGGGCCATCGCCGCCCGCACGTCCGGCGAGGCTGGCTTCGGGCCACTAGAGGGAATGCCCACAGAAGGGCCGACAGTGGGCAAGTCGGCCATCTTACCAGCCGTCGTCCATGGCGGCTGGTATCGGCGCTGCACGCCTGTCCCAATAGCCCTTCGGCGGCGGAGGGCAGGCGTCTCGCTCAGCAGCGGCGAGGCGCTTCACGAGTTTTGGCCATTCGTGAAGGGGATAATCCCCTTATGGTAATCCGGGCGGCTTTTCTCTCGAATGGCGCGTCATGCTGGTTGTCATCCCCGGATTGTAGCCTGGTAACACGCGGGCGTCGATCAGGACCGGTCGGCCGGCTCGCGCAAGTATCGTTGCATCGCGCACGGCTTGCCGCAGACCCGCCATCGTCTCGACGGGGCCGATTCCTTCGAGGCCCTGGGCGCGCGCCATGGCGGCGAGGTCGATATCGGGTTCGGCGATGCGCTGGCCGATCCATTTGTTCTCGACCGGACGCTGGCGCTGCCTGGCGACGCGCTCCTGGTGAATCTCGTCATTGAAGAAGGAGCGGTTGTTCGAGACGATCGCGACGAAGGGAAGCTGGTAATGCGCGGCGGTCCATAGCGCCGAGATGCCCATCAGCGTGTCGCCGTCGCCGAGCACCGCGACGGGAAGCCGGCCGGTGCCTTTCAGCGCCAGCGCGGCGCCGACGAGCATTCCCGGCCCGGCCGCGATGCCGCCGCCGCCGTCGATGCCGAGATAGTCGAGCGGGTGGCGGAAATGCCAGGATTCGCCGGCCCAGCCGAGCGGCAGCCTGACCAGCGAGATGACCTCGTCCCGGAGCGCCTCGCCCATGGCGGCGGCAAGGCTGACGACGTCGAGCGGGCGGTCCTCGCCTGCTGGCAGCGCGGGCAGAGCGGGCAGGTCGCGTGGCGGCTCGCCGGGGCCGGCGCCGAGCGCGTCGGCGATCAGGTGCAGCGCGGCGTCGGGCGCGCAGGCGAGATGGAGATCGGCCGGCGCCAGCGCCTGATGGTCCATGCTCCAGCCATTATGGAGCTGGTGGTCGGGCGAGATGTTGACGATCTTCGCCGCCGGCAGGCCGCCGGCCTGCTTCAGCATGCCGCCGAGATCGACGCAGTCGAGCGCCAGGATGACGTCGGCAGCCCGGATAGCGGCACCCGCCGCCTCGTCGAGGAAGAAGCCGGGCTTGGCGGCATGCAGCGGGTGGTCGGTCGGGAAGCTGGCGCCGGTCTTGAAATCGGTGAGGACCTGCGCGCCGAGATGCTCGGCCAGCGCCACCCTGCGGGCCCAGTCCTTCGGGCTGCGCGACATCCGCCCCAGCAGCATCAGCGGCGCCTTCGCCGCGCCGAGCCAGCCGGCCGCGGTCGCGATGTCGCAGGCGGCCGGAACCGGGGCCGAGGCGGTGGCGAAGCGCTTCGGATCGGGCAGTGGCGGCATCTCGTCGAGGTGCTTTTCCTGCATCGAGACGTCGAGGCAGACATAGGTCGGCCCGCAGGGCGCAATGCGGGTCAGGTTGGCAGCCCGGGTCAGGGATTCGATCGCGGCCGTCACCGAGACCGGCTGGTCGTCCCATTTCACGTAAGGCCGGATCAGCGCGCCCTGGTCCTTGGCAGTGTGCAGCCAGTCGATCCAGGGCCGGCGCTCGGCGGCGTCGACCGGGCCGGTCGCGCCGAGGATCAGCATCGGCACGCGGTCGCACCAGGCGTTGTAGATCGCCATCGTGCCGTGCATCAGCCCGACATTGCTGTGCAGGATCACGCCCATCGGCCGCTCGGTCACCTTGGCATAGCCATGGGCGAGCGCGACCGCGTGCTCCTCATGCAGGCAAAGCAGCATTTGCGGCTGCTCGTTGCCGAGATGGTTGACCAGGCTGTCATGCAGCCCGCGGAAGCTCGAGCCGGGATTGAGCGCGACATAGGGGATGTCGAGCCTGCGCAGCATCTGCGCGACGACATCGCTGCCCCAGACGCCGTTGTCGGCGGCAGGGAGCGGCTGGTCGATGCCGGCGAGCTTGCCGCCGGCTTTGCTGGCGTCGTTCATTGGCACTTCCCCGTAAGCTGGCTGGCGTTGGCGGCTCAGGCGGCGAGCCGCGCTTTCCAGAAATCCCAGAGCCTGGTCTGCACCAGCGGCCCGAGATTGAGCCTGGCGGCGAGCTCGATCTCCTGCGAGGTCAGCGGCGAGACCTCGCCGAGCATCGCCGACTGGAACTGCAGCTCGGCGTTCTGCTTCAGATGGACCGAGCGGAACACCACCTCCTTGACCGAGCGCCCGAGATTGCAGGCGCCGTGGCGGCGCAGCAGCACGCTCCAATGTGGCCCGCAGGCGCGCGCCAGCGAATCCGCCTGCGCCATGTTCTCGACCAGGAGATTGGTGTCGCCGAACTCGTCGCGGCTGTCCCAGAAGGGTACGTGCTCGCCGATCACCGCGCCGATATGGAAGACCGGCACGATCGGCACGCCGGTCTGGCAGAACGGCATCACCGAAGCGGCGTGGTGATGGCTGACGGCCATCACGTCGGGGCGCGCCTTGTAGAAGGCGGCATGAAGGACGCGCTCGACATAGAGCCCGACCGAAAGCGGGCTCTCGGGCTCGCCGTCGAGATCGAGCTCGACGATGTCGGCAGCGGTGACGAGGGCAGGGCTGCGCGAGCGCGAGATCAGGAAGCGGTCGGCCCGCTGCGGATGGCGGGCGCTGACATGGCCGAACCCGTCGAGCACCTCCTCATTGGCGAGGATATGGTTGGCATCGACGATGTCCTGGATGGTCTGGGCAAGGCTGTCGGGCATGGATTTCATCGACCTCTCGATTGAGCTGCGACCGTCATTCCGGCCGCAGCGAAGCGGAGCGCCGGAATCCATCGTAGAACGCGGCGCTTGATGATGGATTTCGGAACGGCGCCGCTCCGCGGCTTGTCCGGAATGACGACGGCCCTTGCAGCACGGTTCAGGGTTTTCCCTGCTTCAGGCTGACATGGATGTTCTTTTCCTGGGTGAAGGCGATCAGCTCGCCGAGGCATTCCTCGCGGCCGATTCCGGACTGCTTCCAGCCGCCGAAGGGCGCGCCGAGAAAATGCTTGGAGACCTCGTTGATCCAGACGAAGCCGGCCTCGACCTCCATCGCGGTGCGATGCGCCTTGCCAAGATCATGGGTCCAGATCGAGCAGGTCAGGCCGTATTCGACGCTGTTGACCTCTTCCAGCATCGCCGCCTCGTCGCGCCAGCGCGCCACTGCCAGCACCGGCCCGAAGATCTCCTCGCGGGCGATCCGCATCGCCGGCGTGACATCGGCGAAGACCGTCGGCTCGACATAGAAGCCCTTCGCGAGTTCGGGCGCTCCCGGCACGCCTCCGCCGGTGACGAGCCGGGCGCCCTCGGCCCTGGCCGAGGCGATGAAGCCGAGGATCCGCTCATGCTGGGTGCCGCTGATGATCGCGCCCATGGTGGTCGCGGGCTCGGTCGGGATGCCCGGCACGAAGCGCGCGACCTTGGCCGGCACCTTCGCCAGCACCTCCTCGTAGATCGCCTCGTGCAGGAAGGCGCGGCTGGTCGAGCCGCAGGACTGGCCGCACCAGGTGAAGTTCATGCCGCCGATCATGGCGTCGGCGACGGCGTCGGGGTCGGCATCGGCGAAGGCGATCAGCGCGTTCTTCCCGCCGAGCTCGAGCAGCACCGGCTTGATCGTCTCGCTCGCCGCCCTCATCACCGCGCGCCCGGCCGGCACGCTGCCGATCAGTGCGACCTTGTCGACGCCGGGATGGCAGGCCAGCGCCGCGCCGGCCTCGCGGCCGCCCGGGAGCACGCTGAAGACGCCGGGCGGCAGCAGGCCCTCGACCAGCTCGGCGAGCCGGAGCGACGAGAGCGGCGCCTGCTCCGGCGGCTTGACGATCACGACGTTGCCGGCCGCGAGCGGCGCCGCGATCTTGCCGGCGCAGAACATGAAGGGGTGGTTGAAGGCGAGGATGCGCGCGACGACGCCGAGCGGCTGGCGCACGCTCAGGTTCAGCGCGTCCGGTCCCATCGGGATCGTGTCGCCCTTCATCTCGGTGACCAGGCCGCCGAAGAAGTCGAGCTGTGCCGCGGCGATATTGGCGTCGCCGAGCATTTCGGTGATCGGGTTGCCGCAGTTCTGCGCATCGAGCCCCGCAAGCTCGCGCGCGTTCTTGCGGACCACTTCGGCCATCGCCTTGAGGATCCTGCCGCGCTCCAGCGGCGCGACCCGGCGCCAGTTCCTGAAGGCCTCGCGCGCAGCGGCGACGGCGGCGTCGACATCGGCCGCGCCGGCTTCGGCAACCTCGCAGATCGCCTCGTTCAGGCCGGGATTCAGCGTCGCGCTATAGCGGCCGGAAGCCGGATGGTGCCAGCCGCCGCCATGATAGAGCGCGCGGCCGACCGGCGCGGGCGAGGACTTGTCGAGCATGGGCGATCTCGTCGTCAGATGTGAGGCTCTTCCCCTCCCCCTCGTGGGGAGGGGTTCGCCGGAGCGCGTCTCGACACACTCCCTCACGGTCGCGGCGTGATCCAAGACTTTCGCAATTGGTCACCGATACGGGAACGTGCTGGCGGGCGGGGCGACTGGAACGGTAGGAACGAGCGGAGGCATCGGCGATCGCCAACCCCCGTCGTTCCGGACAAGCCGCGCAGCGGCGCCGCTCCGGAATCCATCGTAAGGCTTTGCGTTCTACGATGGATTCCGGCGCTCCGCTTCGCTGCGGCCGGAATGACGTGACAGGTAGAAGTCGCCTCAGCGCCCGGCGCCGGCCATCTCGGCTTCGGTCTCGTCCTGCTCCATGCCGTCGAGCACCGCGATCTCCTCGCTCGAGGCGCCGAGCTTCCGCCAGTCCTCGCTCTTGGGCACGATGCCCTGATAGGAGCGCAGCTTGGCCTGCGGGATATGCGGCTCGATCCGCCCGATCGGCTCGCCGCCCTCGCTGAGCTTGCGCGCCGCGTCGATCATCACCCGGCGGAACTGCACGATGGCGATGTCGCTGGCCCCGAGCCGCTCGCTGGTGCGGTCGGCGATCGGCCCCATCGACTCCCACATCATGATGTCCTGGTTCGGGATGCCGGGCACGCCGGTGAAGTCGCCGAGCTTCATCGCCTTGCGGTCCTGGAGATAGTCGTTGTCGCGGCTGCGCAGCATCTTCCGGTAGTTCTTGTCGAGGTCGATGCCGACCTGCGAGACGCAGAACTTGCGCCAGGCTTCCTGGTCGATGCAGTCGTCATTGCCCCAGGCGATGAAGTGGAAATAGCTCGAGACGTCGTCCTTGGGCACGATCACCGTCGCGACGTTGTAGGACGAGTTCGGTGGGATCAGCGCCGCATAGGGCGCGACGAAGACAGTCAGTCGGATATAGTCATGCGTCTGCGCATTGGTGATCGGCCGGCGGATCGCGGCATAGCGGAAGCCGTAATTGGTGAGCTGCACCTGGATGCGCGGGTTCTTGTCGGTCGAGGGCCGCGTCCAGTGCGTGGCGTTGGCCCCCGCCGAGGTGACGCGCGCCGGCTTCATGTCGGAGGAGTGCAGGCTGGAGGAATGGGCCGAGTCGATCTGCCCTTCCATGATCTGCGCCCAGTTCACCGGCAGGTCGATCTTGACGATCGAGACCTTGGCCTCAGGCGTCGGCGCCCAGGCCGGCGGCTCGAATTCCGGCATCAGCTCGGGCGGGCCCATATAGACCCAGATGAAGCCGCCGGCTTCCTGCGTCGGATAGGCCTTGTGCTTGACCTTCTCGGCAAAGCCGCTCTCGGCCGGCTCGGAGACCATCTCCAGCACATTGCCGTCCACGTCGAACTTCCAGCCATGATAGAGGCAGCGCAGCCCGCATTCCTCGTTGCGGCCATAGAACAGCGAGGCCTTGCGGTGCGGGCAGAACTCGCCGAGCACGCCGATGCGCCCGTCGGTGTCGCGATAGGCCACCAGATCCTCGCCGAACAGCCTGACCCTGACCGGCGCGCCATCGCTCTCGACGAGCTGCTCGGAGAGCAGCGCCGGCGTCCAGTGCCGCCGCATCAACTGCCCCATCGGGGTTTCGCCCTCGACGCGGGTGAGGATCTCGTTCTCCTCGTGAGTGAGCATGGCGGCCTCCCTTGCGCTTGCCCCGGCACTAGCCAGAGGCAAATTACTTAGTTATCTAAGTCTGAGATTAGTCGGGTTCGAAACGCTTGTCGAGAGAGGCGGGCGCAAGGCGGTGGGCATGACAGTGGCGATGGCGGACGGGAGCGAGGCGATCACCCTCAGGATCGCCGACAAGACGATGATCGCGCAGGATATCTGCCTGTTCGAGCTGCGTGCGGAAGATGGCGCCGAGCTGCCGCCCTTCACGGCGGGCGCGCATCTTTGCGTGCGCGTGCCCAATGGCGAGACGCGCAAATATTCGCTTTGCAACGACCCGGCCGAGAGCGACCGCTATGTCATCGCGGTCAAGAAGGAGACCGGCGGCCGCGGCGGCTCGGTCTGCCTGATCGAGCAGGCGAAGGCCGGCGACGAGATCGCGGTCGGCGCGCCGCGCAACGATTTCGAGCTGAAGCCCGGCCCGGCTGCCTACGTCTTCATCGCCGGCGGCATCGGCATCACCCCGATCCGCGCCATGATCAAGCATCTCACGGCGACCAGGGCCAAGCCCTTCAGGCTCTATTACTTCACCCGCTCGCCCGAACTGATGGCCTTCCGCGACGAGTTCTCGGGGCCGGAATTCCGCGGCAAGGTGGTGATCCACCATGATGGCGGCGATCCGGACAAGGCCTATGACCTCTGGCCGGTGCTGGAGGAGCCGAAGGGCGCCCATCTCTATTGCTGCGGGCCGCGCGGCCTGATGGAGGCGGTGCGCGACATGACCGGGCACTGGTCGTCTTCGGCCGTGCATTTCGAGGATTTCGGCGCCGCCAAGGCGCGGCCGGAAGACAACACGCCCTTCACCGTCAGGCTGGCCAAGAGCGGCGACAGCGTCGCGGTGCCGGCCGACAAGTCGATCCTCGAGGCGCTGCGCGACGCCGGCAAGGTGCTGCCCAGCTCCTGCGAGAGCGGCACCTGCGGCACCTGCAAGACGCGGCTGATCTCGGGCGAGCCCGACCATCGCGACCTCGCTCTGTCCGAGCACGAACGCGCCCGCAACATCATGATCTGCGTCTCGCGGGCGAAGTCGGCCGAGCTGGTGCTGGATCTCTAATGGAGCTGCCGATGAGCGAACCCCTGCGCCTTGGCGTCCTCGGCCTCGGCCGCGCCTTCATGCTGATGCTGCCGACGCTGTCGCAGCATCCCCTGTGCCGGCTCGTCGCCGCCGCCGACCCCCGCCCGGAGGCGCGGGCGCAGTTCGAGGCGGATTTCTCGACGCCGGGCGCGCCGGCGAGGGCCTACGCCGAGATCGAGGCGCTCTGCGCCGATCCTGAGGTCGAGGCGATCTATATCGCCACGCCCCACCAGTTCCATGTCGAGCATGTCGGCCTCGCCGCCCGCCACGGCAAGCACATCCTGGTCGAGAAGCCGATGGCGCTGACGCTTCCCGATTGCCAGGCGATGATCGCCGCTGCAAGGCAGGCCGGCGTCCACCTGATGGTCGGCCACAGCCATTCCTACGACACGCCCTATCTGCATGCCGCCGGGCTGATCCGCTCCGGCCGCTTCGGCGCGGTCCGGATGATCTCGGCGCTGAACTACACCGACTTCCTCTATCGCCCGCGTCGGCCGGAGGAACTCGACACCGCCCAGGGCGGTGGCGTCGTCTTCAGCCAGGGCGCCCATCAGGTCGATGTCGCCCGGCTGCTCGCCGGCGGCAGGGTCGAGAGCGTGCGCGCCGTCACCGGGCGCTGGGATGCAGGCCGGCCGACCGAGGGCGCCTATCAGGCCCTGCTCACCTTCGAGGGCGGCGCCAGCGCCAGCCTGACCTATTCCGGCTATGGCCGCTATGACAGCGACGAGCAGTTCGGCTGGCAGGGCGAACTCGGCCAGCAGCGCGACCCGGAGAGCTATGGCGCGGCCCGGCGCGGCCTCGCCAAGGTTGCCACTCCCGAAGAGGAGGCGGCGCTGAAGAACACCCGCACCTATGGCGTGGCCAAGGCCTCGGTCGCCGCTGCGCCCGTCGCCCACAACCATTTCGGCCCGGTGCTGATCTCCTGCGAACGGGCCGATCTGCGCCCGCTCGCCGATGGCGTCATGGTCTATGGCGATGCCGAGCGCTGGCTCGAGCCGCTGCCGGCCCCCGCCGTGCCGCGGGCCGAGGTCGTCGACGAGATGTTCGCCGCCATCCGCCATGGCGTTCCGCCGCTGCACACCGGCGAATGGGGCATGGCGACGCTGGAGATCTGCCTCGCCATCCTCGAATCGGCGGCGACCGGGCGGGAAGTCAGGCCGCAGCATCAGGTGGGCGTCGGAGATTAAGCCGGATTTCGATCTGACCGGATCGTCATTCCGGACAAGCGGCGAAGCCGCGCCGCTCCGGAATCCATCGAAAGGCGCTGCGCTCTACGATGGATCCCGGCGTTCCGCTTCGCTCCAGCCGGGATGACGGTGCAGACTGATCGAAAAATGCTCTAGAACGCGCTCCACGCGCAGAGAAACGCGCCGTCATTCCGGGGCTTCGCGTTAGCGAAGAGCCCGGAACCCATGAACGCGACGCTGTTCCAGTTCGTCATGCTCGCCCTTGTGGCGAGCATCCACGTCTTGAACACCGCATTCGACCAGCGAAGACGTGGATGGTCGGGACAAGCCCGACCATGACGGATAGGGCGGTGTTCATGGGTTCCGGGCTCGGGCCTTCGGCCCGCCCCGGAATGACACCGGCGCAGGTCGCCCTCACCGCCGGTTGGGCGGCTCCACCGGCGGCGGGTTGTTGGCGGCGGCGGCGAGGATCGCGATCAGGTCCTGCTCGGCGGCGGCGGCGCTTTTGTAGCGCGCCGCCGTCGTCACCAGCGGGCGCTCGGCATCGGCGGGATAATGGATCGCGATGGCGTAGCGGCCGGTCTGGGGATCCTCGAAGGGTTCGATACGCAGCAGCATGGCGAGAAACTCCGATCTTCGCTGCCCTCATAGAGCCCGCCGGCGCGCCGCAGTCCAAGACAAAGGCGCATTCGCTGCAAGGTCTTTTCGCACTGGCCGCGCGTTGCCGCCGCCGCGCGCTCGCCCTATCCCTGAATGCAGAAGAAACACCAGAGCGGGATACCCATGGCGGGCGAGACCAGCATCGGCACCTTCGACTACGTCATCATCGGCGCCGGCTCGGCCGGCTGCGTGCTGGCGAACCGGCTCTCGGCCGACCGGCGCAAGAACGTCCTGATCCTCGAGGCCGGCGGCAAGGACGACTGGGTCTGGTTCCACATCCCGGTCGGCTATCTCTACGCCATCGGCAATCCCCGGGCCGACTGGCTGTTCCAGACCGAGCCGCAGCCCGGCCTTGGCGGCCGCTCGCTGGCCTATCCGCGCGGAAAGGTCGTCGGCGGCTGTTCGGCGATCAACGCGATGATCTACATGCGCGGCCAGGCCGCCGATTATGACGGCTGGCGCCAGCTTGGCCTCGAAGGCTGGGGCTGGGACGACGTCCTGCCGCTCTTCCTCAGGCAGGAGGACCATATCGGGCCGCACAACGAATTCCATCGCTCGGGCGGCGACATGCGGGTCGAGCATCCGCGCGTGCGCTGGGACATCCTCGATGCGCTGCGCGATGCGGCCGAAGCCGCCGGCATCCGCAAGATCGACGACTTCAACACCGGCGACAATGAGGGCTCCTCCTATTTCCAGGTCAACCAGAAGCGCGGCCGGCGCTGGAGCGCGGCGCGGGGCTTCCTGGAGCCGGCGCTCGACCGCGAGAACCTCCGCGTCGAGCTCGGCGTCACCGTCGAGCGCATCATCGTCGAGGAGGGCCGGGCGACCGGCGTCGTCATCAGCGACGGCGACGAGACCTTCATCGCCCATGTCTCCGGCGAGGTCATCCTCAGTGCCGGCGCCGTCGGCTCGCCCGCCATCCTCGAGCGCTCCGGCATCGGCGATGGCGAGCGCCTGCAGGCGCTGGGCATCGAGACGGTCAGGCATGCGCCCGGCGTCGGCGAGAACCTGCAGGACCATCTGCAACTCCGGCCGATCTACAAGGTCGAGGGCGTGCGCACGCTCAACACCGACTATGCCAAGCTCTGGCGCCGGCCGCTGATGGCGCTGGAGTATGCGGCGCGGCGCACCGGCCCGCTGACCATGGCGCCGTCGCAGATGGGCGCCTTCGCCAGGTCCGCGCCGCATTACGCCACCGCCAATCTCGAATTCCATTTCCAGCCGCTCTCGCTCGACAAATGGGGTGACGGCCTGCACAAGTTCGGCGCCTTCACCGCCAGCGTCTGCAATCTGCGCCCGACGAGCCGCGGCAGTGTCCATCTCAAGAGCCCGGACCCGAAGGCGGCACCGGCGATTTCGCCGAACTATCTGGCAACCGACGAGGACCGGCAGGTCGCGGTCGATGCGCTCAAACTGGCGCGCCGCATCGTCTCGCAGGCACCGCTCGCCCGCTTCCGGCCGCAGGAATACCTGCCCGGCCCCGGCCATGATTCCGACGAGGCGATCGCCGAGGCGGCGGCGCGCATCGGCACGACGATCTTCCACCCGGCCGGCACGGTGAGGATGGGCCGCGACGACGACCCGGCGGCCGTGCTCGACCAGCGCCTGCGCCTGCGCGGCATTGCCGGCCTGCGCGTCATCGACGCCTCGGTGATGCCGGCGATCACCTCCGGCAACACCGCCGCCCCGACGATGATGATCGCCGAGAAGGGCGCGCAGATGATCCGCGAGGATGCCAAGGCGGCCGCGGGCTGAGCGCCCTCCTTCTCCCCCCGGGGGAGAAGGTGTCTGCGCAGCAGACGGATGAGGGCAGGCGCCACGCTGTTTTAGAGGGCGCGGGGAACCCTCTCCCGGAGGGAGAGGGTAGGGAGAGGGCAGGGTGAGGGGTCGGCCCTTTGACCAGTGAGGCGCTGCGCTCACCGCGCGCATAGGTTCAGGCCAACGATATCGGGCCTACACCTCACCCCTGCCCCTCTCCTTACAGGAGAGGGGCTCCCCGCGGTTCCTGGCAACGCCGCAAACCCCGCCGGCTTCCGCCGCGAGGTTCTTCACAACAAAGCTCATCCGAGGGGATGCGCGGGGTCGGGCGGCGTCGCAGTCGACGGCTGCGTGCCGAATGTCGATGTCGAAATGTCGAGGCAGCGTCACTGGCCGCCACCCGATGGGCATCATCCGATC
>NZ_JAKFED010000121.1:0-48823 GCF_036675845.1 Allobosea sp. | reverse complement strand
GGAGCCGGACGAGCGCATTCCGGTCAATCGCTATTTCGACGGCAGCGCCATCTATCCCGGTCATTTCAAGCAGGACTGGAACCGCTCCTACGTCATGGAGCCGGAGGGCAAGCCGGTCGGCGTCGCCGTGTTCCTCCACGGCCTGACGGATTCGCCCTACAGCCTGCGCCATATCGCCCGGCAGTACCGCGATCGCGACTTCCTCGCCATCGCGATCCGGCTGCCGGGCCATGGCACGGTGCCGGCCGGACTGACCGAGGTCGAATGGGAGGACTGGCTGGCGGCGACGCGTCTGGCCGTGCGCGAGGCAAGGCAGCGGGTCGCTCCCGATCTGCCGCTGCATCTGGTCGGCTTCTCGAATGGCGGCGCGCTCGCGCTGATGTATGCGCTCGACGCGATCGAGAACAGCGAGCTCGCGCGGCCGGACCGGCTCGTCCTGGTCTCGCCGATGATCGGCATCACCGCCTTCGCGCGCTTTGCCGGCCTGGCCGGGCTGCCCGCACTGCTGCCGGCCTTCGCCAAGGCGGCCTGGCTGAGCGTCCTGCCCGAGTTCAACCCGTTCAAGTACAACTCGTTTCCGGTCAACGGCGCGCGGCAGTCGCATCTGCTGACCAGTGCCTTGCAGCAGAAGATCCTGCGGCTGGCGCGCGACAACCGCCTCAAGGATCTGGCACCGCTCATCAGCTTCCAGTCGGTGATGGATTTCACCGTGAGCACGCGGGCGATCATCGCCTCGCTCTATGCCCATCTCCCGGCCAATGGCAGCGAGCTCGTGCTGTTCGACCTGAACCGTTCGACCAAGTTCGGGCCGCTGCTGAGCTCGGCCTCCGACACGCTGCTGACCCGCATGCTGCCGGCCGCGCCGCGGAATTTCCGCGTCGCGGTCATCACCAATGCCAGCCCCGAATCCAGCGCCGTCGTCGAGCGGGTGACGGAAGCCGGCGCGACCGCGGAGACGGTGCGCGATCTCGGGCTGTCCTATCCGTTCGACGTCTTTTCGCTCTCCCATGTCGCCCTGCCGTTCCCGACCAGCGACGCGCTCTACGGTCTCCATCCCGATCCGGGCGAGGATTTCGGCATCAAGCTCGGCTCCGTCGCGGCGCGGGGCGAGCGCGGCACCCTGGTCGTGAACCTGGATTCGCTGCTGCGGATGTCGTCGAACCCGTTCTTCCCCTATCTGATCGACAGGGTCGACGAGCCCTTGCGCGGCGCGACGCCGGCATCCACGGCGGTGCCGACCGGCAAGTAACGGCCGGGCAAGTAAGCGGCGGACTCGTTTTCAGAACCGCCAGATCAGCGGAACGTAGAACACCGACATGATGAAGAACCAGATCATCAACGGCGTGCCGAGCTTCCAGTAGCTGCTGAAGCTATAGCCGCCCGGGCCCATCACCATCAGGTTGGTGGCCGTGGCGATCGGCGTCAGGAAGGAGGCCGCGCCGGCGACGCACAGGCTCATCATGATCGGCCGCGGCGA
This sequence comes from Allobosea sp., assembly GCF_036675845.1. Taxonomy (GTDB): domain Bacteria; phylum Pseudomonadota; class Alphaproteobacteria; order Rhizobiales; family Beijerinckiaceae; genus Allobosea. The sequence goes on along the minus strand of NZ_JAKFED010000121.1, from coordinate 47,346 downwards.
GACCCCCATGCTGCTCGCCGCCGCCATGGCGATCGGGATCACCAGCATCGTCGTCGCCGTGTTGCTCATGATCTGGCCGAGGCTCGCGGTCAGCACGAAGAGTCCGGCGAGGAAGACGAGCGGGCCGGCACCGCCGGTCAGCGCGACGAGGTAGTCGGCCACCAACTGGGCCGCGCCCGACTGCACCATGGCGGTCGAGAGCGGCATCATCGCGCCGACGAGGATCACCGTGGTCCAGTTGATCGCGCGATAGGACTGCTCGACCGAGACGGTGCCGGCGAGGATCAGCACGCAGGCCGCGGTGATCCCTGCGACCGCCGGCGGCACGATGCCGGTGGCGAGCATGAGCACGAGGCCGGCGAGCGCCGCGACCGCGACGCCGGCGCCGGCTCCCATCGGCACGGCCTGGCGCCTGACGAGGTCCGGCGAGTTGACCACCAGCACATCGGGATCGTCGAGCCGCAGGTCGAGCGCCTTCCAGCTGCCCTCCAGCAGGATCGTGTCGCCGGCCTGGAGCACGTCGCCCGGTTCGAGCTCGGCGCCGGCACGCTGCACGGCCAGCACGACGAGGTCGCCGCTATCGGTGACCATGCCGGGGAACATCGCGCGACCGATCAGGGCCGAGCGCGGCGGGATGACGACTTCGGCGAGGCCGGAATGGCGGCTGAACAGGCTCTGCTCCTCGTCGGCGGCATCGTCGCGCAAGGCGAGGTGCTTCTCGGCCGCGAGGTTCGCGACCGCCTCGGCATCGCCCTTGACCAGCAGATAGTCGCCCTCGGAGAGCGCGGCCGCGCGCAGCGGTGTCGCGGAGGCGCCGGCCTGCACCGCCATCAGCTCGAGCCGCGGATCGCCGCCCAAGTCCACCGCTGCCGGCGCCAGGCCGACATAGGGCGAGCTGGCGCGCACGCGAAGCCGGAAGACGCCGTCGCGGAGCCCGTAATGCTCGACCAGCGTCTGGGCATGGCGGCTGAAATCGGCGGGCAGCCGCGCGCCGCTCTGTTCCGGCAGCAGCCGCCTTCCGAGCAGCAGGATGATCGCCATCGTGCCCAGGAGCAGCGGCAGCCCGACCAGCGCGAACTCGGCGAACCCGAAGCCCGGCAGGCCGGTATCCTCGAGCGCCTCCGAGACGAGGATGTTCTTCGGCGCGCCGGTGAGCAGCATGTTCGCGCCGGCATGGGCGGAGAAGGCGAGCGGCATCAGCAATTGCGAGGGCGACTGGCGCAGCCGGATCGCCGCCATGACCACGACCGGCATCAGCGCGGCCACCGCCCCGCCGCCGCTGATCAGCGCGGTCAGGCAACCGGCGGCCGTCATGATGATGACCAGCAGGCGCGTGCGGTTGTTCTCGCCGGCCTTGGCGATCAGGAGCTGTCCGGCCCAAACCGTCACGCCGGTCTTCTCGAGCGCGGCGCTGACGATGAACAGGCTGGCGATAAAGAGCACGGCGCGATCGCCGAAGCCCGCAAGCGCCTGCTCCAGCGTGACCGCCCCCGCCGCCCAGAGCGACAGGGCGGCGGCGAAGGCGACGACGATCACCGGCAGCCTGTTCCAGGCGAACAGGGCGATCGTGATGGCGATGATGATCGCGGTGCTCTCGATCGGGCTCACGTTTGGCGTCGTCCTGTGCTGAGGAGCCTCGAGCGTGGTTCGAGGCAAGGGCCAGGCTCGGTGACGCCGGCGCGAGAGAGTGTATCGGAGCCCTTTGCGGACACCAGAATGTCGCATCGCGGCATGGATCAGCCTCCGAGCATCATCGCCCCGCCGAGCAGGACTGCGATCAGCAGGAGCGACAGGCCGGCGACCGGCCAGCGACGCAAGGCCACATCGGCCAGCTGGATGCCGAGGATCAGGCGGTCCAGCGCCGGGCCACCGGCCTTCGCCAGGACGACGATATCGCCTTCCGGAAGCGCTCCTTGCAGCTTCGGAAGCCGGGTGACGAGCAGCATGGCCAGCGCCCCCGCCGCCATCGGCCAGAGCAGCTTCCAGAGTGCCTCGGCCTGGAACAGGCTCTGCACCGGCTCGCCGCTGACGGCGGGATAGAGCGACCAGGGGATGACCAGCGAGGCTGCTGCGACCACGAGCCAGGGCAGCATCTGCCCGGGGGGTGCCGAGGCTTCGGGGTTCTGCCGCGCATCGCGCAGGACGGTGATCAGGAAATGCAGCATCAGCAGCGTGCTGCCGGCTGCGGCGAAGGCCATGGCGCCGCCGAGGAGCCCGGAGCCGAGCATCGGCTTGGTCGCGAGCTTTGCCAGCGCGCCGCTGGTCAGCGGCATGCCGCCGAGGCTGAGCGCCAGGATGGCGGTGAGCAGCAGGACGAGGCGCAGGCGTGCGCCGCCCGTCGCGGCCAGGATGCCGACGGCCAGGAAGAGCGCGCCCTTCACCAGCGTGTGATGCACCGCGTAATAGGCGGCAAGCGTCGTCGCCCCGGGGTCGGCGTTTTCGAGGCCGGCGCCGATTAGCACGGCGAGCAGGCCCATCTGGCTGACCGTGGAATAGGCGAGGATGGTCTTGGCGCGCGCCTGCGTCACGCCGACGGCGACGCCGTAATAGGCGGTGACGAGGCCCAGGGTGATCAGGACCGTTCCCCAACCCGGCAAGCCGGCCTCGAAGGGCAGGAAGCGGATCAGCCCGATCACGCCGGCCTTGACCACGACACCGCTGAGCACGGCCGATGCCGGCATCGGGGCGGCCGGGTGGGCCAAGGGCAGCCAGACATGCAGCGGGACGAGCCCCATCTTCAACCCGAAGCCGAGGATCAGGAGCGTCACGATACCGCCCTGCATCGGTGACGAGGGCAAGGTCGCGACGACGTCGCGGATCAGCGGATTGGCATCGGGATGGCCGGCCGCCAGCATGACGAAGGCCAGAAGCAGGCAGGCTTCGCTGAGCAGGGCCAGGATGACATAGACGACGCCCGCCTTGTGGGCGCTCGCCGTCTGTTCGTGGACGATGAGCCCGTAGGCGGCCAGGCTGACCAGCGTGTAGATGAGGTAGAAGCTCGCGACGTCGCCGACGATGAAGACGCCGAGGCTTCCGGCCAGGGTCAGCAGCCACCAGACCGCGAAGCGCGTCGTCGCCGGCTTGCGGCCCATATAGGAGGAGGCGTAGGCACCGGCTGCGCTCCACAGCAGGGCCGCGCCGCCGAGCAGCATGGCGCCGGGCCGATCGAGCACCAGTGACATCCGGAACGGGGCGGGAAAAAGGACGAAGCTGCCGTCCGGGGTGATGAACGCGGCCAGCAGCGCCGGGAGCGGCGCGAAGGCGAGCAGGAACGGCGCGCGGGCGCGGACACTGCGGGACAGGCAGCAGCCTGCCATGGCGAGCGGCACGAGCAGCGCCGCGGCGAGGACGAGGCCGGCGGCCGTCATGGCGCGACCACCGTCAGGCTGTCCGGCCGGCCCAGGAGCAGGAACCCGAAGGGCTGGAGCGGCACGAGGCCGAGCAGGACCGCCGCCAGCGCCAGGGCCAGCGCCGCCAGTTCGAGCCGGCGCGGAACCGGCTTGCAGACGGCGAGCGGGATCGCCGGCGTCGCCAGCGCCCGGTCGACGACGCGGAAGACATAGCCGCCGGCGAGGAGGCCACCGGCCAGGATCGTGGCTGCGAGCCAGGGGTGGCCGCCGGTGACGGCCGCCGTCAGCAGCAGGCATTTCGCGACGAATCCGCCGCTCGGCGGCAGGCCCATCAGCGACATGCCGGCGAGGCCGAAGGCCACCGCGCTGATCGGCAGGACCCGGCCAAAGCCGCCGAGACCGGAGATGCGGTCATGGCCGAAGGCCTCGGCGATGACACCTGCCGCCAGGAACATGGCGGCCTTGGCGAGCGCGTGCGAGACGAGCTGGAGCGCCCCGCCGGTCCAGGCGATCGTTCCCGAGGGCGGCAGCGTTTCGGTGCCGGCGGCGAGCGGGAAGACGATGAAGAGATAGCCGATCTGGGCGACCGTCGAATAGGCGATCATCAGCTTCAGCCGGGCCTGCCGGAGCGCAATGACGCTGCAGAACAGAATGGAGGAGGCGCCGAGGATCGCCAGGAGCTGCCCGGCATAGGCCGCGGCCTGCGGCGGAGCGACGTCAAGGACGAGCCGCAGGATCAGGAAGAACGGCGCCTTGATGACCAGCGCCGAAAGGATCGCGCTCGCGGCGGCCGGGGCGCCGGCATGGGCCGGCGGCAGCCAGAGGTGGAGCGGGAACAGGGCCGCCTTGGCGAGAAGGCCGGCGATCATCAGCGCCAATGCCAGCGAAAGCGCCGGCCCGTCCGCGCTCATGCCGGCGAGAAGGCGGATGTCGAGCGTGCCGAAGCTGCCATAGAGCAGCGCCGTGCCGAGCAGATAGAGCAGCGAGCCGAGCAGCGCGAACAGCAGATAGCGCAGCGCCGCCGCCACGGTCTCTTTACGGCCGTCGAGACAAACCAGCGGCACGGCGGCGAAGGTCAAGAGTTCGATTGCGACGTAGAGGTTGAACAGGTCCTGGCCGATGAAGATCGCGTTCAGCGCGCTCCAGACCGCCATCAGCAGGATCCAGAACGTCGTCGGCGCCCGGCCGTGGCGCGTCGCCGGTTCGAGCCGATGCTGCGCGTAGGCGAAAAAGCCGGTAGCCGCGACGACCAGGGCCGTCATCGCCAGCATGGCCACCGAGAGCCCGTCGGCCCGCAATGCGAGCCCGAGCGGCGGCTGCCAGCCACCCACGACATAGGTGAGCGCGGCGCCGGTCTGCAGGAGTTCGGCCACGATGGCGATGGCGACGGCGAGGCCGGCGGCCAGCGCCGCCAGCGCGATGCGCGCGGTCTGGCGCGGGCCGAGGGCCAGCATGACGAGCACCGCGACCGCCGGAAGGATGACGGCCAGCACCAGCAGGAAGCCGCCCGGCGTCGTCGCGTAGGCGGGGGCCGCTGCGAGCGCGCTCATGGCCCGCTCCGCGGCAGAGGCTCCTGCTCCGTTTCGAGCGTCTCGCGCCCGGTCAGGTCGAACAGCCTTTGCAGCAGGGCGACGGCGAGCGCCGTGGCCGAGAAGGCGACGACGATGCCGGTGATCACCATGGCCTGCGGCACCGGATCGCCGTCGAAGCCGGCGCCTGCCCCGCGCCGAGCAACGGCACCGAAGACGAGGAAGATGCCGGAGCCCAGGATGTTGAAGCCGACGATCCGGCGCAGGAGCCCCGGATGGGTGATCACCACGAACAGGCCGATGCCGACGAGGGCTGCGCCGCACAGGCCAAACAGCGTCGCCGGATCAAGCGATTGAGCGCTCATCGGCCCGGCGCCGTCTGCGCGGGTCCGGCGACGAGCAGGCCCAATGTCGCGCCGATCGACAGGGTCAAGGCCGCCTCGATGCCGACGATCAGCGGCTTGGCGATGCTTTCCGGATAGGAAAGGAAGCCATCGGCGATCGCGAAGCCGAGGAAGCCGATCGCCAGGAACAGCGCCGGGCCGCCGACCAGCACGAGCCGCAGCGCCAGCCTTCGCGTCTCAGGTGCGGGACGCAAGCCGGCCAGCATGACGAGCAGCCACATCGCGGCGAGCACCGTGCCCGCCTGGAAGGTCCCGCCCGGCGCATCGGCGCCGACCCAGAACATGTAGACCGCGATGAGAACGCCGAAGGGCGGCAGCATCTGCGCGAGATAGGCGAGCGGCTCGGGCACGACGGCCGGGCGCAGGCTCGGGGCGCCGCCCCAGAGCATGTCGGGGGCGAGCGACCAGATCCCGATCAGTGCCAGGATGAGGACGACCTTCTCCAGCAGGGTATCGAGCGCGCGATAAGCGAGCAGGACGGCCGTGACCGGATTGCCGAGGCCGGTGCCGGGGAGAGCCGCCGCGGCGGCCGGTGCCAGCGTCGGGGCCGGAGCGGGGAAGGTAAGGACGACGAGCGCGAGGCCTGCCGCGACACCGGTGCAGGCGATCGCCGCCAGCGCCGTGGCGCCGCGGCTCGTCGAAGCGCCGCGGCTCTTCGAGGTGCCGCGATTCTTCGAGGTGTCGCTTGTCTTGCCTGTGCGCAGATGCGCCTCGGCCCGCAACAGCAGCACGCCGGTGACGCCGCCGCCGATCGCCGCCTCGGTCAGCGCGACGTCGATCGAGGCGAGCCGGGTCCAGCCGAGCCCGAGCAGCAGCCCGAAGGCGATGAAGCTCACGATCGCGTTCCGGTCGTCGCGGACGCAGGCGATGTGCAGCGCCAGCGCCAGCAGCCCGGCGACGAGCGCGAGGTCGAGCAGCAGGGTCATGAGCCGGACTTGCGACGGTGCACGGCGCCGGCGATGAGCTGGCTCGCGGTCGCAGCGGAAAGCTGTGCCAGCAGCCAGACGCAGACCAGCTTCAACGCGCCGGCGGTGCTCGTCGCCTGCGGCAGCAGGCCGAGCACGATCAGTCCGAGCCCGAGATTATCGGCCTTGCTGAGCGCGTGCAGGCGGCTCAACGTGTCGGGAAAGCGGATCAGGCCAAGCGTGCCGGCAAGAAACAGGATCGCCCCGGCGCCGATGGCGAGGAGCGTGAAAGCATCGACCAGCGAGATCATGCCCTTTCCTCCGTCGGCGATGGCGGGTCGGGCTCGCGGCCCGGCCGGCCAAGCGTGAAGGCCGCGCAGGAAAAGGTCGCGAACAGCATCAGCAGCAGGGCGACATCGGTCATTGCGGCAGAGCCGGAGGCGGCACCGAGCAGCAGCACGGCGGCAGCGCCGCCCGTGCCGAGCAACTGAACCGCCATCATCCGTTCGATCGCGAGCTCGGCGCGCAGCACCTTGAACAGCCCGAGCGCCGTGACCGCCAGGATGAAGAGCGCCGCCGCGACCAGGATGTCAGCCACGGCCGCCTCCCTCCTGCAGAATGCAGCGGAAGGCGGTCTCATCGGCGGCGACCTCGTCCAGGACCGGTTCGCGCAGGTCGAGGCAGTGGATCAGCAGCGTGCCGTCCGGCTCCGCAGCGACCGGCAGCTTGCCGGGCTGAAGGCTCATCACGGCGCAAAGGGCACGGCGGGCCGTGCCGGCCGGCAGCGAGGTGCGACAAGTCACGAATCCGGGCGCCAGAGCGGGCCGCAGCGCAAAGGCGCGGCGCGCCACATCCACTCCGGCGACGACCGACTGGAGCAGGAAGCGAATGACGAAACGCAGCAGGCCGAGAGGGCTGATCGTCCCGGCTGCCGGCCAGAGGCTCTCGCTCGTCCAGGCGGCGCAGGCGGCAGCGACGATGCCGATCGGCAGGTCCTTGGGCGCGGCACCGATCAGGACGACCCAGAGGGCGAGAAAGCCGGCTCCCCTGACCAGGATCGATAAGAGCGGGCGTGGGCCGAGCGCTGTCGTCATGGCCATCCACGATTGGAAAAATCGGCGAATACTACCTTAATTGCCTGATAATAAAGTAGCATTCGCCCTATTGACGGTCATCGACCGCCTGTCCCACTTCTGTGCCTGGTGTCCCAATCTGCCGGCGCCGGCGCTGCGCCGACCTTGAGCCGCGTGCAAGGCGAAGGCATTGGCGATATGTGCTTGGAGGTGGCCGGATCGTTCGGTCCTGGGTGTCGTGGCGGGGGCGAGACATGACAGTTCGACGCCGCTTGCCGCCGACCGGCAGGTTTGTCCTCGGTCGCAGCGGGCTGTCACGATGATCATCGAGCCGCGCGGCGGCGATGCCGAGGACGATGCCAGCAGCACCAAGAAGCGCTCGCTTCTCGCCATCGCCGGCAGCCTGCTCGGGGAAATCAACCTGCCCAAGCTCGCCTTGGCCTGGATCATCCTTGCCGGCCTGCCCGGCCTGCTGCTCGGCCTCGCGCCGCTTGTCGTCACCGCGTGGTTCGCGTCGGTCTCCGACAGGATCACCGCGCTCGTGAGCATCGGGCCGCTCTTGCTTCTCGTGCTGGTCGCGGCACTGGGCTGGTTTGGCGTCCGCCCGCTGTTTCGTGCCGCCGAGCGCAGCTTCTGGTCGCTGAACTCGCTCGCGGTCCAGCCTTGCTATGCCTTGTGCCGGGAAGGCCTGCGCCATCTGGCCGAGCGCTTTCTCTCGCTGAATGCCAGCGAGGACCGGCGCGCGAATCTGCGGGCCGCGACAGCTCTCGGCGCCGGCCTTGGCGCCTGTGCCGTCGCTGCCGGCCTGGCCGCGCTCGCCTGGCCGTCGACGCGCTGGTCCGGCGAGTTCGCGGACCTTGCCCAGCCGCTGCGCCTGGTCGTTCCCGCGCTTGCCAACACCATCGTGCTGATGGCCGGCTATCTGGCGGTCGCTTCGCTCGCCTGGGGCGTGGCCGATGCGAGCATGGACCAGCCGCGCGATCTTGCGGCGTTCGACGAGGCGCCGCCCTCCGCCGCCAGATGGCGCGTCGCTCACCTCTCCGACATCCATGTCGTCGGCGAGCGCTACGGCTTCAGGATCGAGAGCGGGCGGGCCGGGCCGCGCGGCAACGAGCGGCTCGCCCTCGTTCTCGACAGGCTCGCCCAGATCCATGCGCAGGATCCGCTCGACCTCGTCCTGATCACCGGCGACATGACCGATGCGGGCCGGTCCGCGGAATGGGCGGAGTTCCTCGAGGCCCTGGCGCAGCATCCTGCGCTGGCGGAACGGGTCTTCATCCTGCCCGGCAACCACGACGTGAACATCGTCGACCGCGCCAATCCGGCCCGGCTCGAACTGCCGACGAGCCCCGGCAAGCGGCTGCGGCAGATGCGGACGCTCTCCGCGATGGCCGCGGTCCAGGGCGAGCGGGTCCATGTCCTCGACCGGGGCAGGACCCGGCTCGGCGGGACGCTGTCGGAGGCGCTGGAGCCGCATCGCCGCACGATCGCGAGCTTCGCCGATGCCGGCACCCTTCGCCTGTCGGCCGGGCTGGCCAATATCTGGGCCGATGTCTTTCCGATGCTGCTGCCGCCCGCAGACGAGGAGGGCCTGGGACTGGTGCTGCTCAACTCGAACGCCGAGACGCATTTCTCCTTCACCAATGCGCTCGGGCTGGTGGCGGAGGAAGACATGCAGGCGATGCTCGCGATCCTCCGCCAGTTTCCGAAGGCGCGCTGGATCATCGCGCTGCATCATCACCCGGTCGAGTATCCCAGCCCGGCCAAGGCCTTCTCGGAGCGCATCGGCACGGCGCTGATCAATGGCAGCCGCTTCGTGCGCCAGCTCAAGCCATCGGCCCGTCGCCTCGTCGCCATGCACGGGCATCGCCATATCGACTGGATCGGGCGCTGCGGCCCGCTGAAGATCGTCTCGGCGCCGTCGCCCGTCATGGAAGCGACGGACGACCAGCCGACGAGCTTCTACATCCACACGCTGGCGGCGGCGACGGATGGCGGGCTCGCGCTGCTCGAGCCGCAGCGGATCGAGATCGCGCCGGAGCCGCTCGCAAGCTTCACGCCTTGAGAGGCGGTGCGTCCTTCTCGGGCGAGCCGAAGAGCTCCGCCAGCCACAGGCTCGAGGGATGCTGGGCGCAGAAGGTCAGGAAGGCGATGGTGATCGGCACGCCGATGAAGGCGCCGAAGACGCCCCAGAGATAGCTCCAGAAGAACACCGAGAACAGGACCATCGCCGGCGAGATCGAGAGTGCGCTGCCAGCGACGCGCGGCTCGATATAGCTGCCGACGACGAACTGGATCAGGTTGAGGCAGGCGAAGAGGGCGACCACGGCCTGCCATGACCCGAACTGCGTCATCGCGAACACCGTCGGGAACACCGTCGCGACCAGCGGGCCGAGGAAGGGGATGTAGTTCAACGAGAAGGCGATGAAGCCCCATTCGGCCGCGAGCGGCAGGCCGACCAGCGTGGCGAAACCCCAGACGAGCAGGCCGGTGACGACGCTCATCAGGGTCCTGACCAGCATGTAGCGGCGGATCTTGCCGGCGGTGGCGGCGCTGCCCCGGAACAGGACCTCGCCGGTCTCACGGTTGCGCATGGCGCGCACCTTGCGCCCGAAATCATCGACCTCGAGCAGTCCGAGGATGACGTAGACCAGCACGACGAGCCAGAAGCTCATCGTCGTGTTGAGCCGGCCGGTGATGGTCTGCGCCGTGCGCAGCATCCAGCTGACATTGAAGTTCTCCGACCAGACGCCCGCGACCGCGATGCCATGCCCCTCGAGCCAGGTCGTCATCTGATCGTAGAAGAGCTGGAAACGCGCGGCGTCGCTGACGATCCAGCGGCCCACCCGGCCGAAGGCCCAGACGATGAGCGAGCCGAAGGCCGCGAAGGCCACGACCATGATCACGACGCTGATGGCGAGGGCCAGCATCCGCGGCAAGATGGCCTGCAGGGCCTTCTGCAGCGGCCAGACGAGGGCGATGATGAAGAGCGCGAACGCGACGGGCGCGAAGACCGAGCTCGCCACCGACAGGGCGGCTACCACCAGGATGGTTGCGATCAGAACCTGCGCACCTTGAAAAATCTTGCCGGTTGTCATCTGGGTTCCTGGTCAGGCGGTTCGGAAAAGGCCGCGATGGGCAAGCCGCTTAGAGCATGATGCGAAAGCCGGGGGCGGATTTTTCGCATGAATCCTGCTCCAGGCTTTTGAGAATTCAGATCCCCTGCGTCAGCTCGTTCTCTCCCCAGCTGCGAGGCGGGCCAGCCGGGTCACGACGACTTCACCAATCCTGAAAAGCCGGCAACGGCCAACAGGCTCAGAGCCCAGCCGACGATCGACTGGAAGTAGAAATAGCCGATGGCGAGCCCACCGCCCGGCTTGGTCGGGTTGGGCCGCCAGAATGCCTTCTGCCCCATGTCGAGCACCGGCAGCAGCGTATCGAGCGAGTACATCCAGGGATTGAACGCGGGGTAGCTCGAACCCTCCCAACGCTGGAGGAAACAGGCGAGCTGGGTCTGGCCGCTCTCCGCCAGACCGTTTGTCAGTTGCGTCGCGACGAGCACGCGCTGCTCGGATTTCTCCAGCCCGCACAGCGTCCATTCGGGCGCACGCAGCACCACGGCGCTGTTCGGCATGATGGCGCTCTGGCGCTCGGCATAGGCGAAGGTGGCAACGCCCAGGACCCAGAACACGAGCAGCCAGACGAAGGCGAGCAGCGGCTGGCGCCCATAGGCGAGCGTAACCCCGAGGACACCATCGGCGGCGGCAAGAAGCCCGCGCCACAAGGGATTTCGCGCCCGCTGCCGCCGGGCCTGCCGCTGCAGGCGCTCCTTGACGACGAGCACGGCGCGGGCATCCTCGCCATGCCCCATCTCGCGGAAGACGGATGCGAGCTGTTCGTAGGGCTGGGGCCAGAAATCCTCGCCGGAGCGCTCGGGCGTCTGGCGCGACAGCCAGTCGAGCCGGCTCCCGGCATCGACGGGACCGTCGATAAAGGCGCCATAGCGGCAGCGGTTCAACAGGAGATCGCCCGTCTTCGGCCAGCACGAGGCCTCGTCATGGATGGTGCCGATCGAGGCGCCGGTCAGCGCCAGCGCGCCGTTCACCCGGGCCTCCCGGCGCAGGAAGAACGCGCCCTTGAGCACGGTACGGCTCATCTCCAGCGCCGTCTCGCCGGGATTGTCGAGAACGGCGCCGGAGCAGTCCATGTCGCCGCTGATCGCCGAGGCGGTCAGGCGGGTCTCGCCCTCGATCCGGGCTCCGCGCAGCACGACGCTGCCGCGGCTCTCCATCTCGCTCGCCTCGATCGCCACGCCTTCCATCCGCGTGACGACGGCGCCGGCGCAATCGAGATCGGCGGCCAGTTGCGCGCCCGACAGGTTGATGCCGCCGCGAAAACTGGCGCCGCGCACCAGCACGTTGCGCACCTCCAGGCTCGGAGCAAGCAAGGCATAGCCGCTCGGAGCCCGGATGGTCGCGCCATCGCATTCGAGATTGCTGCCGAGGCGCGCCTGGACGAGATTGACCTCGCCATTGACCTCGGCCCCGCGCAGATAGACGCCGCCGCGCGCCTCGAGCCGCTCGGCCTGCAGGCCCGGAAGCAGCGAGCCGTCGAGGAACAGGCGGTTGATGATCGCCGCCCTCAGGATCGGCACGGCCTCGAAATGGCAGTCGTTCAGGCCGATGTCGCGGAAGACGCGGCAGGCCTCGAGGTCGAGCACATCCGTGATCCAGGCGCCGCTGATCCGGACGCCCTTCTCGTGCGGCCGGCAGCCCTCCTCGCCGCCGAGCATGAGGAAGCGCAGGAAGCGCGCGCGAACGACCCGCGCCGGGTCGGGTCCCTCCGGGCGCGAGCCGTCTCCCAGGCGGTCGAAATTGCCGCTGAGAAGCTTGGCGACGACTGCCTCTTCCGCCGGCAGAAGCGGCCGGAAGTCGTCGAGGCGCGCCGTCGCGGCAGCCCACTGGGCTTGTTCTGCTGCCGCTCCGACGCCCCATTCTGCCGTCATGTGGCCGCCGGAGCCGCCGCCTCGCTGCTCGCCGCGGCCGCCAGCGCCTCGCGCAGCGCCGCCTCCTTGGTCTCGTCGAACGAGGTGCGGATCAGCACGCCGCCGGCGCCCTTGAGATCGGCGAGGACCTTGTCGGTGGTCATCTTGCGGATCAGCAGGAAGAGGCCGGCGGTATTGGGCTCCAGCGCGCTGGCGGCATCCTTCATGAACTTGTCGTTGATGCCGACATCGCTGAGCTTGCCGCCGAGGGCCCCCGATGCGGCGCCGAGCGCCGTCCCGAGCAGCGGCGCCAGGAAGATGAAGCCGATCAGGGTGCCCCACAGGGCGCCCGATGCCGCCCCCGCCGCGGTGAGGTTCAGCATCTGGTTGAGCTTGACCTGCCCCTTGTCGTCCTTGACCACGACGACGGCGTCACCGAGCTCGATCAGATATTCGCGCTGGAGGGAAAGGACCTTCTGGCGGACCTCCTCTGCCTTCTGCTCGGTCGGGAAGGCGATGAAAACCAGATCGCTCATGATTACGGCTCCGTTGTTGCGGTGAGGGAAGTGGGCGGTTGAGCGCCAGCGCCGATTCCGCAGCGCGGCTGATGAGGAACTCGGCGAGCAGCGGCACCGGGCGACCGGTCGAGGCCTTGGCGGCTCCCGAGATCGCGGCGGTGCCGGCAATGTCGAGATGGGCCCAGGGATAGGCCGTGGCGAAGCGGGCCAGGAAGCAGGCCGCGGTGATCGCGCCGGCGGCGCGCCCGCCGAGATTGCTGGTGTCGGCAAAGCTGCTGCCGAGCTGGCCGAAATAATCGTCCCAGATGGGAAGCTGCCAGACCCGGTCCCCGGATACGCTTCCGCACTGCAGAAGCTCGGCAGCGAGGGCTTCGTCATTGGCGAACAGGCCGCTCGCATGCGAGCCGAGAGCCACGACGCAAGCCTCGGTCAGGGTCGCGACATCGATGACGCAGGCGGGCGCGAAGCGCTCGGCATAGGTCAGGGCATCGCAAAGCAGCAGCCGGTCCTCGGCCTCCTGGGTGCGGATCTCGATCGTCTGGCCCGACATCGAGGTCACGACGTCGCCGGGGCGGCTGGCGCTTCCGCCCGGCATGCTCTCGGCCGCGGCGATTAACCCGACGACGTTGATCGGCAGCGCCAGGCGCGCGACCGTGCGCATCACCCCCAGGACGCTGCCGGCGCCGCTCATGTTGAACTTCATCTCGTCGGGACCGGCGCCCGGCGTCAGCGGCGTGCCTCCGATATCGAAGGTGATGCCCTTGCCGACCAGCACGATCGGCCGGTTCTCGGCCCTGCTTCGCCTGGACTGCATGACGATGAGCTTGCAGGGGTTGGCGGAGCCTCCGCCGACCACGAGGAAGGCTCCCATGCCGAGCGCCTCGAGATCCCGGCGCTCCAGAATCTCGACCTCGAAGCCGAACTCCTCGCCCATTTCCCGCGCGGTCTTCGCCAGATAGGCGGGCGTGCAGATATTGCCCGGCAGGTTTCCGAGATCCTTTGCCAGCGCGACGCCCTCGGCCACCGCGATGCCCTGCCGCAAGGCGCCGACGAGCTCGGAGGTCAGGGTTTGCGGGGCGAGCAGCATGATGCTGCGCTTGGCGCGGACCCGCGCCTTCCGGCCGGAGGTCTGGGTCTCCGGCAAGAGGAAGGTGTAGCCGCCATCGGCCAGCAATTGTGCGGCCTGCTGGATGCGCCAGCTCAGCGAGCGCCCCGGAACCTCGTTCTCCGCGAGGGTCACGACGGCTTCGGAGGCCGTGCTCTCGGCGATGGTTTGGGCCGTCGCCGCAAGCGCCTGCCGGTAGGCCCGGTCGGAAAAGAGCGCAGGCCTGCCGAGGCTGACCAGCAGGATGCGGGCCGCGGCGGAGCCCGGCAGATCATGGATCAGCAGGGTTGCGCCGGAAGCTTCGCCAAGCTCGCCGCGCTTCAGGATCGCCGACAGTCGGCCCGCCGTCCGCTCGTCGAGCCGCCGCGCCGACCTGGTCAGGGGCCCGCCGTTGAACACCCCGACGACGAGGAGCTCCGTCCTGAGCTTTTCCGCATCGCCCACTGCGGGGATGATCTCCATAGAATGTCTCCGCGAGGACATCATGGCTTGGTTTGACCGGAGAAATGGCGTGACCCTGCCAGGCCTTGTCCTGGCTGCTCTTTTCCGCGCCGGGCGGAACACCCCTCTCACCGCTACGAGGGCGACGCGGCGGGGCGTCCCGCCGGCGGCAGCGCGGCCGCCGTGCGGCCGGCATGCGCTACCGGCGGGAGCTGCCGCACGCGCTGACCGAGGTGCAGGGCCTGGATGCCGCCCGAAACGATGATCTCACCGGGCTCCAGCCCCTGCGAGATGACGACGTGGTCCGGATCGAAGCGCAGGATGTCGACATTGCGCAGCGAGACGGTCGACTGTTTTGGATCGACGACCCAGACCGCCGGCGAGAGACCTTGCTGGGTCAGGGCGCTGGCCGGGATCGAGACGACCGCGTCAGAGGTGAGCTCCAGCGTGCCGACGACCGTCGACCCCAGCCGCATGGCCTCCGGCGGATCCTGCAGGCCGACCCTGACCTGGAAGGTCCGGGTGACGGGGTCCGCCTGCGGTGCGACCTCGCGGACCCGGCCGAACGCGCTCACCGAGGGGGCGTCGGCGAGGGCGACGCGGATCGCGCCGTCGCCGGTCTGCGTTTCCAGCAGCCTGGCAGGCACGTTGAAGACGGCGTCGCGGCCATCCTCGCGCGCCAGCTGCACCACCACCTGCCCGGGCTGCACGACCTCGCCGGGCTCGACATTGCGGGCGGTGACGACGCCGGCGATAGCGGCGCGCAGCTCCGTGAAGCCGAGCCGGTCCTGAGCCAGCTCGACCTGTGCCTCGGCGTTCTCCAGTTGGGCCTGGGCCGACTCCTGCGCCTTGAGCGCCTGGTCGAAGCGCGGCCGGGTGGTGAAGCCCTGCGCCATCAGCCGCTCCTGACGCACGAAAGTGCTGCGCGCCGTGTCGACCTCGCCGCGGGCCGCTTCGAGCGCAGCCTTGGCGGCGGACAGCGCATTCTGCTCGATGGTCGGGGCGAGGCGGGCAATCACCTGCCCGGCCTTGATGTTGTCCCCGACATTGACCGGCCGCTCGACGACACGCCCGCCGATGCGAAAGGCGAGGCCGACATTCTTCTCGGCCCGGATCTCGCCGCTCAGCCGGATGTCGTTGGCGAGCTTGCCGGCTTCGACCGTCACGACGCGAACGGGCCGTGCTTCGGCCGGGGCCGCCTTTTCGTTCTGGCAGGCGGCCAGCGTCAGCATCAGGGCCGCGAGGGCCGCGCTCCGAACGACGCTCGCATCGGCCGGCCGAAGCCGTTTTGAAAGCTGCATCATCACGCAGAAACTCCCGCGGCGGTCTTGGCAGGGGGCTTGCCAGGGTTCTTGGCAGGGTTCCTGGCAGAAGCTCCAGTCTTGCCCTGCGCCGACCGGTCTGCGCCGAAGACGGCGACGTAGAGCACCGGCAGCAGGACAAGGGTGAGGACGGTCGCGACCAGGAGCCCGCCCATGATGGCGAAGGCCATCGGTCCCCAGAACACGGTCGGGGCGATCGGGATCATGCCGAGCACGGTCGAGACCGCGGTCAGCATGATTGGCCGGAAGCGCGTGCTGGCGGCATCGAGCGCCGCGTCCACGACACCCTTGCCGCTGGCCCGCTCCGCCTCGATCTGGCCGATCAGGATCACCGCGTTCTTCGTGATGATGCCGATCAACGCGAGGATGCCAAGCAGCGCGACGAAGCCCAGCGGCTTGCCCGACAGGAGCAGCGCGCCGACCACGCCGATCAGGCCGAGCGGAGCGATGCTGAGCACGATCGCCAGCAGCCTGAAGCTCCGGAGCTGCGCCATCAGCACCGTCAGCATGATCAGAAGCATGACCGGTACGACGGCGATGACCGAGGCCTGCGATTTGGCGCTTTCCTCCACGGTTCCGCCGACGGCGATGCCGTAGGCGGGCGGCAGCGTCTTGCGCAGTTCGTCGATGGCCGGCTGCAGGCCGGAGACGACGGTCTCCGGCAGCGTTCCGGGCGTGACGTCGGCGGCGACGGTCAGGTTCGGCACCCGGTCGCGCCGCCAGATCAGCGGCGCGTCGAGCCCGTAGCTGAAGGTGACGAATTGCGACAGCGGCACCGAGCGGCCGCCGGGCAGGGCCACCTGCATCGTCCGCAACGTCTCCAGCGAGACGCGGTCGGCGTCCCTTGCCCGCACGACGACATCGACGAGATAGATGTCGTCGCGCACCTGCGTCACGACCGTGCCGGAGACGACCGTGTTCACGATCGTCGCCAGCGCCTGCGAACTGAGGCCAAGGCGGCGCGCCTCGTCCTGGTCGACGCGCAGGCGCAGCTCGCGCGACGGCTCGATCCAATCGAAATTGACCTGCTCGGCCTTCGGATTCGCGGCGACGACCTTGGCCAGCTTCATGGCGATCGAGCGGACCTCCGCGATGTCCGGCCCGCTGACGCGATACTGCACCGGCCAGCCGACCGGCGGCCCCAGCTCGAGCGGGTAGACGCGCGCGACGACGTTCGGGAACTCGTTGGCCAGCCGCGCTTCCAGCTTCGCCTGCAGCCGCTCGCGCGCCGGCACGTCCTTGGCGACGATCACGGCCTGGCTGAAGAAGACGTTGGGCAGTTGTGCGTTGAGCGGCAGGTAGAAGCGGATGGCGCCGCGGCCGACATAGGTGCTCCAGCGCTCGACGTCGGGATCGCCCTTCAGCGCGGCGTCGAAGCGGGTCGCAAGCTGTTCGCTGGCATAGATCGAGGCATTCTGCGGCAGCGTGAGATCGACCAGCAGCTCGGGACGGTCGGAGGCCGGGAAGAACTGGCGCGGCACCAGCGGCAGTGCCAGCACGGAGGCGGCGAACAGGGCCAGCGTCACGGCGATCGTGGCCCAGCGCAGCCTGATCGCGCCCGAGAGCAGCTGCCTGAAGCCGCGCTCGACCCTTCCGGGCCCGGCATTGGTCGACGCGGAATCCGGCGCCTTCAGCATCGCGACGCCAAGCACCGGCGCGAAGATCACCGCCACGAACCAGGAGACGACGAGCGCGATGCTGACCACCGCGAAGAGCGTGAAGGTGTACTCGCCGGCCGAGCTCGCGGCAAAACCGATCGGCACGAAGCCGGCGATCGTCACCAGCGTCCCGGCCAGCATCGCCATGGCGTATTTCTTGAAGGCGTAGGTCGCCGCCTTGGCCTTCTCCTCGCCGGCCGCGAGCCGCGTCACCATCGCGTCGGTCGTCGTCATGGCGTCGTCGACCAGCAGGGCGAGGGCGATGATCAGCGCGCCGAGCGAGATGCGCTGCATGTCGATGCCTGCGACCAGCATCACGGCAAAGACGACGGCGAGCGTCAGCGGAATCGAAAGCGCGACGACGAGCCCGGGGCGCACGCCCAGGCTGATGAAGCTCACCGCCATGATGATGGCGATGGATTGCCAGAGCGAGGTCATGAAATCGTCGATCGCATGATCGACCGTCACGGCCTGGTCGGCGACCAGCCGCGGCTCGATGCCGAGCGGCAGATTGGCGGTGACCTCGGCCATCGCCTGCTTGATGTTGCGGCCGAGGGCCAGGATGTCGCCGCCGTCGCGCATGGCGATGCCCAGCCCGATCGCCTCCTGCCCGTTGACGCGGAACATCGGCTGGGGCGGGTCGGCATGGCCTCGGCGCACGGTGGCGATATCGGCGAGGCGAACCATCCGGTCGCCGACCGGGAAATTGACGTTCAGCAGGTCCGCTTCCGACTGGAAGGCCCCCGATACGCGCAGCGACAGCGTCTCGTCCTGCGTCCGGATCGCACCGGCCGGACGGACGACGTTCTGGCTCTGCAGCGCCCCGAGCAAGGCGCCGCGATCGATGCCGAGATTGGCCAGCTCCCTGACCGAGAACTCGACGAAGATGCGCTCGTCCTGCGCGCCGATGATCTCGATCTTCGAGACGTCGGGCACCAGCAGCAGGCGCGAACGGGTCGCCTCGACATGGTCGCGCAGCTCGCGGCCGGTGAAGCCGTCGGCGGTGAAGCCATAGATGATGCCGAAAGTGTCGCCGAACCGGTCGTTGAAGAAGGGGCCGACCGTGCCGGCAGGCAGCGTGTGGCGCATGTCGGCGACGAGATTGCGGACCCGGTACCAGGTGTCCTGGACATGGCGCGCCGGAACCGACTCCTTCAGGTTGACGAAGATCGTGGTCACGCCGGGCGTCGTAAAGCTGCGAACGCTGTCGAGGCCGGGCGTTTCCTCGAGCTGACGCTCGAGCCGCTCGGTGACCTGCGTCAGCGTGTCCTCCATCGTCGCGCCGGGCCAGGCCGCGGAGACGACCATCGACTTGATGACGAAGGAGGGGTCTTCGTTGCGGCCGAGCTGGACGAAAGCGAGCACGCCGGCCGCCACCGCGACGATCATCAGATAGATCACGACCGAACGGGTCTTGAGCGCCCATTCCGAGAGATTGAAGCTCATCGCGATTCCGTTCCGGTCAGCCGCACGCGCTGCCCATCCTGCAGGAGGCTCGCGCCGGCCGTGACGATGATGTCGCCCAGCGCAAGCCCCTTGCCGACCAGGGTCGTCGCCGGGTCGGTGCCGAGCACCTCGAGCTTGCGCAGCGAGACGGTGAGATTCTGGGGATCGACGAGCCAGACCCCGGTATCCTGACCACGCCGCGTCAGGGCCGTCGACGGAATGGCGATGGCGGAGGCTTCACTGCCGCGTATCGCCCCCGAAACCGTCGTGCCGAGCCGGAAGGACGGCGGTGGGTCGGTGAGGCCGACCCTGACGCGGAACGTCCGCGTCACCGGATCGGCCTGAGGCGCGACCTCACGCACGCGGCCGCTGGCGGTCACGCCCGCGTCGCTGGAGAGAGAGACGCTCACGCGCGCATCCGCCGAAAGCGCGCGGACCATCTCCGCTGGAACCTCGAAGACGGCGTCGCGCCCGTCGCGCTTGGCGATCTGCACGATCATCCGGCCGGCTGCGACGACTTCGGCCGGCTCCGCGCCGACCCTCGTCACCACGCCCGGCCCATCGGCCTTCAAGGTCGTGAAGCCGACGATATCCTCCGACGACCTCACCCGCGCCTGGGCGGCGTCAACCTGCGCCTGCGCTGCGGTGCGCCCCTGCTCCGCCGCTTCGAAGTCGGCCCGGCTGGTGACGTTGCGTTCGAGCAGATGGCTTTGGCGCTGGAACTGGTTCTCCCCCCGGCGCAGCAAGCCCTGGGCCGCGGTGAGCGCGGCGCGGGCCGAGCGCAGCTCGTTGAGCTCATTCTCCGGGTCGAGACGCGCGACGATCTCGCCCTCGCGCACGGTCGCGCCGACGCCGACGCTGCGCTCCGCGAGCCGGCCGCCGATGCGGAAGGACAAGGAGACCTGATCCTGCGCCTCGATATGACCGGCGAAGCTGACATCCGCCGCTTGCCGGGGCGCCTCGACCGTGATGGTGCGGACGATCCGGACGGGCGGCGGAGCCTCGGCGTCCTCGCGATTGCAGCCCGCAGCGGCCAGCGCGACCGTGGCGAGCACCGCAGCCCGCAGGCTGCGCGCGGCTCCGGCCTTGCGAGCCCCGCTCATGCCGGCAGCCCCCGCCGCGCAGCCGCCGCGAAGGGGCTGAGCCGTTGCGCCGGTCGCCCCGCTCGTGCGGCATGGCTTCTCTCGCAAGCCTTTCGGATTCATCATGCTTTTCCTCTGGCAACCGTAAGGCGGAGGCCATGGAACCTCGGGCGCAAGAGGAGGTCCGTTGCGCCAGTCTCCTCGGGCGTCTGGAGGACGCTATCAACAGCGCGGGAGGCGCGGATCAGCTCAGAATCCCAATTCTGCGCTGGTCATCCCAATTTTCCGAGAGGCGGCCGGGCCTCGCCGATGGCGGCGAGCGGGAGCAGATCCTCGCGTCTGAGGCTGGCGACGACGGGGATCAGCAGCAGGAAGCCGAGACCCGAGGCCGCGGCCATCAGGCCGTAGACGTGTTCGCCCCACGAGCCATACAGATGGCCGGCAAGGGCAGTCAGCGCCGCCATCGCCCCGGCCCAGCCGGCCGCCAGCCAAGCCTGGCTCTGGGCCAGCATGCCGGGCGGAGCGAATTTGGCGAGCAGGAAGATGCTGCCCAGATGCGTCGCCCCGAAGGTCAGGCCATGCGTCAGCTGGAGAAGGATGACGAAGGCGATGTCGGGATCCAGGGCCATGCCAAGCCAGCGCAGCGTGGCAACCGCTCCGCTGACGGCCAGCAGGACGGCGGCGCCGGCCGAGCCGCGCACGACATAGCCCAGCAGGCTGAAGACGGCGATCTCGGAGACAATACCCGCGGCCCAGAGGCCGCCCATGGCTCCCCCCGAAATGCCGAGGCTCTGCCAATGCAGCGTGCTGAAGCCATAGACGGCGGCGTGGCTGGCCTGGACAAGCGCTGCGCCGGCGATGGTCAGGACCAACAGGCGCGGCCGCCCACGCCCCTCGGCCGCTTCTGCGGAAGCGACGGAACCTTCGGGCACGCGCATCAGCGCGACCGCTATCGTGGCGAGCGCCGTCGCCAGCGCCGACAGGAGCAGCATTCCGATGATGGAGGATATGGGAAGCCAGTCGAGCAGCCAGCCCGCGGAGAGATTGGCCAGGGCGAAGCCCGCCGAACCCCAAAGGCGAATGCGGCCATAGCGCAGCTCTGCCGAAGGCAGCCCCTTCAGGCTGCGCAGCGTGATCGCGTCGGTCAGCGCGATGAGCGGGCCCTGGGCAAACCCGATCGCGATCACCACAAGCAGGATCGGCAGGAAGCCGCTGGCGAAGGCGAGCAGGCCCGTGCCGATGGTGACGGCGGCCGCGCAGGCGACCAGCGCCGCGCCGATGCGTCCGCGCCGGTCGGCCAGGGCGCCGACGACCGGGTTCGCGATGATGCGGGTCAGCAGCGGCGCGGCAAGCACGATGCCGATCGCATCGTCGCCGAGCGATTGCGCACGCAGCCAAAGCGGGAAGAAGGGCAGATTGACGCCGAGTTCGAAGAACAGAACCGCATAGAGAAAGGAGAGGCGCCCCGTCGCCTGGCTCACGCCGAATGCCGCATGCCGGCCTGTTGGCCGGCAAACGCGGCCGGGCCGGACGCGCTATCCGGCGTTGCGTCCTCGAGGGCGGGGCCAGTTACCTGCGCGGAGAGCCTGGCGAGGCTCCGTTCGCGCGCCTCGGTCGGGCTGTAGCCGAATTCGCGCCGGAAGGCGCGGCTGAATGTCGAGTGATCGATGAAGCCCACCTCATTGCCGATGACGTGGATCGAAAGGGTGTTGTGGAGCGAATTGAGCCGGCGATGGGCCTCGCGCAGCCTTTCGCGATTGATGAAATGGGCGACGCCGCCGGTGCTCTCGAAGAACCGGTAGAGCTTGGAGCGGGACATCGCCAACAGCCGGGCCAGCTGCTCCGGGCCGAATTCGGGAGACGCCATGTTCTGGCGGACGACAAGGCGGGCCCGGTCGATCAAGAGCGAGGCGAGCGGGGCTTCCGCAGCTTCGGAGCGCTCCGGACGCGGCGCGATGCAGGCTGCGACGAGCGAACGGGTCGCAGCGGCAAGGCCCTGGGCCTGATCCGGCGACATATGCGGCAGCTGCCGGGCGAGATTGTCCATGTAGCCCGCCAGCAGGGCTCCCAGCTCCGGGTTGATGTCCAGGTCATGCGCCCGCTCGAAATCCTCGAGCTCGTCGCGACAGAAATCACGCGGCAGGAACAGCGTCAGCACTTCCGCATCCTGCGCCCGGCCCTCGAACGGCATGGCCAGGGAGCGGAAGCTGAGACTGTCCCGGCGCGTATTCGCCAGGGCAGGCGTGTCCTGGCGGCCGGAACAGGAATGCGCGAGCACGACGCACCAATGGTCGAGGAAGGATCTCTGACGGTGGCGCCAATGGCGCGCAGGCGCGTTGGCGTAGAGCGTTCGCGTGAAGACGACGTCGCCGAGCGTCCAGCAGGAGAATTCGGCCTCGAATGTCTCCGCGGCTTCCGGCGTCGGCAGCAGGTCGATCGTCTCGGCCAGCACGGACCGCCAAGCATCGAACTGGTCCTCGGGCGGGAGGCTCGTGGTCGAGAAGCTTCGAACGAAAGCAGTCTTGGTCGATACATCCGGCCTGGTCAAAAAGAGAGTTTGCACAACATCCCCCTTCCAGCAAAATTGCTACAATTTAGAATCAATATAATTGCGCGGAGACCGTACTCTTATTTGACCTAAGGAAAATGTGACGCTCCGCCCTGAAATTGGCAACCGCCAAGCTGGTGAATTTTCGTTACCTGGCCGAAGCGGCTGATACCTTACGGCAATTTTCTCCCCTTACTGGCGCGGAGAGGCGGTATCGAATATCCGGATCGGCGCGGTAACGAGCAGGCTGGCTGCCGAACCGAGCGCTTCCGCGGCCATCAGGGGGGCCGGCACGTCCGAGTCGGTGACGACCTGCCCCTGCAGCAGCCTGTCGCCGATGAGGCGGACCGCCTGCGGGCTCGCGGCATAGAGGTCGTGATTGATGCGGTCGCCGGCGTTGAGGGCGCTGAGATCGAGCACCGTGATGCCCGACAGGCCCGCCAGCTGTCGCTGGTACTCATCGCGCCCCGGGTCGATTCCGCCGAGACGCGTCATCCCGCGGGAGATGAAGCGGGAGAGCTGCAGCGCGCGGTCATGCTGCGAGACGAACAGCGTGATCCGCGGACGCCGCGGCCCCATGTCCTCGACCTGCCGCCTGAACACGCCGACATCGAGATCGGGCGATGCGAGGATCAGGTTGCTGATCTTCCGGGGCACGCCGCCTTCGAGCGCGAGCTGGCGGACGGCTTCCGCAGCCGGCCAGCTTCCCATGGAATGGGCGAGGATGACGATCTCTCCGACCGCGGGGCTGCTCGCCGCCGCCTTCAGCAGATCGGCGAGGTCCGAGCGCGAATACGAGGCATTGTCGAAGTCGCGGCTGTAATCGAGCAGATGGCCCCGCGAGGGCCAGGAGAACAGGACAGGCGCGGCCTCGGCATCGGCATCATGGGCGAGCTGGGCGAAGCGAAAGACCGCCCGCTCGAACGTGGTATTGAAGCCGTGCACGAAGACGAAGACGCGTCGCTTCCGCCCTCCCGCCCTCCGAAACCAGCCGGCGAGGTCCGCCTTGGCGAGCGGGGTCGCGGATGTGACGACGAAATCCGTGGCCGGATTGCCGGGCACGCTGCGCGGCAGCTGGATGGTGCCGACCTCCCGCTGCCTGGGAATCGAGACGACGATGTTGCTGAACGAGACGCCGGTGCCGCGGTCGCCGGTGTAGAGCACGCCGGCTTCGTCCGAGCGCGCACGCGTCGTCGCGGTGAGCATGTCGACGCGGTCGGTTCCCGGAACCGGCGCGACGGGCAGAAGCATCCCCCGCGGTGCGGAGGCGCAGCTCGCAAGGGCGACGGCAAGCGCGATTCCGGAGACAGGCCCGCGCCAGGAGCGGCGGCGCGAGGGCCGGCCGGCGGGATCGACAATACGCAGCAGCTTGCCGAGCGAGCGGCTCCCGACCCTGCCGTCGCGCCCTTGGCCGGTCGTCGGTCTCACTTCCACCCGCTCCATCCGCCGCATGCGATCGGGGTCTCCGACGGGGGCAGGATAAAGAACCTGCCCGACAGCGGCAACATGGCGAAATCCGATGACGGCCGCGCGGGCGGCGCAGCCCGGCCCCTTCCAGTGGCGCCGCGCTCCACCGGAGTCGAGGCGATGCCACCCGGCGGGATCGAAGGCAACTTTGGGACAGACGGCTCAATTTTGGGATTCTGTGCCGATGCCCAATCCGCGCGGAGAACTAAGGTTCCGGGCGGAAGGTCCGGGCCGCTGCCCGGCGGTCGCGCCTGCCGCCGCCACATCTCTTTCGGGGTGCGCAAACCTTCGGCACGGGGAAAGCCAGCATGACACTCGAGAGCGCCGCGCCAAAGACCACGATGCAGAGACTTCTCGATACCGTCGAGAAAGTCGGGAACATGGTTCCCCACCCCGTCGTCATCTTCCTGATCCTGATCGGCATCGTCATCGCCCTGTCGGTCGTGCTCAGCATCTTCGGCGCAGCCGTCACCTTCGAGCGCATCAATCCCGACACCCACAAGGTCGAGACCGCGACCACGGCGATCCGCAGCCTGCTGGACATCGAAGGCATCCGCTTCATCTATTCGTCGCTGGTTCCGAACTTCATGAGCTTCACCGCCGTCGGGCTGATGATCGCCGCGATGATCGGTGCCGGCGTCGCCGAGGAATCCGGCCTGGTCACGGCGCTGATCCGCAAGCTCGTCATCGTGTCCCCCGGCTGGGCGCTGACCTATATCCTGGCCTTCGTCGGCATCCTCGCGAGCATCGCGGCCGATGCCGGCTACCTCGTCCTGATTCCCCTTGCCGGCATCGCCTATCTCGCGGTCGGGCGGCATCCCCTTGCCGGCCTGGCGCTCGGCTTCGCCGCCGTCGCCGGGGCGTTCACCGTCAACATGCTGATCAAGCCGCTCGATGCGGTGCTCGTCGAGTTCACCAATGACGCGGCGCATCTGGTCGACCCGAACCGCTCGATCGGCCTGGCCTCGAATGTCTGGTTCTCGATCGCCTCGGTGCTGTTCCTGACGGTCATCATCGCGTTCATCTCCGACCGCATGATCGAGCCGCGCCTGGGCAAGTACGATCCCAGGCTGGCGGCCGACGGCACCACGACGGAACAGGGCGCCTCGCTCTCCGAGCAGGAATCGCGCGGCCTGCGCTTCGCCGGCCTCGGCCTGCTTGGCCTGATCGCGGTCTTCTGCCTTCTGACCATCCCGTCCTGGGCGCCGCTGCGCAACCCGGCGACCGGGGAGCTGATCGGCAACTCGCCCTTCATGAACGGGCTGATCGCGCTGATCATGCTGATGTTCCTGACCACCGGCTGGGCCTATGGCATCGGCGCCGGCACCCTGCGGACGCTGACCGAGGTGATCGCGGCGATCGAGAAGTCGATCAAGAATCTCGGCGGGACGATCTTCCTGTTCTTCGTGCTGAGCCAGTTCGTCGCCTATTTCACCTACACCAACATGGGCACCGTCATGGCGCTCAGCCTGTCCGGCGTGCTGCAATCGGCCAATATCGGCGCCCTGCCCTTGCTGGTCGGCTTCATCATCGTGGTGGCGATCATCGATCTGCTGCTCACCGGCGCAATCGCCAAATGGGCGATCTTCGCCCCGGTCTTCGTGCCGCTGCTGATGAAGCTCGGCGTCGAGCCGGAAGCCGTGCTGGCGGCCTATCGCGTCGGCGATTCGCCGATGAACGCGATCACGCCGCTCAATGCCTATTTCGCGCTCGTCGTCGGCTTCGCCCAGAAATACGACAAGACGGCCGGCGTCGGCACGATCGTCTCGCTGATGCTCCCCTATGTCGTCTGGATGTTCGTGCTGTGGACCGCGCTGTTCTCCGTCTGGAAATGGCTCGGCCTGCCCTGGGGGCTGTGACGACTTTTCGCACGCCCCGAAACGAAGCAACTCTCATTTGATCGGATGGATATCATGAGCTCCTCCTCTGTCCCTCTCGATGTCGATTCTGCGATCGCCCACCTGATGAACTTCCTCTCGGTCGAGGGCGTGACCGGGCAGGAAGCCAACATCGCGGCGGCCGTCAGCGACGCCTTGAAGAAGGTCGGCGTGCCGGCTTCGGCGATCCGCTTCGACGACGCCAACAAGCGCATCCCGGTGCCGACGCAGACCGGCAACCTGATCGTCGAGCTGCCCGGTACGCGGCCCGGCCCGCGCCTGCTGTTCTCGACCCATCTCGACACCGTGCCGCTCTGCGCCGGCGCCAAGCCGAAGCGCGAGGGCGATCGCATCGTCTCGGACGGCACCACCGCCCTCGGCGGCGATGCCCGCACCGGCGTCGCGCTGCTGGTCGTGCTGGCGGAGACGCTGCTCAAGAACAAGCTGCCCCATCCGCCGATCACCCTGCTCTTCACCGTCCGCGAGGAGAGCGGGCTGCATGGCGCGCGCGAGCTGAACCCGGCCGATCTCGGCGGGGCCGTCATGTGCATCAATGTCGACGGCCAGCTCGCCTCGGAACTGCTCGTCGGAGCGGTCGGCCAGGAGAACTGGGAGGTCGAGATCACGGGCAAGGCCTCCCATGCCGGCGTCGCGCCGGAGAAGGGCATCTCCGCCACGCTGGTCGGCGCCCTCGCCATCACGGAGGCCCGGAAGAACGGCTGGTTCGGCAAGGTCGTCAAGCCGGACGGGCACGGCACCAGCAATGTCGGCATCTTCGGCGGCAAGGGCGGCACGGTTGCCGCCGGCGATGCGACCAATGTCGTCACCGACTATGCCTATATCCGCGGCGAGGCGCGCAGCCCCGAAGCCGCCTTCGCGACCAGGATCGCGATGGGCTACAAGGAAGCCTTCGCCAAGGCGCAAGGCGAGGTGAAGGATCACGAAGGCGACCCAGCCGAGGTGAAGTTCACCCAGAAGCCGGCCTACCCGCCCTTCGAACTGGGCAAGGACGCCCCGGTCGTGAAGCGCGCCGCCAAGGCGCTCGGGCTGCTGGGCATCGAGCCGACCTATCTGTTCTCCAATGGCGGCCTCGACGCCAACTGGCTCGACAAGCACGGCGTCCCGACCATCACCATCGGCGCCGGCCAGGCCGAGATCCATACCATCAAGGAATTCGTGAGGCTCGACGAATACGAGAAGGGCTGCCGTCTCGGCGTGCTCATGGCGACGATCGAAGACTGACGCTTTTTGCGGGGCTCCGGCTTCCGGCGCCCCGCCGACCGGTCCGGTAGCCGAAACGGCCCTCTAGAGCAGGATGCGATCGGATTGAATCAATCCGATCGGTGAATCCGTCTCTAAACTTAGACGAGAGCTCCAGGGAGCTGCACGATTGAGCCCGATCGCTTACACCGGCACCATCATCGCCGTCGCCGTCGTCCTGTTCGTCTGGAACAGGATCCCGGTGGTCCTCGTCGCCATGATGACCGCGCTGTCGCTGTGGGCGACCGGGGTCCTGACCCTGCCCCAGGCGCTCGGCGGATTTGGTGATCCGGCGGTCATCTTCATCGCTTCGCTCTTCGTCGTCAGCTCCGGTCTCGAGGTCACCGGCGTCACGGCCTGGGCCGGCCAGCTCCTGATCAAGGGGGCGGGCGAGGAAAGCCGGACGCGCCTGCTGCTCCTGACGATGGCCCTGGTCTCGGTGCTGAGCGCGCTCATCAGCGTCAACGGCGCCGTCGCCGCGCTGCTGCCGGTGGTCGTCGTCATCGCGGTCCGGCTCAGGCGCAACTCCTCGCAGCTGCTGATGCCGCTGGTCTTCACCGCCCATGCCGGCTCGATGCTGGCGCTGACCGGTACCCCGGTGAACGTTCTGGTCGCCGATGCCAGCATCGATGCCGGGGTCGGCGGCTTCGGCTTCTTCGAATTCGCACTGGTCGGGGTGCCGCTGCTCGCAGGCACGATGGCGATCATCATCCTGTTCGGGCAACGCCTGCTGCCGGAGCGCAACGGCGCGACCATGCCCGCCGATTTCAGCCGCCACGCCAAGACGCTGGTCGAGCAATACGGCCTCGTCAGCGGCGTCTACCAGATGCGCGTGCGCGCAAGCTCGCCCTATATCGGCGCCGGACCCGCCGCGATCGACCTGTCGGCCCATCCCGGGCTGCAGCTCGTCGCCGTCCAGGACGGCGAAACGGCGAGCCCGCTGCGCCGCCAGCAGATTGCCGAGGGCGACCACCTGCTGGTGCGAGGCGATGCCGACGCGGCCGCGGCGCTGGCAGCCGCGATGCATCTGGCCTTCCGCGAGGAAGCCAAGCAGGGCCCGGGTGAGGAGACGCTGTTCAACCAGCGCTCGGGCCTCGCCGAGGTCGTCATCCCGCCGCGTTCGGGCCTGATCGGCGAGCGCGTGTTTCCCGGCATGGTCACCGATAGCGGCGACCTGATCGTCCTGGCCGTGCAGCGCGCCGGAGCGGAGATCGCCGCCGAGAACGCGACCAAGGATTCCGGCGGAATCGTGCTGCAGGCCGGCGACACCATGCTGCTGCAGGGGACCTGGAAAGCCCTGGACGTCCATCTCGACGATCCGGACGTCCTGGTCGTGAGTTCGCCGGAAATGGTGCGCCGCCAGGCCGTGCCGATGGGCCCCGGCGCCAAGCAGGCCGTCGCCATCCTGGTGGCGATGGTGCTGCTGCTCGCCACCGGCATCGTGCCGCCGGCTGTCGCCGGCCTGCTCGCCGCCGGCGCGATCATCCTGTCGGGGATCATGAATGTCGAGCAGTCCTATCGGGCGATCAGCTGGACCACGGTGATCCTCGTCGGCGCGATGATGCCGCTCTCCACCGCCATGGTCGAGACCGGGGCGGCCAAGCTGATGGCCGAGAAGCTGGTCTATATGGTCGGCGATGCCGGACCGGTCGCGCTGCTGGCCGGGCTGTTCGTCCTGACCGCCGTCATGGGCCAGCTGATCAGCAACACGGCGACCGCGCTAATCGTCATACCGATCGGCGTCGCCGCCGCGACCAGCATGGGCATTTCGCCCCAGCCGGTGCTGATGAGCACTGCGGTCGCAGCAGCGGGCGCCTTCCTGACCCCGATCGCCACCCCGACCAATCTGATGGTGATGGGGCCGGGCGGCTACGCCTTCAGCGATTACTGGAAGCTCGGGCTGCCGCTGCTGATCTGGTTTTTCGTGGTGGCGGTTTTCATCGTGCCGCTGATCTGGCGCTTCTGAGGGCACAGGGCAGGCGGTGGCGCGCGTCACGCGCGCAATGTTTCGCCCGGCCCGGCGCCCCGGGCCGCCGGCATGGAACGACCGGACGCGATGGCGTCGGTCGGACATCAAACCAAGGAGGTTCACTTGATCCATCTTCGCGCGGCGGCAATCGCCGCTGGAATCGTCGTCGGGGCGCTCTGCTCCGGCAGTGCTTCGGCAGCCCCTGCTTCCGCAGGCGGTATCGCGCTGGCGAACCCCGGCGTCGAGCTGGCGCAGTGGCATGGCTCGCGCTCGCGCCATGTCCGCGGGCGCTGCTGGTGGGAGCACCGCCGGGTGCGCGACCATCGCGGCCGCTGGGTCACACGCCGCGTCCAGGTCTGCCGGCGCTAGAGCACGCGCCGATCCGGTTCCAGAGCCGGATCCTGTCAGTCGGAATCGCTTTGCGATCCCGACTGAAAGCCTATTCTGGCTGGGCTTGCCTGGCCCGCACGACGGGCCCGGCTCGCTCGGAAGCGCCGGGCACCGGACCGAGACGTCAGGGTGCGAGGTGCGGGCGACCGCATCGCAGCATGCAGATCGGCTGCGCCTCGCCTTGAATCGATGGATTGCAACCTTGGGAGTGCGGTGATGATCAGGGTCGGAGCGAAGTACCAGCATCTTGTCGGCAATGCCGGCTGCCTCTGCCACAGCCCCCAGATGCAGAGGGTCACGAAGCGCCTGAGCGATTTCTCGCGCCGCGGCTTCCTGGCTGGCCTGGGGGCGGCGCTGGTCTCGGCGGGGCGGCCCGGACCTGCCCTCGCCGCCGCTCCCGTAGGACCTCCCGGCAAGATCATGTTCCGGAACCTGCGTCTCTTCGATGGCAAGGCCGATGCGGTTCGCGGCGGAATCCAGGTGCTGGTCGATGGCCGCAGGATCGTTTCCGTCGATGCGACCAACAACCCGGCGCCTGCCGATGCCCGCACGATCGATTGCGGCGGCCGGGTGCTGATGCCGGGCCTGATCGATGCGCATTGGCACACGCTGTTTGCTGCCGTGCCGCTGGCAGTGCTGATGGCGGCGGATCCCGGCTATATCTTCGCCGTCGCCACGGCCGAGGCCGAGCGCACCCTGCTGCGCGGCTTCACGACGATCCGCGACCTTGGCGGCCCCGTCTTCTCGTTCAAGCGGGCGATCGACGACGGGGTGATCGCCGGACCGCGCATCTATCCGTCCGGGCCGATGATCACCACCACCGGCGGCCATGGCGACCTGCGCGTGCTGTCGGACCTGCCGCGCACGCCCGACCGGCTCAGCTCGGTCGAGACGCTCGGCGGCGCCATGATCGTCGACAGTGTCGGCGAGATGCAGACGCGCACGCGCGAGCAACTGCTGCAGGGCGCTTCCCAGCTCAAGATCGTCGGCGGCGGCGGCGTGTCCTCGCCGCGCAGCCCGCTCGACATGTCCACCTTCAGCGAGACCGATCTTCGCGCCGCCGTCGCCGTGGCGAAGGACTGGAACACCTATGTCACCGTGCACGCCTATGCGTCGAATACGATCCAGCGCGCTATCGCCGCCGGCGCCGCCTGCATCGAGCATGGGCATCTGATGGACGAGGACACGGCGAAGCTGATGGCCGACAAGGGCGTCTGGCTGAGCATCCAGCCCTTCCTGAGCGCTGAGGATTCCGTGCCGCTGACCGGCCCGAGCCAGGAGAGGCTGCTTCAGGTGGTCGCCGCGACGCACACCGCCTACGAACTGGCGCGCAAGCACAAGATCAAGACGGCCTTCGGCTCCGACATGCTGTTCTCGCCGGCCGTCACCGCGCGTCAGGGAACGATGCTGGCGCATCTGGCGCGCTGGTACGGCAATGCCGAAATCCTGAGAATGGCCACCTCGACGAATGCCGAGCTGCTGGCCCTGTCCAACCTGCGCAACCCCTATCCGGGCAAGCTCGGCGTCATCGAGCAGGGCGCCTTTGCGGACCTCCTCGTCGTCGATGGCAATCCGCTCGAGACCATCGGACTGATCGCAGACCCGGACAAGAACCTGCGGATCGTCATGAAGGACGGCGATATCTACAAGAACACCCTTGCCGGTTGAGCAAGGGCCAGTTCGCCGGCCTGAGCTGGCTGCACAGATCGCCGTGCGTCCGTTCGGACGCAAGAGAGCCGATCAGGTTGATGCAACCTGATCGGCTCCGGCTCTGGCGGGCCGCGTGCATGGTGATGGCTTGCAGCGTCTGGCCCGTTTTCGCGACGCCGGCGATTCAGTAGCCCAAAGCGGCTTCCAGCGGCCCCTTCGGCAGAGGCACCAGGAACCAGACCTCGAACATGAAGAAGCTGACGGTCGCGATGCTGACCGACACGACCATTGCCTTCCAGAGCGGGAACTTGCCGAAGAAGATCATGAACGCGCCGATATAGATCGCGGCGGAGACGTAAATGCCGATAAAATTCGCCGCCAGCACGAAGATGACGGCTGGAACGAAGATCGCGGCCATTCGCTTGATGCCGGGAACAGTCACTGCGACGTTGTCGCCCGCTGGCGTCCGCGGCAGCGCCTGGGCCAGGTTGACGATGCTCGCAATCCCCATCGCAAGCACGATGTAGAACGGAAAGAGACCTGGCCGCGGCCCTTCATTCGGCTTCCAGGAGATTCCGAGCCGCAGGCTGTCGACCATGACGATCGCGCAGACGACAAGGAAAAATAGCGCAACCGCGATATCCAGCGTGCGGTAGCTGAAGAGCGGACGCCCCTCGGCCTCGTCATTGCTGTCCATTGATAGACTCCTCCGCTGGATCAAGATGGCTTGCGCTGGATCAAGACGGCCTGGCACGATGGCTGGAACTGTCCCGGTCCGGAATCTTTCGCGATCAGTTCCGAAATGCCCGAACCGGAAGTCGATAGAACCCTGTTGTCCGTCCACTCCGGCCTGGCCTTCCGCCATGGGCCGTGCCGGCGGATCGCAAACGAACCCAGTTGGGAGTCGGCCGCGATCCCGATTTGTCTAGAGCCCATTCCGATCAGCTTGCACCGCAAACTGATCGGCTCCGGCTCTGGTCTGCCCGCCCCTCACTGCGTCGCGAGGAAGCCGGCCTCCTTCATCAGGCCGGCATGGTGCGCCTCGGCGCTCGTGACCCATTTCTCGTAATCGGCCCCGCTCATGAAGGTCTGGTTGAAGGCGCCCTTCTCCATGAATTCCTGCCAGTCCGGCGTCGCCATCACCTTCTTGAACAGATCGACATAGAAATTGACCTGCGCCGGCGTCGCATTCTTGGTGGTGAAGATGCCACGCAGCATCTGATACTCGACCGGCAACCCCGATTCCTTGCAGGTGGGAATATCGCTCCAGGATTCCTTTTCGGTGACCTTCGCCGTATAGGTCGAGCGCTTTGCGTCGAAGATGCAGAGCGGGCGCAGCTGGCCGGCACGCCATTGCCCGACGGCTTCGATCGGGTTGTTGACGGTCGAATCGACATGCTTGCCGACAAGCTGCACCGCCACCGTCCCGCCGCCGGAATAGGGGACGTAGGTGAATTTCTTGCCGCCGGTCTGCCGCTCGATGGCCGCCGTGACGATCTGGTCTTCCTGCTTGGAGCCCGTGCCACCCATCTTGAACTGGCGATCGGTGCCGGCCTTCACCGCCTCGATGTATTCCTTTGCCGTCTTGTACGGCGTATCGCTGTTCACCCAGAGGACGAACTGGTCGAGCGCTAGCATGGCGACCGGCTTCATGTCTTTCCAGTTGAACGGCGATCCGGTACCCAGCGGCGTCGTGAACAGGTTCGACAAGGTGATGGCGATCTTGTGTGGATCGCTTGCGTTGGCCTTCATCTCCAGAAAGCCTTCCGCACCAGCGCCGCCAGCCTTGTTGATGACGATCAACGGCTGCTTCATCAGGCTGTGCTTCTGGATGATGCCCTGGACGAAACGCGCCATCTGGTCGGCACCACCGCCCGTTCCCGCCGGGATGATCAGGGTCACGGGCTTGGTTGGCTCCCACCCCTGCGCCCAGGCGGGCGCGATCAGGCAGGCACTCGCCGCCAGCGCTCCCGCAATCCTCTTGGCCTTCGACATTCTGCTCCGGATCATCATGCTCTCTCCCCTGATCGGCGGCTTGCTGCCGCGTTGGCACAGTCATGAAGTCGAGTGTCGTCAAGACCGGTAGTCGGCCCTATGCCACGCGAGCGATCGCGCCGTTGCCGGCGAGCTTGGCGCGCAGCATCTGCAGCGCCGGCCAGAAGGCCATCACGACGCCGAGCGTCATGATGCCGCCGCACAGCCAGTTCGACCAGAAGACGCTGACATCGCCCTGCGAAACCAGCATGGCCTGCCGGAACGAGCTTTCCGCCTGATCGCCCAGCACCAGCGCCAGAACCATTGGCGGCAGCGGGTAGCGCAGCTTGTTGAACAGGTAGCCGAGCACGCCGAACACCAGCATCATCCAGACATCGAACATCGCATTGTTCACGGTGAAGGCGCCGACCGCGCAGATGAAGACGATCGCCGGCGCGATGATGGAGAAGGGCACGCGCAGGATCGCGGCGAAAAGCGGCACGCAGGTCAGGACCATGATCAGCCCGACGACATTGCCGAGATACATCGAGGCGATCAGGCCCCAGACGAAGTCGGGCTGCTCGACGAACAGCAGCGGCCCCGGCTGAAGGCCCCAGATCAGGAGCCCCCCGAGAAGCACGGCCGCCGTCGGAGACCCCGGGATGCCGAGCGTCAGCATCGGCAGCAGAGCGGAGGTTCCCGCCGCGTGGGCTGCCGTTTCCGGCGCGACCACGCCCTCGAGCTCGCCCTTGCCGAAATTACTGCCATTCTTGGAAAGGCGCTTGGCGATGCCGTAGCCCATGAAGGAAGCCGGCGTCGCGCCGCCCGGGGTGATGCCCATCCAGCAGCCGACGATGCAGCTGCGCAGGAAAGTCAGCCACATCCTGGGCAGCTGCTTCCAGGTGCGGATCACCGCATCCATGCGCAGCTTGGCGGTGGCGCCGTTGAACTTGAGTCCATCTTCCATCGAGCACAGGATTTCGCCGACGCCGAAAAGGCCGATGACTGCCACGAGGAACTTGAAGCCGTTCAGCAGTTCATCCTGTCCGAATGTCATCCGGAGCGTGCCGGTCATGCCGTCGAGGCCGACGGAGGCCAGCGCGAAGCCGAGGCACATCGAGGCGACCGTCTTGAACGCCGAGCCGCGCCCCATGCCGATAAAGCTGGCGAAGGTCAGGAACTGCACCGCGAAGAATTCCGCCGGGCCGAATTTCAAGGCGAATTTCGCGACCACCGGCGCGAGGAAGGTGATCAGGCAGACGGCGAAGATCGCACCGACGAAGGAGGATGTGAACGCGCCGACCAGCGCTTCGTCGGCCTTGCCGTTCTGCGCCATCGGGTGCCCGTCGAAGGTCGTCGCGACCGACCAGGGCTCGCCGGGAATGTTGAACAGGATCGAGGTGATGGCGCCGCCGAACAGCGCGCCCCAGTAGATGCTGCTCAGCAGGATGATCGCCGAGGTCGGCGGCATGCTGAAGGTCAAGGGCAGGAGAATGGCGACGCCGTTCGCGCCACCCAAGCCCGGCAAGACACCGATGATGACGCCGAGCGTGATGCCTATCACCATGAGCATGATGTGGTAGGCGCTGAGAGCAACGGCGAATCCGCCCATGAGGGCGTTCAGTTCATCCATAGCGCTTCGTCCCCATACATTGGCGTGTTCTGGGACCGCGCAATAACCAACGCGGAACCGACTGGCCTTATTGGAAGGAGCCTAAGATGGATTGTTGTGGCATGCAATATGCCATTTTTAGGATGCAGCGCAGCATAATAATTGCGGGATTACGGCCGTTGCGCCCCTTTTTCTTTCATTATATGGTATGCCAGAAACCACCGCGACCCGGCGCAGGATGCGCCCCGGGTATTTGGGCAGGACGGCACGGAAATCGATCTCGCAATGGTCAAAGCACGACTTGAAATTCAGCCGATCGAGGAGGTTCAGAGCCTCAAGAGCCGCACCTATGACGCGTTGAAAGCGGCGATCGGCGCGATGAAGATCTACGACGCCGGCGCCGAACTGCGGCTCGATGAACGCGCCCTCTCGCTCCAGTTCGGCGTCAGCCGGACGCCGTTGCGCGAAGCGCTCGCCCAGCTCGAACAGGAGGGCCTGGTCAGGATCGCGCCGCGCCGCGGCATCTATATCGTGCGCAAGACCAAGACCGAGATCCTCGAGATGATCACGGTCTGGGCGGCGCTCGAAAGCATGGCCGCGCGCCTCGTCACCGAGGTCGCTTCCGATGCCGAGATCGCCGGCCTGCACGACCTCGTCGACATCTTCGACAACGCCGCCATCGAGAAATACATGAGCGGGTATTCGGACGCCAATATCCGCTTCCATGCGGCGATCATCGCGCTGTCGGGCTGCAAGCTGATCGCCGAGATCACCAACGGCCTGTTCACGCATGTGCGTGCCATCCGCCAGCGCACGATCTTCGAGAAGGATCGCGCCCGCCGCTCCATCGTCGATCACAAGGAGATCGTCGAGGCCCTGGAAGCGCGCAATGGGGAGCGCGCCGAGCGGCTTGTCCGCGAGCACACGCTCAAGCTGAAGCAACATGTCGAGCAGTTCGTCCAGCTCGACTGAGCGGGACCAAGGCAACCAACAAAGTAGCTGAGAAGAAGCAATCGTTAGGGAGAAAGCGGGATGTCCGCAGTCGTACAAAGCATCTCTTCTGCCGCGCCCGAAACAGAGCGCGAGCTGACCGACGGCTTCAACCTCATCATCGATGCGTTGAAGCTCAACGGCCTCGACACGATCTACGGCGTGCCGGGCATCCCGATCACCGACTTCGGCCGCATGGCGCAGGCCGCGGGCATCCGCGTGCTCTCGTTCCGCCACGAGCAGAACGCCGGCTACGCCGCCTCGATCGCCGGCTTCCTGACGAAGAAGCCCGGAATCTGCCTCACTGTTTCGGCGCCCGGATTCCTCAACGGCCTGACCGCGCTCGCGCACGCGACCACAAACTGTTTCCCGATGATCCTGATCTCGGGCTCGTCGGAGCGCGAGATCGTCGATCTGCAGCAGGGCGATTACGAGGAGATGGACCAGCTCGCCGTCGCCAAGCCGCTCTGCAAGGCGGCGTTCCGCATCCTGCACGCCCAGGACATCGGCATTGGCCTTGCGCGCGCGATCCGCGCTGCGGTCTCCGGCCGGCCCGGCGGCGTCTACCTCGATCTGCCGGCCAAGCTGTTCGGCCAGGTGATGGACGCCGAGGTTGGGGCGAAGTCGCTGGTCAAGGTGATCGATGCCGCGCCAGCGCATATTCCGGCGCCGGACTCGATCCAGCGCGCGCTCGACGTGCTGAAGGGCGCCAAGCGGCCGCTGATCATTCTCGGCAAGGGCGCGGCCTACGCCCAGGCCGACGACGCGATCCGCCAGTTCGTGGAAAAGAGCGGCGTTCCCTTCCTGCCGATGAGCATGGCCAAGGGCCTGCTGCCGGATCTTCATCCGCAATGCGCCGGCGCGGCGCGCTCGACGGTGCTGAAGGATTCCGACGTCGTCATGCTGATCGGCGCCCGCCTCAACTGGCTGCTCTCGCACGGCAAGGGCAAGAGCTGGGGCGACGCACCGAAGCAGTTCATCCAGATCGACATCGAGCCAAAGGAGATGGACTCCAACGTCGAGATCGTCGCGCCCGTGGTCGGCGACATCGGCTCCTGCGTCTCCGCGCTGCTCGCGGGCATGGGCGACGCATGGCCGGCGCCGCCAGCGGACTGGACTGCGTCCGTCGCCAAGAAGCGCGACGAGAACGTCGCCAAGATGGCGCCGCGCCTGATGAACAACAACGTGCCGATGGACTATCACGGCGCGCTCGGCGTGCTGCGCACGATCATCAAGGAGCGGCCGGACGCCATCCTCATCAATGAAGGCGCCAACACGCTCGATCTCGCGCGCGGCGTCATCGACATGCATCAGCCGCGCAAGCGTCTCGACGTCGGCACCTGGGGCGTGATGGGCATCGGCATGGGCTACGCCGTCGCCGCCGCCGTCGAGACCGGCAAGCCCGTGCTCGCCGTCGAGGGCGATTCGGCCTTCGGCTTCTCCGGAATGGAGGTCGAGACGATCTGCCGGTACAATCTGCCGGTCTGCATCGTCATCTTCAACAATAACGGCATCTATCGCGGCACCGACGTCAACGACGCCGGCGCCGATCCCGCCACGACCGTGTTCGTCAAGGACGCGCGCTACGACCGCATGATGGAGGCGTTCGGCGGCGTCGGCGTCAACGCGACTTCGCCCGACGAGCTGAAACGCGCCGTCAACGCGGCCATGGACAGCGGCAAACCCACTTTGATCAACGCGGTGATCGATCCGACCGCCGGCAGCGAAAGCGGCCGCATCGGCAATCTGAATCCGCAAAGCGCCCTCAAGAAGAAATAAGGGAGGACCCAATGAAAGCGCTCGAAGGCGTCAAGATTCTCGATTTCACCCATGTGCAGTCGGGGCCGACCTGCACGCAGCTCCTCGCCTGGTTCGGCGCCGACGTCATCAAGGTCGAGCGCCCCGGCACCGGCGACATCACGCGCGGCCAGCTCTGCGACGTGCCGGATGCCGACAGCCTCTATTTCACGATGCTGAACCACAACAAGCGTTCGATCACGCTCGACACCAAGAACCCCAAGGGCATGGAGGTGCTCTGGGAGATGGTGAAGACCTGCGACGTGATGGTCGAGAACTTCGCCCCCGGCGTGCTCGACCGCATGGGCCTGACCTGGGCGAAAGTGCACGAGGTCAATCCGCGCATGATCGTCGCCTCGATCAAGGGCTTCGGCCCGGGGCCCTACGAGGACTGCAAGGTCTACGAGAACGTCGCGCAATGTGCCGGCGGCGCCGCCTCGACCACCGGCTTCCGCGATGGGCTGCCATTGGTAACCGGCGCGCAGATCGGCGATTCGGGCACCGGCCTGCATCTCGCGCTCGGCATCGTCACGGCGCTCTATCATCGCACCCATTCCGGCCTCGGCCAGAAGGTCGATTGTGCGATGCAGGACGGCGTTCTGAACCTCTGCCGCGTCAAGCTGCGCGACCAGCAGCGCCTCGGCCACGGCCCGCTCAAGGAATACAGCCAGTTCGGCGAAGGCGAGCCCTTCGGCGACGCCGTGCCGCGCGCGGGCAATGATTCGGGCGGCGGCCAGCCCGGCCGCATCCTGAAATGCAAGGGCTGGGAGACCGACCCCAACGCCTATATCTACTTCATCACCCAGGCGCCGGTCTGGGAGAAGATCTGCGACGTCATCGGCGAGCCGGGCTGGAAGACCGACCCGAACTACGCCAAGCCGCCGGCCCGCCTGCCGCGCCTGAACGAGATCTTCGGGCGGATCGAGCAATGGACCATGTCCAAGAGCAAGTTCGAGGCCATGGACATCCTCAACGAGTACGACATCCCCTGCGGGCCGATCCTCTCGATGAAGGAGATCGCCGAGGAGAAGTCGCTGCGCGACACCGGCACCGTGGTCGAGGTCGATCATCCGACGCGAGGCAAGTACCTCTCGGTCGGCAACCCGATCAAGCTCTCCAACAGCCCGACCGAGGTCAGGCGTTCGCCCCTGCTCGGCGAGCACACCGAGGAAGTGCTGCGCGACGTGCTGAAGCTCGACGAGGGCCGCATCGCGGCGATCACCGAATCCGGTGCCACGGGAGCCGTGACCCGCGCGGCGGCGGAGTAAGTCCACGCTCCTTGATGGCAATCGGCGGCGGAACCTCGGCAACGGGGTTCCGCCTTTTTTGTAGGCGGGGCGGGCCAATGAGCGGCCCTCTTCTTTCTTCCCTGCGAATAGCGCTGCAAAAACCAGGGGGTGCGGCCCCTACACCTTGCGGCAAGGCAATCGCATCTGCCCTCAGTCCTCATCCTGAGGAGCGCTCCACCGGAAGCGCGTCTCGAAGGATGAGGGCTCAAAAAATCCGGATGCGATTGCCTACCTTGTGGGGAGCGCCCAACGAGAACGGCGGCCCGGCGGCCGCCGTTTCCAGTTTCGCCCTTCGCCTCGCCTCATGCCAACGGCTTTTGAGTTTGATCCTTGTGCGGGTCTGGCCGTCATTGCGAGGAGCGAAGCGACGAAGCAATCCAGAGGGACGTCGAGCGAGCCCTTCTGGACTGCTTCGCTGCGCTCGCAATGACGGAGAGCGTACGGCTCCGGTCAACCGCGAAGGCCGTTGGTATTACTCCGCCGCGGCGCTCAGCGTTTCCGCGGCGGGCAGCACCCTGACGGCGCAGAACTTGAACTCGGGGATCTTGCCCACCGGGTCGAGCGCCGGATTGGTCAGGAGGTTGGCGGCCGCCTCCGCATAGCAGAACGGCAGGAACACCATGTTCTGCGGCACGTCGCGATCGCTACGCACCTTCACGGCGACCGCGCCGCGCCGCGTCTCCAGCCTGACGAAGCCGCCGGGCGCGATGTCGAGGCGCCCCAGATCGCGCGGCGACATCAGCGCGACCGCCTCCGGCTCGAGCTCGTCGAGCACGCCGGCGCGCCTCGTCATCGAGCCGGTATGCCAATGCTCCAGCACGCGGCCGGTCGAGAGCACCATCGGATACGCCTCGTCCGGCAGCTCGTCTGGCGGCACGATCTGGGCCGGCACGATCCTGGCCCGCCCGCTCTCGGTCGGGAAGCCTTGCGCGAAGATGATCTCGTTGCCCGGCTGGTCCGGCCCGTCGACCGGGTAGGTCACCGCCCCTTCCCGCTCCAGCCGCTCCCAGGTGATGTTCTTGAACGAGGGCATGACCAGCGCCATCTCGGCGAAGACGTCGGCCGGGCCCTGATAGCGCCAGTCGCAGCCCATGCGCCGGGCGAGCTCCTGGATGATCCACCAGTCCTGCCGGGCCTCGCCGGGCGGGCGCACCACCTGCCGGGCCATCTGCACGCGCCGGTCGGTATTGGTGAAAGTCCCGACCTTCTCGGCGAAGGCGGAGGCCGGCAGCACGACATCGGCGTGGAAGGCAGTCTCGGTCAGGAACAGGTCCTGCAC
Organism: Allobosea sp.; assembly: GCF_036675845.1. Taxonomy (GTDB): domain Bacteria; phylum Pseudomonadota; class Alphaproteobacteria; order Rhizobiales; family Beijerinckiaceae; genus Allobosea. Next base: position 7,427 of record NZ_JAKFED010000121.1, on the reverse strand, counting down.
GACGAGATGGTCGAGCATCGCCAGCGCCCCGCGGGCATGGTTGAGGTCGGGGTCGGACATCGCCGGATTCTCGCCCTCGATATACATGCCGGTGATCTCGCCGGCATGGATCGCGTTCATGATCTCGACGACGGTCAAGCCCTTCTTCGGATCGAGCGACTGGCCCCAGAGTTCCTCGAAGATCGAGCGAACCTCCGCCTTCTCGACCGACTGGTAATCGGGGTAGACCATCGGGATCAGGCCGGCATCGGAGGCGCCCTGGACGTTGTTCTGGCCGCGCAGCGGATGCAGGCCGGTGCCCGGCCGGCCGATCTGGCCGGTGACCATGGCAAGCGCGATCAGGCAGCGGGCATTGTCGGTGCCGTGGATGTGCTGGCTGATCCCCATGCCCCAGAAGATGATCGAGGCCTGCGAGCGGGCATAGGCGCGCGCGACCTCCTTCAGCATCTGCGCCGGGATGCCGCAGACCGCCTCCATCTTCTCCGGCGGGAAGGCCTGGATGCTCTCCTTCAGCCTCTCATAGCCTTCCGTGTAGCCGGCAATGTACTGCTCGTCGGTCAGCCCCTCGGTGATGATCGTGTGCAGCATCGCGTTCAGCATGGCGACGTCGCTGCCGGGCTTGAAGGCGAGATGCTGCCAGGCATGGCGCGACAATGCCTGCCGTCGCGGATCCATGATGACGAGCTTGGCACCCTTCTTGGCCGCATTCTTGATGAAGGTCGCCGCGACCGGATGGTTCACCGTCGGATTGGCGCCGATGACGATGATGAGTTCGGCGTCGAGGGCAGCCGAGAACGGAGCAGTGACGGCGCCCGAGTTGACGCCCTCCATCAAGGCCGCGACCGAGGAGGCGTGGCAAAGCCTGGTGCAGTGATCGACATTGTTCGAGCCGAAGCCGGTGCGTACCAGCTTCTGGAACAGATAGGCCTCCTCGTTCGAGCCCTTGGCCGAGCCGAAGCCGGCAAGCGCCTTGCGGCCCTTCCCGTCGCGGATGCGCGTCAACCCCCTGGCCGCGATGTCGAGCGCCTCCTCCCAGGAGGCTTCCCGGAAATGCGTCCAGGGATTGGCAGGGTCGACCTGGTCGCGCGCGTCCTTCGGCATGTTGGGCAGCCGCACCAGCGGCTTGGTCAGCCGGTGCGGGTGGTGGATATAGTCGAAGCCGAAGCGGCCCTTGACGCAGAGCCGGTTATGGTTGGCCGGGCCGTCGCGCCCTTCGGCGTAGACGATCGCCTCGTCCTTGATGTTGTAGGTGACCTGGCAGCCGACGCCGCAATAGGGGCAGAGCGAATCGACCTTCTTGTCGGGCCAGACGGTGCGGGTCTGGTTCTCGTCGAGGAAGGCCGAGGGCATCAGCGCCCCGGTCGGGCAGGCCTGCACGCATTCGCCACAGGCCACGCAGGTCGACTGGCCCATCGGGTCGTCGAAATCGAAGACGATCTTGGTGCCGGCGCTGCGATAGGCCATGCCGATCACGTCGTTGACCTGGACTTCCCGGCAGGCCCGCACGCACAGGCCGCACTGGATGCAGGCATCGAGATTGACGCGCATCGCGGTGTGGCTGACATCCGAAGGCCAGCGCTCGAGCGCCGGAAAGCGGCTTTCGGTGACGCCGGTCCTGTCGGCCCAGTTCCAGAATTTCGAGGTCGGGTCATGCGAGGTCGCCCGCGCCGGCTGGTCGGCGACGAGCAGTTCCATCACCATCTTGCGGGCTTTCTCGGCGCGCTCGGTCCCGGTATGGACCTTCATGCCGACGCTGGGCTTGCGCATGCAGGAGGCGGCGAGCACGCGCTCGCCCTCAATCTCGACCATGCAGGCGCGGCAATTGCCGTCGGCGCGGTAGTCCGGCTCCGGCGAGTAGCACAGATGCGGGATCGCGGTGCCGAGCCGCTGCGCCACCTGCCAGATCGTCTCGCCATGGCTGGCCTCGACACGCTCGCCATTCAGTTCGAAGCTGATGCCCTGGGTCATTCCGCGGCTTCCGTCGTCATGAATTCCTCGGGAAAATAGCGCATCACGCAGGACAGCGGATTCGACGCCGCCTGGCCGAGTCCGCAGATCGAGGCGTCGCGCATCGCCTGCGAGAGCTCGCCGAGCAGTTCCTGGTTCCAGATCGGCCGCTGCATCAGCATCACCGCCTTCTGCGTGCCGACGCGGCAGGGCGTGCACTGCCCGCAGCTCTCATCCTCGAAGAAGCGCATCAGGTTCAGCGCCGCGCCGCGGATGTCATCATGGTCGGAGAGCACCACGACGGCGGCCGAACCGATGAAGCAGCCATGCTTTTCGAGGGTGCCGAAATCGAGCGGGATGTCGTCCATCGAGGCCGGCAGGATTCCGCCCGAGGCACCGCCCGGCAGATAGGCATGGAAGCGGTGACCGTCCTGCATGCCGCCGCAGAATTCCTCGATCAGCTCGCGGATGGTGACGCCGGCCGGCGCGAGCTTGACGCCGGGCTCCCTGACCCGGCCGGAGACCGAGTAGCTGCGCAGGCCCGTGCGGCCGTTGCGGCCATGCGAATTCCACCAGCCATTGCCCTTCTCGACGATGTCGCGGACCCAGTAGAGCGTCTCGACGTTGTTGATCAGCGTCGGCTGGCCGAAAAGGCCGACCTGGAACGGAAAAGGCGGCTTGTGGCGCGGCAGCCCGCGCTTGCCCTCGAGGCTTTCGAGCAGCGAGGATTCCTCGCCGCAGATATAGGCGCCGGCTCCCCGGCGCATATGGATCGTTGGGCCGCCCGGCGGCAGCTTGGCGATCTCTCGCGTCAGGATCTCGCGCGCCAGCGGGTATTCGTCGCGCAGATAGATGTAGACGTCGCTGGCCTCGACGACATGCGCGCCGATCAGCGTGCCTTCGAGGAAGCGGTGCGGATCGGTGTTGAGGTAATGGCGGTCCTTGAAGGTGCCGGGTTCGCCCTCGTCGCCATTCACCGCCATCAGGCGCGGGCCCGGCTCGCCGCGCACGGCGCGCCATTTGCGGCCTGTCGGGAAGCCGGCGCCGCCGAGCCCGCGCAGGCCGGAATCGTCGAGAACGGCGAGAATGGATTCGATGCTGCGCTCGCCCGAGCGCAAGGCGTTCAGCAGCGCGTAGCCGCCGCCCGCGACATAGGCGTCGTAGTCGACGTAATCGGCGAGGTGCGGGTGGGTGTCGCCCGCCGCGATCGCGGCCAGCACCGCCTGCGGGGTCGCCTGGTGCAGGAAATGGTGCCCGACCTCCGCGACAGGCGCCTGGTCGCACAGGCCGAGGCAGGGCGCCCGGACGACGCGCACGCCGGGCCCGACCGTCTTCTCGAGCCCGTCATGCAGTTCCTGGGCGCGGTGCATCGCGCAGGTCAGGCTGTCGCAGACGCGCACCGTCAGGGGCGGGATCGACGGCTCGCCTTCCTTCACGATGCCGAAATGGGCGTAGAAGGTCGCAGTCTCGAAGACTTCGGCGAAGGCGAGCTTCATCTCGTCGGCGAGCGCCGCCAGGTGCGCCGCGGAGATCTGGTGATAGCGATCCTGGATCAGATGGAGATGCTCGATCAGGAGGTCGCGCCGGCGCGGGCGATCGCCGAGCAGGGCTTCGATCTCCTGCAGCGCCCGAGGTTCGACCTGCCGCCCCTTCGGCGTCGACTTGGCGCGCTTCCGGCCGAGGCCCGGATGCTCGAAGGCCTGGACATTATGGTTATGCTGGTCGTGCTGCCCGCTCATCGGCCGAACCATTCTCCCTGACCGGAACCGCCGTTCCGCTTGCCTGTGCCGTTATGTCAGCACTTGCGGCGAGCTTCGAGGATATCCGAAAGCTTCTAAGCTGCCAATCTCTGGCATGCATAATGCCAGAGATTGGCAGCCGGCATTTTCGAGGCCGGCCGCGGCCAGCGAGCCCGCAATCTGCGCCACGGTCATTCGCCCTCTTGACAGCGCAGCATATTGGCATGCCAAATACCAATATTGACCCTGACCGGGGGCGAATGTGCCGGAGAACACGGCACAGCGCGACTTGTGAATCAGTGAAGAAATTTCCACGGGAGGAAATCCATCATGGCGAATCAGGCCGCCCTCAAGACCAATCCGCACGGTACGGCGGGCGACAAGGCAACAGTCCGCAAGGTCCTGGACGGCGTCAAAGCCGATGGCCGCACCGGCCTGACGGCCCCTGAGGCCAAGCTCGTCTGCGACGCCTACGACATTCCGCTGCCCAAGGAAGGCCTCGCCAAATCGGCCGACGAGGCCGTCAAGCTCGCCGGCGGCATGGGCTATCCGGTCGTCATGAAGATCGTTTCGGCCGATATCCTGCACAAGACCGATGCCGGCGGCGTGATGGTCGGGGTCAAGAGCGACGCCGAGGCGCGCAGCGCCCATGACACGATCCTGGCCAATGCCCGCAAATACAAGGCCGATGCCAAGATCGAGGGCATCCAGGTCCAGCAGATGCTGCCCTCGGGCGCGACCGAGACGCTGGTCGGCGCGATCACCGATCCCTCCTTCGGCAAGCTCGTCGCTTTCGGCCTCGGCGGCATCCTCGTCGAGGTGCTGAAGGACCTGACCTTCCGCCTCGCGCCGGTGAACGAGGCGCAGGCGCTCGACATGATCGGCTCGATCAAGGCCAAGGAGATGCTCGACGGCGTGCGCGGCGGCGATCCCGTCGACCGCGGCGCGCTCGCCTCGATCCTCGTCCAGGTCTCGACGCTGCTCGACGACTTCCCCGAGATCGAGGAGCTCGACCTCAACCCGGTCTTCGCCACGAAATCCGGCGCGACCGCGGTCGATGCCCGCATCGTCTGCAATTTCGAGGCGCGCAAGGAGCGCTTCCGTCCCGACGAAGCGGCCATCCTCAAATCGATGAACCGCATCTTCCACCCCAAGGCGGTGGCGGTGATCGGTGCCTCGAACGAGGCCGGCAAGATCGGCAATTCGGTGATGAAGAACCTGATCAATGGCGGCTACAAGGGCGAGATCGTCCCGGTCCACCCGAAGGCCGAGATGATCGAGGGCAAGAAGGCCTACAAGTCGATCCTCGACTATCCCGGCCAGGTCGATGTCGCGGTCTTCGCCGTGCCCGCGCCGCTCTGCAACGGCGCCATGGACGAGGTCGGCCGCAAGGGCGTTCCCGGCGCGGTGATGATCCCGTCGGGCTTTGCGGAATCGGGCGAGCCCGAATTGCAGGACGAGCTGCTGGCGACGGCCCTCAAGCACAATGTCCGGATCATGGGTCCGAACATCTACGGGTTCTACTATACGCCGGAGAACCTCTGCGCGACCTTCTGCACGGCCTTCGACGTCAAGGGCAAGGCCGCCCTCTCCTCGCAGTCGGGCGGCGTCGGCATGTCGATCATCGGCTTCGCCCGTTCGACCAAGATGGGCGTCTCCTCGATCGTCGGCCTCGGCAACAAATCCGACATCGACGAGGACGACCTGCTGGTCTTCTTCGAGCAGGACCCCAATACCTCGGTCATCGCGATGCATTGCGAGGATCTGAAGGACGGGCGCGCCTTCTCGGAGGTCGCCACGCGCGTCTCGAAGAAGAAGCCGGTGATCGTGCTCAAGGCCGGCCGCACTGCCTATGGCGCCAAGGCCGCGGCCTCGCATACCGGCGCGCTCGCCGGCAACGACAAGATCTATGACGACGTCCTCAAGGCCTCGGGCGTCATCCGCGCCCCGTCGCTGCGCGGCATGCTGGAATATGCCCGCGGCGTGCAGGTCCTGCCGACGCCGAAGGGCGAGAACGTCCTGATCATCACCGGCGCCGGCGGCTCGGGCGTGCTGCTCTCGGATGCCTGCTTCGACAACGGCCTCAGCCTGATGAAGATGCCGGAGGATCTCGACGCGGCCTTCCGCAAGTTCATCCCGCCCTTCGGCGCGGCCGGAAACCCGGTCGACATCACCGGCGGCGAGCCGCCGCTGACCTACCAGAACACGGTCAGGCTCGGCCTCAACGACGAGCGCATCCACGCCCTCATCCTCGGCTACTGGCACACCATCGTGACCCCGCCGCTGGTCTTCGCCGACAAGATGATCGAGGTCGTTACCGAAGCGCGCGCCAAGGGCATCGACAAGCCGATCGTCGCCTCGCTGGTCGGCGATGTCGAGGTCGAGAAGGCCTGCGAAAAGCTCTACGATCACGGCATCGTGGCCTATCCGTACACCACGGAAACGCCCGTCGAGGTGCTCGGCGCCAAGTATAAGTGGGCGCGTGCCGCCGGCCTGATCAAGGGCTGAGCGGGCGGCGGTGGATTCCGGCGACGCCCGGAATCCGTCTCGCATCGCCGGCAACGCCGGCCGGCCATCCGCCTATCGCGTGACACCCCCTCCCCTTGCGGGGAGGGGGTGGCTCCATCCACTATTTCAAGGCTTCTGTTCCGAATGGCCGGCGCCACGGAAAGGCCCGGTCGCTCTCCCTGAGATCCGAGAGAGATCGCGATGAACATCCATGAATACCAGGCGAAGGGGCTGCTCAGGGAATTCGGCGTGCCGGTTCCCGACGGCTATCCCGTGCTCACCGCCAAGGACGCGGAGGCCGCAGCCAGGCAGCTGCGCGGACCGGTCTGGGTGGTAAAATCGCAGATCCATGCCGGCGGCCGCGGAAAGGGCACCTTCAAGGAACCGGAAGCCGGCGAGAAGGGCGGCGTGCGCCTCGCCAGGTCGGTCGATGAGGCGAAGGCCTTCGTCGATCAGATGCTCGGCCATACGCTGGTGACGATCCAGACCGGCCCGGCCGGCAAGCAGGTCAACCGGCTCTATATCGAGGACGGTTCACTGATCGACCGCGAATTCTATCTTTCGATGCTGGTCGACCGCGAAACCTCGCGCATCGCCTTCGTGGTCTCGACCGAAGGCGGCATGAACATCGAGGATGTCGCCCATGACACGCCGGAGAAGATCCTGACCTTCTCTGTCGACCCGGCCACCGGCATCATGCCGTTGCATGGCCGGACGGTCGCCGAAGCGCTGCAGCTCACCGGCGACCTCGCCAAGCAGGCAGAAGACCTGACGACGAAGCTTTACGCGGCCTTCGTCGCCAAGGACATGGCGATGCTCGAGATCAACCCGCTGATCGTCACCAAGGACGGCAGGCTGCGCTGCCTCGACGCCAAGATCTCCTTCGACGACAACGCGCTCTATCGCCATCCGGAGCTCTACACGCTGCGCGACGAGACGGAAGAAGACGCCAAGGAGATCGAAGCGTCCAAGCACGACCTCGCCTATATCGCGCTCGACGGCACCATCGGCTGCATGGTCAACGGCGCCGGTCTCGCCATGGCGACGCTCGACATCATCCAGCTTTATGGGGAATCGCCGGCGAACTTCCTCGATGTCGGCGGCGGCGCTTCCGAGGAGAAGGTCACGGCGGCCTTCAAGATCATCACCGCCGACCCGAAGGTGAAGGGCATCCTCGTCAACATCTTCGGCGGCATCATGAAGTGCGACGTCATCGCGCGCGGCGTCATCGCC
>NZ_JAKFED010000159.1:0-11934 GCF_036675845.1 Allobosea sp. | reverse complement strand
CGCCCCAGTCGCGGGCCGCGACGGCGCTGGTCTGCGAGAAGGTCACCTCCTCGCGCAGCACCCGGCTGGTCGATTGCAGGACGTTGCCATGGACCTGATGCGTCACCCCGGCCGGGTTGACGACCATGCCGGTGTCCTGGCCGACGGTGACGCGGCTGACGGTGACCTCGCCGGTCGCGCGATTGACCGCGACATCGGCGACCCAGGCGGCCCAGGCGGCGCCGACGCCCGGCCAGCTGCCATGGACATAGCGCGCCTGGGCGAAGCCGCGCCCACGCAGGATCTCGCCATCCGCCTCCATGCGCGGGCCGACATGCGGCTGCCAGCCGGCGCGCTCGGCCGTCGCGCGCGTCAGCTCGGCGGCGTGCTCGTCATTGATGTGGCGCAGGCGGAATTCGACGGGGTCGACGCCGGCTTCATGCGCGAGCTCGTCGATATAGCTCTCATGGGCGAAGACGTTCGGCATGGCCGAGACGCCGCGCAGCCAGGAGGCGCGCACGATCGGCGGCATGTCATAGGCCGTCAGCCGCATGTTCTCGTAGTCGTAGGAGGGCAGCGCGGTGCGGTCGCCCATGCGGAGCGTCGCCGGCTGGTTCGGGATGCGGCCGGTCAGCAGCAGGGCCAGCGTCGGGGCGGCGTTCGACGGATACCAGGTGTGGAAGTCATAGGCCGGCAGCGAGCCGCCCGGGCCGAGCCCGCCCTTGATGTCGATGAGCTGGGCCGCGCCCTTCGGCTCCCAGAGATGCTCCTGCTCGCGGGTGAGCTGGACGCGCACCGGCGCACCGACCGCGCGCGACAGCAGCACCGCATCGGCGGCGACGTCGTCGGCGCAGTTGCGGCCATAGCAGCCGGCGGCCTCATGGCGGATGACGTCGATCCGCTCCTTCGGCAGGCCGGTCAGCAGCGCGAGATCGGCCTGGAGCGGAAAGGGGTTCTGGCTGCCGGTCCAGACCGTGATGCCGTCCGCATGGACAGCGGCGACGGCGCAGGACGGGCCGATCGAGCCATGCATCTGGTAGGGCCAGACGTAAGTTCGGTCGAGCCGCTTCTCCAGCGTCCCGAGCGCCGCCTCGACATCGCCCTCATCGACCAGCAGGCGCGGCGTCGAGGGATGCTCGCGCAGCGCCTTGCCGAGATTGTCGAGCCCGGCCGGGGCGGCCCATTCCTTCCACTCCGCCCGCAGCCTGAGCGCGGCCTCGGCCGCCTGCTCCTCGCGCTCGGCGACGATGCCGAGAAAATCGCCCTCGACCACGACGGCGCGGATGCCGGGAATGTCGGCGATCGAATCCCGGTCCACCGCGATGAGACTGCGGCCGACGAAATCGCCGGCGTCCATGCCGCCATAGGGCGGGCGGACGACGCGGCCATGCAGCATGCCCGGCACGCGGACATCGTGGACGTAAACGAAGCTGCCATCGACCTTGGCCGGGATGTCGACCCGGGCCACCGGCCGGCCGACCAGCTTGTGCCGGTCCGTCGGCTTGAACTGCGCGCTCCCGGCCAGCGGCAGCAGGATGCGTTCGTTGGCGAGCAGGGTTTCAAGGGCGATGGCCGGGGTCGCCGCTTCGCCTCGGAACAGCGCGCCGTCGCGCAAATCGATCTCGTCCTCGCCGCATTGCAGGGCGGCGGCGGCGAGCCCGATCAGCCGGGCGCGAATCTGGGTCGCGCCGATGCGCATCGCGAGCGAGGTGACCTGGATCGTCTCGCTGGCGATGGTCGGACCCTGGTCGGGCGTGTCGGCGGTATCGCCGAGCACCATCTCGACGGCCTCGAAGGGGAAATCGAGCTCTTCGGCCACCATCTGGGCGAGCGCGGTGCGGATGCCGGTACCGAGGTCGACATGGCCGGAAAAGGCGGCGATCCGGCCTTCCGCCGTGAGGCAGACATGCAGGTCGAGCCCGTCTTCCGGCGCGGCATCGGCGGGAGCGCCCTTGCGCGGCGCGACGACGGCGATGATGCCGCCGCGTTTCAGCAGCGTTAGGCGGGAGAGCGGGCTGCGGCCGTCTGCCTCGCTCATGGCGCGGCCGCTTTCTGCGTCCGGCCGCGCTCGGCGGCGAGCATCACGGCCCTGACGATCTCGACATGCGTGCCGCAGCGGCAGAGATTATAGCGCAGCGCCTCGCGCACCTCGGCCTCGCTCGGGTTCGGGCGGACCGCAAGGAAGGCTTTTGCCGTCATGATCATGCCGTTGATGCAATAGCCGCATTGCGCGGCCTGGGCATCGATGAAGGCCTGCTGGATCGGATCGGGCGCGTCGGCGCTGCCGAGCCCTTCGAGCGTGACGATCTCGTGCTCCGCTGCGAGCCTGACCGGCAAGGCGCAGCTGCGGGCGGCGACGCCGTCGAGCAGGACGGTGCAGGCGCCGCATTCGCCGAGGCCGCAGCCGAATTTCGGGCTGTTCAGGGAAAGGTCGTTGCGCAGGAAATAGAGCAGCGGCGTCTGCGGCTCGCCCTCGACGACATGATCGGCGCCGTTGACGCGAAGGCTGAAGCGCCGCGTCGTTCTCATGGCTCGCCCGAGCGGGGCGTCGCGCGTCTGTTCGCGATTGTCGTCACGTGACCCAAATCGTTCGTATGCGAATGAGAATAATGACAATGCAAGGCAGGCCGCAAGGGCGGATTTCGCTGACGTCTGGACGTCATGCTCGGGCTTGATCCGAGCATCTTAGGCCGGAGGAGGCTCCAATCGGAGCCTTCTCGTCACGAGATTCTCGGGTCTGCGCTTCGCTCCGCCCGAGAATGACGGCTGGAGCGGCGCCTCAATGCTGGACGGAGGGGATCTTCTCGGCCGGCGGGGTGTTGCGGCTGATGCCGCTGCGGACGATGCCGTCGATCACCACCATGCCGATGCCGGGCAGGTCGCCGAGCTCAATGCTGTTCAGGAAACTCGATCCGGCCGAATGCTGGGCCTTGTCCATGAAGACGAAATCGGCGCTGCGGCCGACCTCGATGAGCCCGCAATCGAGGCTGCGCATCCGCGCGGTGTTGCCGGTGGCGAAGCAGAAGGCGATCTCGGCCGGAACCTCGCCGAGCGAGGACAGCATCGAGACCATGCGGGCGATGCCGAGCGGCTGCACGCCGGAGCCGGCCGGCCCGTCCGTGCCGAGGATGACGCGCTCGAGCTCGCCCATCTCGCGGGCGACGCGCAGCGTATAGAGCGCGGCGCGCTCATTGCCGTTATGGACGAGTTCCAAGCCGCGCTTGCAGCCCTCGCAGATGCAACGGATCTCCTTGTCGGGCAGGGCGGTATGGCCGCCATTGATGTGGCCGACCACGTCGGTGTCGGCTTCGAGCACGACATCGGCGCCGATCAGGCCGGAACCCGGGATCGAGGGGCCGCCGGTGTGGATCGTCGACTGGATGCCGTATTTGCGGGCCCAGGCCACCATCTGCTTGGCGCGCGCACCATCCTTGACGCCGCCGAGGCCGACCTCGCCCAGCAGCTTGACGCCGGCCTCCGCCAGCTCCTTGAAATCCTGCTCGACCATGCCGGGCTCGATCACCGGCGCGCCGGCATGGATCTTGACCCCGCCGGGCCGGAAATTGGTGAAGGCGCGCTGGGCATAGATCGCCATCGCCTTGAGGCCGACGATGTCCTTGGGCCGGCCGGGGGTATGGACCTCGCCGGCCGAGATCATGGTGGTGACGCCGCCATGCATGGTCGAATCGATCCAGCCGATCTGGTTCTGGCGCGGCGTCCAGTCGCCGGCGACCGGGTGGACATGGCTGTCGATCATGCCGGGCGCCAGCACCGTGCCGTTGGCGTCGATCACGGTGTCGGCCTGGTCGGTGTCGAGGTCCTTGAAGCGGCCGATGGCGGAAATCCTGCCGCCGATCGCGACCAGGGTGTCCGCTTCCAGGATCGGGCGCTGGATGTCGCCGCTCAGCATCAAGCCGATATTCCTGATCACCAGCTTGTGGTTGCTGCCGACCGTCGCCGTCTGCTGTTCAGCCATCTCATCCGCCCTGTAAAGCCTTCGATATCCTCACCATCCCGATCCCGATTGACAAGTGCGAGCGAAGGCGGCATATCGTTTGTGTACGAACAAGTTTTGCACCCGCCTTCCCAGCCTGTCAAGCGGCGAGGATCCCGCATGGCCTTCGCGGTCACAAGTGCCTGCATTCGCTGCAAATACATGGATTGCGTCGAGGTCTGCCCGGTCGACTGCTTCTATGAGGGCGAGAACATGCTCGTCATCCACCCCGACGAGTGCATCGACTGCGGCGTCTGCGAACCGGAATGCCCGGCCGAGGCGATCGTCGCCGACAATGCCGAGGGGGCGGGGGAATGGCTGGCGCTGAACGCCAGGCTGGCGCCGCTCTGGCCGAACATCACCGAGAAGCGCGAGCCGCCGGCCGACGCCGACGACTGGAAGGGAATACCGGACAAACTCGACCTTCTTTCCGAACGCGCGGCGATGTGATATCTGGTGGCCTGCGTCCGATAATCTGCTTTTTCGCTAGACTATCTGAGGATCGACGAGATGAGCAATTTCTACGAGGAGCGCGTGCTCAGCGTTCACCACTGGACCGACACGCTCTTCAGCTTCACGACGACCCGCGACACGACCTTCCGCTTCAAGAACGGCCAGTTCACGATGATCGGGATCAAGGTCGACGAGAAGCCGCTGCTGCGCGCCTACAGCGTGGTCAGCACCAATTACGACGAGAACCTCGAGTTCTTCTCGATCAAGGTGCCGGACGGGCCGCTGACCTCGCGCCTGCAGAACCTGCAGGTCGGCGACCCGATCATCGTCGGCAAGAAGGCCACCGGCACGCTGGTGCTCGACAATCTCAAGGACGGCAGGCGGCTTTTCCTGCTCGGCACCGGCACCGGGCTGGCGCCCTTCCTCTCGCTGATCCGCGATCCCGAGACCTATGAGCGCTATGAGAAGGTGGTGCTGATGCATGGCTGCCGGCAGGTGGCGGAACTCGCCTATGGCGAGCAGATCACCCAGCATCTGCCCAAGGACGAATTCCTCGGCGACATGATCCGCGAGCAGCTGATCTATTACCCGACCGTGACGCGCGAGCCCTTCCGCAATCGCGGCCGCATCACCGACCTTCTGACCTCGGGACAGATCTTCGAGGATACCGGCATGGGCCCCTTCGATGCCGCCAGCGACCGCTTCATGCTCTGCGGCAGCCCGCAGATGCTGGTCGACCTCAAGCAGATATTCGAGGAGCGCGGCATGGAGGAAGGCAACCATGGCGAAGCCGGCGACTATGTGATCGAGCGCGCCTTCGTCGAGCGCTGAGTCGATCGCCGACCTTTACAACGACAAGGCAAATCATGCGGCCGGCCCATTCACGGGCCGGCCGTTTTTGCTTTCGTCCTTCTCTGCGTGTCATCCCGGGCGACCGCAAGGGAGACCCCTTGCGCGGGCCTGGCCGTCATTGCGAGGAGCGAAGCGACGAAGCAATCCAGAGGGACGTCGAGCGAGCCCCTCTGGATTGCTTCGCTCCGCTCGCAATGACGGAGAGGGTATCAGCCATGGATCCCGGATTTGCGCCACTTACGCGGCTTGTCCAGGATGACGACGCAGCGGCTACCGGTGCGTCAGCTGCCGGTCGAACAGCATCATCAGGCTGTTGCAGGTCACCGCGAAGACGGTGAGCAGCAGCGCGATCGCCATGATCGTGTCGATATGGCCGAGATTGATGGCGCTGGTCAGCAGGAATCCGAGGCCGCGCTGGGAGGCGAACATCTCGCCGATCAGCACGCCGAGCAGGGTCAGCGAGAAGCCGAGGCGCACGCCCGAGATGATCTCCGGCAGGATCGCCGGCAGGATCACGGTGAAGGCCGATTGCGACGGCGAGAGGCGCATCACCTGCGAGGTGCGGCGATAGACCGGCTTCATCTGGCGGATCGCGTTCATCGAGAACAGCGTGATCGGGATCAGCCCGTGCATCACCCCGAAGGCGATCTTGGCCGAGATGCCGAGGCCGAAGCAGAGCAGCACCAGCGGGTAGAGCACGACCTTGGGGATGGAATAGAGCGTGGTCAGGATCGGCTCGGCGACATTGCCGGCGAGGCGCCGGACGCCGAGGACGATGCCGAGCGCGATGCCCCCGGCCAGGGACAGCACGAAGGCGGCGACGAAGGCGCGCATCGTCTCGCTGATGTTCTCCCAGAATTCGGCAGTCCCGAGCAGCGAGCCGAGCTTGACGAGCGTCTGCAGCGGCGAGGCGATGGCGGAAGCGCCGACGAGCAGATGGAAGCCCTGCCAGAGCAGGATGAAGGTCAGGAGAACGATGAGAGTGCCGGCGAGTTTGGGCATGGCGTCACCGTTGGCGGCGCGCCTGGAGGCGCCGATCGATCATGTTGAGGAACGTGTTGACGATCGTGACGGTCACCAGGACGAGCAGGATGAGGGCGTACATGTGCCCGTTCTCGAACAGGTTGTAGGCATAGGCGATGGCATAGCCGATGCCGGCGCCGGAGAGGATGAACTCGGAGGCGATGACGCCGATGAAGGCGTAGGCGACCGAGAGCTTCACGCCGGTGAAGAGATAGGGCAGCGTCGCCGGCAGCTCGATCAGCAGCGCGGTCTTGACGCGCGACATCCGGTAGATCTGCCCGGTCTTGCGCAGGACGCGCGGGATCCGGTCGAGCCCGTTCAGCGTCGCGGTGACCATCGAGACCACGGCGAGCAGCACGGCGATGGCGATGATCGAGGCCGAGCCGACGCCGAACAGCGTGATGAAGACCGGGTAGAAGACGAAGGTCGGGACGGCGTAGTAGCTCGCCAGCAACGGCTCCAGCGCATCGCGCAGGCTGGGCAGCGAGTAGATGATCAGCCCCGCCACGAAGCCGAGCAGGATCGAAAGCACGGTCGAGATCGCGATGTTGGTGAAGGTCGTGGCGATGTCGGCCGAGAACTGGCCCGAGACCAGGATATGCGCCAGCTCGACCACCATCTGCGAGGGCGCGATCATCACCATCCTCGGGATGACGCCGGTCTGGCAGAGCAGCTCGACCAGCGCGATCATCGCCGTGACGATGGTGATACGCAGCCATTTCTCCGACATGGCTCAGACCTTCCCGGAGGACATGATCTTCATCGCCTCGACGCGCAGCTTCTCCCAGAGGCGCGCCGTGATGTCGCCGAAATGCGGCGTCGAGACCACGCGGCTGTCGCGATCCCGCTCCCAGCCGGTCTCGACGAAGTCGATGAAGGTGCCGGGCCGCGTCGACATCACGCCGACGCGGTCGGAGAGCATCGCGGCCTCGTCGAGGGCATGGGTGATCAGCAGCACGGTGGCGGAGGTCTCGCGCCAGAGCCGCAGCAATTCGTCGCCCATCAGCAGGCGGGTCTGCTGGTCGAGCGCGCCGAAGGGCTCGTCGAGCAGGATCAATCGCGGCTGCAGCACCAGGGTCCGGGCGATGCAGACCCGCTGGCGCATGCCACCGGAGAGCTGGGCCGGAAAGGAGGTCGCGAAATCCTTCAGGCCCATGAAGCCGACGGCGTAGTCGACCCGCCGGGTGATCTCGGCCGGGTCGACGCCGGCGCGCCTGAGGCCGAAGGCGACGTTGTCGCGCACATTGAGCCAGGGGAAGGAGGCATCCTCCTGGAAGACGACGCCGACGCCGTCGGGCACGCCGGCGACCGGCTTGCCCTCGAAATGCGCGGTGCCCGATTGCGGGGGGCTGAGCCCCGCAAGGATGTCGAGCAAGGTCGACTTGCCGCAGCCGGACGGCCCGACGACCGAGAAGAACTCGCCCTTGGCGAGATCGAGGTCGATCGGCCCGAGAGCGTGCAGCGTCGATTTCGGCAGCTGGAAGACGCGGGTGACGCCCCGCAGCGTCGCATGGGCCTCAACGGGCGCCGGCTGGGGCATGAGTGTCACGACCTTGGCGCCCGCTGCGGCCGCGCTCATTGCTTGGCCTGCAGATCGGCAGGCAGGAAGGACTTGTCGAGGACCTGCGACCAGTCGACGTCGTTCTTGACCTCGCCGATCAGCCTGAGCCCTTCGACCATGCGGTTGAGCTCGGCAATGTTGAACTCGCCCTCGCTCCACATCTTCGGTCCGATCATGTTGTCGACGGCTTCCTTGGCGACCGCCGGCTCGAGCTTGTAGAGCTTCTCGATGATCTTCGCGGTCTCGGCCGGGTCCTTGTAGATCGCCTGCACGCCGGCGCGGCGGCCGGCGATGATCGCCTTGAGCTTCTCCGGGTTCTCCTGCGCGAATTTGCGGGTGGTGATGCCGACCGAGGTGGTCATCGGCTTGAGGATGTCGCCGGCCTTGTAGAGCGTGCGGTACTTGTCCTTGCGGATGATCGCCAGCGGCTCGATCAGCACCGAACCGACGATCGCGCCCTGTTCCAGCATGGTGAGCGCCGGGACATAGCCGCCCGCCGCGACGCGCTGGACCTTGCTCTGGTCGATGCCCTTCTCGCGCAGCACCATCAGGAACAGCATTTCCGAGACGGATTTCGGCGAGGTGATCGCAATCTTCTTGCCGACGAGATCCTCGACGCTCTTGATGTCGGAGGTCGGCATAGTGACCATCGAGGCCTCGGCGACGCTGCGCGTGCCGGTGTTGACGATGACGAGGTCGATGCCCTGCGCCTTCGCCGCCAGGGCCGCGGAGACGGCGACCTCGCCATAGGGCGTCGTGCTGGCGAGGATGTTGCGCACCGTGGTGCCGCCGCCGCCGGAGCCGATGATGCCGGTGATGTCGATGCCGGCCTGCTTGAACAGGCCCTTCTCCATCGCGACCGCATAGGGCGCGCCGTAGAGGCTCGCTCCCCATTGCGTCACGGAAATCTCCTCGGCGCGCGCCGGTGCCTGCAGGCACAAAGCGGCGAGCGCCGCGGTCGCGAACTGCCGGATGCCAAAGAAAACCGTCATGCCTCTCTCCCGATTAGCTCATGCCCGCGATTGTTATCGTTCGGCAGGATGTCCATGTTTTTTATTTGTATACAAATAACGTCTCAGCATGCCGGAGCCTTGTCAAGCGGGTAGCGGCGGAGAAGACGACGGAGCTTTGAGCGGAGCAATGGAGCCTCGCCGCATAAGCAGCGCCCCGAATCTTTGCCGCACTGGACCCATTATGACCCGCAATTGGTACGAGAAGCTCCTTCTGCCCGGCGCGGAATGCACCTGCCGGGTCGCTATGCGGCCACAGTGCCAGCATCGGGGCCGCTGCGAGCTCTGGCAAGCGCGAATGGTGGAGCCGGGCGGATCAAAAATCGTTCGTGTACGAACTATACTGGCGCCGGTTCGATGCCGGTTGGGGGGCGCCGGCAAGCTCAGCTCGCGGCGGCGGCGGCCGCGAGCTTCGCCGTGAAGCCGAGCTGCCTTGCCAGCCCAGTCATGTCGGGCAGGACGGGAATCGCCGGCGGGAAGGGGTTCGCGATTCCCTCCGCGACGATGCCGACAAAGGGCATTTCGAGCTCCCGGGCGGCATCGAATTCGGTCGTCGAATCGCCGATGGCGACCACTCGGTGCGGGTCGTGGCCGTCTTCGCGCGCCAGCGCGGCGAAGGCGGCGAGCTTCAGCGTCGGCGCGCCGATGACGCGCTGGAAGAAATGGCGCAGGCCGCGGCTCGCGACGATCGCCTCGAGCTCGCCTTGCGGCGTTCCCGAGACCAGGTGCAGCGGCATCCGCGCCGCGGCTTCGGCCAGGAAATCGAGCGCGCCCGGGATCAGCCGGCAGGCGACGACCTTGTCGTAGACGATCGAGCGGTAGAGCTCCGAAAGAGCCTCGATCACGGCGGGGTCGGCTTCGCGGCCGAAGATCGCCGTCTCGAAATGACGGAACTTCTCACGCCGGCTGACCCCGCCATGAGCGTGATGGTAGCGGTCGATCGCCGCGAGCTGTTCCGGCGTCGCGTCGGAGTAGGCGTCCTGGAAGGCCTGCGACTTGATCGCGACCGAATCGACGATCACTCCGTCGAAATCGAGAACGATGCTCAATGGCGTGGTCTGCATGTCGTCTTGCGTTCCTTTGTCCGGCAATAGCCCAGAGCATGATCCGATCGGATCATGCGTGCTCCATCCATCGTTCAGAGGCGGATTCACCGATCAGGTTGATCCAACCTGATCCGATCCGACTCTAAGCCCTGATCGCGTCGAAGCTCTCGGCGCTCGCGAGCTTCCAGGCGGAGGCATAGAACTCACCCTCGACGCCGCCCTCGAGCAGGCAGCCCGGCTCGAGGAAGCGGTGCAGCTGCGAGAACAGCTTGATCTCGGAGCTGCTGATGCGCCGTACCAGGTGATGCGGCCCTAGCTCCGAGGGATGGCCGACGCCGGCGGCGGCCAGCATTTCGGCGAGTGCCTTCAGGGTATTGCGGTGGAAGTTGTGCACGCGCTGCGACTTGTCGGGCACGACCAGGGCCCGCTGCCGCAGCGCGTCCTGGGTCGCGACGCCGGTCGGGCAGCGATTGGTGTGGCAGCTCTGCGACTGGATGCAGCCGATCGCGAACATGAAGCCGCGGGCGCAATTGACCCAGTCGGCGCCGATGGCGAGCACGCTGGCCATGTCGAAGGCGCTGACCACCTTGCCGCTCGCGCCCAGCCGGATCCGGTTGCGCAGGTTGGTGCCGACCAGGGTGTTGTGGACGAAGAGCAGGCCCTCGCGCAAAGGCACGCCGAGATGGTCGGTGAACTCCACCGGCGCGGCGCCGGTGCCGCCTTCGGCGCCGTCGACGACGATGAAATCGGGCAGGATGCCGGTCGCCAGCATCGCCTTGACGATGCCCATGAACTCCCAGGGGTGGCCGAGGCAGAACTTGAAGCCGACGGGCTTGCCGCCGGATAGTTCGCGCAGCCGGGCGATGAACTGCATCATCTCGATCGGCGTGTCGAAGGCGCTGTGGCGCGCCGGCGAGACGCAGGTCTGGCCTTCGGGCACGCCGCGGGTCAGCGCGATCTCGTGGCTGACCTTGTGGCCCGGCAGGATGCCGCCATGGCCGGGCTTGGCGCCCTGGCTCAGCTTGATCTCGACCATCTTGACCTGCGGGTCGCGGGCCTGGGCGGCGAAGCGCTCCGGGTCGAAGCGGCCGTCATCGCTGCGACAGCCGAAATAGCCGCTGCCCAGCTCCCAGATCAGGTCGCCGCCGAATTCGCGATGATAGGGGCTGATGCTGCCCTCGCCGGTGTCGTGGGCAAAGTTCCCGAGCCTGGCGCCGCGGTTCAGCGCCCGGATCGCATTGGCGCTGAGCGAGCCGAAGCTCATCGCCGAGATATTCAGCACCGAGCCCGAATAGGGCTGCGTGCATTGCGGACCGCCGATCTCGATACGAAAGCCATCGGGATTGCCGACTGCAACCGGGCGCATCGAATGGCCGATGAACTCGTAGCCGCCGGCATAGACGTCGACGAGCGTGCCGAAGGGGCGGTCGCCGTCCTGGTTCTTGGCGCGGGCATAGATGAGCGAGCGCTGGCTGCGCGAGAACGGCAGCCGGTCGTCGTCGCTTTCGAGCAGATATTGCCGGATCTCCGGGCGGATACCCTCGACGAGGTAGCGGATGTGCCCGAGGATCGGATAGTTGCGGAGTACCGCGTGCTGCGTCTGGACGAGGTCGTAGATGCCGACCAGCGAGAGCAGGCCGGCGACCAGCGTGAACGGCCAGAGCCAGGCCCAGAGCGGCAGCAGGACGAGCGTGCCGAGCGCGACGAAGAGACAGCCGGCAAGGGCGGCATAGCGATTGAACAGCGAAAAAGGCAAGGCGGCCGGACCTCTTGGACGGAGCGTTCCCTCTCGGGCCATGCGACCCTCGGACAAAAACACCGGCGCGACAATGCCGGGGCGCGGCCGGCGGGGTCGGCGGCGATGGGACAGGCTGGAGCATGCTAATTTTTACTCGGAACCACCGCCGTCATCCTGGACAAGCCGCGAAGCGGCGTAGATCCGGGATCCATCATAAGGCTCCGGCGCCCTACGATGGATCCCGGGCCGAGCTTCGCTCGCCCAGGATGACGGCAGTG
>NZ_JAKFED010000017.1:0-11948 GCF_036675845.1 Allobosea sp. | reverse complement strand
ACCACGGCAAGAAATTCGCCGTGATCGTCAACGAGTTCGGCGAGACCGGCATCGATGGCGACCTCGTCGTCGGCGCCGACGAGGAAGTCTTCGAGATGAACAATGGCTGCATCTGCTGCACGGTGCGCGGCGACCTGATCCGCATCCTCGACGGGCTGATGAAGCGCAAGGGCAAGTTCGACGCGATCATCGTCGAGACCACGGGCCTCGCCGATCCGGCACCGGTGGCGCAGACCTTCTTCGTCGACCAGGATGTCGGCGATGCCACCAAGCTCGACGCCGTCGTCACCGTCACCGATGCCAAATGGCTGAAGGACCGGCTGAAGGATGCCCCCGAGGCGAAGAACCAGATCGCCTTCGCCGACGTCATCATCCTCAACAAGACCGACCTCGTCACCGAGGCCGAGCTTACCGAGGTCGAGAGCGCGATCCGCGCCATCAACCCCTATGCCAAGCTGCACCGGACGACGCGCTGCGAATTGCCGATCGCCGACCTGCTCGACCGCAACGCCTTCGACCTCGACCGCATCCTCGACATCGAGCCCGACTTCCTCGAGGCCGGCCATCACCACCACCATGCGGAGGAGATCCGCTCGATGTCGTTCACGATCCCCGGCGATGTCGACCCGAACAAGTTCATGCCGTGGATCAACGACCTCAGCCAGGCGCAGGGGCCGAACATCCTGCGCTCCAAGGGCATTCTCGCCTTCAAGGACGAGCCGCGGCGCTTCGTCTTCCAGGGCGTGCACATGATCCTCGACGGCGATCTGCAGCGCGATTGGAAGGATGGCGAGAAGCGGCAGTCGCGGCTCGTCTTCATCGGGCGCGATCTCGACGAGAGTGCCTTGCGAGAGGGGTTCATGGCCTGCGCGGCTTGAGCGCCTCGTCATTCCGGGGCGGTCGCGCAGCGGCCGAGCCCGGAACCGATGAATATTTGACTTGCCGGACCGTGCGATCGTCGCGCCGACTGAAGGCGCGCCGTGGTCATGGGTTCCGGGCTCATCGCTGCGCGCTGCCCCGGAATGACGGCATCGCGCATGGCTGGATTGTTTGCTAGACCGCCACCATGGACAGCATCACCAAACCCGTCTCGCTGCGCGAGCATGTCGTTCCCGTCGAAGCCGGCGAGCATGTCGTCGCCGCGGCGTGGCTGAAGCAGACCCTGGCGCTGGCGCTCGCCGACGGCCGGGTGCTGCGCTGGCGCGACGGGCAGACCGAAAGCCTCGCGGTCCACCGCGGCGGCATCCTCAGCGCCTGCTCCGATGGCGAGCGGCTGGTCAGCAGCGGCGATGACGGCCGCGTCGTCGCGACCGGAGCCGAGGGCGAGCCGAGCGAGCTCGCGGCCGACCCGAAGCGGCGCTGGATCGACACGGTGACCCTGTCGGCCTCCGGCAGCATCGCCTGGAACACCGGACGTACCGTCCATGCCCGCGACGACAAGGGCAAGATCAAGTCGCTCGACGTCGCCTCGACGCCGCAGGGGCTGGTCTTCGCGCCAAAAGGCTACCGGCTCGCCATCGGCCAGATGAACGGCGTGTCGCTCTGGTATCCGAACACCGAGGCGAAGCCGGAACTCCTCGAATGGAAGGGCTCGCATATCGACGTCGCCTGGTCGCCGGACGGGCGCTTCGTCGTCTCCTCGATGCAGGAGAACGCGCTGCATGGCTGGCGGCTCGGCGACAAGCCGACCCATATGCGGATGACCGGCTACCCGGCCAAGCCGCGCTCGCTGTCCTGGTCGCATGACGGGCTCTGGCTCGCCTCGAGCGGGGCGGACGCCGCGATCGTCTGGCCCTTCCAGGGCGAGGGGCCGACCGGCAAGGCGCCGCGCGAATGCGGCGCACGCCATGCCAAGGTCACCCGCGTCGCCTTCCATCCGAAGGCGCTGGTGCTGGCCGTCGGTTATGATGATGGCTGCATCCTGATGATCCGCCTCGTCGACGCGTCGGAGCTGCTGGTCCGGGCGGCGCAGCGTGGCAGCGCCATCACCGCCTTCGCCTGGGACAAGCTCGGCAAGCGGCTCGCCTTCGGCACCGAGGACGGGGCTGCGGGCGTGCTGACGCTGCCGGCCGGCTGAGCGCCGTCATGCGCTTCGGCCTGTTCGGCAAAGGCAAGCGCGAGGCCGGCGAAGCCGAAGCGGCGGCCTCGATCAAGCAGCAGGTCCGCACGCTGCTCGGCCTGCCGGAGAACGCAGCGGTCGCGGTCAACGAGATCCTCTGCGCCGACCCGGCTTGTCCGGGCACCGAGACGGTGATCCTGGTGATGAATCCGGGCGAGAAGACCAAGGCGTTCAAGGTGCAGATGGCGCTGGCGGAACTGACGCCGGAAGCGCTGGCGGAGGCGCTAGAGCCGGATCCGATCGGATTGAATCGATCTGATCGGAACGGGCTCTGACGGCCTGAGGCGGATCGCCGCCGCCATGGGCTGTCAGGAGTGCGAGCGCGGACGCCTTAACCTTCGACTGCTGCATCGCTAGCTTTACCCCGATGGCGACTCGACCGCGGAAAATCCCCCAGCTCAGCAAGGCGCAGGCCCGCGGCATCTGGCTGCGAGCCCAGCGCCTCGACACCGGCGAGCCCTTCGGCGCCGGCGGGCCGGAGGCAACGGAGGCCGCCGTCGCGCATCTCGGCTATGTCCAGATCGACACGATCAACGTGATCGAGCGCTGCCACCATCACATCCTCTACAACCGCATCCCGGCCTACCGGCGCGCCGACCTGCAGCAGGCGCAGTCGCGGGACAAGTCGGTGCTCGAATACTGGACGCATGCGCTGTCTTATGTGCCGGCGGCCGACATCCGGTATTTCCTGCCGGCGATGAAGCTGCATCGCGCCGAGCCGAGGCGCTGGTCTTCGGTCGGCAATCGCGAGGAGACGCGCAAGCTCTTGAGCCGCATCCGCAAGGAGGGCGCGCTCACCATTCGCGATATCGACACCGATGTGCTGATCGAGAAGGCGCATCTCTGGGCCAGCAAGAAGCCCTCGAAGGGCCTGCTCGAACGGGCCTTCTATGACGGCGAACTGGTGATCGCCGCCCGCTCCGGCATGCTCAAGACCTATGAGCTGATGGACCGGCATTTCGGCTGGGAGAAGCGTCCCGCGCCGGCCTCGGAGCGCCAGGTCGTCGCCTACAAGCTCGACCGCGCCCTGCGCGCGCAAGGCATCGTCAGCCTCGATTCGATCTGCCATCTCGACGCACCCAGCAAGAAGGCCATCGCCGGGCTCATCGCCGCCCGGGTGAAGCGCAAGGAACTGGTGCCGGTCATGATCGAAGGCGCCGAGAAGCTGCCGCATTGGGCGCTGCCGGAGGTCCTGGAGCCGGCCGGGCTGCCGGACGAAGACCTCGTCCATATCCTCTCGCCCTTCGATCCGCTGGTCATCCAGCGCAAGCGATTGAAGCTGATCTTCGGCTACGAGCACGCATTCGAGGCCTATCTGCCGAAGGAGAAGCGCGTCTTCGGCTATTTTTCCCTGCCGGTGCTGGCCGGCGACCGGATCGTCGCCGTCGCCGATCTCAAGACCGACCGGGCGGCGCGCAAGCTGCTGGTGCAGCAATGGACATGGCTCGAGCCCGCGCCTTCTGCGGCATTGCGGCAGAGGATCGACGAGGAGATGCAGCGCTTCGAGCGCTTCCAGTTGGGTTGAGCCGAGCCACCCCGTCGCGGCGCTCCGCGCAATACGGAACCGCAATACGGAATCATTGTCGCGAACCCGCGCGCCTCAGTTCGGCCTCGGCCAGCGGAAATCGTCGGCCCGGCCCGGCTTCGGCTCGGGCGCGACGCCGTCTCCGAAGATGCGGTCGAGCTGGATGGCGGCATCGCCGCGGCCGCGGGCATCCTGGATCGAGGCCAGAAGCGCCGTCTCGCCGCCGGCCGGCGCGGCGCCGGTGAGCGGCAGGATCGGCCCCGCCAGCGGCCTTGCCGGCAGCACCGGGACGAAGGCGAAATCCTCCGGCCGGCCGCTGACCATGCGGTCGATCAGCCGCTCGACCGCGCCGGGTTGCTGCTCGGCGCCCTCACCCTGCCCGGTCGGCAGGGCGATGACGTTCTCGCTGGGCGTGCGGTCGAGGATGCGCCGGATGATGACGTCGACGAAATGGGCGGCCTTGCGTGCGCCGGCCTTGGTGAAATGGACACCGTCGCCGAGGCGCAGCCGCGTGGTCTGGCCGTCCACGTCCGGCCCCATCGCGCTGTAGCGGTTCTCGGCGTCGAGATAGGGGGTCCAGAGATCGACGAACTGGCCGCCTCCGGCCTCGACGCCCTTGCGGAACAGGTCGTTCAGCACGGTGAGGTCGGCCGAAAGCCGGGTGTTCTGCATCGGCGGCGCGCCGGCCCAGATCAGCGGGATGCGCTTTGCCGCAAAAGCTGCGCTGACCGTCTCGATCCGTGACTTGTAGATCTGTAGCCAGCGCTCGCTCAGCGGCTCATGCGTGACCTCGCCCTCGCGGATCGCCTGGCGGTCGTTGGGGCCCAGCGAGATGACGCCGACCATGACCTTCGGGTCGGCCGCCAGCAACTCCACGACCGCCTTCGGCCAGTCGTAGAAATCCGTCCGCACCAGGCCGCTATCGGCCTTGGCCTTGCGCTGGACCGCGACATCGGCGCGATCGCCCAGGCTGTCGGCGAGGCCGATGGCGATCTGGTCGGCGAGCGTGTCGCCCACCACCAGCACATGATGGTTGACGTCCACCTTGGGGATGACCGGGTCGTCGCGGACCATCTGGGGCGGCCGGCGCCGGGTCTGCGGCGGCGCCGGCCGTGTACGCTGCCGCGGCTGGACCGAAGATCGCTCCGGCACCTGCCAGAACAGGGAGAAGAGGCTGCGGCCGCGCTGCGGCTCGCTTTGGGCGAAAGTCGAGGGACCGCCGGTGAGCAGCAGCAGCCCGGAGGCCGCGAGAACCATGGCGAAGGAGCGTAGACGCATCGCTCGGCTACCCAGCGTCGGTCATTTCCGGCCGTTCAAGAGCAGGATGCGAAAAAGTGGAAACCGGTTTTTCGCAAGAATCCTGCTCTAACTCTTTGGCGAGAGACGGATTCAGATGTCAGATGGGATCATTCCATGATTCCATCTGACATCATCCGGCTCAAGGTAGCCGAAATCGCGGCGGGAGTCAGCGTGCCGCCTTCATCCGCGCCAGCAGGACCGGCGTCGGCCAGCCATCGGCGAGCATGCCGGCGCGCAGCTGATATTGCCGCACCGCCTCGCGGGTGCCGGTGCCGATGCGGCCATCGGTGTCCTGCGTGTAGAGGCCCAGCCTCTTCAGCCGCCGCTGGACATCGGTGACGCCGGTCTTGTCGAGCCGTGGCGCGCTGGTCGGCCAGGCGGCCTGCAGGGCCGGCCGCCCCATGATCCGGTCGCCGAGATGGCCGACGGCGAGGGCATAGGCGTCGGAGGAATTGTATTTCTTGATGACGTCGAAATTGGCGGTCAGCAGCAAGGCCGGGCCGGTATGGCCGGCGGGGTAGAACAGGCGCGCCTCGCCCGAGGAGGGCAGCGCGCCGCCATCGGCGCGGCGAACGCCGGCGGCCCGGAAGGCGGAGAAGCTGCCGCGATGGAGGCTGTGATCGAAACCCTCCGGCACGGCGACCTCCAGGCCCCAGGGCAGGCCCGGCACCCAGCCATAGCCCTTGAGATAGTTGGCGGTCGAGGCGATGGCGTCGCTCGGCGAGGTCCAGATGTCGGCATGGCCGTCGCCGGTATGGTCGACGGCGTATTTCAGATAGCTCGACGGCATGAACTGGGTGTGGCCCATGGCCCCGGCCCAGGAGCCGCGCAGTTCGCTGCGCTCGACATGGCCCTTCTCGATCAGCTCGAGCGCCGTCAGCAGTTCGTCGCGGAAGAAGTCGCCGCGATAGCGGAGCTCGGCGAGCGTCGCGAGCGAGCGAATGATGTCCTTGCCGCCCTTGAACGAGCCGTAATTGGTCTCCATGCCCCAGATTCCGAGCACGATCTCCTTCGGCACGCCATAGCGCGATTCGACCTGCGCCAGCACGCCGGCATGCTCGCCGGCGACCTCGCGGCCGCGGCCGATCCGGCCGCCGCCGACAGCGCTGTTGAGATAGCTCCAGATCGGCGCGACGAATTCCGACTGCTTGCGCGTCAGCGCGGCGATCGAGGGGTCGGGCGTGACGCCCTCGAAGGCGAGGTCGAAGGTCCGGCGCGAGATGCCGCGCGCCTGGGCCAGCGGCCAGAGCGTCTTCAGGAAGCCGTCGAAGCCGATCGCGGCGGCGGCCGGTCGCGCCGGCGGTTTCGGGGCCTGGGCGCGCGCCGGGTTGATCGAGCCCGTCGTTTGCGCGAGGGCGGGCCCCAGGCCCAGCACGGCGGCGATGGCGAAGGCGGAAAGGCGGCGCATGTCGGTTCCCTGGCACGGTCGCTGGACGGGCTTTCCCGACACAGCGCCTGAACGAGGTTAACCATGGGTTAACGCCGCGCCAATCTGCGTCGTTCAGCTCGCGTTGCGCTTGCGCAGGCTCTCCTCCCAGGCCAGCGCCTGGGTGACGATCTGCGTCAGGTCGTCATGTTGCGGTTGCCAGCCGAGTTCGGCCCGGATGCGGTCGGCCTTGGCGACGAGCGCGGCCGGGTCGCCGGCCCGCCTCGGCGAGAGCCGGACCGGGAAATCGACGCCGGAGACCGCCTTGACCACCTCGACGACCTCCTTGACCGAATAGCCGCGGCCATAGCCGCAGTTCAGCGTCAGGCTCGCCCCGCCGGCGCGCAGATGGTCGAGCGCCGAAAGATGGGCGCGGGCGAGGTCGGTGACGTGGATGTAGTCGCGGATGCCGGTGCCGTCCGGCGTCGGGTAGTCGGTGCCGAAGATCTCCATCCCGGCCCGCTGGCCGAGCGCCGCCTGGCTCGCGACCTTGATGAGATGGGTGGCGGTGGGCGAGGACTGGCCGGAACGGCCCCTGGGGTCGGCGCCGGCGACGTTGAAATAGCGCAGGGCGACATAGGACAGGTCATGGGCGTGGGCGGTGTCGGCGAGCATCCACTCGCTCATCAGCTTGGAGCGGCCATAGGGGTTGATCGGGTTGAGCGCGATCTCCTCGGGCACCGGCGAGACCGGCGGCTCGCCATAGACGGCCGCGGTCGAGGAGAAGATCACGTGCCTGACGCCGCCGCGCACCGCGCTCTCGAGCAGGGCTCGCGTCTTTACGGTGTTGTTGAGGTAATAGCCGAGCGGATCGGAGACCGAATCCGGCACGACGATCCTGGCGGCGAAATGCGCGATCTCGGTTATGCCGTGCTCGGCGATGGTGCGCTCGACCAGGCCCTGGTCGCCCATGTCGCCCTTGACGAAGACCGCTTCGGGCGGCACCGCCCACCAGAAGCCGGTCGAAAGATCGTCGAGCACCACGACCTTCTCGCCGCGGTCGAGCAGCTCCAGCACCATATGGCTACCGATATAGCCGGCGCCGCCCGAAACCAGAATCGCCATCGTCTTCTCCCTGTCGTCGTCGCAGCATAGAACGCGATTGCGCTCGTCTGGGCCAGCCCGCATCCGCCATCTCCGGCGGCCGGGCGAATCGGCGGCAGGAGAGCCGGCAAAAGCGACGATCCGGCGACGGTCCGCGGGCGATTTCCGGTCGAGGGCATTGACGTTCCGGCAAGGCGCGACTGGTATCGATCTTGGGGAGCGGCCCGCCTTTCGCCAGAATTGCGCGACAGCTTCCGGGGCCGGCGTTGAATGGGGCGAAGCCGGATCCTCCGAAGCCCTCCAGAAATCTAGCAGGCGCGCGCCGCAGGGCGCGCGAGATGGATGCGCATGAGCAAGAAGATCCGCAAGGCAGTGTTTCCGGTCGCAGGGTTGGGCACGCGTTTCCTGCCCGCCACCAAGGCGATCCCGAAGGAGATGCTGACCATCGTCGACCGGCCGGTCGTCCAGCATGTGGTCGACGAGGCGCGCGCCGCCGGGATCGAGCATTTCGTCTTCGTCACCGGCCGCAACAAGGGCGTGATCGAGGACCATTTCGACATGGCCTACGAGCTCGACGACACGCTGGCCAAGCGCGGCAAGACCAAGGAGCTCGAGGCGCTGAAGCAGGACCTGCCGGCTGCGGGGGCGACGAGCTTCACCCGCCAGCAGGCGCCGCTCGGCCTCGGCCACGCCGTCTGGTGCGCCCGCGACATCATCGGCGACGAGCCCTTCGCGCTGCTGCTGCCCGACATGCTGCACCACACCGGCGGCAAAGGCTGCCTCGCCGAGATGATCGAGGCCCATGCGGAGCATGGCGGCAACCATATCGCGGTGGCGCCGGTGCCCGAGGACCAGACCCATCAATACGGCATCGTTGGCGTTCACGACGCCAAGGCCAAGGTCTCGCAGGTCACCGGCATGGTCGAGAAGCCGCCCAAGGGCACGGCGCCGTCCAACCTGCACATCACCGGCCGCTACATCCTGCAGCCGACGATCTTCGACCTGCTCGCCAAGCAGGAGAAGGGCGCCGGCGGCGAGATCCAGCTCACCGATTCGATGATCGCGCTGGCCAAGCTCGAGAAATTCTTCGCGGTGCGCTTCGACGGCGACATCTACGACACCGGCTCGAAGATCGGCTTCCTCACCGCCAATCTCGCCTATGCGCTGGAGCGCGGCGATCTCGGCCCGCAACTGCGCGAGGAGATCGGGCGGCTGCTGGGGCGGTAGGGCTGGCGTCATTCCCGGGCGAAGCGAAGCGCAGACCCGGGAATCTCAGGCCGGAAGAGGATTTCCCCAGAGCGAGCCCGGTCTGCAAGAGATGCTCGGGTCGAGCCCGAGCATGACGCCCGGAGACCTCAGAACTGCACCCGCAGCCCGACCTGCGCGACGTTCGCGGTGTAGTCCGAGCCGACCGCGGTCGAGTTCAGGCGCTCATGGGTGAAGCTGGCGCGGACCGAGAAGGTCCGGGTCAGCTTGTAGTCGAGCCTGGCGCCGATGGTGGAGAAGTCCTCGCGCAGGCCCTGGCCTTCATAGATGGTGCGGCCGAAGGTGGTGAAGCCGGTGACGGTCAGGTTGCGGCGCAGCGCATGCGCCACTTCCAGGCTGACGCGCCGCACCGTGGTGCCGCTCGAGCCGGCGATCGTCGTGTCGCCGAGCTCCGAGGTGCCGCGCAGGGTGACCGTGGTCAGCGGCGTCGGCGTCCACAGGATCGCCGCGTCGCCGACGACGCCGCGCAGGTTCTTCAGCCGGGCATCCTCATAGCCGCGATCCTGATAGCCGACCGAGACCTCGCCGGTGAGCATGCGGCTGATCTCGAAGGTCGAGCCGATGCGGGCGGTGTAGCCGTCGGAGGAGCGCATGTAGCCGCTCGAATCGACCTTCTCGTCGAATTGCCGCGTGTCGACCTCGCCCTGCACGAAGGGCTTGAAGCCGGGCGTGACCTCATAGGCGGCGCGCAGCCGCAGGGCGTATTGCGTCTGGTTGCGGTCGGCCTGGCTGAGTTCCTGGCCGTTGGTCAGCTCGGCATCCTCGTAATCCTGCCGGTCGACCGAGCCGCGCAGGGTGAGTTGCAGCCGGTTGATGTCGTGGGTGACGCCGGCCGAGGCGCCATAGGCCCAGGTGATCGGCCGGCCCTCCACCGCGGCGGTGAGGTCTGGCGAGCCGGGGCGCTGGGTGTCGAGACGCAGCCGCGATTCGAGCAGGATGCGGGTGTCGCGCGTCGCGTCGAGGCGCAGCGACATGTTGCCTTCGGCGTCCGGGCGCGAGGCGTTGTCGTCGCGGAAATAATGGCTGTAGCCGCCGCGCAGCATGCCGGTCAGCTCGTGCACGTTCCAGTCGGACTGGACGCCGAGCTCGCCTTCGGTGCGGCTGAAGAACGAGCCCTTGCTCGGGCCGGAGACGCGCGAGGGATTGCTGTCATAGCCGACCGAGCCGGTGATCGCCGGGCGCAGCGTCACGGCGCCGAGGCGCAGGCCGAGCGGCGCGTAAGGGTCTTCCTCCAGCGCCCGCCGGCGGGGCTGCGGCGGGGGCGGAGCGGGCGGCGGCAGGCCGGTCACGTCCGGCTGCGGCGCGCGGAACTGGCGCTGGGTCACGCCATGGACGGAGGGGGCCTGAATCGGCCGTCCGGCGCGCGGCGGCTGGCGCCGCGAAATCGCACCCTCCTGGCGCTGGATCAGCGCCGCGGGGTCGCCGATCGCCTCGGGGATGGCGGAGGCGTTGCGGGTCGCCTCGGCGTCCTCGGGCGGCTTCGGCTGCGCCACATATTGCGGCGTGCCGGTGCGCAGGCCGGAGGAACGCGCCCGCTGCGCCGGTTCGGCCTGCATCTGCGCCAGGCCGGCTTGCGGCCAGGCCAGCAGCCCGGCCGCGCCGCAACAGCCCGCGACGCCGGCCAGCCGGCAGATCTTGGCGAAACGGGTCACGGGCGAAACGACGCTCCGGCACAGGCAGGACAGAGCGCACCGGGATGGCGCGCATGGTTAACGGAGTTAGAACGAAGAGGGTTAATGCCCCGTCAACGCTCGCCGGGGCGGTGGCCAGCCGGGCTTTCGTCGTGCTAGACGCCCGCCATGACCGCGACCATCAGCGCCTCGGCGCTCCGTACCATCGCCACCGAACGCGCCGGCCTGGATGCGCTCCATGCCGCCATCGGCAACGGGCTCGCCGCGCCCTTCGCCGCCGCCGTCGAGATGATCCGCGCCGCATCCGGCCGGGTCATCGTCACCGGCATGGGCAAGTCGGGCCATGTCGGCCGCAAGATCGCGGCGACCCTGGCCTCGACCGGCACGCCCTCGCATTTCGTCCATCCGGCCGAGGCGAGCCATGGCGATCTCGGCATGATCCAGCCGGAGGATGTGGTGATCGCGCTGTCCTGGTCGGGCGAGACGGCCGAGCTTGCGGCCATCGTCGGCCATACGCGGCGCTTCCGCGTCGGGCTGGTCGGCTTCACCTCCAATGCCGACAGCGCGCTCGGGCGCGAGGCGGATGTCGCGCTGATCCTGCCCAAGGCCGAGGAGGCCTGCCCGAACGGGCTGGCGCCCACCACCTCGACGACGATGCAGATGGCGCTGGGCGATGCGCTCGCCGTCGCCTTGCTCGAGGCGCGCGGCTTCTCGCGCCAGGATTTCTATGTCTACCATCCCGGCGGCAAGCTCGGAGCCCAGCTCAAGACCGTCGCCAGCATCATGCATCAGGGCGAGAGCCTGCCGATCGTGGGCGCGACGGCGGCGATGGCCGATGTCGTCGAGATGATCTCGGCCAAGAGCTTCGGCTGCGCCATCGTCGTCGACGCCGAAGGCAAGCTCGCCGGCATCGTCACCGATGGCGATCTGCGCCGCAAACTCGGCGCCGGCTGGGGCGGGCGGCTGGCGCGCGACGTGATGACGGCCGATCCGCGCCGGATCGCGCCGGACGCGCTGGCGGTCGAGGCGCTGGAGATGGTCAACCGGCTGCGGGTGACGGCGCTGATCGTCGCCGATGCCGAAGGTCGCCCGGTCGGCCTCGTGCATGTGCACGATTTGCTGAATCTCGGCGTCGCCTAGCTGTCGCGCAAAGCCTGCCGCAGCGCCTTGCCGGCGAAGCTCATGAAGGCCCTGACCTTGGCGGCGTAGCGCAGGTCCGGATGGGTCAGGAGCCAGACCTCCGAGCGCAGCTCCGGCACCGGCGGAGAGATCCGCCTGAGCCCGAATAGCGGATCGTCGCCGAGATAGGCCGGCAGCAGGGCATGGGCGCCCGAGCGCGCCGCGAGCGCGGCGCCGAGGATGAGATTGACCGAGGCGATCCGGGCCGTCTGCGGCACATGCTCGTCGAGCCAGCGCGCCGCCGGCGTTTGCGCGATCTCGCCGGAAAGGCCGATCCAGCCGCCCGCGGCCACCAGTGCGGCCAGGCTCGCGGGCACCGCCGCGCCATGTGAATAGACGGCGTAGTCGAAGCTGCCGAGCTTGCTGCCGATCAGGGTTTCCGGTGGCGCCCGCGTCGGGCGGATCGCGATGTCGGCCTCGTTGCGGCCCATATCGGCCATGGCGCTGGAAATATCGAGC
>NZ_JAKFED010000209.1:0-11961 GCF_036675845.1 Allobosea sp. | reverse complement strand
ACCGACCTTGCGACTCGCGCCGTCATTTCCGGGGCAGGCCGCAGGCCTGAGCCCAGAAGCCATGGAAACGGCGCGCCTCCAACGTCATTGCGAGGAGCGTCAGCGACGAAGCAATCCAGGGGCGGCCGTGCGAGCCCTCCTGGATTGCTTCGCTGCGCTCGCAATGACGGAACTCTTGCGGGCAAGCCGTGTCCATCGGTTCCGGGTCAGGCCTTTCAGCCCATCTGGAATGACGGCGCGATGCCGGTAGAGCCCGCCTGCCTGCCGTTACTGCCGCCAGAAGGCCCAGCGAGCCGACTGGTTCACGCGCTCGACATCGCTGCGCGACAGCGCCATGTCCGACAGCGCCAGATCGTCCATGCGATAGAGCGCTCGCGCACTCGCCCGCTCCGCCAGCCAATCCTCGAAGCGAAGGAACAGGCCGGGCAGCCCATGGACCGCGCGCGGCGCGGCGGCGGGGGAAAGATTTTCTGTGGCGATGCTGGCCGGCATGGCGGCCTCCTATGATGCGTTTCTTGCCATGAATCTGGGGCTTGCCCGGGCCGCAAGCAAATGAGAACTTCTTCGCCTCCGCCCAAGCTGGACTTGGCCTGCCGATGCCCCGTCGCCACCTGCCGCCGCTGACCTCGCTGCGCGCCTTCGAGGCGGCTGCGCGGCATCTCAACTTCGAGCGGGCGGGAGACGAGCTTGCCGTCACCGCCAGCGCGGTCGGGCAGCAGGTGAAATCGCTCGAGACCTGGCTCCGGCGGCCTCTCTTCGTCCGGCTGCCGAGCAAGGGCGTGGCGCTGACGGGCATCGGACAGCGCTATGCCGCCTCGATCGCGCAATTGCTCGACCAGCTCGACGAAGCCACGGCGCGGGCCCTACGGCCCGATACGTCGAACGTCCTGACGGTCAGCACGATGCCGAGCTTCGCCCTGAGCTGGCTGATCCCGAGGCTCGGCTCGCTCAAGGAACGCCACCCCGAGCTGGAAGTGCGCATCTCGGTCTCGCTCAGTCTCACCGACTTCACCCGCGAGGATGTCGATGTCGCCGTCCGCTACGGGCGCGGCACCTATCAAGGCCTGCGCTCCGAACTGCTGATGGAGGAGAACTTCTTTCCGGTCTGCAGCGCGTCGCTCCTCAACGACCCGGCGCGCCCGCTGCGCCAGCCCGCGGATTTGCGCCATCACACCTTGCTGCACGAGATCGCGGAAGGGATTCCCGACTACGTCACCTGGGTGCAATGGCTCGCTCTGGCGGGCGTCGACGATATCGACGCGAGCCATGGCCCGCGCTTCTCGCACACCTTCCTGGCGTTGCAGGCCGCCTCCTCCGGTCAGGGCATCGCTTTGGCGACGAGTGCGCTGATCGGCGACTATCTCGACGCCGGCCGCCTCGTCCGGCCGTTCCCGCATCAGGTGAAGAGCTCCCACCAGTATTATGTGGTCTGCCCCGAGGCATCGGCGGATCGGCCGGCGATCGCAGCCTTCCGGAACTGGATACGCGATGAGGCCGCGGCTCACCTGGACCAGCACTGAAACCGGCGGCGAGCTCAGCCGGCAGGCTCCGGCCGGATCACCGGCAGGCGCAGCAGCCGCGCCGCCGCATGGTCGAGGAAGGCGCGCAGCTTCGGCGCCACGGGCTGGCCGCCCGGCACGACGAGCTGGACCGGCAAGGGCGGCGGCTCCCATTCGCGCAGCACCCGGATGAGCGTGCCGGCCACAAGGTCTGGCGCGACCTGGTAGGACAGCGCCCGCGCCACGCCGCGCCCCGAACGCGCCGCGATCAACGCCGACTCGACCTCGTTGACGATCAGCCGCGGCGTCACCGCCACGCCCGCGCCGCGGCCACCGCCCGCAAAGCGCCAGTGCATCGTCTGCCCGGCTGCGATGCTGGCGATGGTGTCATGGCCCGAAAGATCGGCCGGCCGCTTCGGCACACCGCGGCGCTCGAGATATTCCGGCGCCGCGACCAGCACGCGGCGGACCTCGCCGACCTTGCGGACGACCAGCCGCGAACTCGGCAGCGCCCCGATCCGGACCGCAAGATCGAGCCCTTCCTCGATCAGGTCGAGATTGCGGTCTGCCAGCGTGAGCTCGATCTGGGCCTCGGGATGGAGGTCGAGGAATTCGGCGACGATCGGCGTGACATGGCGCCGGCCGAAGGCGAGCGGCGCCGTGATCCGCAGCAGGCCGCGTACCGGCGCGCCGGCGACGCCCGATAGCGAGGCCTCATATTCGGCAAGGATGCGCCGCGCCGAACCCGCCAGTTCGCGGCCGGCCTCGGTCGCCATCAGCTGCCGCGTCGTGCGCGCGATCAGGCTCACGCCGGCGCGCTTTTCCAGTGCCGCGAGCGCCCGCGTCACAGCGGGACGCGAACGCCGGAGCTGCCGCGCCGCGCCGGCCAGGCTGCCCGTATCGATGATCGCGATGAAGATGGAAAGCTCGTCGAGGCGGTCCAGCTCGATTGCTCCGAATGGAATTCTGAGTTGCAACCTTACCCGCTTTCGCTCTCCTGATGAAACAATCAGATTGCTCTCGCAACAGCGAGGTTTTCCATGTCCAGCTCCCGCATCGTCCTGCACGGCACCGCCCTGTCCGGCCACACCCATCGCGTCGAGCTGCTCCTGCGGGCGCTCGGTCTCGATTTCGACTTCGCCGACGCCCCGGCCGATATCCGGCGTGGCGAGGCTTTTCGCGCCCTCAACCCGCTCGGCCAGATCCCGGTGCTGCAGGATGGCGCGCTCACCCTCGCCGACAGCAACGCCATCATGGTCTATCTGGTGAGACGCCATGCGCCTGAGAGCGACTGGCTGCCGGCCGATCCGGTCGCCGCGGCGCAGGTCCAGCGCTGGCTCTCGATCGCGGCCGGCGAGGTCATGCACGGGCCGTCGATCGCGCGGCTCATCGCCCAGTTCAAGTTCCAGGACGACCCGGAGCGGGCGCAGCGAATCGCGGCGCGCCTGCTCGCCTTCATGGACGGCCACCTGCAGGGGCGCGCCTTCCTCGCCGCCGACCACCCGACGCTCGCCGATCTCGCCTGCTATTCCTATGTCGCGCATGCGCCGGAGGGCGGCATTCCCCTCGCCCCCTATCCCGCCGTGAACGGCTGGATCGCCCGGGTCGAGGCCCTGCCCTTCTTCAAGCCGATGCGGCGCTCGCCCATTCCCGCAAAGGCCTGACGCGATGGACGGGTCAGCCTTTCACCAAGGCGAGCTCGCGGCGCAGGCTCGCGCCGGCCTCAGTTCGCGGGGAACCGGTATCCGCAGTTTCATGCCCGACCAGCATCGCAATTTCTTCGCGCTGCTGCCCTGTCTCTTCGCGGCCGGACGCGATGCCGGGGGCCATCCGATCGCGACCGTGCTGGCCGGCGACGAGGGTTTCGTCACCAGCCCCTCGCCGACGGAGCTCGCCATCGCGGCGCTGCCGGCCGCCGAGGACCCTGCCGACGCAGCCTTCGCGGCCGGCGCCCCGGTCGGGCTGCTCGGGCTGGATTTCCGCACTCGCCGGCGCAACCGCGCCAATGGCACGATCACCGCGCGCAGCGCCGGCGGCCTGACCGTCGCCGTGGCGGAGAGCTTCGGAAACTGCGCCAAATACATCCAGAGCCGCGAGCCGGCGCGCGTGCCAGGCCGAGCCGTTCCGGCGGAGGAACTCTCCGGGCTCGACGAGGCTGCGAGCACATTGATCGCGCGCTCCGACACGCTTTTCATCGCCAGCGCTTCCGCCGGCGGCGTCGACATCTCGCATCGTGGCGGCCGGCCCGGCTTCGTCGCGGTCGAGGGGGACCGGCTGACCATCCCCGATTTCGCCGGCAACAACTATTTCAACACGCTCGGCAACCTGCTGCTGGAGCCGGCCGCCAGCCTGCTCTTCGTCGACTTCGCCACCGGCGACGTTCTCCAGCTCCAGGGCGAGACCGAGATT
Source organism: Allobosea sp. (assembly GCF_036675845.1). Classification (GTDB taxonomy): domain Bacteria; phylum Pseudomonadota; class Alphaproteobacteria; order Rhizobiales; family Beijerinckiaceae; genus Allobosea. The sequence continues at coordinate 8,053 of NZ_JAKFED010000209.1, read as the reverse complement.
CTCTGGGACGGGCCGGAGGTGCTGGAGCTACCGGGAGCGCAGCGGCTCTGGCGTTGCCGGGTCGGGCGCGGCTGGCGGCGCCGGGCGGCGCTGCCGCTGCGCTGGTCGGCGCCCGAGCCGGCACCGACGACGCTCGCCACCGGGATCTGGCGGCGCGAGGCAGGCGCCGCCGGCTCTAAACTATGGATAGAAAACGCATGATCCGACCAGATTGCCCAGCAAACTGGTCGACGCGTGCCCTGACGGCTCAGTAGAGCCGCCCGCCATCCGGCACGGCAAGGCTCGGGCCGATCAGCACGACCTCGCCATCGGCATCCGGCATGCCCAAAACCAGCACTTCCGACATGAACTTGCCGATCTGGCGCGGCGGGAAATTGACCACCGCCAGCACCTGCCGACCCGGAAGATCCTCGGGCCGGTAGTGCCTGGTGATCTGCGCCGACGATTTCCTGCGGCCGATGGCGCCGCCGAACTCGATGACGAGCTTGATCGCCGGCTTGCGCGCCTCGGGAAAAGGCGCGGCCTCGACGATCGTGCCGACGCGGATGTCGACCTTGAGGAAATCCTCGAAGCCGATCGGCGCGGCGGGCTCGGAGGCGTTGCTCAAAACTCCTCCCAGCCGCGATCATTGCCGCCGGCCGCCAGCTTGCGCGGCGCCGCATTGCCATGGCTCGCCGCGGGAGCAGCGGCCCGCGCCGGGCGCGGCGCCGGCGCAGCGGCCTGCGCCATCCGGGTCGCCATCGCCTTGAGCGCAATCACGTCGCCGCCGAGCTTGAAGCGCGAGACCAGCGCGGCGAGGCGATCGGCCTCCTGCGCCAGGGCCTGCGAGGCGGCAGTCGACTGCTCGGCCATCGCCGCGTTCTGCTGCGTCGCCTGGTCCATCTCGTTGACCGCGGTGTTGACCTCCTGCAGCCCGGTCGCCTGCTCCTGTGCGGCCGAGGCGATCTCGGCGACGAGCGAGGTGGCGCGGGTGATCTCGCCGGACATCCGCTCCAGCGCGGTTCCGGTCTGGCCGACCAGGGCGACGCCCTTCTCGACCTCGACCGAGGAGGCGGTGATCAGCCCCTTGATCTCCTTGGCCGCGTCGGCGGAGCGCTGGGCGAGCGCACGGACCTCGGAAGCGACGACGGCGAAGCCCTTGCCGGCATCGCCGGCACGGGCGGCCTCGACGCTGGCATTGAGGGCGAGCAGGTTGGTCTGGAAGGCGATCTCGTCGATGACGCCGACGATCTGCGAGATCTCGTCGGAGGATTTCTCGATGCCGCTCATCGCCGCGACCGCATCGCGGACGATCTGGCCGGACTGTTCGGCCTCACCCTTGACCTGGGTCGTGGCCTGGCTCGCCTGGCGGGCGCCCTCTGCGGTCTGGCGCACCGTCGCGGTCAGCTGGTCGAGCGCGGTTGCGGTCTCCTCGACCGAGGAGGCCTGCTGCTCGGTGCGGCTGGCGAGGTCGTCGGCCGCCTGGCTGATCTCGCCGGCGCCGGCCTTCATGCTCTCGGTGTTGGTGGCGATCTGCCGCATCGTCTCTTCGAGCTGGGCGATGGCCGTGTTGAAGTCCTGCTTCAGCTTGGCGTATTCGGCGCTGAAGGCGACCTCGATGCGATAGGTCAGGTCGCCCTCGGTCAGGCGCTCCAGGCCGGCGCCCAGCGCCTCGACCACGACCGCCTGCTTCTGTGCTTCCTCGCCGCGCTGCGCCTCGTTGAGGCTGCGCTGGGTGTCGGCGGCGCGGCGCTGCTCGCCGGCCTCGGCCTCGGCCTGGACCTTCTCGGCCTCGACCTGCTGCTTCATCAAGGCGCCGTCGCGGAAGACGACCAAGGCGCGCGCCATGCTGCCGACCTCGTCCCGGCGCTCCTGATTGTCGATCGCGACCTCAAGATCACCCGCGGCGAGCGCGCTCATATTGTCCGACAGGCCGGTCAGCATGCGCGAGGCGCGGCGGCTGAGATAGAAGACCAGACCGAACATCAGGAGGGCGAGCGGCACGAGCACGACCGCGACGTCCCGCATCATGCCGGCGAAGGCGGCGTCGACGCTGTCGGCGTGCATGCCGGTGCCGATGGCCCACTGCCATTTCGGCACCCCGACGACATAGGAGATCTTCAGCGAGGGGTCCTTGTCCCCGATCTTCAGCCAGAAATAGTCGACGAAGCCGGCGCCCTCGGTCTTGCCGACCTCGACCAGATCCTTGACGAAGAACTTGTTGTTCGTGTCCTTGAAGGCCAACATGTCGGTGCCGACCAGCTTCGGGTTCGCATGGGCGATGTTGACCCCGTCGAAGCGGATGACGAACACGTAGTTGCCGTTGTCGAAGCGGGCATTGGCGATGGCGTCGAGCGCCAGCTTCTGTGCCTCGGCCTCCTTGAGCTCGCCCTTCTCGACCCGCGCCAGATAGGCGTTCACCGTCGAAGCCGCGGCCTCGACCGTGTTCTTCACCTCGGTGCGCTTCAGGTCGATCATGTCGACACGCGCCTGAGTCAGAGTCACGGCGACACTGACAATGGCGATGACGGCCGACAGGATCGCAATCAGGCCGAATGAGCGGCCGATCGACAGGGAGGCGATATTCTTCAGAAACGACATGTGCGGGGGCCTCGGGAGGAGAGATTCCGCACATTCGCGAGAAATGGCTAAGAGCCGCTTAACGTTGTCACGGTTTGGCCATGATTGCGGAAATCCGTCCCGGAGCCAGGCATCGGCTCAGATCGCCGCCGCGTAACCGTCGCCCTCCTCGCTGCGCAGGCGTTCCCTGCGGCTCTCGCGCCGCCCGCCGCAGAGCGCCCTTGCGAAGCCGCGCAGCGGCGCGGTCAGCCGGTGCACGTCCTCGACGCGAGCCATGATCCGGCCGGCCGATTTCAGCTCGCGGTCGAGCTTCGCCATGGTCCGCGACAATTCCGGTTCGTCATCCACCAGCCAGGTCTCGGCGACGCGGCTCATCAGGAGCACCGCGCCCCGGACACGCACGGCACCGAGACTGTCCTCGGTCGGAATCCCGGCCGAGGCCAGCATGTAGCGCCAGGAATTCACCGCGTTGCGGCCGAGCGCCGCCAGGGCCAGCGGATCGCGCCGCAGCACCGGCATCACGGCGCGCAGCCCGGCCTTGTAGGGCGCAAGCGCATCGAGGCGCCGCATCACCAGGTCGAAGACCCGCTCCTTGTAGGATTCCTCCATGAGGTCGTCCGAGCTGCCGGCCAGCACGGCCTCGTCGGCAATGCGTGCGAGGCCGCCGAGAATGGCGAGCTTCGAGGGAAACAGGCCACGCATCTCGGCCAGCGACAGCCCGGCCTCGCGGGCGATGTCGGGCAGCTCGATCTCGTCCCAGTGGCGGTTCGCCGCCAGCCGGAACAGCGCATCGACCACGGCGCGACGCGGATCGGGTCTAGCAGCGCCGGGCTTGGAAGCGGCCGACTCGGCTGCGGGGGAAGCGGGTTTGCGCGCCATCGGGTTCTCCTGTCGCGTGCCGATACCTTGAAGCTAGGCCCCGCCGCCGCCGGTTGAAAGGCCGCTCAGCCCGAAAGCTCCTCGGCGCGACGTTTGGCGGCAGCGACGGCGCGCCGCATCAGCGGCGGCATGCCGTCCTCGGCCATCAGCACTTCGAGCGCCGCGGCGGTCGTCCCGCCCGGCGAGGTGACGTTCTGGCGCAAGGTCCCCGGCGGCAGCTCCGACTGGAAGAGCATCTCGCCGGCGCCCTCGACGGTTGCCCGGGCCAGCCGCCCGGCGAGATCGGCCGGCAGGCCGGCGGCCGCGCCGGCAGCGGCGAGGCATTCGACCAGATGGAAGACATAGGCCGGCCCCGAGCCCGAGACGGCGGTGACGGCGTCGATCAGCCCCTCATCGGCCAGCCATTCGACCTTGCCGATGCTGCCGAGCAGGGCATCGGTCATCTCGCGCTGGGCGGCGCTGACGCCGGGGCCGGCAGCGGCCGCCGTGACGCCGCGCTGCACCGAGGCCGGCAGGTTCGGCATGGCGCGCACGATCGCCCCGGCATTGGGCAGGCGCTGCGCGAGGTCACCGAGCGTCTTGCCGGCGAGGATCGAGATCAGCAGGGTCCGCGGCCCGATCAGCGCCTGCACCGAGGGGGCTGCGGTGTCGAGCATCTGCGGCTTGGTCGCCAGCACCACGACCTCGGCGGCGGCGACCGACGACGGATTGACCGCCATGCCCTCGGCGGCGGCGAGCGCCGACATCGCCTCGCCGATATGCGGGTCGACCAGGGTGATCCCCGCTCCCTTCATGCCGATCCGCAGCCAGCCCTCAAGCATGGCGCCGCCCATCTTGCCGGCGCCGACGAGCACGAGGGATTGCGGAAGCTGGCTGGACATGGCGTCTCTCTTGTCGATGCCGCGCGTCATTCTCGGGCGCAGCGAAGCGGAGACCCGAGAATCGCTGTCGTGAGATGGCCGGGTCAAGCCCGACCATGACGCGCAGGAAGGCGCCCGGGTCAAGCCCGGGCGCGGCGCCGGCAGACCTTCACGCCTCGCCGGCGGTCTCCAGCAGCGCCCCTTCGAGCCCCTCGCGGGCGCTCTTTCCGGCCCAGACGACGAACTGGAACGCCTGGAAATAGCGTTCGCAGGCGTCGATCGCCGCCTTGATCAGCCCGGCCGCCTGCTCCTCGGTCGGCTCGGCCCCACCCGAGAGCAGCAGCGCGTGGCGATACATCACAACGTTCTCAGTGCTCCACAGGTCGAAATGGCCGAGCCAGAGCTGCTCGTTGACCAGGCTCACCAGGTTCAGCACCTCGGTCCGGCGCCGGTCGGGCACCCGCAGGTCAAAGGCGCAGGCGACGTGGATCGACTCCACTTCCGAGAGCCAGGTGATCGCGACGTGGTAATCCGCCCAGCCTCCGGTGACGGCGACGGAGAGCTCGTCGTCGCTGTCCCGGTCGAAGCTCCAGTGGTTGAGGGCGGCAAGGCGTTCAATCAGATCGAGAGGATTGGAAGGCCGATCGCTTTCGGCATCCAGGTCAAGGTCCATCATGCCCAGGGTCCAACTGCCGGCGCCCTGCCCAAGGCAGGTCCGACGCGTTTGAGAACAGGAACACGGCGACGGGAAAAGCGTAAGGCACACAACCCGACTGAAACGGCCGCAAGCGACCGCCGGTTCATCGGAAAGCTCCGCAAGACGAAGCCTGCCGACGAATCACCTCTCTTCATCGACGATAGCGCAGGCCGGTCAACGCGCCCAACACGCGATGCAGGCTCTGCGGATTCGACCGCCGGCTCAATCCCCTCGCGGCGCTGTCCACAGCGCGAGCCATGCGAGGGGTGCAGTTCAGTCCTTCGCAGGCTTGCCTTCGAGCGCGGCGAGCCGGGCGGCGAGCTTGTCGTTCTCCTCGCGCGCCAGCAGCGCCATCTCGCGCACGGCCTCGAACTCCTCGCGGGTGACCACGTCCATGTCGCGCAGCAGCCGCTCGATCTGGGTCTTGACCACGGTCTCGACCTCGCGGCGCACGCCCTGGGCTGCGCCGGCCGCGTCGGTGGCGAGGCGGGCGATATCGTCGAGGATGCGGTTGCTGGTGCTGACCATCGGAGGCCTCCGGCGAAGCGGCGCCCTGCGCGCCCTGAACCGGAGATATGGCGAAGGAGCGGGCGCGGCGCAATCGCGGCGCTGGCCGCGATGCTCCAGATCATTGCCGGGCCAGCCGGTCAAACCCCGTCGCGCTCGCAATGGCGGCCGGCGCGCGCTATGCCGGAAGCGCCTCGCAACCCGGACGGTCTCCTGCCATGGCCCTGCATTTCTCCTCCGCCGAGTTCGCCCGCCGCCGCGAGGCGCTGCTCTCCGCCATGGCACGCGAACGGCTCGACGCCGCCTTCCTGTTCCAGCAGGAATCGATGTTCTGGCTCAGCGGCTACGACACTTTCGGCTTCTGCTTCTTCCAGTGCCTGGTGGTGAAGGCCGACGGCACCATGGCGCTGCTGACCCGCTCCGCCGATCTGCGCCAGGCGCAGCACACCTCCAACCTCTCCGACATCCGGGTCTGGAAGGACGGCCGCGACGCCAACCCGGCCCGTGACCTGCTGGATCTGGCGCGCGATCTCGGGCTCGCCGGCAAGCGCATCGGCGTCGAGTTCGAATCCTACGGCCTTGTCGCCTCGAACGGCCGCAAGCTCGAGGCCGCCTTCGCCGGTATCAGTGAACTGCTCGACGCCTCGGTGCTGGTGACGCGGCTGCGGGCCGTGAAGTCGCCGGAGGAGATCGTCCATGTCCGCCGGGCGGCGGCCTTGTCCGACGCCGCCGACAGGGCCGCGCTCGACCTGATCCGCGCCGGCGCTGACGAGGGCGACATCCTCGCCGCCCAGCACAACGCCATCTTCTCGGGCGGCGGCGACTATCCGGGCAACGAGTTCATCATCGGCTCGGGCCGCGACGCGCTGCTCTGCCGCTACAAGGCCGGCCGCCGCAAGCTCGACGCCGACGACCAGATCACCCTCGAATTCGCCGGCGTCGACCGCCACTACCATGCCGCGATCATGCGCACCGTCGTGGTCGGCCGGCCGCGCCCGCTGCATCTGCGCTATCACGAGGCGGCCAAGGCGGCGCTGCTCGCCTGCGAGGCGGCGCTGAAGCCCGGCAACACCGCCGGCGACGTCTTCGCCGCCCATGCCTACAGCTTCGATGCGCATGGCCTGTCGAGCCACCGGCTCAACGCCTGCGGCTACTCGCTCGGCGCCAAGTTCACGCCGTCCTGGATGGACTGGCCGATGTTCTACGAGGCCAATGACTGGCCGCTCGAGGCCGGCATGGTGATGTTCGCTCACATGATCCTGATGGATTCGGAAAGCGAGACGGCGATGTGCCTGGGCCGGACCTATCTCGTCGGCGAGACCGGCGCCGAGGCCCTCAACCTGCCCGATCTGGACCTGGCGCTGCGTTAGGCCTGGAGCCGGATGCTATCGGGCGGAATCGCAAGGCGCTTCCGCCCGATAGCCGAATCCGTCTCCCATCAAGGAGTTAGACATGTCGTGATCCGAAAAGTGCATTCCACTTTTCGGCGACATGATCTAGAACCAGCGCCGCAGGGAAGACCAGCAATCCAAGCCCGACAACAAGCAGGGCGGGAGGCAACATGTCGGTTCGCAACTACAGCCCCGTCCTGGGGTCCATCGTCGCGCTTGCGCTCGCAAGCTGCCAGGAAACCACGACGGCGGCGCGGCCGCGGGTCGATGCGCCTGGCGTGCCGGTCTCGGTGCAGAGCATTTCCGGCGCCCCCGATCAGGTGACGACCGCCTTCGCCGGGCTGCTCGGCGAAGCGGCGGCCGAGCGCAAGATGGAGATCGTGCCCGGCGACAAGCCCGCCCGCTTCCGCGTCCGCGGCTACCTCACCGCGCAGCCCACCGCCGACGGCCAGACCGCGCTCGCCTTCGTCTGGGACGTCTATGACGAGAGCAAGAAGCGGGCGCAGCGCGTCCAGGGCGAGAGCCTCGGCCGACGCGGCGGCGGCGCCGATCCCTGGGCCGGCATCGACCAAACCATCGTCGCCAAGGCGGCCTCCGATTCGATGGATGCGATCGCCGGTTTCCTCACCACCGCCCCGGCGGCGGAGGCCAAGCCGGACACCAAGAGCAAGACCCGGACGGCGCAGGCCGCCCCCGAAAAGCGCCGCTAGGCCGGCCTTCGACGCACCGAGCGGCCGTTCGGCCACACTCTTGCGACGGAGCAGGTTTTGCATGGCAATCGACCGCGTCGTCGGTCGACTCGGCGTCATCACGCTGTTATGAGCCCTTCGCAACTGAACCGTCCCCGGGCGGCTCCACCCCGTCTGCGTTTTTGGTGCGCCCGGCATGAATTCCTCGATCAAAGTCGTCGCCGGCAATTCCAACCGACCGCTTGCCGAGGCGATCTGCGCCTCGCTCGGCATCCCGCTCGCCAAGGCTTCGGTCCGGCGCTTCGCCGACATGGAGGTCTTCGTCGAGATTCAGGAGAACGTCCGCGGCCAGGATGTCTTCATAATCCAGTCGACCTCGTTCCCGACCAATGACCACCTGATGGAACTGCTGATCATCACCGACGCGCTGCGCCGTTCCTCGGCCAGGCGCATCACGGCGGTGATCCCCTA
>NZ_JAKFED010000196.1:0-49882 GCF_036675845.1 Allobosea sp. | reverse complement strand
CGGCGAGCGCCAGAAACGCGATAAAGGAAGGCTTCACCCGCATGCGCTTTATGCTAAACGCAATCGCGTGCGTCCCGGTAGCTCAGCAGGATAGAGCAACGGTTTCCTAAACCGTAGGTCAGGGGTTCGAATCCCTTCCGGGACGCCATTTCTACCGCGTAATAGACGGAGATTTCCGCGTTTTTTGCGACGCTCGGTCTCGGCCCAGTTTTTCACCCCAGCGGCTCGCGCACTTGATCCGATCTGAAGCGGGCTCTTTCTCGCGCCTGCGGAAGGCTCGATACTCGGGCGATTCCGATCGCCCGGCGCATTCGGGCATCCCCCTGAATTGACATTGGGCAATCGTGGGGGAGGGGGGCATTCTCTCGCCGCTGGTGGGGCGGAAAGGGAGACCGGCCATGCACGCGGTCGTCAGAGCCTATTCCGGCAAGGGAGCGAAAGAGCTTTTCGACCTGCTCGAGAAGCGCAAGGCGGAGGTCGAGAGCCTCATTCGGGGGGTGAACGGGTTTGTGAGCTACTCACTCATCCGCACCGCGGATGGCGGCGTTTCCGTCACGGTCTGCAACACCAAGGTCGGTGCGGATGAGAGCGTCCAGAAGGCGCGAGACTGGATCAGGGAAAATGCGGCGAGCGTCGGCGTCGCGGCCCCGGCAGTCTCCGAGGGCGCAGTCCTCCTGCAGTTGAAGTAAAGCAGTCCGCCGCGTGACCGGCGAGGTCGCCTCGGCCGGCGGCCTCCTCGGTCCATGGACGGCGTTGCGACCGTCCCCATTCCAATCGCTGTCGCCAGGGCGTCCGCACGTCTTCGTCATGCCTTGAGCCGTGGACGGCAGTGCCGGCACGTCGATCTCAATCGCAATCCATTTGCATCCTTTGAGCTCCAGGCGGCCCCCCGCTTCGCTTTAGCCAGCTCAGTTCTGGCGATCTTGCCTACCCCTCATCAGAGTGGAGTAGATCATGCGTTGTGTTGTCTTGGCTGCATTTTTCGCAGCATTCGCCCCTGCCTATTCTCTCGCTGATAGCCAATTCACAAAGCTGTCATTTCAACCTCAGGTCAGAGGATTATCCTGCCTCAGGCCTGAAACGCTGGCGATGATCAAGGATCTTGTCGCCAGGATCGGCCCGATCCAGATCACCTCGACCTGCGGCGGGCGCCATGCCCGGCGCTCGCAGCACTATCGCGGCAAGGCGATCGACTTCCGGCCGCGGGCGACGTCCACCCGCGCTGCCGTCGCCGCCGCCAAGGCCCTGCGCAATACGGGAGGCGTCGGCTCCTATTCGAACGGAATCGTCCACGCCGATGTCGGCGAACACCGGTTTTCCTGGTTCGGCTACAAGCGGGCCGGCCGCCGGCTCGCCTATGCTGCCCGGCGCAGCCGCTAGAGCCGGAGAGCACGTGTCGACTGGCGCTTCAGGGCTGGTCCTGCCGTGGGCGGGGTCCCAGATCGGGCAGCGAGGTCGTAGCGGGTTCGCGCACGGCCGCGGCCTCCGCCGCGATCGGGCTCTTCAGGATCCGCATGCCGAAATAGGCTGCCACGGTCGCCGAGAGCGCGCCGGTATAGATCAGCAGCCCCTGCGGCCCGACGATCTGCATGACCGCGGTCGCGACCAGCGGGCCGATCGTGGCTCCAACGCTCCAGAGGAACAGCAGCCCGGCGGAAAGGCCGACGGCCTGCTCCCGGCCGAGCCGGAAATAGGCATGCGTCACCGCCACCGTATAGAGCGGGACGCTGCCGCCGCCGATCAAAGCGAACAGTCCGTAGAGCCACCAGCCGCGCTGCGGCGTGCCCGACAAAAAGAGCGCGCCGAGCACGGCGGAGGTGAGGGCGGTTCCCGCGGCGGCGGCGAGCAGCACGCGGCGGCTGTCGACCCGGTCGGCGAGCCAGCCCATCGGCCATTGCAGCAGCAGCGCGCCGACCTGGATCGCCGCGGTCAGCAGGATCGCCGGCTGCTGGCCGAGCCCGATCAGGATGCCGTAGGCCGGCGCGACATTGGTCAAAGGCCCGCTCATCAGGCCGACATAGAGGCAGCCGACCACCGCCGCCGGCGCCTGCAGCCAGAGCGTGTTGAGCTTGACCGAAACCAACTCGGCCGAGGCCGGACCCGAGGCTCGGGTCAGGCTGACCGGGATCAGGGCGATCGAGAAGGCGGCGCTGGCGATCAGGAAGACGTCCTGGGTCTGGATCGCGACATAGCCGATGCCGACCTGCGAGCCGATCAGCGCCAGCCGGTTCAGGATCTGGTAGAGCCCGAAGATGCGGCCGCGATGGCTGGAACTGGCCTGCCCGCTGATCCAGCTCTCGATGCAGATGCTGTGGCCGGCGGCGGCGGCTCCCATCACGAAGCGCGACAGGCTCCACCATTCCACCGGCACCAGCGGAAAGCTCAGGGTCAGGGCCGCCTGGAGCGAGGCGAAGACGGCAAAGCCGCGGATATGCCCGACGCGCCGGATCAGCCGCGGAATCGCGAAGCAGCCGAGCAGGAATCCGACCGAATAGGCCGAGCCGACCAGGCCGATCAGCAGAAGCGGCTGGCTCTCCAGCGCCATGCGCAACGGCACGACGGTATGCATGATCGTGCTGGCGACCTGCAGGACCAGCGCGCCGGTGACGATGGCGCCGAGCGCCGCGACCGAGCCCGATTCGGCCTTGGTTTTGCCGGTCATGACGGAAACGGTCGCCTCCGTGCCGGCGAAGCCGGTCCTGGAAGCGCGAAAGGTCCCGGCGGCCGCGCGGGCATCAGCCGAGCCCGCTTGCCTGGTCGCAAACGGCGGACCCGGTTCCGGTCGATTTCGTGCCTGTCCAGGCAGGGTTGCAGCGGCGGCGGCGAAGACAAGACATCCAAGAACGATATCCTCATCGACTGCGCTTTCGCGAGGCTGATGGCCGGTCGCTGCCGGGGCTCGCGAAGGAATAGCATGCCGGCCGCCATCTGCGCGCGAAATCCGGCGCGCCTTGCCGACACTGCCCGGCGGCCTTCCCGGCCGCAAGAGAGCCGCAAGAGAATAGCCGGCATCCACAGGGATGCCGGCCATGCAGATATCGCCGTCTCAAGTGCCCGGCGGTGCGATCTCAGCGGCCGAAGAATGCGCTGAGATCCATTTCCTCGTCGCGATGCGTGCCGCCGAGCTGGGCTGCGAACCACGCCGCCGCGGCGCCGACCAAGAGCACGGCGGCGGCGACGAAGGCGGCGATCACCGATGCCTTGCGCGCCCGCTCCGCTGCCTGCTTCGCGGTTTCCTTGGCCTGGTTGAGCTTGGCGAAAGCGTCGTCGAGACGCTTTTCCGCCTCGGGCTGCGGGATGTTGAGGCGCGTCGCCATCCGCGAGGCGATATAGGTGCGGTCGGCGGCATCGAGCGTGCCGGTGCTCAGGCCGGCGATCAGGATGCGCGAGGCCTCCTCGCGTTCGGCCGGGGTCGCCGGCGTCGTGCCGGCCGAGCGCATCAGCGCATCAAGGGACGAGCCGAGCGGGTCGGCCTGCTGGCCGATCAGCGCGCCGGCTCCGGCGGTGGCCGCCGCAGCGCCGGCCGCGACCGTGCGGGCGGCGCCGGTGATCGCCGAGGTCGCCAGCGCGGCGACGAGGAGCGCCCCCGCCGCCCAGACCACGAGGCCATGGGCGCCGTCGCGGACGCTGCGCTCATGGGCGCTGGCGTCGAATGCGGGCCGGCGCATCCGGCCGGCGAGATAGCCGCCCGCCGCGGACGCCGTCACGGTGACCCACAAGGCCCAGAGACCGGCCGCGATCGCCAGGGCGGTCAGACCGGAGGAGCGGGCGGTGTCCACCGACACCATCGACAGGCCGACCGCCGAGCCGAAGGCGGTCAGAAGCGTCGAGATCGCGGCGCCCAGCACGGCTCCGCCCAGGATGGCGCTCCATTCGAGATAGGAGCCGGAATGGTGCTTCTCCGGCGATGAGACGGCTAGGATTTCGGTGGTTTCCATGGACATGGCGTTGGCTCCCTACCGCAAGCCGAGAAAGGAAAGAATCGCCAGGACGACGACCACGAGACCGATGAGATAGATGATGCCGTTCATACTGCCCTCCCAAGCTGCTTCCGGAATTCGAGCCGCCGCCGAGGGAACGCGAGCTTGGCCGGGAAAGTTCCGCCTGCGGCCAGCCAGCCGCCCGGCTCCTGCCGCAAGGGTGCCCGGTCGGCAGCGCCTCTTGTCGAAACCCGCAATCGGCTGCTTCATCGCAGCGCAGGGCGAAGCGGCGAGCAAGGCACGGGAGCGGCGGGTTGTCCGAGTCGATCAGGAAGTCCGGTCCCGGAGCCGCTTTTGCCGTGCAGCGCAACCTCTGATGGCTCGCCGCCGCTCGACCACCGCGATCGTGCTGGCGCTCGGCACGGCCCAGACCGTGGCCTGGGCCTCGAGCTATTACCTGCCAGCCGTGCTGGCGACCCCGATGGCGCGCGATCTCGGGACAAGTCCGGTCGAGATCTTCGCCGCCTTCTCGGCGGCGCTGGTGGTCTCGGCGATCGTCGGGCCCTGGGCCGGTGCGGTGATCGACCGGCAGGGCGGCCGCGGCGTGCTGATCGGCTCGAACCTGATCTTCGCCGCCGGGCTCGGCTGCCTTGCCATGGCGCAGGGCCAGGTCCTGCTCTGGGCGGGCTGGCTCGCCATGGGGCTCGGCATGGGCATCGGCCTCTACGAGGCGGCCTTTGCGGCGCTCGCCGGCATCTATGGCCGGCAGGCGCGTTCGCCGATCACCGGCATCACCCTGCTCGCCGGCTTCGCCAGCACGGTCGGCTGGCCGCTCTCGGCATTGATGGACGCCGAGATCGGCTGGCGCGGCGCCTGCCTCGGTTGGGCCGCCCTCCATCTGGCGCTGGCGCTGCCGCTCAACTGGTCCCTGCCGTCGGGCAACGTCGCCGTGCCGGTCGCGGCAGTTGCGGCCGCCGATGGCATGGTCAGGCCGGAAGCCCGCAAGGCGCGGCTGACCATGGTCCTGCTCGCTTTGGTCTTCGCCATCACCTGGTTCAACAGCACTGCGATGGCGGCGCATCTGCCAAGGCTGCTGGAGGCGGCGGGCGCGACGACGGCGGTCGCGGTCGCGGCCGGGGCGCTGATCGGGCCGGCGCAGGTCGCCGCCCGCATCCTCGAATTCACGCTGATGCGGCGGATGCATCCGCTGATCTCGGCAAGGCTGGCGACCCTGACGCATCCGCTCGGAGCCGGCGTGCTGCTGGCACTCGGCGCGCCCGGCGCCTATGCCTTTGCCTTCCTGCATGGCGCCGGCAACGGCATCCTGACCATCGCCAAGGGCACCTTGCCGCTCGCCCTGTTCGGGCCGGTGGGCTACGGCCTGACGCAAGGGTTGATCGGCGGGCCGGGCCGGGCGCTGCAGGCAGCCTCGCCTTTGCTTTTCGGGCTGGCGCTCGACCGCTGGGGCGTGCAGGCGATCTGGCTGACGAGCGGGCTCGCACTGATCGCCTTCCTGCTGCTGCTCGCGGTACGGGCGCCGCGCAGCGAACAGCACGCCTGAGGCTGGCGTGCTGCGGCTCAGCTCTTGTCGGCGTGCTCGGGCTTGCCCTTGCGGCTGGTCGCGGCGAGGTCGTGCAATTCCTTCTCGGTCATCGACTTCGCCATCGATTTCGAGGCGCCCTTGAGTTCGCTCTTCGGCATGTCGCCGCGCTTGGCGGCAAGTGCGGCGCCGGCGGCCTTCTGCTGCGCCTTGGACTTTGCGGGCATGGCGAGCCTCCTGGTCTGGACTCGGGATGGCCGATCAACCGCGGGCAGGCCCGATGGTTCCGGCTTGGGCGGCGCCGTCGGGCTGGCGGAAGCGGCGTCGCCTCCGGCATAGTCATAGCCATTGCCCGCCCGTCCAGCCTGCGAGGCCCGCTTGCGCATTCTCGTCCTCAATCCGAACAGCAGCGCCGAGATGACCGCGCTGGTCATGCGAGTCCTGGCGCCACTGACGCCGCAAGGCGTGACGCTGGTGCCTGCGACCGGGCGCTTCGGGGCGCGCTACATCTCGAGTCGCAGCGCCGGCGCGATCGCCGCCCATGCGGCGCTTGACGCCTATGCCGAGCATGGCCCGGGCTGCGACGCGGTCTATCTCGCCTGTTTCGGCGATCCCGGGCTGATGGCGCTGAAGGAGATCGCCAGCGTGCCGGTCATCGGCATGGCGGAGGCTTCCTGTCTTGAAGCGTCCCGGCGCGGCGGCCGCTTCTCGATCGTCACCGGCGGCGAGCGCTGGGGGCCGATCCTGCGCGAATTCGCGGCGCTGCTGGGACTGGATGGCGCGCTCGCGGCGGTCGAAACCGTGGTGCCGACCGGCGGCGACATCGCCCGAGATCCGGATGGCGCGATCGCGCTCTTGGCCGAGGCCTGCCGGCGCACCGTCCAGCGCGACGGCGCCGGTGCGGTCGTTCTCGGCGGGGCAGGGCTCGCGGGGCTGGCGGCAAGGGTGCAGCCCCATGTCGAGGTGCCGGTGCTGTGCGCGACCGAAGTCGGCTTCGTGGCGGTGCTCGCAGCGGCCGGCGATCCGCTGCCGAAATCCGCGACCGGTGACCTCGCCTTGCCGGCGGCTGTCGAAAGCGTGGGGCTTTCCGCTCCGCTCGCCGGCTTGCTCGGCGGCGGTTAGAGCATTTTTCGATCACCCTGCACCGTCATCCCGGCTGGAGCGAAGCGGAATGCCGGGATCCATCGTAGAGCGCAGTGCCCTTCGATGGATTCCGGAGCGGCGCCGCTTTGCGGCTTGTCCGGAATGACGATCCGGTCAGATCGAAATTTGCTCTAGCGGCGGGTTTTACGGCTTCCGGCGGCGCGGCCCGGTTGTTCTCCGGTATGGCGTCGCGGTTCCGGCCGCGCCGCTTCGGCGCTCGCCAGCCAGATGACATGCCGCGCTCCGCCGCCCGAGGCGTTGGCGCGGACCTTCCTCTCCTCGACGTCGAAGCCACTCATGCGCAGGCGCTGGGTGAAGGAGCGGTCCGGCCCGGCCGACCAGATGGCGAGCACGCCGCCCTTGCGGAGCGCGGCCCTGGCCGCGGCCAGGCCGGCGAAATCGTAGAGACGGTCATTGGCCGCGACCATCAGCCCGTCCGGACCGTTGTCGACGTCGAGCAGGATCGCGTCATAGGTCGAGCGGCCGGCGCGGATCAGGCCGGTGACATCGGCCTCGCGGATCGTGACGCGCGGATCGTCGAGGCAGCCGGCGAAGATCGGCGCCAGCGGCCCGCGCGCCCAGGCGATCACAGCCGGGATCAGTTCGGCGACGGTGATCTCGGCATCGGCCGGCAGCGCGGCGAGCGCGGCGCGCAAGGTGAAGCCCATGCCGAGCCCGCCGATCAGGAAACGCGGCCGGGCGCGCTGGCCGAGACGGGCGGCAGTCAGCGTCGCCAGCGCTTCCTCGGAACCGCGCAGGCGCGAGTTCATCAGCTCGTTATGGCCGAGCGTGATCGAGAATTCGCTGTCGCCGCGTTGCAGCAGCTTCAGCGTGCCGCCGCCGGGGATCGGGCTTGAGTCGATCTGCGTCCAATGTGCCACCGCTTCTAGTCCAGCCGCGCGCGCTTGACGAAGGCGCCGGCCTTCATGATCAGCGGCATGTGCCGCCCCTGGCGAGTCAGCAGCGCGAGATCCTGGAGCGGGTCGCCGTCGACCACGATCAGGTCGGCATAAGCTCCGGGCGCCACCGTTCCGACCTTGCCTTCGAGCTTCAGCAGCTTGGCCGCGACATGGGTCGCGGCGGCGATCACCTCATGTGCCGGCAAGGCGCGGCCGCGGATGACGAACTCCTCGGACTGGTGGCGGTGCATCTCGCCGAGCAGGTCGCTGCCATAAGCCATGGCGAGCCCGGCCTTCCTCATGATCGCCAGCGATTCCATGCCGGCGGCGCGGACGTTCTCGACCTTGGCGATCGAATCCGGCGGGAAGCCGAGGCGGCCGCCCTCGCTGGCGAGCTTGTCATAGGTGACGAGCGTCGGCACCGCGACGGCGCCGTTCTTCGCCGCGAGCTTCGCCGTCTCGGCCTGGATCAGGTTGCAATGCTCGAGCGAATGGACGCCGGCCTCGACGCAGCGGCGGATCGCCTCGTCGGTATAGACATGGGCGGAGACGTAGGTTCCGGCCATGCGCGCTTCCTCGACCACCGCCGCGAGCTCGCCCTTCGAGAAGCCGAGGAAATGGATCGGGTCGGTCGGCGAGGCGCAGCCGCCATTGGCCATGATCTTGATGAAGTCCGCGCCGCCCTTGAGCTCCTCGCGGGCGGCGCGGCGGACTTCCGCCTCGCCATCGCAGATGCGCCCGAGCGCGCCGAGGCGGTGGCGGGTGCCCGGTGCCAGCCGGTCGTCATAGCGGCCGCGGAAATCGGCATGGCCGCCGGTCTGGCTCAGCGCCTTGCCCGAGATGACGAGGCGCGGGGTCGGGAAATCGCCCTCCTCAGTCGCGGTCTTCAGGCCGAAATCGGCGCCGCCGACATCGCGCACCGTGGTGAAGCCGCGCAGCAGCATCTCGCGCATGATCGTGAGCGAGCGCACCGTGACCAGCGAATCCGGCAGCGCGGCATTGCGGCCGAGATCGGCCAGGCCCGCAATGACATGGACATGGGCGTCGATCAGGCCGGGCATCAGGGTGCGGCCCTTGAGGTCGATCGCCTTGGCCTTGTCGGCGCGCAGATTCTTGCCGACTTCGCGGATCAGGCCGCCTTCGACCAGCACCGAAACCGGATCGCTGCGCTCGGGGGCGGTTCCATCGACGATGCGGGCATTCTGGAACAGGGTCGCGGCCATGGGATCGGTCCTCGGTGGGGTTGCCGGAGCGGTAACGAAGCCTGGCTTGCCGGATCAGCGCGTCAGCAGCGCGGTGAGGTAGAGGCCGAGGCCGAAGACGACGTGGTTGACGAGGCTGACCAGCCGGATCTGGCTGGGGTTGGGCCGCTTGCTGGCGGCGAGGCCGAAGCCCATGCCGGGCTGCAGGACGAACCAACCGCAGCCGACGGTGACGATGCCGACGATCAGGGCCGGCCAGAGCGTCGGCATCCGGGCCCAGCCGACACCCCAGATCATCAGCACGATGGCGGCGAAGAAGATGCCGATGAGATAGTGCATGATCCAGCCGATGGCGAGCTCGCCGGAGACCGGCTCGGAAGCCGAGATCGGGTCATGCGCGAAGCGCCCGCGCGGCAGATGGGCGAACCAGCGCCCGACCATCGCCCAGTTGCTGAGCGGAATGCCGAGGGTCCGGTTGAGCAGCACGGCCCAGAGGTCGAGGATGGCGGTGGCGCCGACGCCGATCACGATCGAGCGGCCGAGAAATTCGAGCATGCTGGTCCCCTCCGGCGCGGTCCTGCCGACCGCTGCGCCTGTGCTGCCCGTTATGGAGGGTAAAGCCGGGCGCGAGGTCAACGGCAAGCGCGTGCCTTGTGCCCATTGCCGGCGCAGGGGCGGCATGCGCCGAGGGCGGCCATGCGGCTGCGGCCGGAACCTGAAGCGATGCGGATCGTTTCCCAAGAACGGCAGGGGGAGCGAGCGAATGGCAGTGGCGACGGCGGCGAAGACCGGGACGAATGGCGGGCATGGCGCGGAGGAACTGCCTTCGGTCACCGTCACCAGCTATAATCTCGAAATCCGCGATGGCGACGGCTTCATCGGCGACAAGGCGAGCCGCGGCGCCTTCATGGACCATCTCGCCGAGTTGCGCGGCCATCTCGCCGAGGCCGGCGAAGATCCCCTCGCCGGCAGTGACGCGACGCCGAGCAAATCCGAACTCGATGAACTGATCAGCAAGGGCGAGGCGCGCGAGGCGGCCCTGGTGCTGAGCGCGGTCGAGCGCTTCGCCCAGTCGCTGTCCTTCGTGATCCGCCGCTTCCTCAGGCAGAAGGCGTGGAGCCCGGTCGAGCGCATCGTCGTCGGCGGCGGCTTCCGCCAGAGCCGGGTCGGCGAACTCGCCATCGCGCGTGCCGGCATCATCCTGCAGACCGAGGGGCACGCGATCGAGCTGCTGCCGGTGCGCCATCATCCGGACGAGGCCGGGCTGGTCGGCTGCGCCCATCTCGCGCCGAAATGGATCTTCGAGGCCTATGACAGCCTGGTGGCGATCGATATCGGCGGTTCGAACATCCGCGCCGGCATCGTCGAGCTGCGCCAGGACAAGGCGCCCGATCTGAGCAAGGCCCGCGTCTGGCAAACGGAGCTCTGGCGCCATGCCGACGAGGAACCGAGCCGCGAGGAGGCGGTGAAGCGGCTCGGCAAGATGCTGCGCGAGCAGATCAAGGAGGCGGGGAAGGCGGGCCTGCGGGTCGCGCCCTTCATCGGCGTCGGTTGCCCCGGCCTGATCGAGGCCGATGGCGCCATCGATCGCGGCGCGCAGAACCTGCCGGGCAACTGGTCGAGCAGCCGCTTCAACCTGGTCGAGAGCATCCGCGAGATGGCGCCCGAGATCGGCGAGCACGAGACGGTGGTCGCCATGCACAACGACGCCGTGGTCCAGGGGCTGAGCGATATGCCGTTCATGCAGGATGTCGAGAACTGGGCCGTGCTGACCATCGGCACCGGGCTCGGCAATGCGAGCTACCGCAACCGGGTGAAACCGAAGAACGGCGGCAAGGGTAAGGACGGCAAGGGCCAGGACGGCAAGGGCCAGGACGACAAGGGCAAGGACGACAAGGGCAAGGACGACAAGGGCAAGGATGACAAGGGCAAGAAGGACTGAGCTCGTCCATCCCTGCCTATCCCTGCCGTCATTCCGGCCGCAGCGAAGCGGAGCGCCGGAATCCATCGTAGGATTCGGCGCCCTTCGATGGATTCCGGAGCTGCGCCGCTGCGCGGCTTGTCCGGAATGACGGCGCGCTTGCGTCCAAAATTCAGCCCCGCCTTGCCGGCAGCGCCCACATCAGCCCGCGGGTGATGATGGCGGGGAAGACGGTGAGGTGGTCCTCGCCGGGGATGATCTCGCTGGTCAGCGACAGTCCGGGGTAATTGCGCGAGCGCAGCGCCTTCTCGAATTCCTGCAGGTCGGCGATCATGTCGACGTTGCGGCTGTAGCGCGGGTCGTTCGAGGCCTTGTTGATCGTCTCATAGGAGGCGATCGCCATCAGGACATCGGCCTTCAGCTCCTTGTTCGCATCGGCATAGGCCTTCTCGCGCGAAAACATCACCTTCTGGTCGAACCAGAGCGAGGGGCTGCCGAGAATGTAGTGCGAGAACATCGTCGGCTCGCTCAGCAGGATGTGGAGGCCGAGCAGCCCGCCATAGGAGTGGCCGGCATAGATGCTGCGACTGGTGTCGGTGCGATAGGTCGCGGCGACGAAGGGCATCAGCTCCTCGGCGAGGAAGCGGCGATAGCCCTCCGCCTCGCCGAAGACCGGCGGCCGGCCCGACTCGTCCCTGGTCTTCTCGCCATTGGGCGTCGGCGTGTAGTCGCGCCGGCGGCTGAATTGCGGGCTGTCGCCGACCGCATAGGAAAGGCCGACGAGGATGAATTCCTCCAGCCCCTGGGCGCGGTTGCCGACGCGCTTGGCGATGCTGCGCACCAGCGGGAAGGCGTAGTCGGCATCGGTGACGAACAGCACCGGGAAGCGCCGGCGCGGCGCGGAATGATAGGAGGCCGGCAGGCTGACATAGATCTCGTAGTCGCGCTGCAACGCCTTGGCGCGGATCGTCCGAACCTCGGTGTCCTTCAGGACGAAAGGGGCCGGGTTCGCGACGGCTGCGGCCGAGGCCGGCGGCTCGGCGGCGGGCTCGGCGAAAGCAGCGGTGGCGAGGCCGAGAGCGACGAGCAGGGCTGGCAGGCGTAGCATCCGCCGCATCTCCGTCAGGATTGTGCCGCCATCGTGACGGCTTGCGCCTTCTTCGCCAAGACCGATCGACCCGACATTCATCGGTGGTCCCGGGCGAACGCAGTTCGACCCGGGACCCATGCCGGAACGGTTCAGGCATGGGTCCCGGATCGGCGCCGCTTCGCGGCTTGTCCGGGACGACCAAAGCGGAGCGGTCATGCCTTATCGCCGCAAGCCCGGTGCCTCGATCGCAAGGCCCTTGGCGCGCGCCGCGAGATAGAGCTCGAGCGCCAGATATTCCGGCGCGCCATAGTCGAACTGCGTCGCCCGGACGCCGAGCGAGCAAGCCCGCAGGCGCCGGTGCAGCGAGCCGACGCCGTTCCATTCCAGCCGATAGGCCGGATAGCCGGTGCCGACGCCGTGGCTGATGGTGTCGCCGCGCAGCCGGGCGCCGACGAGATCGTCATGGCATTGCGCGCAGGAGAGGTTGAGTTGGCCCTGGCGGCGCTCATAGAACGCCTTGCCGGCTTCCAGATAAGGCTTCGCCGCGCCCTCCGTCGCGACCGCGAGCCGCAGGCCACGCGAAAGCGAGGCGACATAGGCGGTGAGGCCGAGGAGTTCGGGACTCTCATAGCCGAAGGCCGGCTGCTTCTGGCGCTCGCTCCGGCACTGCTCGATGCGGCCTTCGAGGTTGAGCAGCTTGCCACTGGCGGCGTCGACCATCGGATAATGCGTCGCGGCACCGCGCAGGCTCTGCTTCGGCTCGGCATGGCAGGACAGGCAGGCCGGCGCATCGCCGCTGCGGCGGCTGAACAGCTCCTCGCCCTGCAGGGTCCAGAGGAAGCCGGGATTGCGCGCCTCGTCGTCCTGCTGGCGGTGCATCTCCGGCGAGAGGAAGTCGCTGCCGGATTTGACCTGCGCGAGGGCGGCAGGCGCTGCGACCAGCAGCAGGGCGAAGATGGAGAGGCCGCTCAGCCTCATGTCACCACGAGGCGGGCGGTGCGGGTGAAGGTCGCGCCGCCATCCTCGCGCCATTCGAAGACGAGGTCGCCGGTTTCGACGGCGCGCGTGGTGAAGCTGACGAAGGGGTTGGCGGCGACGCCGGTATGCATGTCGTAGCGGAACACCGGCTCGCCGGCATAGGTCACGGTGAGGCGGTTGAGGATCTTGCGCGGCACGATCCGGCCTTCGGCATCGACCTGGCCGCCGCGGTCCATCGGATGGCGGGCGAGCACCCGGACCTCGACGATCTCGCCGGCCTTCGCCTCGGCAGGCATGGTGATGCGGGCATTGAACGTTGCCATGGCCTTCAGCCTCCGTCGATGCAGGCGCTGAGCGTCACCACGATGTCGGCATCGCTCATGGCGTAGCCGCCGCGGCTCAGGGCGGCGACGACCGCGACCTTCTGCGAGGTGGCGAAGCGCAAGGTGGCCGCGACCTCTGCGCGGCCATTGCGCGGCCAGAGATGGAAGCGCGCCACGTCGGGGAACGGGTTCTTCTCGGCGATGACATGGATCCAGCGGACATGGTCGCCCGCCGTCATCGGGCTCTCGACCCGGATCGCGACATCGACCGAGTTGCCGTTCTCGACCAGCTGGGGGATGTCGAATTCGATGCCGCCGCGGGCCGGGGTCGCGCCCTCGGTGACGCGGGCGATCAGCTCGGACAGAGGCGTCGGCGTGGCGGCGCGCAGCCCGCCCGGCAGGGTGGCGAGCGCCAGGCCGGCCGTGCCGGCCGCGATCAGCTCGCGGCGCGAGAACGCCGGTTCAGAGCGTCCGGAGGCTGGCGAGATAAGCGACGACATCCTCGATCTCCTGGGCGGTCAGCGCCGGCCGATCGCGATATTGCAGGGCAACGTCTCGCAATCCTTCGGTGCGAAAATAGGGCGGCATCACCGTTTCGGGGTTGAGCCGGCTGGCATCGACGAGGCGCAGGCGCAGCTGCCCGGCCGAGAGCCTGGCGCCGACGCCGGCCAGCGGCGGGCCGATCGTGCCCTGGAAGGGCTCGTCAGGTTCCGGCACCCGATGGCAGATCAGGCAGTTGCCGCGCGTCCGGTCGAGCACGAGGGACCGGCCGCGCGTGGCGTTTCCGATCAGACCGCCGAGCGGTGCGGGGATCGCATCGTCGGCGACCAGATAGGGTTCGAGCGCATGCGCGGGCGGGATCGCGACCATTGCGAGGAATGCCAGTTCCAAACCCGATCGCATGATCCCCGAAAAGCGACGTCGTCCCGGGCGACCGGAGGGCGACCCGGGACCCATGCCGGAACGGTTCAGGCATGGGTCCCGGCTCTCCGCTGCGCTTCGGCCGGGATGACCCGGTGTTTCCACGACGGCAACTTGCTCCAGTCGGTTCCGCGGGTCTGCGCTCACGCCTTGCGCAGATCGGCGTTCTTGATCGGCAGGGTGCGGACGCGCTTGCCGGTGGCGGCGAAGATCGCGTTCAGCACCGCCGGCGCCGCGACCGCGATGGTCGGTTCGCCGACGCCGCCCCAGAAGCCGCCCGAGGGCACGATCACCGTCTCGACCGCCGGCATGTCCTCCAGGCGCATGACCGGATAGGTGTCGAAATTCTCCTCGACGATGCGGCCGTCCTTGACCGTGCATTCGCCGAACAGCGCCGCCGAGAGCCCGTAGACGAAGGAGCCCTCGACCTGGCGCTCGATCTGCGCCGGGTTGACGGCATGGCCGGGGTCGGTCGCGGCGACGATGCGGTGGATCTTGAGCTTGCCCTCGGCGTCGACCGAGACCTCGGCGACGGCGGCGACATAGGAGCCGAAGCCCATGGTCTGGCAGATGCCGCGATAGATGCCGTCCGGCGCCTTGGTGCCCCAGCCCGCCTTCTCGGCTACGGCATTGAGCACGGCGAGATGCTTGGGATGGTTCTTCATCAAGGCGCGCCGGAATTCGAGCGGGTCCTTGCCGGCGGCATGGGCGAGCTCGTCGAGGAAGCACTCGAGATAGATCGTGTTCTGGTTCAGGTTGACGCCGCGCCAGAAGCCCGGCGGGACATGCGGGTTGCGCATGGCATGGTCGATCAAGAGGTTCGGGATGGTGTAGCCGATCGAGGCCTCCGGCCCCGGCGGGTTGAGCCCCTGGAAGACGACCGGGTCGCGGCCGTTCTGGATGTTCTGCGGGAAGATGCCGGCGACGATCGACTGGCCGGAGATTCGCATATGCAGGCCGGTCAGGTTGCCGTCCTTGTCGAGCGCGCCGGTGAGCTTGCACTGGGTGACCGGGTGGAAGCGGCCATGCAGCATGTCCTCCTCGCGCGACCAGATCAGCTTGATCGGCGTGCCGGGCACCTGCTTGGCGATGGCGACGACCTGGCGCACCCAGTCATGCACGGCGCCGCGCCGGCCGAAGCCGCCGCCGAGGTCGATCTTGTAGGCCTCGCATTTGGCGAGCGGCAGGCCCGAGGCCTCCGCCGTCGCCGCCAGCGCCGCCTCGCCGTTCTGCGTCGGCGTCCAGACCTCGCAGCGCTCCGGGGTGTAGAGCGCGGTCGCGTTCATCACCTCCATGCAGGCATGGTTCTGGAAGGGATAGGAATAGACGTTCTCGATGACGCGGGCGGCGCCCGCGATCGCCGCCTTGACGTCGCCGGCCTGGTTGCCGAGCGCCGCCTGCGGCGCATCGAGCCCTTCCTTCAGCCAGGCGGCGATGCTCTCGCTCGAGACCTTGGCATGCTCGCCCTCGTCCCAGGTGATCGGCAATGCGTCGAGCGCGGTCTTGGCCTGCCACCAGGTGTCGGCGACGACCGAGACGGCGCTGTCGCCGACCGGCAGGACATGCTTCACGCCCGGCATCGCCTTGATCTTGGCGGCGTCGAAGCTCTTCACCTTGCCGCCGAAGACCGGGCAATCCTTGATCGCGGCGTTGAGCATCCCCGGCAGCTTGAAATCCATGCCGTAGATCTTCTTGCCGGTGGTCTTGTCGGCCGTGTCGAGCCGCTTCAGCGGCTGGCCGGCGATGGTCCAGTCCTTCGGATCCTTCAGCGGCACCTCGGTCGGCGCCGAGAGCTTGGCGGCGGCCGCCGCGACCTCGCCATAGCGCAGCGAACGGCCGGAAGCCTTGTGGCTGATCACGCCCTTGGCGGCGCTGCATTCGGCGGCGGGCACCTTCCACTCCCCCGCTGCGGCCTGGACCAGCATCATCCGGGCGGCGGCGCCGCCCTTGCGGACATATTCATGCGATTCGCGGATGCCGCGGCTGCCGCCGGTCGAGAAATTGCCCCAGACCCGGTTGCGCGCGATGTTCTGCCCCGGCGTCGGATATTCGGTCGTCACCTTCGCCCAGTCGCAGTCGAGCTCCTCGGCGACGAGCTGGGCGAGGCCGGTCAGCGTGCCCTGGCCCATCTCGGAGCGGGCGATGCGGATCACCACCTTGTCGTCGGGATGGACCACGACCCAGGCATTGATCTCAGGGTTCGCGCCCTGGGCCAGGGCCTCGCCGGCGAAGGGCACGGCGAAGCCGAAGGAAAAGGCGCCGGCAGCGGCGGCCGAGCCGGCCAGCATATTGCGGCGGGAGAGCTTCATCTCGGCGAGAGAGACGGATGTCATGGCGTCCTCCGGAGTCTGGTTGGCGCGCGGGCGAGGCGAGTTTCCGTTTCGTGGATCGCGGTCGAGCCCGGCGCTGCGGAAAGGGAAGGGGCGCTCAGCCGCGGCCGAGCTCGCCGCCGGCGGCCACCTGCTTGATCGCGGCCTTGACGCGGTTATAGGTGCCGCAGCGGCAGATATTGGTCATTTCCGCCGCGATATCGGCATCGGTCGGCTTCGGATTGGCCTGGAGCATGGCGGCGGCGGCCATCAGCATGCCGCTCTGGCAGAAGCCGCATTGCGGCACGTCGTGCTCGATCCAGGCCTTCTGCAGCGGGTGGTTGCCGTCGGGGGAGAGCCCCTCGATGGTGACGATCTTCTGCTCGGCGGTCACCGCGCTGACGGGAAGCGCGCAGGAGCGGGTGGCGACGCCGTCGATATGCACCGTGCAGGCGCCGCATTGGGCAATGCCGCAGCCATATTTGGTGCCGGTCAGGCCGATCTGCTCGCGGATCACCCAGAGCAGCGGCGTCTCGCCGTCGACCTCCACCTCGATCGCTTTTCCGTTGATGTCGAGCTTAGCCATCGCGAACCTCCCGGTCTCGATTCCAGAGCAGGCGAGAGAGCCAGCGCGCCTCGCCGATCGATCCTGCCGGCCGATCTCCGGCCGAAGGTGTTCATTGGTCGAAATTGAAACTCAAAAAGGGGGGAGAGCACCAGAGGCCGCCAGCCCGGCGCCGATCACGGTTACGCTGGGTCGGAAAGCCGTCCCTCAGTGGGGCGGAGCAGCCCAAATCGCGGCAGCCGGCCACTTCCGCCATGATGCTGTCCGGTTTCTTGCCGAAGAAGCCTGCCTTCACCGTCGCCACCCGGCGCCGTTTCACAGGAATGTGATGCCCTTGCCCGCTCCCTGCCATCCGGCGCGGCCCTGCCGCGAAGCCGGCCTGCCAGCTCTTTCCGTCAGGGCGCTTGATTTCGCCGCGCGCCGGTGGCGAGGCTGCGAAAGGATGCGAATCAGCCCGGCAGGATCGCGATGCCAGTGACGTCCAGAGCCCGGCGCAGCTTCGGCCCGCTAGCGGGCCGGCTCGGCGCATTCCTGTTCGCGCTTTTCCTGCTGCTGCCGCTGTCGGCGCTGGCGCAGCCGGCCGATCCGGCGGCGGCGCGCGCCCGCGTCGATTCCATCCGGGGCGAGCTGACCCAGATCGAGACCGTGCTCGCCAATCCGGGCGCCTCGGATGCCGAGCTGGCCCGGCAGAGGGGGCGCCTGCAGCCGCTGCTGGACCAGCTTCGTATCGTGACCGAGGAGCAGGCGCCGCGCTTCGAGCAGGCGAAGCTGCGCCTCGAACAGCTCGGACCGAAGCCGGACGCCAAGGCGCCACCCGAGACGGCCGATGTCGCCCGCGAGCGCGAGGCGCGCGAAAAAGGCTTCTCGGAGGCCGACGAGACGCTGAAGCTGGCCCGGGCGACCCTGCTGCAGGCGGAGCAGCTCCAGACCTCGATCGGCGATCTGCGGCGCGAGCGCTTCGCCCGGACGCTGTTCGCGCCGGGGCCCTCGATTCTGAGCCCCGATGTCTGGGGCACGACGCTTGCGGCGCTGCCCTCCGACCTGCGCGCTTCGCAGCTGATCTTCGGCGACTGGCTTTCGGTCTTCAGCACGGCGCTGTGGAGCGGGCGCGGGCTTCTGGTGGCGCTCGGCTTCCTCGGGGCGGTCGGCCTCTACATCGCCCGGGCGCGCTATCTGCCGCGCCTGACCGGCCGCCTCGCGGCGACGGAGGATTCCAGCGGCGTCTATTGCCTGCACAGCGCGCTGCTGCGCCTGCTCGCGCGCGCCGCGCCGCCGGCCCTGGCGAGCTGGCTGATCTACGCCGCGCTGAACGCCGCCGGCCTGCTGCCGCCGCGCATCCAGCCGGTGATCCTCGCCATCGTCTTCGGGCTCGCCCTCTTCGCCTTCGTCCAGGCGCTGGCGGACGCGCTGTTCGCGCCGGGCGAGCCGCAGCACCGACTCGTCAGCGTGATGGAATCGACAGCGCGCACGGTGGTCTGGATGGCCGGCTCGCTGGCGATCGTCATGGGCATCGGCAAGGTGCTGGAGGCCTGGCTGCAGGCGATCGCCGCCGGCCTGAGCCTGTCGATCATCGTGCGCGGCGTCGTCGCGACCGTCTTCGCGCTGACGCTGGTCGCCGGGCTCTACCGGCTGCGCGACAATGACGAGATCGAGCAGGAGGCCTGCCTCGGCCCCTATGTCCCGGTGGACGGCGCCAGCCTCGGCCCGGTGCGCATCCTCGCCTGGATCGTCGGCATCGCCATCATCCTGGCGGTGCTGCTCGGCTATGTCGTGCTGGCGACCTTCCTGACCGAACAGGTGCTCTGGCTCGGCATCCTCGCCGGCGCCTTCGTCCTGATGATGCAACTGATCGAGCTCGAGATCGGCAGCCTGCTCACCGGCGAGGGCCGTTTCGCGCTGACGCTGCGGGCCGGCATCGGCCTGCGGGCGGCGACCCTGCAGAAGATCGCCGTCGTCCTGACCGGCGCGCTCAAGATCGTCCTGATCGTGGTGGCGATCATGCTGACGCTGGCGCCTTGGGGGCTCGAATCCGCCGATTTCCTGACCTCGCTGCGCGCCGCCTTCTTCGGCGTCCAGATCGGCGGCGTCACGATCTCGCTGTCCTCGATCATCGTCGCCGGCTTCCTGTTCGCGCTCGGCCTCGCCGCGACCCGCTCGCTTCAGGGCTGGCTCGACGGCAAGTTCCTGCCGACCACCACGCTCGATCCCGGGCTGCGCAACTCGATCACCACCGCGGCGGGCTATCTCGGCTATGCCGCGGCGGTCGCGCTCGCCGTCTCCTCGCTGGGCTTCAGCCTCGAGCGGCTGACGCTGGTCGCTTCGGCGCTTTCGGTCGGTATCGGTTTCGGCCTGCAATCGGTGGTGTCGAACTTCGTCTCGGGGCTGATCCTGCTCTGGGAGCGGCCGATCCGGGTCGGCGACCAGGTGCTGGTCGGCGACGCCGAGGGCATCGTCAAGCGCATCAATGTCCGCTCGACCGAGATCGAGACCTTCGACCGTTCCTCGGTGATCGTGCCGAACTCGAACCTGGTCTCCGGCGTGGTGCGCAACCGCGTCCGCTCGGACCGCACCGGGCGGGTCCTGATCTCGATCAGCGTGCCGCGCTCCTTCGATCCGAGCGCCGTGCGGGCGGCCCTGCACGATGCCGGCGAGGCGCATGGCGACGTGCTGAAGAAGCCGCCGCCGAACGTGCTGTTCCGCAAGATCGGCACCACGACGATGGATTTCGACCTGGTCTGCGTCGTCGGAGAGGTCGACATCGTCGGGCGGGTCACCAGCGACCTCAACTATGTCATCCACAAGCGCCTGGCCGAGCTCGAAGTGCCGGCCGCCGCCGCCCAGCTCACGGTCAAGGGCCTCGAGGGCATCGAGCAGTCGCTCGGCGACATTGCGGGCGCCGTCGCCCGCGAGACCAAGGCGCGCCGCGCCACCGGCAGCAAGGTCTCGGTGAAGCGCTCCCGGCCGGCCGATGGCGAGGCTGAGGCCGCGTCGGACGCGCCGGAGCCGGCGCCGGAGACCGGCAAGGACGAGAACGCCGGCAAGGGCGACAGTGCCGGCAAGGACGAGAACAAGGAATGATGCGATGGCCGACCTTTCCTCTCGTCCCGCCAGGGCGCGACCGATGAGCTGCCCTGCGGCACTGGCCGGCGCGCTTGCGCTCTTCAACATCGCCGGCTGCACCGAGCCGGTGCGGACGCAACCGGCCTTCTATCGCGATCTCGGCTCGCCCTCGGCGCGCGTCGACGCCGAAGCCGCGCGCGCGACGATCTCGGCCTATCGCCTGAACGCCGGGCTGGCGACGCTGCGGCTCGATCCGGCGCTGATGCAGGCGGCGGAGCAGGAAGCGGCCGCGATGGCCGCCGCCGACAAGCCGGCGCAGGCCGACGCGGTCAAGGCCCGGCTCGCGCGCGACGGCCAGCCCGATGCCGACGCCAATCTCTCGGCCGGCTACCGGCGGCTGGCGGAAGCCTTTTCGGGCTGGCGCGACTCGCCCCAGCACGACCGGGTCATGAGGGCGCCGAAGGCGACCCGCATGGGCATCGCCTCGGCCTATGCGCCGGGCTCGAAATACCAGGTCTACTGGGCGCTGATCATGGCGCCCTGAGCCGGCGGGGCGGCGCTTGGGGAGGGAGCTAGGGCCTGGCGCCATTCGGCAGCGGCGGCGCGTCGGCCTTCAGCACGATGCCGACACGACGGTTGAAGGGCAGATAGGGGTTGTCCTTGATCAGCGGCTCGGTGTCGGCCTTGCCGGTGACGGAGGCGAAGCGCTCGTCGGGCACGCCGGCATTGCCGAGGATCTCGCGCACCGCCGCGGCCCGGCCGACCGAGAGCGCCCAGGGGTTGCCCGGTGCCAGCGTGCCCGGCCGCAGCGCGGCGGTGTGGCCGGTGATGGCGATCTTGTTGGGCATGCGGCGCAGCGTCGGGGCGATGGCCGCGAGCAGCTTGCGCATGCGCTCGTTCGGCTGGGTCGAGGCTTCGGCGAACATGGCGCGGCCGTCCTGGTCGACGAGCTGGATGTCGATGCCGGTTTCCGAGACCTCGACGAGGATGTTGCGCGACAGTTCGGCGATCTCCGGCATCTCGCGCAGGGCCTGGCGCAGCGAGGCGGCCGCCAGCGCGAAGCCGCGGTCATGCGTCGCCGCGATCAGCCCGTCCTCCTTCTGATGGTTGTGGTTGGGCGCGGTGTTGTCGGAGGCGTCCTCGATCGGGCGGACATAGGCGTTCTTGATATGCGTCTTGGTCGGGATGCCGTCGACCTCGACGATGCCGGCGAGGCGCACGTCCTTCTGCGTGCCGAAGGCGTCGCGCATCGAGCCGGCGACGATCTGGAGCTTCTGCTTGTCCTGGCTCGAATAGGCCGCGACCATGACGAAGAACGCCATCAGCAGCGCCATCAGGTCGGCGAAGGTCACGAACCAGCCGTGACCGCCATGGCCGCCCCGCTTCTTCTTGGCCATCGTTCAGCCGCCCTTCAGCTGGCTTCCGCCATTTCTGCCCGATGATGATCGGGCAGATAGGCCAGCAGCATCTCGCGCACCAGGGTCGGGCTCTTGGCGTCGCGCATCTGCAGCACGCCGTCGATGATCAGCGTGCGCGAGATCTCCTCCTCCTCCAGCTTGATGTGCAGCTTGTCGGCGATCGGCAGGGTGAACATGTTGGCGACCATGGCGCCGTAGAGCGTCGCCAGCAGGGCGGTGGCCATGGCCGGGCCGAGCTTGGAGGGGTCGGACATGTTGGCGAACATGGTGACCATGCCGAGGATCGTGCCGATCATGCCCCAGGCCGGGGCGCAGTCGCCGATGGCGCGGTAGACCTTGGAGCCTTCGTCGAGCCGCTGCAGGAAGTTGTCGCGGTCGCGCTCCATCGTGTCGCGGATGAAGTCCTTGTCGTAGCCGTCGGCGATGTAGCGCAGGCCCTGGGCCAGGAATGGGTCCGAGACCTCGACGTTTTCCAGCGCGACCGGGCCGCTCTTGCGGTTGATCTCGGCGACGCGGGTGATCTCGTCGATCAGCTCGCGCGGATGGACCGAGCGCATGGTGAAGGCGAAGCGGATGCCCATCGGCAGGCCATGGGCGATGACCGAGAAGGGAAAGCGCAGCATGGTCGCGGCCGAGGCGCCGCCGAAGATGATGATCGCGGCGTGCTTGTCCCAATAGGCGGCAAAATTGCCGCCATCGATCATGATCAGCGCGACGATCGTCGCGATGCCACCGATGATGCCTGCGCCGGTCGCGATATCCATGAAACGAGCATCCTGATGCGCGCCGCCGCCGACGCTGCTCGCCCGGCCTCTCGCATGGTCGAAACGATAGGGTGCGCCGATTAAAGGAAGCGTTAAGGTTGAGAAATTGCTCACATCGGCCGTCGCCTTGCCGAGCCGGAGGCGGTCCTGTCGCCGCCGGCATGCCGCAGGGGTTTGGTTTCGCACCGGCCTTTCACCGGGACCGCTGTCGATTCCGCCTGCCGACGCACGAGAACCGGATGCTCTCGGACGGGCTTGCGAAGCGCTTCCGTGCAGAGGCCGAATCCGTCTCCGATCAAGGCGTTGGCGCGGGATGACCGCGAAAAACCGGTTCCCAGCGCTTTCCCTCCTGCTCTAAGGTCAGGCGATGTCCCTGTTTGCGATCTATGCCCGCGTGCTCGGCGAGCTCGGCCCGGAAAGGCGCCTGGGCCTGATCCTGGCGCTCGCCAATATCGCGCTGGCGGCGGCGGCCTTCGCCGAGCCGATGCTGTTCGGCGCGCTGATCGACAAGCTGACCAGCGTCCAGAACGCCGGTCAGCGGCCGGGCTGGAGCGACATCAACCTCCTGATCGCCGCCTGGGTCGGCTTCGGCCTGTTCAATATCGCCGCCGGCGTCTTCGTCGCCCTGTTCGCCGACCGGCTGGCGCATCGCCGGCGCCTGGCGGTGATGGCGGACTATTTCGAGCACGCGCTGACGCTGCCGCTGGCCTATCACACGCAGACCCATTCCGGCCGGGTGCTGAAGGTGATGCTGGAAGGCACCAGCGGGATGTGGGCGCTGTGGCTCTCCTTCTTCCGCGAGCATTGCGCCAGCTTCGTCGCGCTCTTCATCCTCTTGCCGTTCACGCTGTGGAAGAACTGGCAGCTCGGCCTGCTGCTGATCTTCCTGGTCGTGCTGTTCGGCTCGCTGACGGCGCTGGTGCTGCGCAAGACCGACAAGCTGCAGAGCAATGTCGAGGGCTACCACTCCAATCTCGCCGAGCGGGCCTCCGACGCCCTCGGCAACGTGCCGGTGATCCAGAGCTTCACCCGGATCGAGGCGGAGGTACGCGGCCTGCGCTCGACCATCGCCAATCTGCTCGAGGCGCAGCTGCCGGTCCTGACCTGGTGGGCGATCGCGACGGTGGCGACGCGGGCTTCGGCGACGCTGACCGTGCTCTCGATCTTCGTCGTCGGCGCCTGGCTGCTGATGCAGGGGCTGACCACGGTCGGCGAGATCGTCACCTTCATGGGCTTCGCCACCATGCTGGTCGGGCGGCTCGAGCAGATCGTCGCCTTCGTCAACTTCATCTTCATGCAGGCGCCGAAGATGCGCGAGTTCTTCGAGGTGCTCGACACCATGCCGGCGGTGCGCGACCTGCCCGGCGCGGCTGATGCCGGCCGCCTCGAAGGCGCCGTCGCCTTCGACAATGTCTCCTTCTCCTATGATGGCAAGCGCGCCGCCGTCACCGACGTCTCCTTCGAGGTCAGGCCCGGCGAGACCATCGCCATCGTCGGCTCGACCGGCTCGGGCAAGTCGACGACGCTCGGCCTGCTGCATCGCGCCTTCGACCCGCAATCGGGCCGGATCCTCGTCGACGGGCGTGACATCCGCGAGATCTCGCTGCTCTCGCTGCGCCGGAACATCGGCGTCGTCTTCCAGGAGCCGATGCTGTTCGCCCGTTCGATCCGCGAGAACCTCACCGTCGGCAAGCCGGATGCGACCGATGCCGAGATGATGGAGGCGCTCGACCGCGCCCAGGCCACCGAGGTGATGGCGCGCCAGAGCGATGGGCTCGACACGCTCGTCGGCGAGCGCGGCCGCACGCTTTCCGGCGGCGAGCGCCAGCGCCTCTCGATCGCCCGCGCGCTCCTGAAGAACCCGCCGATCCTGATTCTCGACGAGGCGACCTCGGCCCTCGACGCCGCCACTGAAGTGAAACTGCAAAAAGCCCTCGACGAGGTGATGAAGGACCGCACCACCTTCGTCATCGCCCACCGCCTCGCCACCATCCGCAATGCCGACCGCATCCTCGTCTTCGAGCAGGGAAGGGTGATCGAGATGGGCTCCTTCGAGGAACTCGTCGCCAAGGGCGGGCGCTTCGCGGCGCTGGCACGGGCGCAGTATCTCGTCACCGACAAGCCGGCCGAGACGCTGCCGGAGAGCGCGGCGAGCCCACTTTCCCAGAAGATCGCGATCGATTGAGCGGCGTTGCCGCGAGCCCGCGCTATTCCGGCGGGTGATGCAGGCAGGGGTCGAGCTTCACATGGTCGGGGCCGACCTGCTCCCAGGCTCCGGCGACGATGACGCTCTCACCGGGCTTGCGGCCATTGGTGTCATAGGTGACGCAGAGCACGCGCGGGGCCGGCGCCTGGCACAGGCCGAGATAGGTCAGCCCTTCGCCGACGCGCACCATGCTCAGCGGCCCTTCGACCTCGATGGTGATCAGCTCGCCCTCCCTGCCCTGCAAGGTCTTCAGGGCAGAGCGCAACTCGGCGCAGCTGGCGCGGAAAGTCGGGGCGGGCTGGGCCTGCAGTGCGCCGACGCCGGAAAGAAGCCCGATGGCGAGTGCGGCGGCAGGCAAGGCGAGGCGGTCGATGTGCTGGATCATCCTGCCGGTCTCCATCGGCAATATGGCGGCTTTGCGGAGCGCGGCCGAAAGCGCGCTGTCATTACCTGTTGGGTAATCGATCCCCGGCCGCGCGTGGCCTATCCCTCGGATTGCCGGTGGCGACCGCCACCCGAAGCCGAAAGGAGCCAAACATGACCGCCTATGCCGTTGGCCATCTCCGCCAGGTCGATCTCGGGCCGGACATCATCGCCTATCTCGAGGGGATCGACACCACGCTGAAGCCCTTCGACGGGCATTTCATCATCCATGGCGGGGTGCCGGAGAAACTCGAAGGCAACTGGCAGGGCGACCTCATCGTCATCGCCTTTCCGGATCTCGCCGCCGCCCGCGCCTGGTATGCCTCGGCCGCCTATCAGGCGATCGTGAAGCTGCGCACCGACCATGCGGTCGGCGACGTCTTCCTGGTCGATGGCGTCTCGCGAGAGCACAAGGCGATCGAGGTTCTTCCCGAAGCGCTGCGCGGTTGAGCGGATATCGCGTGGCAATCGCACTGCCATCCGGCTGTGGCCTCAAGGCCAGAGTCGACGCCGAGATCGCTCACGATGTCGGCTGTTCGGTCTCGATTTTCCCGACGGGCGCGATCTTCAGCGCCGTGACGCGGTTGCGGCTCTTGCGCATCACCTCGAAGCGGAAGCCGTGGAAGGTGAAGGCCTGGCCGGCATCGGGAATCGCCTGCGCCTCGTGGATGACGAGCCCGGCAATGGTCGTGGCCGCCTCGTCCGGCAGGTTCCAGTCCATGGCCCTATTGAGGTCGCGGATCGGCGCGCTGCCGTCGACGATGACCGAACCGTCGGCCTGCTGGCGCAGGCCGGGCAGGGCGATGTCGTGCTCGTCGCGGATGTCGCCGACGATCTCCTCGAGGATGTCCTCCAGCGTCACCAGGCCCATGACCTCGCCATATTCGTCGACGGCAAGGGCGAAATGGGTCTTGCGGGAGAGGAAGGCCTTCAGCTGCTCGGGCAGCGAGATCGTCACCGGCACGAACCAGGGCGAAAGCGCGATCTCGCCGACATCGAGCCTGCCGGCCTCGCCGCCGGCGGCGTCGAGGGCACGCAGCAGGTCCTTGGCGTGCAGGATGCCGACGATGTTCTCCGGCTTCTCGCGCCAGAGCGGCAGGCGCGTATAGGGCGAGGCGAGCACCTCGCGGACGATCGCCTCCGGGCCGAGATCGAGATTGATCGTGCGCATCTTAGTGCGGTGGATCATCACATCGGCGACCTCGAGGTCCTTGAGGTCGAGCAAGCCGCTGACCATGTCGCCATCGGCCTTCTCGACTGTGCCCTGCTGGCGCATCAGGTCGACCTGGTCGCGCAGAACCTCGTCCGTCGCCAGGACGGGGCGCTGGGAATCGATCCGCAATCCGAAAAGGCCGATGCAGCGCCGCGCCAGCCATTGCAGCAGGCGCACGGGCGGCCCCAGGACGGCGAGCAGGCGCGCCACCGGCCGGATCAGGAAGAGCGCCGTGCGGTCGGGCTTTGCGACCGCCACCATGCGCGGCGCCAGCTCGCCGAGGATGACGACGAGCAGGGCGACGCCGGCGGCAGCGCCGAGCGCGGCGCCGGTTCCGAAGGACGCCGCTGCCGCATAGGTCGCGAACGCGGCCGTGGCGGTCTTGGTCAGGGTGCGCCCGAGCAGGAGCACGCCGCTCAGGCGCTCGCGGTTCGAAAGCACGCGCAGCACGATCGCGGCGCGCCGGCTGCCGGCCTTCTCCTGGGCGGAGAGCCGCACGCGCGAGGTCGCGTTGAGCGCCGCCTCGCTGGCGGAGAGGAAGCCGGTCAGCAGCAGGCCGAGAACGACGACCGCGACCGCGAGCCAGGGATCTATGGGGATCAGCGCGGCCATTGGGGGTGCGATCAGGCTCCCGCGAGTTCGCTTTCGATGAAGCTGCGCACCTCGTCGGCGGGAACGCCCGGTGCGATGAAACTCCGGCCGATGCCATGGGCCAGGATGAAGGTCAGCGCGCCGCGCTTCACCTTCTTGTCCTGGGTCATCGCCTCGACGATCTCGGCGGCGCTGCCGGTGCCGCCGGCTACGTCCTGCAGCTGCGTCGGCAGGCCGACCGAGGCAAGATGCGCGGCGACGCGGCCGGCATCCTGGCCGGGGCAGAGCCCGAGCCGCTGCGAAAAGCGGAAGGCCAGCGCCAGCCCGATCGCGACCGCCTCGCCATGGACGAGCCGCTTCGAATCATAGGCCGTCAGCCGCTCCAGCGCATGGGCGAAGGTGTGACCGAGATTGAGCAGGGCGCGATCGCCCTCCTCGCGCTCGTCGCGGGCGACGATCGCCGCCTTCGCCCGGCAGGCGGTGGCGACGGCATGGTCGCGCTCCGGCCCGCCGGCGATGACGCGCCGCCAGTTCGCCTCGCACCAGTCGAAGAAGCCGGCGTCGTCGATCAACCCGTATTTCACCACCTCGGCATAGCCGGCCTTGAACTCGCGCTCGCTCAGCGTGTCGAGCAAGGCGGTGTCGCAGATCACCAGCGCCGGCTGGTGGAAGGCGCCGATCAGGTTCTTGCCATGGCCGGAATTGATGCCGGTCTTGCCGCCGACGGAAGAATCGACCTGCGCCAGCAGGCTGGTCGGGATCTGGACGAGGCGCACGCCCCGCCGCAGCACGGAAGCCGCGAAGCCGGAAAGATCGCCGACGACGCCGCCGCCCAGCGCGATCACGAGGTCGTTGCGCTCGATCTTCGCTGCCAGCAGTTCGTCGCAGAGCTCGACGAAGCAGGCATAGGATTTCGAGGCCTCGCCGGGCCGGATCGTCAGGCGCGTCGTGGTGACGCCGGCCTGGTGCAGGCAGGTTTCGAGCGCCGGCGCATGCAGCGCGGCGAGGTTGTCGTCGGTGACGATGGCGGCGCGCGCGCCGGGGGCGAGGGCGGCGATGACATCCGCCGCCTCGCAGAGCTGGTGACGGCCGATCAGGATGTCATAGGAGCGCTCGCCCAAAGCGACGGGGACGAGGATGCGCTCGGCAGGCGCGGCAACGGCGGCTTTGTCGATCATCGGATGCTCGTCACGCGCTCGAGCTCGGCCAGCGCGGCTTCGACGACGATCTCATGGGGGTCGTCGCTCGAGATTACAGTGATGTCGGCCTGGCCATAGACCGGTTCGCGCTCGGCGAGGAGCCGGCGCATCGTGCCTTCCGGATCGGCGGTGCGCAGCAGCGGCCGGTTGCTGCGCTTGCGCACGCGGCGCATCAGCACGTCGAAATCCGCCTTGAGCCAGATCGAGACGCCGAGCTCGGCGATGCGGGCGCGGGTGTCGGCGTTCATATAGGCGCCGCCGCCGGTCGCCAGCACCAGGGGCGCGCGCGTCGTCAGGATGCGGGCGATGACGCGGCGCTCGCCATCGCGGAACTCGGTTTCGCCGCGCTGGGCGAAGATGTCGGGAATCGACATGCCGGCCGCGGTTTCGATCTCGGTATCGGCATCGACGAAGGCCAGGCCGAGGCGCGCGCCGAGCCGCTTGCCGACCGAGCTCTTGCCCGATCCCATCATCCCGACCAGCACCACGGCGCGCTCGCCGAGGGCGGCGCGCAGAGCGGCGACGTCAAGCGTTTCGACAGTGTCTGCCATCATCATCGCAACGTTTCCTCGTTGCCGCTCTAGCATGTGCGATGCTTTGCCGCCACGCCCTCCTGAGACGCCGCTGCGGCCCTGCGTCGGCTTGACCGGCCGGAGCGAGTCAGGCTGCTACGGGCCGATGCAGCGGCGAGGAGAGGGCGTGATGCCGAGCCCCGGACAGGACGGCGAGATCGCCGCATTGCGCCCGCCTTTCGTGCTGCTCGAGGACCGCAGCGCCGGCGCGGGGCCGGCGCTGCTCTTCGCCGAGCCGGTCGCACTGGTGCAAGCGCAAAGCCTCGCCGAGGTTCCCGCCGCGCTGGCCCGCATCGAGGCCGGGCTGGCGGCGGGGCTGCACGCGGCCGGTTTCCTTTCCTATGAGCTCGGCTATGCCTTCGAGCCGCGGCTGCAGGCGCTGATGCCGGAAGGCCGGAGCCTGCCGCTGCTCTGGATCGGGCTCTTCGGCGCGCCGCGCGCGCTGGATCCGACCGTGCTCGACCGGCAGTTCGCCGGCCTCGCCGCGCCGCCGCCGCTCGAATCCCTGGCGCTCGGGCTGGACGAGGAGCGCCATGCCGCCGCTGTCGGAAGGGTGCTCGATTATCTGCAAGCCGGCGACGCCTACCAGGTCAACCTGACCTTCCCGATCCGCTTCCGCTATGATGGCGACCCGCTGGCGCTCTATGGCGCGCTGCGGGCGAGCCAGCCGGTCGCCCATGGCGGGATCGTCGCGACCGGTGCGGCGACGATCCTCTCGGTCTCGCCCGAGCTCTTCGTCGAGGCCGAAGCCGGCCAGGCGACGACGCGGCCGATGAAGGGCACCGTCGCCCGCGGCAAGGATGCGGCGGGCGATGCCGCGGCGATGGCGGCGTTGCGCACCGATCCGAAGCAGCGCGCCGAGAACCTGATGATCGTCGACCTCTTGCGCAACGATCTTAGCCGGGTCAGCGAGATCGGCTCCGTCGCGGTGCCCAAGCTGTTCAGCGTGGAAACCTATCCGACCCTGCACACGCTGACCTCCGAGGTGACGGGGCGGCTGCGGCCGGGCCTGTCGGCGGGCGAGCTGATCGCGGCGATGTTCCCCTGCGGTTCGGTCACCGGCGCGCCGAAGCTCCGGGCGATGGAGATCATCCGCGAGCTCGAGGCGCAGCCGCGCGATGCCTATACCGGGTCGATCGGCCGGATCGCGCCGAATGGCGATCTGCGCTTCAACGTCGCCATCAGGACCGCGACGATCCTGCCCAACGGGGAGGGCGTCTACGGCGTCGGCGGCGGCATCGTCGTCGATTCGCAGGCCGAGGCGGAATATGCCGAGTGCCGGCTCAAGGCCCGCGTCCTGACCGATCTTGCCGAGGATTACGGGCTGTTCGAGACGCTGCTCTGGTCGCCGGATGGCGGCTATCGCCGGCTGAAGCTGCATCTCGAGCGGATCGGCGCTTCCGCCGCGACGCTCGGCTTCCGTTTCGAGCGGGAGGCGCTGGCGGCGCGGCTGGCCGAACTCGCGGCCGGCTTCCCCGCCGAGGTCGACCAGCGCGTGCGCTTCGAGCTCCGGCGCGACGGGGAGGTGGCGATCAGGCATGTGCCGCTGCCGCCCGAGGAGAGCCGGATGTTGACCATCTGCGTCGCGGCCGAGCGCAGCGATGCCGGCGACCCGTTCGCGCGGCACAAGACGACCCGCCGGAGCCGCTATGAGCGTGCCTTCGCCGCGGCGGCCGCGCAGGGCTGCGACGAGGCGCTGTTGCTGAACCGGGAAGGCTTCGTCACGGAGACCAGCCGGGCCAATCTCTTCCTCGAACGCGACGGGCTGTTGCTGACGCCGCCTGCCGACCACGGCCTGCTGCCGGGCGTGCTGCGCCGGGAACTGCTGGAGGCCGGGACGGCGCGGGAAGCGCCGCTGCGGCTGGATGACTTTCTGAAGGCACCGCGCTGGTTCGTCGGCAGCAGCCTGCGCGGCTTGCGACCGGCGCGTCTGACCGACGATGCGGCGCTTGCGTCCAGGGTCGCGGATCGGGAATAACCGACAGGTTCGAAAAGGAATCGCCGGCCGTGCCGACGCTGTTCAAGTTCCTGACCTTCCTCGCCGTGGTCGGCGGGCTGGTGTTCGGCGGCATGGTCGCGCTCGTCACCTTCGTCAAGCCCGAGCCGCGCGAGATGGTCGAGATCGTGCCGCCCTCGAAGCTGCAGAAATGAGCCGGCGAGAATGACCCGGCAAGCGCGCGCCTGGCTGAACG
Source organism: Allobosea sp. (assembly GCF_036675845.1). Lineage (GTDB taxonomy): Bacteria > Pseudomonadota > Alphaproteobacteria > Rhizobiales > Beijerinckiaceae > Allobosea. The sequence continues at coordinate 19,433 of NZ_JAKFED010000196.1, read as the reverse complement.
CCTTCCTCGACATGCTCGCAGCCGAGCGCGGCGCGGCGAAGAATACGATCGACGCCTATCAGCGCGATCTCGACGACTATCTCGAATTCGCCGCGGGCCATGGCGGCCCGGCGGCGGTCGCGGCCGCGGATGTGCGGGCCTTCCTGGTCGAATTGTCGGAGCGCGGGCTGAAGGCCTCGTCGGCGGCGCGACGGCTTTCGGCGGTCAGGCAGTTCCACCGCTTCCTCTATACCGAAGGGCTAGTCGGCACCGACCCGACGGCGGCGATCGAAGGGCCGCGCCTTGGGCGACCCTTGCCGAAAGTGCTCTCGGTCGCCGAGGTCGACCGGCTGATCGCGACGGCGCAGCAGGCGACCGAGCGCGAGGGGCAGTCGCCAGCGGTGCAGGCGCGCGCGCTTCGGATGCGCTGCCTGATCGAGATGCTCTATGCCACCGGCATGCGCGTCTCGGAGCTGATCGCGCTGCCGCTCTCGGCGGCGACGACGCGCGAGCGCTTTCTGGTGGTGCGCGGCAAGGGCGACAAGGACCGGCTGGTGCCGCTCAACGAGGCGGCGCGGCTGGCGGCGGCGGCGCATCTTGCCTTGCTGCGCCAGCAGGGCGGCGCCGGCGGGCGCTGGCTTTTTCCTTCCGATGGCGAGAGCGGGCACCTGACGCGGCAGGCCTTCGGGCGCGATCTGAAGACGCTCGCCGCCGAGGCCGGGCTGTCGCCGGCCAAGGTCAGCCCGCATGTGCTGCGCCACGCCTTCGCCAGCCATCTGCTGCAGAACGGCGCCGATCTGCGCGTCGTGCAGGAGCTGCTCGGCCATGCCGACATCGCGACGACGCAGATCTACACTCACATCCTCGACGAGCGGCTGAAGAGCATGGTGCGCGACCTGCACCCGCTGATGGATGGCGAAAGCTAGCCCGCTTCAGGCCTTGGCCGGCTTGTGCTCCAGCAGGATCTGGCCCTGCTTCTCGACGCCGAGGCGCAGCTTCTCGGCGAAGATCGCGAGCATCCAGGGCAGCATCACCTCGAGACGAACCAGTGCGTCCTCGACCTCGAGCTTGCCGTTCACGGTCTGGCCGAGGGCCGCGACGCCGAAATGCAGGGTATCACCTTGCCAGTCCTCCTCGACCAGCTGCATGCGGAAGTCGCCGAGCCGGCTGCGGATCCTGTCGACACCGCCCTGGAGGCGGGCGCGGGCGGCCTCGCGCCCGAGCGCATGGGAGATCGTGATGGTGACGGGGCGTTTCATCGGCGGCTCCGGCTCTTCCGTGCGGGCTTGTCGCTGCCGCAGAGATGCGCATCGCCGCGGCGGGTTGCAACCGTCGGGGCGCAAACCGCCGGCCGGATCATGCCGGTCTCGCTTCGCTTGAGCGATGTTCCGGGCAAGATTCCGGGCAAGCCGGAGTGGCCTCAGTTGCTACGGGCTTCCAGCGCGTCCTGACCTTCCGGCGTGACGTTCCAGCGCTCGTCGCCGGGCTCGGCCAGGCCGCGTCCCTGGAGCAGGCGCAGCATCGCCTCGCCGAAGATGAAGCGGCGCGTTTCCTCATTGATGCTTTCGAGCGCGATCCATTCCGGATCGGTCATCACGGGGGCATGCGTGCTCGTCGCGGTCTCGGCCATCGATCGTCCTCCTCCGTGCCGTTTGCTTCGGTCAGAGGGAAAATCGCGGCCAATCTTGGAGAGCTTGTGGCGGTGGAAGGGTATCCCTGCGGCAAATGCTGAAGTTTTTCCGGATTTTCGATTCAACCATAGGGCAGGCGCAGGCCGGCTTCGGAGGCGCAGGCCTTCAGCGCCAGCAGGATCGCGCCCTCGTCGGTGACGAAGTCATGGCGCTGCAGGCAGGGCACCAGGATCGCGGCCTCGGCATAGCCGGAAGGCCCGACCACCGGACAGGCGATGTCGGTGATGGCGAGGATGTCGCGGCTCGGCGCGATGCGATGGCCGTGGCTGCGGATCTCGGCGAAGATCGCCTCCGTCTCCGGCAGGTCGAGCCGCTTGCGGGTTTCCGGCTCGGCCTCGCGCATCAGCGCGCGCCGGCGCGCCTCGGATTGGAAGGCGAGGATGAGGAGGCCGGAATTGGCTTCGAGTGCCGGCCGGCCATAGCCGGGGCGCACGATGACGCTGGCGTCGAGATGACCCGAGGTCGTCGCCAGCACCACGGTCTGCGCCCGGCTGAGGACGACGAGATGGGCCGCCTGGCCGCTTTCCTCGCTGAAGCGCTCCATCAGCGGCAGCACCACCGAGGTCAGCTGCTTGCCGCCCGGCGTCCTGATGCCGAGGTCGAACAGGCGGCGCGACAGGCCGAGCCGGTCGGTGCCAGGCTCGCGCTCGAGATAGCCGCGCTGCTGCAGCACGAAGACCATCCGGAAGATCTCGCTCTTCGAGCGCCGCAGCCTCTCGGCGATCGTGCGGGTCGAAAGCGGCTCGCCGACCTCGGCGAGGAGTTCGAGAATGTCGAGCCCCTTCTCCAGCGCCGGTGCGGCGTAGGAGGCTTTGTCGTCGTTTTCGGCTTCAGGAAGAAGGCTCATGACGCCCATGCCGTTTCGGTTTCATATGTGAAGCTTGACATCAAATAAGAAGCCAACCTAGCCTCCGCGTAAAGAGGGAGCGAAATGACGTCATTGCCGCAGCACGCGTTGAAAGTCTTCAGGCAGCGGGCCGCGTGTCCGCAGGCCGGACGGGGCTGAGCGATGAAGTACGGCCTCCAGTTTCGCGACGTCTTCGCGGCCTGGGAGTCGATCCTCGACGGCGTCTGGACGACGCTGCTGCTCTCCGGCGTCGCGATGGTGGGCGGTCTGGCGATCGGCGTGCTCTGCGCGGCCGCCCGCGTCTACGGGCCGACCTGGCTGCGCACCGTCGTCGGCACCTATGTCGAGGTGATCCGCAACACGCCGCTGCTGGTGCAGCTCTTCCTGATCTTCTTCGGCCTGCCGAGCTTTGGCCTGCGCCTCGACGGCCTGACTGCGGCGATGATCGCGCTGGTGGTCAATCTCGGCGCCTACACCACCGAGATCGTCCGCGCGGGCCTGGAAGCGGTGCCGAAGGCGCAGATCGAGGCGGGGCACTCGCTCGGGCTCTCCGGCCTGCAGGTCTTCCGCTACATCGTCATCTTTCCGGCGCTGAAGGCGATGTTTCCGGCGCTGGCCAGCCAGTTCGTGCTGCTGATGCTGGCGACCAGCATCGTCTCGCAGATCTCGGTGCAGGACCTGTTCCACGCCGCCTCGATCGTGCAGTCGCGCACCTTCCGCGATTTCGAGGTCTATACCGTCATCGGCGTGCTCTATCTCGGGCTCGCCTTCGCCTTCCGGGGCCTCTTCGCGGCGATCTACCGCCTGGCTTTCGTGCAGCGATGATCAGGGAATTCGGCCTCATCGACGTGATGTACCTGGTCGGCGCGGCGCGCTGGACCCTGGTGCTGACCGCGACCGCCTTCGCCGGGGCCTCGGTCATCGGCCTCGCCATCGCGATCGCGCGCATCCTGCCCCTGGCGCCGGTGCGCTGGCTCGCCGCCGCCTATATCCACATCGTCCAGGGCACGCCGCTGCTGGTCTGGCTCTTCCTGATCTTCTTCGGGCTGCCGCTGATCGGCATCTCGGTCAATCCCTGGCTCGCCGCCGCGGTCGCCTTCTCGGTCTATGGCAGCGCCTTCCTCGGCGAGATCTGGCGCGGCGCCCTGGTCTCGATCGCCAGGACGCAATGGGAGGCGGGCGCCTCGCTCGGTCTCTCGCTGGGCGAGCAACTGCGCTATGTCATCATCCCGCAATCGGTGCGGGTCGCGATCCCGCCGACCGTCGGCTTCCTGGTCCAGTTGATCAAGAACACCTCGCTGGCGGCGGTGATCGGGCTGGTCGAGCTCACCCGCGAGGGTCAGCTTACCGCAGCCGGCACCTACAAGCCCTTCGCCGTCTACATCACGGTCGCCTGCATCTACTTCCTGATGTGTTTCCCTCTGACCCAATGGAGCCGCTCGCTCGAGCGGAAGCTCGATGTCGCTCGTTGAAATCCGGGACGTCAGCAAGAGCTACGGTACCAACGCGGTGCTGAAGAACGTCTCGCTCGATGTCGCCAAGGGCGAGGTCGTCGCCGTGATTGGCCGCTCGGGCTCGGGCAAGAGCACCTTGCTGCGCTGCGTCAACGGGCTGGAGCCGATCCAGGCCGGCACGATCCGCGTCGACGGCGTCCAGGTCAACGACCCGGCGACCGATCTGCGCAAGCTGCGCCAGCAGGTCGGCATCGTCTTCCAGAGCTTCAACCTGTTCCCGCATCTCTCGGTCTGCGACAACATCACGCTGGCACCGCGGGTGGTGAAGAAGCAGGCGCCGGAGGCGGCCCGCGAGATCGCTCGCGAGGTGCTGCACCGTGTCGGGCTGGAAGAGAAGCTCGACGCCTATCCCTCGCAGCTTTCCGGCGGCCAGCAGCAGCGCGTCGCCATCGCCCGCTCGCTCGCCATGCAGCCCAAGCTGATGCTGTTCGACGAGGTCACCTCGGCGCTCGATCCGGAGCTGACCGGGGAGGTGCTCAAGGTGCTGGAATCGGTGGCGCAGGAGGGCATGACCATGATCCTCGTCACCCACGAGATGGGGTTCGCCCGCCGGTTCGGCTCGCGTGTCGTGTTCATGCACGAGGGCCGCATCCACGAAGAAGGCCAGGCCGCGGCGGTGCTCGCCGAGCCGACGACGCCCGAGCTCAAGACCTTCCTCAGCGCGGTGCTGCACTGAGGGACGACCAGTTCCGGTCACGGTAACGAGGGGAGAAGAAATATGGGTTCGTTCTTGAAAGGCCGTTCTTTCCTGGCAGGTCTGGCCGCCCTGGCCGTTGCCGCGCTGGGCACGGCGGAAGCCCGCGCCGACAAGCTCCAGGACATCCTGTCCAAGGGCACGGTGCGCATCGGCGTGCCGCTCGACGCGCCGCCCTTCGGCGCGCAGGACGCCAGCCGCAAGCCGGTCGGCTTCGACATCGAGCTCGCCGAGATGGTCGCCAAGGGCCTCGGCGTGAAGCTCGAGATGCAGCAGATCACCGGCGCCAACCGCATCCCCTTCCTGCTCACCGACAAGGTCGACATCGTCATCTCGGTGATGGGGCTTTCGCCCGAGCGGGCGCGCCAGATCATGTTTACGGCGCCCTATGCCAACACCTTCCTGGCCGTCTACGGGGCGAAGTCTTCGAGCGTCAGCAGCGCCGAGACGCTGGGCTCGGCCCGCATCGCCGCCGCCAAGGGCACGACGCAGGAACTCGCCATCACCGAAGCCGCGCCGAAGGCGAATGTGATGCGCACCGAGGACGACGCCACGGCGGCGGCGGCCTACATCACCGGCCAGGCCGACCTGCTCGCGACCAACTCGATCGTCGCCCAGGCGCTCGCCAAGCAGAATCCGAACAAGGAATTCGAGCGCAAGTTCACCATTCGCCGCAGCCCGGCGCATATGGGCGTGCAGATGGACCAGCATAACCTGGTGCGCTGGCTCGACGGCTTCATCTTCTTCAACAGCCTGAACGGCGAGCTCGACCGGCTGCACAAGAAGTATCTCGACATGCCGATGGACCCGCTGCCGACGCTGTGAGGCGGCACGCTTCCCCGCCAGGCGCGGGGAACCCCTCTCCTGGAAGGAGAGGGGCAGGGGTGAGGTGTTCGGACTGGAAACATTAGCCTGAGTCCGACTGCGCGGTCGGCGCTCACGGCGCTGGTCCAACGGCCTACCCCTCACCCTGCCCTCTCCCCATCGAAGTCGGCTGTTGCCGACTTCGACACTTGGAGTGCTGATCTCGGGCAAGCCCGAGATCAGTCGGAGAGGGTTCCCCGCGCTCGTGCCTGATATCCCGAGCTCAGTTCTCTTCCAGAGCCCCGCCATGACCAGCCCCCGCCAGAAGCCGACGCCCCGGCCGTCCTCCGCCTTCCTCACCGTCGATCCGGAAAAGAACGGCAAGCAGGTCGGCTTCCTGATGATCCCGCATTCGCCGCATGACGACGCCTGGGGCGCGACGCGCATCCCGGTGGCGGTGATCAAGAACGGCGAGGGTCCGACGGCGATCCTCGAAGGCGGCAATCATGGCGACGAATACGAAGGGCCGATCGCGATCTGCGAGCTGATCCGCGATCTCGATCCCGGCCGCGTCCAGGGCCGGCTGATCCTGATGCCGGCCAACAATGTCCACGCCGTGATCGCCGGCCAGCGCACCTCGCCGGTCGACGGGCTGAACTTCAACCGCAGCTTCCCGGGCGATCCGCGCGGCACCATCACCCAGCAGATCGCCGCCTTCCTCAGCGATCAGATCATGCCGCTCGGCGACGCCTTCCTCGACCTGCACTCCGGCGGCTCCTCGCTCGACATCATCCCGAGCGCCATCGTCGAGCCGACCGACGATGCGGCCCTGCACAAGCGCAATGTCGCGGCCGTGCAGGCTTTCGATGCGCCGATGACGGTGGTGATCTCCAATCTCGGCGAGCCGCGCACCGCGACCGCCACCGCCTGCCGCAACGGCCTCGTCACCGTCGGCACGGAGATGGCCGGCGCCGGTACGGTCTCGCTGGAAGCGCTGAAGGTCTGCCGGCGCGGCGTCGCCAATGTGCTCGACCATCTCGGCATCGTCGCGCGCGACAAGCCCGAGCCGCGTCGCGGCGAGGGCCAGGTGCTCGAGCTGCCCGGCATAGCGGCCTATGTCTATGCCACTGCCGACGGTGTCTTCGAGCCGTTCCACGCCAATGGCGAAAAGGTCAGCGCCGGCCAGCCCGCCGGCAGGATCCATTGCACCTGGGACCCGACGCGCCCGCCCGAGACGCTGCATTACGCGGCGGACGGCATCCTCTACGGCCGGCGCCAGCCGGGCCGGGTCAGGCCGGGCAATTGCTGCCTGATCGTGGCGGCGCCTTACCAGGGGACGCTGTCGTGATCGGTCTCGAAGAGATCCAGGATGCGCGCTGGCGGATCGCCCCGCATATCCGCAAGACGCCGCTGCTGCCCTATGCCCAGACCAGCACGGGGGAGGATTTCGGCGGCGGCGTGACGCTGAAGCTCGAACTGCTGCAAGCGGCGGGATCGTTCAAGGGGCGCGGGGCGATGAACCGCCTGCTGACGCTCTCGCCCGAGCAGTTGCAGCGCGGCGTCGTCACCGCGTCCGGCGGCAATCATGGCCTAGCCATCGCCCGCTCGGCCCATGTGCTCGGCGCCAAGGCCAAGATCTTCCTGCCGTCCAATGTCGTCGCCGACAAGGTCGCCAAGCTGAAGAAATGGGGCGCCGATGTCGAGATCGTCGGCGCGGTCTGGGACGATGCCAATGCGGCGGCGCTCGCCCATGCCGAAAAGACCGGCGCGACCTATGCCCATCCGTTCAGCGATCCGGTCGTGGTCGCAGGGCAGGGCACGCTCGGGCTCGATATCCTCGACGAGATGCCCGAGGTCGACGTGATCCTCGTCGCCATCGGCGGCGGCGGGCTGATCACCGGCCTGTCGACGGCGGTCAAGGCGCTGCGGCCGCAGACGCGTATCGTCGGCATCGAGCCCTACGGCTCGCCGACGCTGCATGCCTGCCTCGAAGCCGGCAAGCTGGTGACACTCGACCGGCTGGAGACCCGGGTCGCGACGATGTCCTGCCGGCGTACCGACCAGGCGATCTACGAGGCGGTCGCGAAGAATGTCGACGAGATCGTGCTGGTCAGCGACGAGGAGATGGAGCAGGCGGCGCGCTCGCTCTGGTTCGAGTTCGGCCTCGCTGCGGATCTCTCCGGCGCGGCCGCGGTCGCAGCGCTGCAGGCGAAGCGTTTCGTGCCGGCATCCGGCAGCAAGGTCTGCGCGCTGGTGTGCGGCGCTGGCACGGATGGTACGGCGGCGTAACCCGCCGTCATGCTCGGGCTTGACCCGAGCATCTCATGCCGATGAGGCGCCGGTCAGCGCCTTCTGGTCCTGAGATTCTCGGGTCTGCGCTTCGCTTCGCCCGAGAATGACGCCTGAGGGTTACGGGGCGACGCTCAATCCCTGCACGCCATGCCTGGCGATCAGCGCGGCGACGAAGCCCGAGGCCTTCGCCGCGGCGACGAAGCGGGTCAGGTACTCCGCCGCCTCGCCCTTGGGCCTGGGGACGCCGATCGCCTGCTGCACGGTCATGAAACAGCCGTCGAGCAGGCGGGTGCCGGGGATCGCGGTGCGGTCGGAGAGCAGGCGCGGACGCAGGCCGGCCAGCGCATCGAGGTTCTGCTGGGCGAAATCCACGGCGGCCTCGTCGAGCGTGCCCGAGCGGACGAGCACGGCCTTGCGGATATGCCGGTCGAGCCAGAGCCCATAGGCGGCGCGGCCGGTCACTGCGATGCGCACGCCCTCGGCGTCGACATCGGCGATCCTGCGCAGCGGCGATGCCTCCCGGACGAGATAGGTCGCCTCGATCTCGGCATAGGCCGGCGTGAAGCTGATCGTCTCCGCCCGCTGCGGCTCGGCGCCGATCAGGCCGATATCCCATTCGTCGCGCAGCGCCGCATCGGCGAGCAGGCCGGGATTGGCATAGGGGACATAGCGCAGGGCGGTACCGAGATGGTCGGCGAGGGCGCGCGCAAGGTCGGGCGAGACGCCCTGCGGCTCGCCTTCGGGCGAGCGGCTCGAGACCAGCAGGAAATTCGACAGGTTGATGCCGGCGCGCAGCACGTTGCCGGGCGCCAGATGCTCGCGAACCGTCAGGGAGAGCGGGCCGATATCGGGGCGAAACTGCATGGCGCCGTCCTGAACGATTAAGGAGAGGCCGTTATGCGCCGGGCGTTGCGGCCGGGGCAAGCTGCCGGCAGGTTGCGCCGGCAGGGGTTGCCTTGCGCGCGATTGGCCTCTACCTCGCTGGGCGATCGCTCGCTTGTCCCGCCGACCGTCCGCAGTCGCGGCTCCGCGCCTTGCGCGTGGAGGAAGTCTTGGCGCGGAGATTTTTGCCCGCCGAGCCTGCCGAGCGCCCAACGACGAACAGGAACTGGTATGTCCCGCAAGAAATCGAAGCCGCTCGACGCAGAATTCGTCATGTTCGACGTGTTCTACGAGGACGGCTCGCGCACCTCGAACCGCCGCGTGCCGAGCTCCCTGCTCGGCGGGCTCGACGGCGACGAGCCGGCGCGCGAGGCGATCATGGAGCAGGATCGCCTGATCTCCGAGAGATCCGGCAGGCCGAGCCTGGCGATCCAATCGCTGGTGCGCTCGGGCAAGCCCGTGGTCGAGAAGACCGGCAAGGAAAAATCCGGGCGCAAGGGTTGATGGCCCCGCGCCCGTCTCCCGCCGGCCGACACTCGCCGGTCAGCGCTTGGCGCGGCGCCGTGCCGGCTGCGGTTCGCTGCTGCTGCCGCTGAGGAGCGAGCCCAGAACATAGAGCGCGATGCCGACGCCGAGCACCGCCGCGAGCGGCTCACGCTCGGATCGGTGCATCAGCATGCGCCCACCCTCGCGGGCATAGTCGCGCCCGGTATCGACATAGTCGCGGCCGCGGGCGAGATAGTCGCTGCTCTGGTCGAGTTGCTGGCGGCCGCTGCCGACCAGTTCGCGCCCGGCGCGCAGCGCCTCGTCGCCATAGTCGCGCAAGGTTCGCGTCCAGCCGCTGGTATCAGGCTGCCAACTCGTCGAGCGGCGACCGGTGAACGCCCAGGCGAGCAGGCCGACACTGGCGGCGCCGAGCGCGAAGGCGACGAGCGGGTGACGCTCGACGGTCTCGACGGCGGCCTCGCCGGTTTCCTGGACGTAGCGCCCGGCATCGCGGAGGGTTTCGCGCGGATCGATCTCCGCGACCTTCTCGCGCGCCCGCCCGTAACCGCCCCTGACGCTGTCGACCGTGCGGCCGGCAAGCTCGCTCGCCCGCTCGGCGACGCTGCCTGCGGCGCGCTCGATCTCGTCCTGGGTTTCGCTACGGTCGCGCGGCACGTCCGGGGGCATCCGCTTGTCGCTGTCCATCGTTGAAACTCCATCTCTCGCGTGAGGGCTCCCTGTCGAAACGAGATACTGACGGCAGGGTTCCGTTCGGGCGGCAGAAAGCCGAGGCCAGGGCGCCGTGGCTTGCGGCCGCGGCATCGGTCTTTCGTCTGTGGGCCGGTTCAGCGCGTGGCGCGCCGCGTGGTGCGCACCACCGTGGGAGCAGTGACGGCGCCGGCGGCGCCGCCGACCACTGCTCCGACAGGGCCGCCGACGGCAGCGCCGGTGCCGGCGCCGACAGCAGCGCCGCCGACGCGTTGCTCAACGGTGTTGCAGGCGGCCAAGGCGAGCGCGAGGCTCACAGCGACGACGAAGAAGGCGGGCTGATTCATGACGTGCTCCCAAAGGATTGCGGCGGAGGGAACGCATCGGACAGCAAGGAAGTTCCTGCATGGCGATGACAGGATGGCGCATCGCTGCTTAATCTCGCGATGGTGAGTGCGACTCATCGCCCGAAGGAGACCTCTCATGAGAAACCTCGTCTTTTCGACCGCGCTCGCCTGCCTGGCCGCAGGCTTCATGGCCACGCCGGCTTCGGCGCTGACGATGAAGGAATGCAGCGCGAAGTATCAGGACGCGAAGAAGGCGAACACGCTGAAGGGCCAGAAGTGGAACGACTTCCGCAAGGCGCAATGCGGCGATGACGATGCGGCCGAGGCCGAGGCCGCCGCCGCCGTAGCCGATACGCCGGCTGCCACCCCGGCGGCTGCCCCCGCGGCCAAGCCGGCGACCGCGACCCGTGCCAAGGCTGCGGTGTTCCCGAAGGCGGTTGCACCGAAATACTCCGACGAGACGGCCGGCCGGGCCCGCCTCAAGACCTGTGCCGACCAGTACAACGCCAACAAGGCGGCGAACGCCAACGGCGCCCTGAAATGGATCGAGAAGGGCGGCGGCTACTGGAGCCAGTGCAACGCCAAGCTGAAGAGCTGAGCCTCATCGCCGAGGCCCGCCCTCGGCCCGGTCTCAGTCGCACCCCCGGCGCCTCGCGCCGGGGGTGGATGGTTCTGCCGGTCGAGCATGCGCCGCTGCTTCCGCAGGAGCGGCTCTAGGGTCTGCTGTTTTCTCGCGGAACCACTGCCGTCATCCTGGGCGAGCGAAGCTCGGCCCGGGATCCATCATAAGGCTCCGGCGCCCTAGGATGGATCCCGGATCTACGCCGCTTCGCGGCTTGTCCAGGATGACGGCGGCGGTTCCGCGCAAAAGTAGCGTGCGCTACTCCCACCGGAACCAGGGCAGCGCGAATTGCGGGGCGCAGCGCTCGCGCGCGAACAGGCGCAGGCAGCTCTCGCTCTCGACTTCCCCCGCCGGCGACCAGAGCAACTCGGATCTGTGAATGCCGCCGGCGATGAAGGCCGAGTCGATCCCCGCCTGCGCCGCGCCGGCGACGTCGTGCTCGAGCGAGTCGCCGATCGCCAGCAGGCGGGTGGCGGGGAGCCCCAGCAATCGCAGGCAGGTCCGGTAGATCCGCGCATGCGGCTTGCCATGGTAGTGGACCGTGCCGCCGATTTCCTCATAGGCCCGCGCGACCAGGCCAGGGGCCTCGTAGAGGGTGCCGTCGGCATGGACGCGGTAGCGGTCGGGATTGCCGCAGACCATCGGCAGGCGCCGCGCCGCGGCGGGCTCGAGCAGGGCGCGCCAGCCGGCGACGGACTGGCTCGGCGCATCCATGCTCATCGCGAAGACGAAATCGGCCTCGGCCGGGTCTTCGGTCGGGGTCAGCCCGAGGCCGGCGGCGAGATGTTCCTCGCCCGGGCGCGCCAGCAGCAGGCAGCGCTTGCCGAGTTCGCGATAGGCCGGCTCGTCGCGGCTCGCCAGGGCTTCGCGTGCGTCGTCACCGGCCGAGACCAGATGGTCGTAGAGTTCGCGCGGGAAGCCCATCCGCGCCAGCGCCACCTCGTTCTCGCTGCCGCGGCGGCCGGAATTCGAGAGGATGATCACCGCCTTGCCGGCCTGTCGCATCCGCTCGAGGCAGGCGAGCGCCTTGGGGTAGGGCTTGCTGCCATCGTGCAGCACGCCCCATTGATCGAGCAGGAAACCGTCATAGCGTGCGACGAGAGCCGCGATCCCGCTTGGGAACAGGGTGAGGCCGCGCCGTTCAGACGATGCGGGAACGGACATAGGCCGAGAGCGCTTCGCTGAGGATGACGATGCCGAGGATCGCGATCAGGATGACGATGGCCTGCGACCAGGCGAACTGGTTGATCGAGGCATAGAGCAGCAGGCCGATGCCGCCGGCGCCGACGAAGCCGAGCACGCTGGATTCCCGCACATTGATGTCCCAGCGATAGATCGTGGTGCCGATCAGCACCGGCAGGATCTGCGGCAGGATCGCGACGGCGTAGACCTGCAGGGTGCGGGCGCCGGTGGCTTCCACCGCCTCGATCTGCCCGGCGTCGACCTCCTCGATCGCTTCGGCGACGAGCTTGGCGATGAAGCCGATCGAGCGCGCCGCGACGGCGCAGATGCCGGCGACGGGCCCCGGCCCGAAGATGGCGACGAAGACCAGGCCCCAGATCACCGTGTTGATGGAGCGCGAGAGCACCAGCATGGCGCGGCCGAGCAGCCAGGTGCCCTGGTTCAGCGTGGTGTTGCGGGCCGCGAGGAAAGCGACGGGCAAGGCGAAGACCACGGCGATCATGGTGCCGAGCGTGGCGATGTGCAGGGTCTCGATCAGCGGATCGACGATGCGCGGGAAATAGGACCAGCGCGGCGGCCACATGCGCTGGATCAGGTCGATCGCCTGTTCATGGGCATCGGCGAAGAAGGCCCATTCGATGTCGAGCGCCGAGACCGACCAGGCGGCGGCGAACGCGATGCCGCCGAGCCAGAGCCAGTGGACCAGGCGCTCCTTCAGCGAATAGCGCTCCCAGGCGTCGGGATAGCTGCGGGTTGGCATCGGTGCGCCGGGAGGCTGAGGCTGATGCGCCGTCATCTCAGCCTCCGCCTTGCCCAGTCGCTGAACCATTCGCCGAAGGCGACCATGGCGGCGATGGTCAGGAGGATGGCGCTGGCGAAATCGAAATCATAGCGCGAGAACGAGGCCGACAGCGTCTGGCCGATGCCGCCGGCGCCGACGATGCCGATCACGGTGGAATGGCGCAGATTGGAATCGAGCCGGTAGATCAGCACGCCAAGCGTCTTGACCAGGACCTGCGGCACCACGGCATAGCCGAAGATCTGGCCGAAGCTGGCGCCGGTGGCGCGGATCGCCTCGACCGGTCCCGGCTTCATGTTCTCGATATCCTCGGCCAGCATCTTGCCGAGGAAGATCGCCGAGGAGAAGGCTAGCGTCAGCAGCCCGGCGACGGGGCCGAAGCCGAACAGCTTGACGAAGAAGATCGCGATGATGACCTCGTGGAAGGTCCGTCCGACCACGATCAGGCCGCGGGCCGCGAAGTAGAGCGGGCGGGGCGAGAGATTGGCCGCGGCGGCGATGCCGAGCGGGATCGAGAGCACCGCGCCGATGATCGTCGCGGCGATGGCGATCTGCACGCTCTCGACCATGCCGGTGAGCAGGAGCTGCCAGCGGCTGAAATCGGGCGGCACCATCCGCTCCAGGATGGTCCAGGCGCGCGGCAGGCCGGCGAGCATGCGGGCGGTGTCGACGTTGAGCGTCGAGAGCGACCAGACGAGATAGGCCGCGACCGCGAGCCAGAAGGCGAGGCGGCGCCCGGGGCTGCCGAAGATGCTCGGCGCGCGCCATTGCGCCGGATAGCGCGAAGCCGGAGCGCTCACGGCAATGTGCCGATCAGCGCGGGCTCGTCGTCGTCCTCGTTTTGCGCGGGCGCCCAGTCCTCGGCGCCGTAGATCTCGGTCAGCGCCGTCTCGGTCAGCGCCGCGGCCTCGGCATCGAAGACGACGATGCCGTCGCGCAGGCCGATGATGCGGTCGGCATAGGCGCGGGCGAGCGCAACGTCATGGATGTTGATGATCGCCGGCGTCTGGCGCTCGGCAACGAGCTCGCGCACCAGCCGCATGATCTGCCGCGAGGTCTTCGGATCGAGGCTTGCGGTCGGCTCGTCGAGCAGGAGGAGATCGGGCCGCTGCATCAGCGCGCGGGCGATGCCGACGCGCTGGCGCTGGCCGCCGGACAGGGCATCGGCGCGCTGGTTGTGGTAGCCCTCGAGCCCGACGCGGTCGAGCAGCGCGAAGGCCGCCTGGATGTCCTGCGGCGGGAAGCGGTAGCGCAGCGAGGCGAAGAGCCCGACATAGCCGAGCCGTCCGGAAAGGACGTTCTGCATCACGCTCAACCGCTCGACCAAGTTGTACTCCTGGAAGATCATGCCGATGCGGCGGCGCGCGGCGCGCAGGCCCTTGCGATCGAGCGCGACGATGTCCTCGCCGTTCAGCAGGATGCGCCCGGCCGTCGGTTCGACGAGCCGGTTGATGCAGCGGATGAAGGTGCTCTTGCCGGCGCCGGAGGAGCCGATCACCGCGACGAGCTGCGGCTGGTCGATGACGACGTCGATGCCGCCGAGCGCCTTCTTGCCGGTCGGGTAGACCTTGGTCAGCCCTTCGACGGCGAGGAGCGGCGGCGTGCCGCCCGTCGCCGCATGGAAGCTGCCGGACATCAGTCGCCCTTCAGCTTCGACAGGCCGTCCTGGGTGTAGGTGATGCCGCTGTCGCGCTGGATGACGATGATGTCGGACCAGGCGGCCTTGTAGCTCAGCTGCTTGAAGCCCTTGGTGTCCTTGAATTCCTTGGCCAAGGCTGAGTTGAGGAAGTCGAAGCCGAGGAAGGCCTGCTTGATCTTGGCCTGGAGTTCCGGCGTCAGGTCGTGGGCGACGCCGAAGGCCGTGCGCGGGAAGGGGCTCGATTCATAGACGATGCGGATGTCGTCGCGCTTGAACATGCCGCGGTCGGCCATGCGCTCGACCACGCTGGAGGCGACGGGCGCGGCGTCGTAGTCCTTGTTGACCACGCCCATGATCGAGTTGTCGTGCTTGCCGGAATAGAGGACCTCATAGTCCTTGCCGGGCACGACGCCCTTCTCCTTGAAGAGGATGCGCGGGGCGGTGTCGCCGGAGTTCGAGGAGGGTGCGACATGGGCGACCCGCTTGCCCTTGAGATCCTCGATCGACTTGATCGGGCTGTCCTTGGGGACGATCAGCTGCAGCGTATAGCCGATCGAGTTGTCGCGCTTTTCCATCGCCACGATCGGGACGAAGCCGGCGAGATTGACGGCGAACGGCGTCGGCCCGCTGGCCACGCCGGCGATATGCAGCCGGCCGGAGCGCATCGCCTCGACCTGGGCGGCATAGGATTCCGCTCCGAACCATTTGATCTTCTTGCCGGTGGTCTTGGCGAGATGGGTCAGGAAGTCGGCGAAGACGTTCTCGTAGACGGAAGGGTCCTCGACCGGCGTGTAGGAGAAGATCAGGGTGTCGGGGTCCTTCTGCTTCGCCTTGTCCGCCGGCGTGTCGGCGAGCAGGTCGCCATCGGCGTCGCAATAGCGCGCATCGAGCGTGCCGCGGCTGGGGCAGTTCTGCGCCTGCGCCGGGTTGGACAGCCCGAAGCCGAGCGCGATCAGGCAAAGCGACGCGATCTTGGCATGCAGCATGGCAACCTCCCTGGAAGCGGCGCTCCGTTGGCCGGACGCTCATGTAAGATTTCTTACATTCTGGTCAAAAGCGACCGGCGACGCAAGCGGTCAGGCGACGTGCCAGGCGGTTCCGGCGCGTTGCCAGCCCTCGCGCAGGCGCGCCGGCGGCTCGGCGTCGGTGACGATCAGGCCGAAGGCTTCGGGCGCCGCGATCCGGGCCGTGCCGGACTGATCGAATTTCGAGCTGTCGGCCAGAGCGAGGACATTGCGGGCGCGGCTGATCGCCGCCTGTCGCACCGCGATCTTCTCGAGGTCGAAATCCATCGGCGCGCCGTCGTCGTCGAAACCGCCGAGCCCCAGGATGGCATGGTCGAAGCGGAAGCCCATGATGCTGGCGATCGTCGCCTGCCCGACCAGCGAGCCGTTCGCGCCGCGGGTGATGCCGCCGGTGACGACGACGTCGAAGATGCCGTGATGGCAGAAGATCTGCGCGACCGAGACGCTGGCGGTCACCACGCGCAAGCCGGGCTTGTGAAGCAGGGCGCGCGCCGCCGCCTCGACCGTCGTGCCGACATCGAGGAAGATCGAGGCGCCGGCCGGCACGATCTGCGCGACGGCGGCGCCGATGCGTTGCTTGCCCTCCGGCGAGATCGTCAGTTTCTGGGCATAGGCCGAGCGGATGCCGCCGGAGGCGAGGCCGGCGCCGCCATGGAAGCGCTGCAGGAAATTGCTCGCCTGCAGCTGGATGATGTCCCGGCGCACGGTCTGGGCGGAGACGCCGAAGCGTTCCGCGAGGGTCTCGATGGTGGTGAAGCCGACCTGCTGGACGATCGCCAGGATCTGCTGCTGGCGCGGCGTCAGCTTCTCGGCAGGGAGGGCGTCTTCACTGGTCATGGGGCCGGCGGCGATCCGTTCGCTATGATGTTCCCGATCAGCCGCAGCACGGGCAGCCGGGGCCGAAGACGGCCTTGCTGCCGAGCGCGCCGAGCTTGCCGCGCCAATTCGCGACCCGGCCTGCCATGGCAGCAAGGGCGCCGGCCTGATCCAGCCGCGTCGGCCGGCCGTCAGCCAGCACGACCTCGCCGTCGATGATGCTCGTCACCACGTCGCTGGACTTCGCATAATAGACCAGCGCCGAGTAGCCGCCATAATAGGGCTGGAGATGCGGGCGATCGAGATCGACCATGATCAGGTCCGCCTTCTTGCCCGGTTCGAGCGAACCGATCTCCGAATCGAGCGCGAGGACACGCGCCGCGCCCATGGTGTGGAACCAGAGCGCCTGCTCGCAGGAGAGGGCATTGGGGTCGCCGGTGCGCAGGCGCATCGCGTTGAGCGCATTGCGCATGCCCTCGAACGGGTCGTTCATCATCCAGTCGGTGGCAAAACCCGTCGCGATCTGTCGTGCCAGGATGTCCTCGAGCCGGGGATAGCGCCCGCGGCGCGGGTAGATCGTCGGGCAATGGGCATAGCGGGCGCCGCTGTCGCGCACGGCATCGAGGTCCGCATCGGTGGTGACGGAGAGATGGGCGAGGACGACGTCCTCGGCGAGCATGCCGACATCGCGGAGATATTCGAGCGGGCCGCAGCCATGGGCGGCCAGGATATGCTCGGTCTCGCCGAGGCTCTGCGCCGCGTGGATGTGCATGCCGACGCCGAGGCGGGTCGCCTCGGCGCGGGCTTCGCGCAGCAGTTCGGGGCTGCAGGTGTCGGTCGCATGGGTGCCGATGCGGGCCGATATCCTGCCGCCGGCCGCGCCATGCCATTGCTCGACGAAGGCGACGCCGTCGCGCAGGCGCTTTTCGCCCTGTGCGGGATAGCGCGTGTAGTCGCCGAGGCGCAGCTCCTCGAGATGGACGTCGAAGACCTTGTTGGCGATCTGGGCCCGCAGGCCGGAGCGCTCGACCGTTTCGGCCAGGTGCTGCGGGCTGTACCAGATGTCGTTGATCGTCGTGATGCCGGCCCTGAGCATGTCGGCGCAGCCGACCTCGCCGAGCAGCTGCCATTCCGCCTCGCCGACATCCTTCTCCATGCGGAAGGCGACATCGAACAGTGCCGATTTGGCGGCGTGGTCGTCGGTCTGGCTGCGGAAGATGATCGAGGCCGTGTGGCAATGGCAGTTGACGAAGCCGGGCAGGACGGCTTTTCCCGCGCCGTCGATGGTACGCGTCGCACGCCAGCTTCCGGCCGGCTTCTCCGGGCCGGCATAGACGATGCGGTCCTTCAGGATGGCGATTTCGCCGCCCGGTATGACGGGCATTCCGTCGGTGATCGGATAGAGGAACTCAGCCCGGACCAGCAGATCGACGTCCTGCATCTTCGGCTCCCAACCCGCGAATCATCCTTCAGCGAAACAGGAGCTTCGCAGAAAATCGAGCAGGTGGGGCGAGGCGGGCTGCGCCGGCACCGGCGCGAAAGCCCGCCGCGCCTGTCGGCAGGCCCTTGCGGTCAAGGCGTCACGGTCGACCGATGCCCGCTCGCGGCCCAGACCGGCATGACGATATCGAGATTGATGAATTTCCCGGGGCACCAGCCACTCGAAAGTGCCTGGTGGAGCTGAGGGGATTCGAACCCCTGACCTCTGCAGTGCGATTGCAGCGCTCTCCCAACTGAGCTACAGCCCCGGAGCGCTGGCCTTCTAGGCCCTGCGTCGCGTTCCTGTCAATCGCTTGCGACAGGAACATTCCGTGGGCGACGATCCGCTCCCCAGCGGTCTTCAGAAGAGGTCCTTAGATGCGTTCCGTTCTCGACGTCGTGATGCTGGCGCTGAACCTCTATGTCTGGATCCTGATCGCCTCGGCCGTGCTCAGCTGGCTCATCGCCTTCAACGTCGTCAACACGCGCAACCAGTTCGTCTCCTCGGTCTGGGATTTCCTCTACCGCATCACCGAGCCGGCGCTGCGGCCGATCCGCAATATGCTGCCCAATCTCGGCGGCATCGACATCTCGCCGATCATCCTGCTGCTGATCATCTTCTTCATCCAGAGCGTGATCACCCGCTACATCTATCCCAACGTCTTCTGAGGCGTGACGGCCTGGTCGGTCACGCCGGACGGGCTCCAGCTCTTCATCCGGCTGACGCCGCGGGGCGGGCGCGACGGCCTCGACGGCGTCGAGACGCTCTCCGATGGCCGCCAGGTGCTGAAGGCGCGGGTTCGCGCCGCGCCCAGCGAGGGCGAGGCCAATGCGGCGCTGATCGCCCTGCTCGCCCGCCTGCTCGGCACACCGCGTTCCACGATCGTCCTCAAGGCTGGCGCCAGCGCGCGGCTGAAATGCTTTCTCGCCCGTGGTGACGCCGGGGTGCTTCTGGTCAAGCTGAAGGTGCATCTGCCGGGCGTCTGATGCTGCGCTGCGACAGGGCGCGGCGACGAGGCACTTGACGAGAGGCGTTTTGTCCTGTCCCAACTGCGCCATGGACCAAGTGACGCCGTCTTTCCCCGAACGCCTGACCGAAGGCTATCGCGCATTCCTCGACGACCGCTTTTCGCGCGAGCGAAGCCGGTATGAGCAGCTTGCCGAGACAGGCCAGACGCCGAAGATCATGCTGATCGGCTGCTGCGACTCGCGCGTCTCGCCGGAAGTGATCTTCGACGCCAGTCCCGGCGAGATGTTCGTGATCCGCAATGTCGCGAACCTGATCCCGCCCTTCTCGCCGGACGATCAGCTGCACGGCACCTCGGCTGCGCTCGAATACGGGGTTCAGGCCCTCAAGGTCGAGCATATCGTGGTGCTCGGCCATGGCCGCTGCGGCGGCATCCGCGCCTTTGCCGACGATGCGCAGGGGCCGCTTTCGCCCGGCGATTTCATCGGCAAATGGATCACGCTGGTCGAGCCCGCGGCGCGGCGCTCGGGCGGGCGCGGGCGCAATGAAAACTTCGAAAGCTATGTCGAACGGCTGGCGCTGGCCTCGGTGCAGCACTCGCTCGACAATCTGCGGACCTTCCCCTGCATCAAGATTCTCGAGGAGAAGGGGCGCCTGCAG